>NZ_JBHSQE010000004.1:0-244936 GCF_042658165.1 Corynebacterium nasicanis
CATCCGGTCAATCGCCAGTCGTTGCAGGACCCAGCGCGTGACGCGGTGGGTGAGCTTGGATCCATCATCCGCACAGGCCAGCGAAACCTGAAAGATCTTGCGGGGGCAGGACGCCATCGTGCACAGGAATCTGGGGACGCGCACACGCAGGCGGGTCGGGAACCCCACCACCGGCAAGTCGACCAGAGTCCGGACCACGTGATCACGTTTCGTCCCGGGGTGTCCGCACTCGGGACAGGTGGTGGCCACGGCCACCGGGGTGGCGTCGATGATGGTGAAGGGCCCGGCGTCAGCCGCACCGGTGATGGTCAGGCCGATTTCTGCCGTGCGGCAGATGGTGTCGGCGACGAGGTTGCCACTAGACTGCACAGCAAGGTCCTGGTTCGGTCAGATGGAAGCTTCGCAACTCTCATCTTGTACCGGCCAGGACCCCTACATGTTGTGCCACCCCGAACCCCACCCCGTGGTCAGCTACGCACTTCAAATCGTGAAGAGCCGCCAAAGCCTCACATCCCCATAGTGAAGGGCCCTGTATCCCCTGACGCGAGGCCCGCAATCCCCTTAGCAGATGCACCCAGTTTACAGGTGCGATTGGCTACCAGCCGCGGACCTCTTTAAGATGCGAAAACATACAGGCTGGAGTACCGGGAATCTCGTACACGAGGCGATCCCACACGGAGCCTCGGGGGATGGAAAGATCGCCTAGCGTGGCCGCGAAGACGCTGATCCGAGTATGTGCGGCCGTACGGAGCATCGAATACTGTTTGGTGTCCTTCGCGGGCTCAAGAGGAAGTTCTGTGGCAAGCGTGCCGTTTGGGTGAACGGCGAACACGGCTTCTTTGCCTGTATCCGGGTGGAAGGCCAGCACGGATGAGGCATTGACAGGGGAGGCTGTTGTCTCGAAGTCGCTGTAGTCTTTCCTCATCGCGCTGAGATGTGCTCTCCATCGCGCGAACACTCGGATGCGTTCGTAAATATTGATTAGGTGGGTTTCGAGCTTGCTGAAATCCGGCGACCATCCACCTCGAGATTCCAGACCTGATTTCCCAAGCAGGGCCAGTGCCGTTATCGGATAATCCCGGCGCCGCTTACAAACTTGGTCGGCTAAGTAAGAGTCGACTTCCGCGAAGGTATCTGCACAAGCCCCCAGGTCTTCTGCCGTAGGGGCGTAACCATTGTGGATGACCATGTTCCTGACTTCCGACACTTTTTCAATCCAGCGCTCAAGAGCTTTCGGGAGTTCTGTCTGGCCGCTCAGTAGAGGAACCAATCGTTCTTTGACCAGGTTGGTGATGCCCTCGTTTCTGAACTTCTTACCTCTTTTCGGAGCCTTGCCGTTCTGTGAAAACTCGACGGCGGCCTCTCTGGGGTTCAGGCCCCCTTCCCAGAGCAGGTGCTGTAGGAGTTCATCGAAGTACGACTCACATGCCGATGCGTACAGGATAATGGCTACGCGGTAGTCCCCGGCTACACGATGATAATGGGTAGCCTCTCGACGCAAGTCCGCGTAGGAGGAAAACGGTCCCTTCTCCGAGACAGACGCTAGGGCGGAGCCCAAGAAGCCGTCTAAGTTTTCGATGGGAGGCGGAGCTGCGAGAGAGAAAAGGTTCCCGTTGACCAACTGAACAACTTCGGGTCGCACTTTAGGTAGCTCTTGTCCCTGTAGCTCCCAGGGCTCGAATGCTCCCGACGCGGCGGTGAGCAGCGGAGGTAGGGACTCGAGAGTCACCTTCGGCACCAGTGTGTTTTGGATGAGTGCTAACGCGCTGAGGGTCTCGTTGAGCCGGGAAATGGCGTAGGTAAAGGCTTCGTGGAATCTCCTAGACTCGTCCTCGTCTGCATCTGCGACCTCTTCGTCAAACCTCTTGAATTTTTTGCTGACGACAACTTCCGCCACCGTAAATGACATGCCGGAGATGGAATCTCTGAAGGATCCACGGTCGGCGGGACCCCGCAGGCTTCGCGTATCCAGCACGCTCGACACCGCTACCAGGCCTGGCAGAGGATTGGTCTCCACTGTCTGCTGGTGGAAGACGATGTGAACGCTGTCATCTCCCGGATAGGGTGCGCCGTCGGCCGCCACCATATTCGATGGGTGGCGTGTTACAGGGTAACCGTCGGGAACCGGCGCGGCGGGGCTAAAGGGGATGAAGAAGTGCCAGGAATGAAGACGCACAAAAGCTCCTTGTTTCGGCTCAGGCTGCCAATGTGTCCGGACATCGACGGGCCCGTCCCAAGCAGTTTTTTAAACTCTATCACCAACATTTTTGGCTCAGGCGCGTGTCGTCATAGCTGCGGACTGCGAACCGTTATGAAAGGTGAGCCGCATGGGCGCTATAGCTCCCGTGGTTTTCATCCTCACACTCGTCTCCTGGGCCCTAGGCTCGAGGCCCTGAATACCTAAGGGCCAGCACGCCCCCCACCCAAACAAGTCTACGGCACCAGGTGGCATCCCACGTCATGAGCAATGTCACCGTCCGCTCCTTCGCCCCCCTTTGACAAGACCGAGGTCATGGACGTGTAGATCCGCTACCACCTCTTCTTCCGAGGAGGAGGTGCGCACGACGAAGCCAGTAGCGTCATCGGTCAGGCATAACGACTGGCGACAGTCTCATCGTCGTCGCGGAGGCCAGTGCGTCGACGGTCGATCTTGATCGTGTAACGCCGATGCCTGCGGCTGGGGAGCGCTGGTACATCCAGGACCTGTGGGTGGAACCGGCGTATCGCCGGCACGGGGTGGCGTCCGCGATGATGGGGGACATTGAGGCGCAAGCGAGGAGGGCGTCGGCTCCGTTCCTGGAGGCTGAGGTGCGAGTGGAAAACCCTGACGCTCAGAAGCTGATGCGGAGAGTCGGGTTCCAGCTTGTCGGCACCGAGTCGATCATGACGCGGCGGGCAACGTACGCGGACTTTATCCACGACTACAATTGCCACCGAGCCCACACCGCCATCGGCGGCTTAACCCCCATGCAACGCGTTCACAACGTCACGGGGAAGTACAGGCGGTCGGCGTGTCTACATTGAGAACGGCAGTTGATTGGCCTATTGTTACAGCCAACAGATCCCGCAGCCGCCTCTCTCGGAAGCGTCCCGCTGTAGTGGCCCTGGTAGGCCCTAGAAGCACATCGCTTCTAGGGCCTATCCCATTTATGCTAGGTTTGTCCAATGCGGATTAGGAGTCGGTGGAATGGTAAGGAGGGTCCCGTTCCTCTCTATCGGGCAGAGGGTTGACTATCTATATCGAAAAGACTATTTTCCGGATGGCAGTTTACAAGATCAGGATGTAGAACGTCTTGACGCAATGAACTTCCACTATTTCCTTGGTTATGCCCGGAATTTTCGGGAACTTCATTTTGAAGGAAAGCTGACAGGAGCGAAGCTGCCCTCAAGGGTGTTTCGTCTGATTGATGTTGACGCTGAGGTGTCAACTCTTCTTTACTCAGGAATCCGAAATTCTGAATGGCTATTAAGGCACTTTCTGGTTCGGCACTATTGCCAGAAGTTCGAACCCCATGGTTCGTTTCTTGATTTCGAAACTTACCTCGATCTAGGTGGTGAGTACTCGAATGGCCATCTTGCCCGTGGGCTGATGAATGACATACTGGAATACAGTGAATCATATGTCGTCAAACAGCTTCAGGAAGCAGGGTGGGAATTGGGCTACGACGTTCCCATGCGCTGTACGTCAGCTAACTGGGAGCTCTGCCGCGACCTTTCTGACCGCCTTCCTTTCTGGGCGGTAGCGGACAGTTTCTCCCTTGGGCGGCTGGTGAAATTCGTGCAGCGTTGCGACAACGACGAGGACTCTCGCACTCAACTCTGGAGGTCCGTTGCGGACGATATGGGGGTCCCGGCCAAAAGGTTTCAGAGTGGGGCAGAATCTCTGCGGTCGCTCAGGAACCTCGTCTCCCACCAAGCAAGGCTTTGGATGAGACCTACAACCAACACGGCGACGAAAAAGGGTCAGTTCCGCAAGAGGATTGACCGCTGTCACAAGAAGTCGATGCTGGTGGCGTTTTACAGCGTAGCGAGTTTCCAGGGAGACGAGTCGAAGAGACTTGAATTTGCTGATGGGCTTGAGAAGCTGATCAAAAACGAACCCGATTATGAATTTGGTGTCGGTAATTTCGGATCATCCACCCTGCTTGACTGACGGGTACTGGTTCCCATCTCGCCATTTACTCCCAATGTGTATCCTCATAATACCCATCTCCTCCCGTTCCTCCTCGCTCAGTCCCGCGAACGGGCCCTCTCCGTCGAACATACCCTTCGACATTGCTGCCTCAGCCCGTTTCTGGGCTATTCGCGTAGGTCAGAGGGTGTGGGCGCCGAGGCACTTCCGCGTAGGAAGCCCTGTTTTCCCAGGAGGGAACTTTGAAACAGTGCGTCAACCTTCAGTCCTCCTCACCATGGGCTCGAAAAAGGAATTGCCTCCTGGAGGGGGACCTGGTGGGACGTGTAGGAAGCCTCAGCCTGCTCCTGAAGACTGGGAAGGGGTACTCAAAAGGGGACGCGGAGAGGGTGATGCAGAGCGGGGTTAGGAGGGTACAAGATAGGGACCTCATCCACACGGGAGAGGAGCCGAGTTGGGGAGTGGTGTCCTGCTCCCAGGGCTCGCTGCACGAATGCCCGCGCACCTGCTGTACTAGGCGTGGTGCCGCCTTGAACCCAGACCCGCAAAGAATCGCGCAAGCGCCGCATGCCTGTTTCTGCAACTGTTTTGTCAGACTCGGATCGTGTCCCCGACAGTGTCTGGGTGCAGGAATTTGTTGACAGTGCTGATCTGGAGGGGGTAGCAGTGGTGGTTGAAAGGTGAGTCGGGACATCGTTGACACTGTCCAGGCAGTGGGATGTCCATGAGCTATGACAACCCGAACCTTGCGATCGTCAAAGCGACCACCGAGCAGCACATGATCGTGACTGCCGCGGCCCGCGGTTTCGGCCGGTCTCGCCAGTGGATTTACACTCTGCTGGCCCGCTACCGAGTCGGCGGGGTGCAAGCCTTTGCGTCTCAGTCGACGACCCCGCACTCCAGCCTCCGACGCACTCCATACGCCCACATTGACAGTGATCAGTGGGACCCAGGCTACGACCACTAACCGGGACTCCGGGGAGGTCATCGCCGAGCACGACCTGAACCCGAGTCGTCGATACCAGCCCAATCAGCTCAACCGGTGAGCAGAGAACACACGCCCTGCCGCAGAAAAGCAAAAATGAGTCAGGCCCTCACCGAGAACACGTTCTCGAGGTGAGGGCCTGACTGTCAACGATGTCGCGACTCATAGTGTCAACTATGTCCCGACTCATGACATTTGTGTCCCCGACAGGATTCGAACCTGCGACCTTTGGTACCGGAAACCAATGCTCTATCCACTGAGCTACGGAGACATTGCCGCCATCCGCGGGGGATGACAACGGTGAAAGTTTAGCACCACGTCCGGGGTCGGCCCAATCCGGTGCCTGATAGGCGGGAGCGAAGGCTCGGCGACCCCTTGCCGCTACCGGTTCAGCCCCGGCACCTCGGTCACGCTCGCGGACCCGGTGCGCAGGTACTCCACCACCACGTCATCGACGGCCGCGTTCCCCAGGCCGACGTGGCCGTGGCCGCTGCCGTCGACGGTGAGCACGTGGGCATTCATGGCCTCAGCCAGCGCGCGGTGCGTGCCATACGGCGTCTGCGGGTCGCCGGTGGCCTGGATGAGCAGCGGCCGGACCTCCAGCTCCGCCCCGGACGTCGGCGGCAGCCCGGCCACCGGCGCGGCGCCGGCGCAGGCGGCACCGGAGGTGAACATCGCGTTGGGCGCGGTGAAGATGTCGCCGCTGACGAAGTTGCTCCACGCGAACTTCGGCAGGTCGGCCGGGTTGGCGGGGTAGGTGTTCTCGTTGCACATGATGAGGCGCTGCATGAGCTGGGAGTTGGCGGAGTCAAGGAGCCCCTGCTCGGTGGTGGATCCGGCGATCTCCTCGGCGCTGGGCACGGGGTGGGTGCCGTTGATCATGCGGGCCAGGTTGTCCCACTGGGAGACGAAGGGCAGGCCCATGCGGGTGAGCATGAGCAGGGGAGAGGTGGCCTGGTTGCCGCCGGTGGCGGCCTGGGAGCTCAAGCCCTGGGAGGAGACGAGCGCCGGACCGGAAGAGGTCATGGCCTGGGCCCCCACCTCACCCGAGGAACCAAGCCCCGGGGGCAGGTCGCCGACCTGGGCCGGGGGCGGGACGACGGTGGGGTTGGTGCCGGTCTCGGCGACGATGCGCGCGGACCAGGCCTGGTAGACGGCGAGCGGGGTGCGGCCGAGGCCGTAGACGTCGTCACGCTCGGCGACCCATGCCAGGAAGTCGTGGAGGGAGTTCTCGTAGCTGGCCTGCTGGGAGCCCATGATGCCGTTCCAGGCGAGTCCGGGGTCCATGGCGGAGTCGAGGACGACGCGGTCGGTGTGCTGCGGGTAGCGGGTGGCGTAGGCGGAGCCGAGGAAGGTGCCGTAGGACAGTCCCAGGATGGAGATTTTCTCGCGGCCCAGGGCCTGGCGGACCCATTCCCAGTCGTCGACGGTGTTGTCGGTGGTCAGGGAGCCGGTGTAGCCGGGGTGGACGCGCTCGCAGGCCTCGCGGATGAAGGCACCCTGGCGGGTGAGAGTGTCCACCGGGCCCATGGCGAAGGCCTCCTGGGCGCAGGTGATGCCGGTGGAGCCGGGCAGGCCGCGCGGCTGGACGGCGACGCGGTCCCATTCGTTGACGATGCCCGCCGGCCAGGCGGAGTTCTCGGCGTCGCCGAAGTAGGTGTAGGCATCGCCGCCGGGCCCGCCCGGGTTGCCGAACAGCGTGCCGCGGGCGGTGCCGGAGGCGGCGGGCACGCGGACGAAGCCGACGGAGATGGTCTCGCCGGTGGGGTCGGAGTGGTACATGGGGACGTCGATACGCCCGCACTGGGCGCTCGGCTCGGTGACCTGCGCGGGGCAGGCCTCCCAGGTGATCGCGGGCGCGGCGGCGGCCGTCGGCGCGCTCAGCGGCAGCAGGCTGAGGGTGGCGGCGGCGGCGAGAGTGCGGGGGAGAAAACGCATGGGGGACTTCCGGTCGTCGATACGGTGTGGTCGGCTTATATGCTAGCCGCTTCCGGTCCCCGGGGCGGGCGAGAACGCGGCGGGCAGGTGCACTAGACTCATCGCCCATGACACCTGCTGATCTTGCGTCCCTCATCCGGGAGACCGCCGCCGGCGTGCTGGACTCCCGTGACCTCGACGCCTCTGTTCTTCCTGACCCGGTCGTCGTCGAGCGCCCCCGCAATCCGGAGCACGGCGACTACGCCACCAACCTGGCCCTGCAGGTGGCCAAGAAGGTCGGCATGAACCCGCGGGAGCTGGCGACGCTGCTGGCCGACGCTCTCGCGCAGGATCCGGCCATCGACGAGGCCACCATCGCGGGCCCGGGATTCCTCAACATCCGCCTCGCGGCGGCGGCGCAGGGCGAGATCGTGGCCAAGATCCTCGCGGCCGGGGCGGACTACGGGCACCTCGACCTCTACGCGGGCCAGAAGATCAACCTCGAGTTCGTCTCCGCGAACCCGACCGGCCCGATCCACCTCGGCGGCACCCGCTGGGCGGCGGTCGGCGATTCGCTGGGCCGCGTTCTCAGCGCGGCGGGCGCGCAGGTCACCCGCGAGTACTACTTCAACGACCACGGCGGCCAGATCGACCGTTTCGCCCGCTCCCTGGTGGCGGCGGCGCAGGGCGAGCCGACCCCGGAGGACGGTTACGGGGGTGACTACATCCGGGAGATCGCGCAGGCGATCGTCGAGAAGCATCCCGGGGCGCTCGAATCCGACGACGTCCAGGAGACCTTCCGCGCCGCGGGCGTGGAGATGATGTTCGCCCACATCCGGGAGTCGCTGCACGAGTTCGGGACGGATTTCGACGTCTACTTCCACGAGAACTCGCTCTTCGAGTCCGGCGCCGTGGACAAGGCCGTGCGCACGCTCAAGGAGAACGGCAACCTCTACGAATCGGAGGGTGCCTGGTGGCTGCGCTCCACCGACTTCGGCGATGACAAGGACCGCGTGGTGATCAAGTCGGACGGCGACGCCGCCTACATCGCCGGCGACATCGCCTACGTGGCCGACAAGATCGACCGCGGACACGACCTGTGCATCTACATGCTCGGCGCCGACCACCACGGCTACGTCGCGCGCCTCAAGGCCGCCGCCGCCGCGCTGGGTTACGACGCCGACCAGGTCGAGGTCATGATCGGGCAGATGGTCAACCTCGTCCGCGACGGCGAGGCCGTGCGCATGTCCAAGCGCGCCGGCACCGTCATCACCCTCGACGACCTCGTCGAGGCGATCGGCATCGACGCCGCCCGCTATTCGCTCATCCGCTCCTCCGTCGACTCCTCCCTGGACATCGACCTGGCGCTGTGGGCCTCCCAGTCCTCCGACAATCCCGTCTACTACGTCCAGTACGGCCACGCCCGCCTGTGCTCCATCGCGCGGAAGGCCGCGGAGCTGGGCGTCACCTACGAGGATCCGGATCTCTCGCTGCTCACCCACGAGCGCGAGGGCGATCTCATCCGCACCCTCGGCGAATTCCCCGCTGTGGTCAAGGCCGCCGCCGAACTGCGCGAGCCGCACCGCATTGCACGCTACGCTGAGGAACTGGCCGGCGTGTTCCACCGCTTCTACGACAACTGCCAGATCCTGCCGAAGGCGGACGAGGAGGCCGCGCCGATCCACAGCGCCCGCCTGGCGCTGGCCGCCGCCACCCGTCAGACCCTGGCGAACGCCCTCGCCCTGGTCGGTGTCACCGCCCCGGAGAGGATGTAAGCGTATGAGTGCAGACTTCAACGACCTGCCCGCCCACGTCTGGCCGCGCAACGCCGCGCGCCAGGAGGACGGCGTGGTCACCGTCGCCGGCGTGCCGCTGCCCGAGATCGCCGAGGAGTACGGCACGCCCGTCTTCGTCGTCGACGAGGACGACTTCCGCTCCCGCTGCCAGGACATGGCCCGCGCCTTCGGCGGCCCCGAGCACGTCCACTACGCCTCCAAGGCCTTCCTCACCCGCACTATCGCGCGCTGGGTCGACGAGGAGGGGCTGTCGCTCGACGTCGCCTCGCTCAATGAGCTCAAGATCGCCCGGGCCGCGGACTTCCCGGCCGCGCGCATCACCGCCCACGGCAACAACAAGGGGCCGGCCTTCCTGCGGGCCTGCGTCACCGAGGGCGTCGGCCACGTCGTGCTCGACTCCGAGCAGGAGCTCGAGCTTCTCGACGCCATCGCCGCCGGTGCCGACACCGTGCAGAAGGTGATGATCCGCGTGAAGCCCGGCATCGAGGCCCACACGCACGAGGCCATCGCCACCTCCCACGAGGATCAGAAGTTCGGCTTCTCCCTCGCCTCCGGCTCCGCCTACCGCGCCGCCGAGGCCGCCGTGCGCGCCGAGAACCTCGAGCTCGTGGGCCTGCACTGCCACGTCGGCTCCCAGGTCTTCGACGCCGAGGGCTTCACCATGGCCGCCGACCGCGTCCTGGGCCTGTACTCGCAGATCCACCGCGAGCTCGGCGTGCAGCTGCCTGAGCTGGATCTCGGCGGCGGCTACGGCATCGCCTACACCGAGGACGAGCAGCCCCTCAACGTCGACGAGGTCGCCCACGACCTGCTCACCGCCGTGGCCAAGACCGCCGCGGAGCTGGGCATCGAGCCGCCCACCGTCCTCGTCGAGCCCGGCCGCGCCATCGCCGGCCCCGGCACCGTCACCGTCTACGAGGTGGGCACCGTCAAGGACGTCACCATCGCGGACGACGCCAAGCGTCGCTATCTCTCCGTCGACGGTGGCATGTCCGACAACATTCGCCCGGCCCTCTACGACGCGCTTTACGACGCCCGCCTGGTCAACCGCTTCACCGAGGGCCAGGCCGTGGCCTCGCGCCTCGTCGGCGCCCACTGCGAATCCGGCGACATCCTCGTCCGCGACGCCGCCTACCCCGATGACATCGCGGTGGGTGACCTCGTGGCCGTCGCCGCCACCGGCGCCTACGCCTACGCCATGTCCTCGCGCTACAACGCCTTCGGCCGCCCCCCGGTGGTCGCCGTGCGCGCGGGCAAGACGAAGCTCATGCTGCGCCGCGAGACGGTGGAGGACATCCTGGCCCTGGAGCCTTAGGACTCCGCCGGCCGGAGCTCGCCGAAGCCCTCCAGGAGTGACATGACCAGGGAGGTGTAGAGCGGGCCGATGTCAGCGCCCGGCAGCACGGGCGGCCGTGCCTGCCCGGTGCACCGCGCCAGCGCGCTGCGGGCCTCCCGGGCGGCGGAATCCGCCCCCGGGGTCCGCTCCCACGCCCGGTCCCAGGATTCGGCGGCGGCGACGGACAGCCCCGTGCGGTAGTCGTGCAGCGGCGTGAAGCGCTGGCTGTCCAGCCGCTCGCGGGCCGCCGCGCGCGGCAGCGCCTCCCGACGGGCCAGGTCCCGGCGGCGCTCGTTGCGGTCCACCAGAACCCGCAGCGCGGCACTCGCCTCCTCGCCCGTATAACCCACCCGCTGCCCGGCGGCGTTGATCCGGTCGACGGCCGCGCGCACCGGTTCCGGCATGTCCGCCAGCTCCTCGGTGGTCTTGTCCGCGTGCCACACCCGCGCCAGCGACATGTCCGCCCCGGAACCGGGGATGTCCCGCAGGATCTCGGCGGACCAGTTGGCGGCGAAGATGCCGGACAGGGCGAGCATCTCCTCCCGCTCGGCGGTGGTGGCCAGCACCGTGCAGGTGGGCCCGGTGACGTGGACGTCGGCGGCGGGGGAGAGGGGGACGTCGATAAGCGGGGCGCACAACAGCGCGGCGGCGAGCATGCGCGCACGACGGGACATGACCTTCCTCCTTGCGACGTCAACTAGTGGTGCGTTTAGGTTAATAGGAAAAACGTGTTTCGTCGAGTGGGTGGACCTATTCTTGACCCCGGGCGCTGTGGAAAAGGACTGCGCCCGGTAGGCTGGTGCACGTTTAGCCCGGCCACAACCCTCAGGAGCACCATGACGGACCTCACGCAGCCCAGCTACAACCCCGGCAAGGGAGCCGGCGAGCCGGTCGGCATCGCCATTCTCGGCCACGGCACCGTCGGCTCCGAGGTGCTGCGCCTCATGGGCGAGTACTCCGACGCGCTGGCCCACCGCATCGGTGGCCCGCTCGAGCTGCGCGGCGTGGCCGTCTCCGATCTGTCCAAGCCGCGCCCGGGTGTCGCGCCGGAGCTGCTCACCGACGACGCCATGAGCCTGATCAACCGCGATGACGTGGACATCGTCGTCGAGGTCATCGGCGGCATCGACTACCCGCGTGAGCTGGTGCTCGCCGCCCTGCGTGCCGGCAAGTCCGTGGTCACCGCCAACAAGGCCCTCGTCGCCGCGCACGCCGACGAGCTGGCCGACGCCGCCGACGCCGCCAACGTCGACCTCTACTTCGAGGCCGCCGTCGCCGCCGCCATCCCGGTCGTGGGCATGCTGCGCCGCTCGCTGGCGGGCGACAACATCCTGCGTATCTCGGGCATCGTCAACGGCACCACCAACTTCATCCTCGACGCGATGGAGTCCACCGGCGCCACCTACGAGGACGCGCTCGCCGAGGCCACCCGCCTGGGCTACGCCGAGGCCGACCCGACCGCCGACGTCGAGGGCCACGACGCCGCCTCCAAGGCCGCCATCCTCGCCTCCCTGGGCTTCCACACCCGCGTCAAGTTCGACGACGTCAGCTGCGAGGGCATCACCCAGGTCACCGCCGAGGACATCGAGGCAGCCCGCGACGCCGGCTACGTGATCAAGCTCCTGGCCATCTGCGAGCGCCTCACCAACGACGACGGCACCGAATCCGTCGCCTCCCGTGTGCACCCGACCCTCGTGCCCGTCGATCACCCGCTGGCCTCGGTCAACGAGTCCTACAACGCCATCTTCGTCGAGGCCGAGGCCGCCGGTCGCCTCATGTTCTACGGCAACGGCGCCGGCGGTGCCCCGACCGCCTCCGCCGTCCTCGGCGACCTCGTCGGCGCCGCCCGCAACAAGGTCCACGGCGGCCGCGCCCCGGGCGAGAACACCTACGCCAACCTCTCCATCGCCGACCTCGGTGACGTGCGCACCCGCTACCACATCGACATGGAGGTCGAGGACCGCACCGGCGTCCTCGCCGAGCTCTCCGCCATCTTCGCGGCGCGCGACATCTCCCTCAAGACCGTCCGCCAGGAGGAGTCCGGCGACGACGCCCGCCTCATCGTGGTCACCCACTCCGCCCGGGAAGCCGACCTGGCCGCCACCGTCGAGGACCTCAAGCAGGCCCCCGCCGTCAAGGCCGTCGACTCCGTGCTGCGTCTCATCTAGGAGGATCGTCGTTGAGCATCCAGCTTGAGGTGGGCACCCGCGTCACCGTCACCGTCCCCGGCTCCTCCGCGAACCTCGGCCCCGGCTTCGACACCCTCGGCCTGGCCGTCGGCATCTACGATACCGTCGAGGTCGAGGTCATCGAGGCCGGACTCGAGGTCGAGGTCTTCGGCGAGGGCGAGGACGACCTGCCCCGCGACGGCTCCCACCTGGTGGTCAAGGCCATCCGTTCGGGTCTGCACGCCGCCCACGCCGAGGCCCCCGGCCTGCGCGTGGTGTGCACCAACAACATCCCGCAGTCCCGCGGGCTCGGCTCCTCGGCGGCGGCCGCCGTCGCCGGCGTCGTGGCGGCCAACGCCCTGGCCGGCTCCCCGCTGACCACCGACCAGGTCGTCCAGCTGTCCTCCGCTTTCGAGGGCCACCCCGACAACGCGGCGGCCTCCGTCCTCGGCTCGGCGGTCGTCTCCTGGACCACCACCCCCGTCGACGGCACCCAGCCCGGCTACCGCGCCGTGTCCGTCCCCGTGGACCCCCGGATCCGGGCCACCGCCCTGGTGCCGAACTTCCACGCCTCCACCCAGGCCGTGCGCCGGGTGCTGCCGAGCCACGTCACCCACACCGACGCGCGCTTCAACGTCTCGCGCACCGCGGTGATGACCGTCGCCCTGCAGAGCCACCCCGAACTGTTGTGGGAGGGCACCCGCGACCGCCTGCACCAGCCCTACCGGGCCGATGTCCTGCCGGTCACCGCGGAGTGGGTCAACCGCCTGCGCAACCGCGGCTACGCCGCCTACCTCTCCGGCGCCGGGCCGACCTGCATGGTCCTGTCCTCCGGGCCGGTCGAAGAGAATATTCTCGACGAGGCCCGTGCCGCCGGTCTGCGCATCATCGAGCTCGACGTCGCCGGCCCCGTGACCGTGGAGCTGTCCCGGGCGTAGGCCGTTCGGGCGGGTATGTCAGACTGCTTCGGGACGGGAAACCACCGTGCACATCCCGGCCGGGTGGAAAGGTCGCAGGTTGAGTGTGACCGGCGCTGAGCCCATCGACTCCTGCAGGAAGCCTTCGTGCATGGCGCACACGACCAGGGAGGGACGTCCCTGGTCGGTGACAAAGGGGCAGGCCTGCAGGTGGATGTCTACATGGTCGCTGTCGTCGACGGCGAGGAGGGCGGGATCGAAACCGAGCTCCCGGAGGCGTGCGGTCAGAACGTCGAGCGCGTCCTGGATCGTCTCGACACCGGCCCCCGAATCCGACATTCGTCGCGCCCAGGCGCGGCCGATCTCCCGGGCCTTGTCCATGGCCTCCGGCGAAGGGGACTCTTCGCCGACGACCATCTCGGCGAGCACCTCGACGAGGGAAATGTATTCGCGGGCGATGGCCCGGTTGTCAGGCACCCGCACCTGGAAGATGAGGGACGGCCGACCGCGTCCCACGGCGGGGGCAGTGGTGGCGTGCACGGCGCCGCGGGCGATGAGCTCATCGAGGTGACCGCGGACCGTGTTGACGTGCATGCCCAGGACTGTCGCCAGGTCCGAGGAGCGGGCGCCGCCGGGGAAGGTCTGCAGCAGGTCGAGGAGTTCACGCTGCTTGGTGCTCAGCTGGAGGGATTCGGGGAAGAGCTCCGCGGTGGGGCGGGGATGCCGGGCATCACTCATCGTTCACTCAACTCCTGTCGGGCCGGTGCAGCGTGTGCACCGTGATGGCGGTCGCCTTGATGACGCACTCGACGTGGGTTCCGGGGCTGAGGCCGAGGTCCACGATCGAGCGCCTGGTCACCGGAACGGTGATGCGGGCCGGGTCTGTGCCGGAGTGCAGCGCCACGGTGAGCAACGTGGCCGGGTGTCCGGCCGACGACTCCAGGGATTCGATTGTTCCCGGCCAGACGTTGCGGGCCGAGTCAGTCCGGGCCGGTGGTGTCTGCGGGTGACGCACGGTGACCGCCTCCGGAGGGAAGGTGGCCACGGCGGCAGCGCCGGGGTGGGGCATCGCACCGTATGCGGCTGGCACGACGCCTGTCACCCTCAATTGTCCTCGGTCCAGCGTGACGGTGTCAATTTCCGTTCGTGCCACGGTGCCCTCGAGACGATGGAGCCCGGCGAGGGAGGAGACGAAGTCACTCGGAGGCACGGCGAGGAGCTCAGCCGTGGGGCCGGCGGCGGTGACCTCTCCGCCCTCGAGCACGAGGAGATGCTCGGAGAGCCCGGCGACGTCGAGGGGATCGTGGGTGACCATCAGCGTGGTCCGGTCGTGGGCGGCGGCGCGGAGCAGGGCGCGCCAGGCGGTGGTGGAGGCGACGTCGACGCCCGCCAGAGGCTCATCGAGGATGAGCACCTCGGGCCGCGCGGCCAACGCCCGGACCAGGGCGACCTGTGCGGCCTGCCCGCCGGAGAGTGCGGGGACCGGGACGTCGTGGAGGGGGGTGAGCCCGGCGGCGTCGAGAAGCTCGCGGGTGCGGGTTACCGAGCGGGTCACCATGGTGACGGCCCCCGCGACGGTGGTGGTGCGCGGCAGGCCGGGGCGTTGGGTGAGGAGGATGACGCGGCCCTCGACACGCACCGGGCGACCGCGCAACCGCCCGGCGACCAGCCCCATCAGGGTGGATTTGCCCGCGCCGTTGGGGCCGACGACGGCGGTGATCCGGTCGGCGGGAAGGGTGAACTCACCGATGTGGACGGGCACGCCGCCGCCGGGCGGGGCGGTGAGTGCGCGCAGGCGGGTGGCGTCCAGTGTCCCGAGGGTGCGGGCCTGGGGCGCGGGCTCCCGGCGCAGCACGGCGGGAAGAGCTGAGAGGCCCAGCACCAGCACGGCCAGGCCGATGAGGACGGCGCCGAGGGCATAGGCGCGCCCGGGGTCGGTCTCCCGCTCGAGGTAGATGCCCAGCGGCATGGTGCGGGTGATGCCGGGCATGGATCCGGCGAAGGTGAGGGTGGTGCCGAACTCGCCGAGGGAGCGCGCGAAGGCCAGCCCCGCCCCGGTGGCCACGGAGGGGGCGATCGCGGGCAACGTCACCTGGCGCAGGACCTGCCCACGGTTAAGCCCCACCCCGGCGGCGGAGGCGGGGATCTCGGGGTCCAACTGTCGCAGTGCCGCGTCGACCGTGACCACCACGAAGGGCAGCGCGATGAAGACGTGGGCGAGCACGACGCCGGGGAAGGCGAAGGCGAACTGCAGCCCGGTGGCCTCCAGCAACGGCGCGGTGATGCCCCGCCGCCCCAGCGCTGCGGTGAGCGCCAGGCCCGCGACCACCGGCGGCATGGCCAGCGGCAGCAGAACCAGGAGGCGCACCAGGCGCCCGCCGCGGCTGAGGTGCTGGATCCACAGTGCCAGGGGCACGCCGAGCAGGACGGCGAACAGGCTGGTCCACACCCCGGCGCCGAGGGTGATCCGCAGCAGGTCGTGGGTGGCGGGATCGCCGAGCACCTCGCCGAGACGGCCCCACGGCACGCGCACCCCCAGCGCCAGCACGGGCCCGAGGATGAGCAGCAGGCCGACCAGGCCCAGCCCCGCCACCACCAGCGGGGGGCGGGTCGGGGCGGGGAATGGTGCGGACATGCCGATCAGACTAGCGGGTCGGGGTGAAACCGTGGTTCTTCCAGACCGGGGTCATCTCCGCGGAGGTCAGCAGGTCGACGAAGGCGCGCGCCTCGGCTGCGTCCCGGGCCGTGGTGGTCGCGGCGGCGACCAGGGAGTTCGGATGGTTAGCAGCCCCCGGCAGGTCAATGACCTCGACCCTATCGCCCGCGGCGACGGCGTCGGTGCGGTAGACCCACCCGGCGTCGGCCTCCCCGGAGACGACCTTGCCCAGCACATCGGAGACGGCGTGCTCGAGGGAGACGGGGTGGACCTCCCAACCGCCGGCGTCGATGAGCCGGCGGGAGACGGCCCCGCAGGGAACTTGCTCATCGCAGAGCACGAGGGCGGTGTCGGGGCCGAGGTCTCCCACGCCGCGGATCCCCGCCGGGTTGCCCTGCGGCACGACCATGACCAAGGTGTTGGTGGCCACTACGCGCGGGTCGGCCACCAGGCCCTGCGCGAGGGCGGCATCCATCGTCGCCTCATCGGCGGTGATGAGGACATCGCCGGGAGAGCCGTCGGCCAGCTGCTGGACGAGGGTGGAGGAGCCGGCGTTGAAAAACTCCAGCGGGGCGGGTGAGAGCTCCGCGAGGGAGCCGTTGAGCGCGCGTGTCGACGCCGCGCCCAACACCACCACGCCATCGTCCCCGGGAGCGCACCCCACGAGGAGAAGCAGCGCGGCGGCGAAGGCGGCGGCTTTTTTCATCAGGCACCCCGGGAGGGGGTCTCCTTTCTCTCGTCGAGCTCACCGGTGTGGGAGCGGATCGGCTCCCAGGCGACGTGCTCCTTGACGGGGCCGGTGCGGGTGTCGCGGGAGCGGTAGACCACGTAGGGACGGGTGGTGTACCCCACCGGAGCGGAGAATGCGTGCACCAGGCGGGTGAAGGGCCACACGGCGAGGATGGTGAATCCCGCGAGGACGTGGACCTTGAACTGCCACGGTACATCGGCCATGAGTTCCGGGCGGGCCTGGAAGATCAGGAGTTCGCGCAGCCACGGGGAGATGGTCTCGCGGTAGTCGTAGCCGTGGGGTCCGCCGAAGAGCTGAAGGGAGACGGTGGCGATGAAGCCGGAGAGAATCGCCGCGCCGAGGAAGAGGTACATCACCTTGTCGGAGGTGGAGGTGGCGAGGAACACCGAGCGGTTGACGATGCGTCGGTAGAGCAGCCCCACCAGGCCGAGCACCGTGGCGATTCCGGCGATGACACCCGGATAGGTGGCGATGAGGTGGTAGACGCCGTCGGAGATGCCCACCGCCCGGGTCCACGACTTCGGGATGGCCAGGCCCATGACGTGGCCGATGATGACGAAGAGCATGCCGTAGTGGAACAGAGGGGAGGACAGTCGGAGAAGCGTCGACTCGTAGATTTGCGTGGAGTGGGTCGTCCAGCCGAACTGGTCGGTGCGCCACCGCCAGATCATGCCGATGACGAAGGCGGCGATAGCCAGCCAGGGAAATGCGACCCAGAGGAAGGTGTTGAAGTCAGCCATGGTCAGTCCTTGTGGGCGGTGGGGAAGGGCAGCGGGGTTCCGATGCCGACGAGCTCGGCCGGCGGTCCGGAGCGGATGAGGTCGAGGTAGTTGTGGGTGGTCTCGGCGTCGATCTCCGGCAGCGCCATCGCGATTGCGGTGATCAGGTGCGCATAGGGGGAGTCGTGGCCGCTCAGGGCTGTGCGCAGCACCTCGAGGCCGTCGCGGTGGGCGGCGAGCATCTCGACCGTCTGCTCGTGCTGATCGCCCTCGGAGCGGGCGACCGCCTCGAGGACGACGCAGAGGTGGTCGGGGAGTTCGTCAGTGAGCTCCTCGAAACCAAGCTGCGCGAGGG
Source organism: Corynebacterium nasicanis (assembly GCF_042658165.1). Lineage (NCBI taxonomy): Bacteria > Bacillati > Actinomycetota > Actinomycetes > Mycobacteriales > Corynebacteriaceae > Corynebacterium > Corynebacterium nasicanis. The sequence goes on from NZ_JBHSQE010000004.1 coordinate 17,733, forward strand.
CCTGGCGGAAGGCGAGGATGGCAGTGCCGCGCTGGCGGGTGTCACCGACGGAGTAGTACGACAGAAACAGGGAGCAGCGGCGCTTCTGGTCGAAGGTCTCCACGTAGTGCTCCTGCATGCCGCGCAGGCCTCGGGCCCGGGCGGCGTCCAGGAAGGCTGCCAGCTCCGTCGCAATGGGGAGCGGCAGGTCACCGGAGTGCTTATCGACGGCCGTCAGGCGCGCTCCGAAGTCCTCGGAGGGGTAGTCGAGGAGCAGGGAGGTGGCCATGGTGATGGTCCGCCGTTGCTCGCCGCTGACCGCGACGGCGCGGGTCAGCTGCTCGGGGATGCGTCCGGTGGGCAGGCGTTGTCCGCTTCTCACATCTCATCCCTCCTCTTGGAGTCACCGGGCGCCCGGGTGCCGTCGGGCGCGCCGATGCGGTCGGGGAACATGGCGTCCGGGCGGTCGCCGTCCCAGCTGAGCAGGGACACCTTTCCGGCGGGGGAGGCCTCCTCATGGCATGCGGCAGGCGCCCCCATGCCGAGGTCGGCGAACGCCTGGGCAGGGTCAGTGTCACCGAAGGGGTCGAGCGAGGTGATGCCGCGGGCGGACTCGGGGGAGGCGGTGGGGATGACGTAGCGGTCGTCATACTTGGCGATGCCCAACAGCTTGTACATCTTCTGGATGGCCTGGCCGGTCATGCCGACGGATTCGGCTATCTCTTCCTGCGGTTCGTTGCCCAAGTTGATGTCACGCATATAGGAGCGCATGGCCGCCAGGCGGCGCAGCGACTTCTCGACGGGCGCGGTGTCGCCGGCGGTGAACAGACCTGCGAGGTACTCCAGGGGGATCCGCATCGTCGATAGGGCCGTGAGGAGAACCTTGTGGTCCTCGCCGTCGTTGCCGGAGGCGGTGACGGCGTCGACGACCGGGGACAGCGGCGGGATGTACCAGACCATCGGCAGGGTGCGGTACTCCGGGTGCAGGGGCAGGGCCACATCGTAGGTGAAGATGAGGTCCCAGATGGGGGACTGCTGGGCGGCGTCAACCCACGAGTGCGGGATGCCTGCCTGCACGGCGGCGTCGACGACGCGGGGATCATGCGGGTCGAGGAGGATGTCCTTCTGTGCCTGGTAGAGGCCCTGGGGGTCCTCCGTGGCGGCGGCCTCGGCGACGCGGTCGGCGTCGTAGAGCAGGACGCCGAGGTAGCGCAGGCGGCCGACGCACGTCTCGGAACAGACCGTCGGCTGTCCCACTTCCAGACGCGGATAGCACAACGTACATTTCTCGGCCTTGCCGGACTTGTGGTTGAAGTAGACCTTCTTGTACGGGCAGCCGGAAACGCACATGCGCCAGCCGCGGCAGTGATCCTGGTCGACGAGGACGATGCCGTCCTCGGTGCGCTTGTACATGGCGCCGGAGGGGCAGGAGGACACACACGTCGGGTTGAGGCAGTGCTCGCAGATGCGCGGTAGCCAGAACATGAAGGAGTCCTCGATCTCCTTCTGCACGGTGAGGTTCATCTGGTGCAGGACCGGATCCTCATCCAGGGTGGCGGTGGAGCCGCCGAGGTTGTCGTCCCAGTTGGAGGACCAGGAAATGGTGTTGATCTCCCGGCCGTCGATCTGCGAGACGGGGCGGGCGGTGGGCTGGGTGTTCTGGTTGGCGGGGGTGGACAACAGCTTGTCGTACTCGTAGGTCCAGGGCTCGTAGTAGTCCTGGATGGTCGGCAGCTTCGGGTTGTGGAAGATGGTCGCGAGCTTCTTCAGACGCCCGCCGGCCTTGGGCTTGAGCTTGCCGGAGGAGGTGCGGACCCAACCGCCCTCCCACTTGTCCTGGTTTTCCCAGCCGCGCGGGTAGCCCACGCCGGGTCGGGTTTCCACGTTGTTGAACCAGATGTACTCGGTGCCCTCACGGTTGGTCCACGCCTGCTTGCAGGTGACGGAACAGGTGTGGCATCCGATGCACTTGTCCAGGTTCATCACCATGGCGATCTGGGCCATGACTTTCATCAGAACTGCACCTCCTGGGAGCGGCGACGGATGCGGGTGACCTCGTCGCGGTTGTTGCCGGTGGGGCCGATGTAGTTGAAGCCGTAGGTCAGGTGGCCGTAGCCGCCCGCCACATGCACCGGTTTGATCATGATTCGGGTGAGTGAGTTGTGGGTACCGCCGCGGCGGCCGGTGTTCTCGTTGAGCGGGGTGCCGACCGTGCGTTCCTGCGCGTGGTTCATGATCGCGGTCCCCTCGGGGATGCGGTGGGAGACGATCGCGCGGGCGGAGACGATACCGTTGCGGTTGTAGACCTCGATCCAGTCGTTGTCGGCGACGCCGATCTTGGCGGCGTCCTTGTCCGACATCCACACCACCTGGCCACCGCGGGAAATGGACAGCACGTGCAGGTTGTCGAAGTACTGGGAGTGGATCGACCACTTGTTGTGCGGGGTGAGGTAACGGACAGTGACCTCGGGGTTGCCGTCCTCACCGCGCACCAGTTCACCGGGATTGGACTCCCCGTTGAGGTGGAGCCGGTCCAGAGGGGGGCGGAAGACGGGCAGGGCTTCGCCGTAGTCGAGGAACCAGTCGTGGTCGAGGTAGTAGTGCATGCGGCCCGACAGGGTGTGGAAGGGCTTGTCGTACTCGAGGTTGATGGAAAAGGCCGTGTAGCGGCGCCCGCCCTTCTTCGAGCCGGTCCACTCCGGGGAGGTGATGACCTCCGCGGGGCGTTCCTTGACCATGTCCCAGCCGATGCGGTCGTTCTCGTTGCCGGCGATGAGGTCCATCATGTCGGCGCCGACGCGCGCTCCCTGGTTGCGGAAGCCCTCGGCGGCGACCTCACCGTTGGACACGCCGGACAGGTGGAGGATCATCTCGATGACCTTCGTCGCGGTGTCCAGGTCGGGACGTTCACCGCTGGAGGTTTCCGAGGTGCCATTCATCAGCGCCAGCTCCTCGACCTGCTTGGCCACGTTGTAGGGCGTGCCGTGGACGCCGGTGCCCTTCTCGGCGGTGAGCGGGCCGAGGTGGGACCACTTCTCGTACACCTTGGTGTAGTCGCGCTCGACGGGGATGAGCTTGGCCATGGTCGTGCCCGGCACGTAGCCCGTCTCCGCCAGGTCGGGAACGATGCCGTTGGGCATGGACAGCTGGTCCGGGGTGTCGTGGGCCAGGGGCGAGGTGATGAGATCGGTCTGCGTCCCCAGCCAGCGCACCGCCTGTGCGGAGAAGGACTTCGACAGGTCGCGGAAGACCTCGAAGTCGGTGCGTGCCTCCCACGGCGGGTTGATCGCCGCGTTGAAGGAGTGGATGAACGGGTGCATGTCCGTGGTGGACAGGTCGTTCTTCTCGTACCAGGTGGCGGCGGGCAGGACGATGTCGGAGACCAGGGTGGTGGACGTGTTGCGGAAGTCCGTGGTCAGCATGAGATCGAGCTTGCCGACGGGCGCCTCGTCCCGCCACGCGATCGACTCCGGCCGCTCCTCCGGACCCAGTTCGACGGCGGTGGCATCGGAGTCGACGCCGAGCATGTGACGCAGGAAGAACTCGGTGCCCTTCGCCGAGGAGCCCATGAGGTTGGTGCGCCAGTTGAGCAGGATGCGCGGCCAGTTCTCCGGGGCGTCGGGGTCCTCGGCGGCGAACTGCATGCGGCCGGAGTTGAGCTCGTCGGCGACGTGCTCCTGGATGGACATGCCCTTGGCCTCGGCTTCGTCGGCCAGCAGCAGGGGGTTGCGGTTGAACTGCGGGTAGGCGGGCATCCAGCCGCGCTTCATCGACTCGATGAGCGTGTCGGAGAGGTGCTTGTCGCCGACGACGCCGCGGGTGGCCAGCGGGGAGGCCAGGCGGGAGGCCTTGGAGTTGTCGTAGCGCCACTGGTCGGTGGTGAGGTAGTAGAAGCCGGTGGTGATCATCTGGCGCGCCGGGCGCTGCCAGTCGAGGGCGAAGGCGTACTGCGACCAGCCGTTCATGGGGCGCAGCTTCTCCTGGCCGACGTAGTGGGCCCAGCCGCCGCCGTTGACGCCCTGGGTGCCGCACATCGAGGTCAGCGCCAGGAAGGTGCGGTAGATGTTGTCGGCGTGGAAGTAATGGTTGACACCCGCGCCCATGATGATCTGGGAGCGGCCCTCCGACTGTTCGGCGTTGCGGGCGAATTCGCGGCCGATACGGATGGCGGCGTTGGCCGGCACACCGGTGAGCTCCTCCTGCCAGGCCGGGGTGCCCGGGGTGGAGGCGTCGTGGAAGTCAGTCGGCCACTCGCCGGGCAGACCGAGCTCGGGGCGGGCCACGCCGTAGTGGGCGAGCATCACATCGAACACGGTGGTCACCTTGTGCCCGTCGACCTCGCGGTAGGGCACACCGCGGTGGACCACCCCGGCACCGATCGGACCGTCACCGTCGATGTCGGCGGGGTCGGCGTCGAGGTCGAAGCGCGGGAAGAGCACTTCAGCGGTGCCGTATTCGCCGGTCTCGGCAATGGACATGACCGGGTCGACGTCGTCGAGACGTAGGTTCCACTTGCCCACACCCTCCTCGCCCCAGCGGTCGGCGACGGTGCCGCCCGGGTCGACGATGGAGCCGTCGGGCTGCATCACCACGAGACGGTGGGTGGCGTTGGGGGTGTCGCGCAGGTCGGCGTGGGAGTCGTCGAGCTGGCTGGCGGTGAGGAATTTGCCCGGGGTGAGCGTGCCGTCCGCCCGCTCGTCGAGGGAGATGAGAAAGGGCGAGTCGGTGTACTTGCGCATGTAGTTGAGGAAGTACGGGGTCTGTTCGCCGACATGGAACTCGGAGAGGATGACGTGGCCCATGGCGAAGGCGAGGGCGGCGTCGGTGCCGGGGTTGATGCGCAGCCACTCGTCCGCGAAGCGGGTGTTGTCGGCGAAGTCGGGGGAGACCACGACGACCTTGGTCCCCTTGTAGCGGGCCTCGACCATGAAGTGGGCGTCGGGGGTGCGGGTGACCGGGATGTTGGAGCCCCACATCATGAGATAGCTCGAGTTGTACCAGTCACCGGACTCGGGCACGTCGGTCTGGTCGCCGAAGGTCTGGGGGGAGGCGGGCGGCAGGTCGGCGTACCAGTCGTAGAAGGACAGGGCCACGCCGCCGATCATCTGCAGGAAGCGGGTGCCTGCGCCGTAGGAGACCTGGGACATGGCCGGGATGACGGTGAAGCCGGCGATGCGGTCGGGGCCGTGTTGGCGGATGGTGTACACGTGGGCGGCGGCGGCGATCTCGATGGCCTCGTCGTAAGGGATGCGGATGAGGCCGCCCTTGCCGCGCTGCGAGACGTAGGCGGCACGCTTCTCAGGTGTTTCGACGATCTCGCGCCAGGCGAGCACCGGGTCGCCGAGGCGTTCCTTCGCCGCGCGGTACATGTCGACGAGTACCCCGCGGGCGTAGGGGTAGCGGATGCGGGTGGGCGAGTAGGTGTACCAGGAAAACGAGGCGCCGCGGGGGCAGCCGCGGGGCTCGTAGTCCGGCATGTCGGGGCCGGTGGTGGGGTAGTCGACGGCCTGCGACTCCCAGGTGATCACGCCGTCTTTGACGTAGACCTTCCAGGAGCAGGATCCCGTGCAGTTGACGCCGTGGGTGGAGCGCACCATCTTGTCGAAGGACCAGCGGTTGCGGTAGAAGACGTCCGCCTGGCGTCCACCCTTGAGGAAGAGCTGTTGGCCGGAGTCGGTGACCTGGCCCTTGCGCAGGTAGCTGCCGAACTTGAACAGGGGGTTCACTGACTGTGAGCTGCTTGTGGTGGTCATGGAGGTCCTTTGGTCAGCCCGGGAAGGGGGCGTTGGGGCGGGCGTAGTAGATCCACACGAGGACGGTGGCGAAAGCGAAGAACACGACGCAGCCCCAGAAGAAGACGTGTGGGGCCATCATCGACAACAGGACACCGACGATGAAGGGGCCGAAGGCGGCGATGGCTCCGGTCCAGCCGATGACGCCGCCGGCCTGGCGCTTGGGCAGGATCATGGGCATCTGCTTGAACGTGCTGGCGTTGCCGATGCCGGAGAAAAAGAACAGGAAGAGCATGGCGCCGAGGAACCACCAGAACTGGTCGGGGTTGTCGGGGGTGAGGAACAGCGCGGCGACGATGGTGGAGATGGTCATGCCGACGCCAGAGACGAAGGTCCAGATGGCACCGCCGAAGCGGTCACACAGCGGACCCCAGGCGGCGCGGACGAGCGAGCCGATGAAGGGGCCGAGGAAGGCGAAGGCGGCGCCCTTGGGCAGGTCCTCGGCGGCGTAGGTGGCGGCGAAGTCGGAGTTGGCTCCGTAGACGTTGTTGATGATCAGTGCCAGCTGGGCGGCGAAGCCGGAGAAGGCGCCGAAGGTCATGAGGTAGGCGATCGTGAGGATCCAGGTGTTCTTGTTGCCGAAGATGTCGATCTGCTGGCGGAAGTTCGCCTTGACCGGCACGTCCTTGAGGAACACCCATGCCACGACGGCCATGACGATCGCCCACGGCACGAGGACGATCGCGGGATTATGGACGAACAGGTCGGTGTCCGCGCCGCGCTGAGGGGCGATGAATCCGATGCCCAGCAGGGTCATGCCCATGAGCCAGGGGGCGACGAGCAGGATGAAGGAGACGCCGAAGTTGCCGAGGCCGGCCTGCAGGCCGAGCGCGGTGCCGGAGAGGCGCTTCGGGAAGAAGAAGCCGGTGGAGGGCATGAAGCCGGAGAAGACGCCGCCGCCGATGCCGGTGAGGAAGGCGAGGACGAGCAGCCACCAGAAGGGGGTGTCGGTGTTCTGGACGGCGAAGAACCAGCCCATCATCGGGATGATGAAGAGCAGGGAGGACACCGTCACCAGCTTGCGGGTGCCCAGGATGGCGGGCAGGAACATGAACACCAGTCGCAGCAGACCGCCGGCGAGACCCGGCAGGGACGTCAGCCAGTAGAGCTGGGAGGTGGTCAGATCGAAGCCGATCTGGTTGAGGACGGGGGCGATGGCGGCGACGAGGTACCACGTACAGAAGGCCATGAAGAGGCTGATCGTGGTGATCCACAGGGTCCGCCAGGCTATGGCGGAATCCCAGGTCTCCTCGTTCTCCGGGTCCCACCCGTGGAGGATTCGACCATCGGTGTTGAGAGCTGAGCTCATGCAAACCTCACTTGACTGGGGCCGAATGGTCCCGGTCAGGCTTGCCGGAAGAATTCCGCCCGTTTGGTTGTTATCTACAGGTCTACCCGGATTAAGGCTCCTGTGCCATACTTTATACGGAAAAGTCCTCATATAAATAGGCAACAAGAGTGTTGCGTAATTGTGTCGTACGACACACTTCCGCTGGCAGTGCTCCCATGGCCTGCCATCGTCCGCGCCGGGATACGGAGAATAAAAGTGATGAAAGCAACGGTGATCGTCGTCAGCGACCGGGTCCTCACGGGCGAGCGCCCCAACGGCGCGGGAGAGCTCGCTGCCCGCCTGCTTCACGACGCCGGGCTGGACGTCACCGACCCCGACATCGTCCCGGAGGGCCGGGAGGCCGTGTCGGACGCTTTGGTCGACGCCCGCCGGGCGGGCCACAGGGTCATCGTCACCGTGGGCGGCACCGGGCTCGGCCCCCGCAATCTCACCCCGGAGGCGACCGCCCCGCACGTGACCATGGAGCTCACCGGCCTCATGATGCAGGTGCTTGTCGCGGGCCTGGCGAACACCGCTCAGGCGGGTCTGTCCCGCGGGCTCATCGGGCTGACGGGACGGGAGCCGGGGGATGCGCTCATCGTCAACGCGCCGTCGTCACGCGGCGGGGTGCGGGACACTCTCGGGGTGGTGTGCCCTCTGCTGCCGAACATCTTCGAGCGGCTCGACCGCGGGGACTAGAACCTCCGGAACGTCACCGACCCCCCGCCGGACCAGCCGACCTCCGCGGAGATCCCCGACTGCTCGCCGGCCACGACGGCCTCGAGGCGGGCCAGCGCCACGGTCTCGGCGAAGTCCTCCCGCTCGATGCCGATGAACCTCCGCCCCAGCTTGAGGGCCACGGCGGCGGTGGTCCCGGAGCCGAGGTGGTAGTCGAGGACCAGCTCGCCCGGCGCGGTGAACATCTCGATGAGCTGGCGCAGCAGGGCCTCCGGCTTTTTGCCGTTGCGGAAACTCACCCCGCCCTCGGCGGCGACCCGGTTGAACTCGGCGTGGAAGTCGAGGAAATTCGGGTAGGGCAGGCGGGTGTGGGTCGAGGACTGCGGCACGCCCTGGAAGTAGGAGCCGTTGCGGTTGCCGGCCTTGGGGGAGTGGAAGAAACGGTGGCCGAGGCCGTCGTCGCCGATGTCCGGCACCTGGATGAGCGTCATCGGTGGCAGGTCAAGGCGCTCGAGGTGGGCTACCCAGAAGCGCCCGGAGGAGTTCTTCTCCCGCAGGCTGCCGCGGACGGAATGGGTGCGGAACGTGCCCTCTCCGGGGCCGACCTCCACCTTCCGCCACTCCGCGGGGGCGAACACGCGGCACTCCCGGCCGCCGAGCAGGTGCGGCGTGCCCGCCCCGTCGACCTCCACCTCCCAGCGGTACTCGGCCAGGTCGCGTTCCCGCTCGCGGCGGGGCATGCGGAAGTGGGGGTCGGGGGAGTAGATGAGGATCTGCTCCATGACGTCGTTGAACTGCTTGTCCGCGGTCAGCGCCCGGCCGGGGTGGCGGACCAGGACGTGGAAGACCATCACCTTGTGCAGCCAGTCGAGCCCGTCGAGCATGACCTCCAGGTGGGCGGACTGGTGGAAGGAGCACTGGATGGCGATGACGCCGTCACCCTGCAGCAGCGGGCGCGCCGCCGCCAGACGCTCCACCATGAACTCCAGCCACTGCTCCCGCGGCATGGCGTCGGCGTAGAGGTAGTCGGCGCTGCCGGTGTTGTAGGGCGGGTCAATGTAGATGAGACGCACCTGCCCGGCGTGGGTGTCCCGGAGGGTGCGCAGAACCTGAAGGTTCTCCCCCTGAATGAGCAGGTTGTCCGGCATGTCTGCCCATCTTAGGGGGTGGTGTCTTCGACGTTGCCGCGCCGCGCCAGGTCGGCGAGGGTGTCGTAGTCGGTGTCCAGGCCCGCCCCGGGCACCTCCACGACGCTCGCCGCCGCCAGCAGCTTCTTTGCAGCGACGTCGCGGGTCGACTCCAGCGCGTTCAGGGCCGCCACCAGAGCTTCTCGACGCCACACCGCGCACAACGGCTGCACCCACCCGTCCGCGGCCCGCACCAGGGCGACGTCGGCGCCGGGGGTGGCGAGGGCGTCGATAAGCACCGGCAGCAGCGCCGGGGAGTCGGGGGCGTCGACGGAGAGCACCGCGACGAGATCTGAGCGGACGTGGGGGACCGCGGCGGCGATGCCGGCGACCGGGCCGCCGAAGGGCGGGTCCTCGCTGACGCGCCGCACGCCGGGAGGAAGCGGCAGGTCATGGGGGCTGACGACGATGACGGGCCCGGGCAGGGCGTCCAGGAGGTGGTCGATGAGGCGGCGGCCGTCGAGAAGCACGCTCGCCTTGTCCACCCCGCCCATGCGCTCGCCGCGGCCCCCGGCGAGCAGGATCGTCTCGATCAGCGCGACCAGTCCCCGGAGCGCCCGCCCGACTTGGCGGTGATCAGGCACGAGCGGATCTCGGCGGAACGGTCCACGCCCTTGACCATGTCGACGACCGAGAGCGCGGCGACGGTGACGGCGGTGAGGGCCTCCATCTCCACGCCGGTGCGGTCGGCAGTGCGCACGGTGGCCTCGATGAACACGTGATCCTCGCGGATCTCCAGCTCCACCACGCAGCCGTGCACGCCGATGGTGTGCGCCAGCGGCAGCAGGTCCGGCACCTTCTTCGCCGCAGAGATGCCCGCGATGCGCGCCACGGCGAGGACATCGCCCTTGGGCACGGTGCCGTCGCGCAGGGCGGCGAGCACCGCGGGGGAGCAGGCGACCTCGCCGCGCGCGGTGGCCGTGCGCACGGTGGGGTTCTTCTCGGTGACATCGACCATGTACGCCGCACCGGCGTCGTTGAGATGGGTGAACTTCATGTCTTCCTAACCTAGACGCAGCAGCACGCGGACGCGGTCGCCCGGGCCCAGTCGCGCCGTCCCGGGCGGCACGACCGCCAGGCCCTGGGTATCGCCCAGCGACGCCACGAGATGCGACCCCGCGTGCCGGTGGAAGGGCGTGGCGGTGACCGTGTCCCCGGCGAAGGAGAGCCGGACGGGCGCGCACACGCTGCGGTCCGGGCGCGCGGGCAGCCCCTCGCCCGCCAGCACGGCGGTGAGTTGCGGGCGCTGCGGCGCGCGGCCGGCCAACGCCTGCAGCAGCGGCGGCACGTAGAGCAGGAAGGACACGAAGGCCGCCACCGGGTTGCCGGGCAGACACACCAGCGGCACCCCGTTCCAGGTGCCCGCCCCCTGGTGCTGGCCGGGGCGCTGCGCCACGGTGCCGAACCACACGCCGGCCGGCTCCGTCACCTCGCGGACCACATCGAAGGCGCCGACGGACACCCCGCCGCTGGTGAGCACCAGATCATGGGTGGCGGTCAGCTCCTCGAGCAACGCCCGGAACATCCGGGGCCCGTCCCCGCAGTGGACGTCGGTGACTTGCGTGATCCCGTGCTCGGCCAGCAGCGCGGCGAGCATCGGGCGGTTGGAGTCCGGCAGCTGCCCCGGGCCGGGGGTGAGCCCGGGCTTGAGCAGCTCATCCCCGGAGGAGATGACCGCCACGCGCGGCCGCGGGATGACCGGCACGTGCGTCAGGCCGCAGGAGATCGCCGCCGCGACAGCACCCGCGTCGAGCACCGTCCCGGCCGCCAGCGCCGTCGCGCCGACGGCGATGTTCTCGCCCGCCAGCCGCAGGTGGGTCCGGTCCGGGCGCAGGTCGCGGACGGTCACGCTCGTCGGCAGTTCGCCGGGGCCGGGGGTGATGTCGGTGTCCTCGACCGGAATGACGCGCAGCTGCTCCGGGTCACCCGCGACGGGGGCGCCGGTCATGATGCGCAGCGCGGTGCCCCGCTCGAGATTCAGGGGCGCGGCGCCGGCCGGGACGTCGCCGACGACCGGCAGCGTCCACGGTGCGGACCCCTCCAGGTCGGCGGTGTGGACGAGGAAACCGTCCATCGCGGAGTTGGTGAACGGCGGCACCGGCAGGCGCGCCGGGCAGTCCGCGGCGAGGGTGAGGCCGTGGGCGGCGCGGATGTCGAGAAGCTGGGGCTGCCGGGGACCGGCGAGCTCGAGGATGGCCGCGAGGTGCTCGGAGACGCTGCGCATCTCAGCCGCCGATGGCCGACATGGTGCGGTCGGGCTGGAGGAAACCCGGGTCATCGATGTCGTGGCCGGGCTTCTTCTCCCGCATCGCGCCCGCCCAGGCGGCGGCGAGCGCAGCGTCATCGGCACCCGCGCGCAGCAGATCGCGCAGCGAGGTCTCCGTCCGCGAGAACAGGCACGTGCGCATCGCGCCGTCCGTGGTCAGTCGCGTGCGGTCGCAGTCGCCGCAGAACGGCCGGGTCACCGACGCGATGACGCCGATGGTGCCCTGCTTATCGACGCCCCGCGCCGTCCACACCGCGGCCGGCGCCGCGCCGCGCGGCTCCTGCGCTGGGGTGAGCTCGAAATCGGTGCGCAGGCGCGCAAGGATGTCGTCGGCGGTGACCATGTCGGCGCGCTTCCACTCTTCGCGAGGCCCCAGCGGCATCTGCTCGATGAAGCGCAGCTCGGCGCCCTTCTCCAGGGCGAAGTGGGCGAGCGGAAGGATGTCGTCCTCGTTGACCCCCGGCATGACGACGGTGTTGATCTTGAGGGGATGCAGGCCCGCGTCAAGCACGGCATCGATGGAGCGGAGGACGTCCGGCAGCCGGTCGCGGCGGGTGAGGCGGGCGTAGCGTTCCGGGTCGAGGGAATCCATGGAGATGTTGACGCGCTGCAGTCCGGCCTCGACCAGCTCCGGGAGGCGCTTATCCAGGCCGAGGCCGTTGGTGGTCAACGCGGTGGCGGGGGAGCGGCCTTCGTCGGTACGCAACGCGGTGGTGGCGGCGATGATGTCGGCCAGCGAGCCGCGCAGCAGGGGTTCGCCGCCGGTGAAGCGCACCTGACGGATGCCCAGGTCGCGCACGGCGATGGTGATGAGGCGGATGACCTCGGCGTCACTGAGCGTGTCAGCGGTGGGAATCCACTCCAGCCCCTCGGCGGGCATGCAGTAGGTGCAGCGCAGGTTGCAGCGGTCGGTGAGGCTGACGCGCAGGTCACGGGCGGTACGGCCGAAGCGGTCGGTGAGCGTGAGGGGGTGAGATGCCGGGGCGTCGATGCGCCGCGCCGGCGTGCTCAGGGTCAGTCTCACGGCCATGCCCGCCCATCTTAGTGACGCGCCGGACATATCAGCAATGATGTATGAACTACTGCGTCTCGGGCTGTGACATCTCGCCCGGGCCCTTGAGCTTGATGATCTCGAACTCCCCGGCCGCCAGGTGCTTGCGCAGGTCCTTCTTGTCGAACTTGCCCACGGAGGTCTTGTCGATATCGCGCACGAAGGTCCAGTACTCCGGCAGCATCCACCCCGGCAGGGTGGAACGCAGCTGATCGCGCAGCAGCTCGGCGGTCTCCTTCGTCTGGGCGATGTCCTCGTGCAGCACGGTGACGGCCAGCGGGCGCTCGCTCCACTTCTCGTCCGGGTAGCCGATGACGGCGCACTCGACCACCTCAGGGGCGTTCATGATGAGGTTCTCCAGCATCGCGGAGTAGATCCACTCACCACCCGATCGGATGACGTCGCGCGCGCGGTCGGAGACGGTGAGGAAGCCGTCCTCAGTGACCGAACCGACGTCGCCCGTGCGTAGCCATCCGTCGGCGGTGAACAGCTGCTCGGCGTCGTCGACCTCCCGCCCGCGGAACTGGCTGGCCGAGCCGTCGCCCTCCTCGGTCGGGGAGTGATAGTAGGAGCCGGTGACGATGTTGCCACGCACCTGGATCTCGCCCTGGTTGCGGTCGGTGGAGGAGACGACCTGGCCGTCGTTGACCACCCGGTACTCCAACAGATTGGAGAAACGCCCCTGGCTGACGCGGTACGCCTCGCGGGCCTCGCCCGAAGAGCCGGAGGGCGGGCGGGCGACCGTGCCCACCGAGGATGTCTCCGTCATGCCCCACACGTGGACGACGTCGACGCCGTAGCGCTCCTCCCACAGCTGGATGAGGACCGGCGGGGCAGGGGAGCCGCCGACGTAGATCTCGGTGAGCGACATGCGCTCGGGCGGATTATGCAGGTAGTGCACCATGAGCTGGATCCACACCGTGGGCACGCCGTGGGCCACACGCGGGTGGACGGCGGCGATGAGCCGGGCCAGCGTGGGGGCGGACACATCCGAATCCGGGAAGACCAGCGGGGTGCCGGACATGAACGCCGCGTAGGGCACGCCCCAGGACAGGACGTGGTAGATCGGCACGCAGCACAGGAAGGACTCGCCGTGGCTGACGGAGAGGGAATCGGTGGCGCGCAGGGCCATGGCCTGCAGGTAGATGGAGCGGTGCGAATAGGCGACACCCTTCGGCGCGCCGGAGGTGCCGGTGGAGTAACACAGTGCGGCGGTGGTGTTCTCGTCGAGGACGGGCCAGTCGTAGACGGTGGAGCGGCCGTCAAGAAGCGCCTCGTAGGAGTAGACGTCCAGGCCCTCCGGCAGGTGCTCGGCCAGCGGCGCGACGGGCTGCAGGCCGGTGAACACCACGGCCCGCATGGTGCGGCAGTCGGTGAGGGCCTTGCCCAGGGCGGCGGCCAGACGGGGATCGCAGACGATGACCTCGATCTCCGCGTGGTTGATGATGTGCCGCACCTGGTCCGTCATCAGCTGCTTGTTCAGCGGGGCGAACACGGCCCCCATGCTCGACACCCCGAACTGAACCTCCAGGTGCTCCGCGCAGTTGTACATGAAGGACCCCACCCGCTCCTGGCCCGTGATCCCCAGATCATCGCGCAGGGCATGGGCGAAGGCGGCGGCGCGTGCCTTGACCTCCTCGAACGTGGTCTGCTCGGCGTGATCGGTGCGCCACGTGGTGACCTTCGTCGAGCCGTGGGCTGTCGCTCCGTACTCCAGGATCCGGGAGATCGACAGCGGCACGTTCTGCATGGTGGAGAGCATGTACTCACTCTAGCCCGGCGGGTCACTACGACAGTGGGAGCGGCATGCGCTACACTGTCCGGAGATCGACGGGGGTCTGACTGTCACCACACCAGTCCCTGGTTTCCCGGTCCACCACTCCCTGTTGCCGGCTGGCGCTCGTGCGTTGTCGCCCGCGGGAGTGCTGTCACAGGTCCGGCCCGGTCTGATCAACCACGTAGTACGGCTCCATCCCTGAACCATTCACCGGGACACCTCATGTCCGGGTGCGGGGGATGTCGAGTCGCTCAACTCCACAGAAGGCTTCCAGTCCGGTGCACCAGGCACCGCACCCGCGCATAGGCGGGGGCTGGTGAAGCAACGAAAGGACATCCGTGACCGATACGGACACCGCCAACGCAGCATCGTCGACCGACCTCGCGTCGCTGAAGCTCACTGAGCTGCGCAAGATCGCCGCGGAGAAGGGCCTCAAGGGGGTCTCCGGCCTGCGCAAGGGCGATCTGATCACCGCCATCCAGACCGGCAGCGTGCCGGCCCGTGCCCGCGCCGCCGCGGAGGAGGCCGCACCGGCCGACGCGGCGCCGGTGGAGGCGGCTGCTGCTCCGGCCGCCGACGAGCCGCAGGGCGAGGAGCGCCCGCAGCGGCGCCGCGCCACCCGCCGCGTGCAGGCTGAGGCCGCGCCGCAGCAGGAAAGCACCGAGAAGGCTGAGAAGGCCGAGAGCGCTGGCAGCGCTGATAGTGCAGAAAACGCGGACTCCGCCGAAAACTCCAAAAACGCTCATTCCTCCGCGAGCAACGATGACTCCGAGGAGCAGCGCTACGAGTCCCGCTCCGCCGCCCGCCGTGCCCGCCGCAACCGCGCCCGCCACGGCCAGCGCGACAACGAGCAGGAGCAGAACCAGAAGGAGCAGCCCTCCGAGGAAGAGAACACCCGTTCCTCTTCCGAGGATTCCGGCGATCAGCAGCGCGGCCAGCAGCAGCGCGGTGGCCGCCAGCAGCGCAACGACAACCAGCGCGGCGACAACCAGCGCAACGACAACCAGCGCAACGACAACCAGGACGGCGAGGGCCGTCGGGGCCGCCGCAGCCGGCGCAACCGTCGCGGGCGGGGCAACGACCAGTACGAGGGCGGCCAGCAGCAGCAGCAGGAGCAGCAGCAGCACGATTCCGCTGACCTGCAGGACGTGGCCGGCATCCTCGACATCGTGGACAACAATGTCGCGTTCGTCCGCACCACCGGCTACCACGCCGGCCCGGCGGATGTCTTCGTGCCGAACCAGCTCATCCGCCGCTCCGGCCTGCGGGCCGGCGACGCCGTGACCGGCAAGGTGCGCATGGGCGCAGCCCAGACCCACGGTCAGGGCCGTAACCGCCAGAAGGCGAACCAGCTCGTCGGCGTCGATACGGTCAACGGGCTCAGCGTGGAGGAGGCGCGTCACCGCGCGGAGTTCTCCAAGCTCACCCCGCTGTACCCGAACCAGCGTCTGCGTCTGGAGACCGAGGCGAAGGTCCTGACCACGCGCGTCATCGACCTCATCATGCCGATCGGCAAGGGCCAGCGCGCGCTGATCGTGTCCCCGCCGAAGGCCGGTAAGACGACGATCCTGCAGAACATCGCCAACGCGATCTCCACGAACAACCCGGAGTGCCACCTCATGGTCGTGCTTGTCGACGAGCGCCCCGAGGAGGTCACCGACATGCAGCGTTCGGTCAACGGTGAGGTCATCGCCTCCACCTTCGACCGTCCGCCGTCAGAGCACACCGCCGTGGCGGAGCTGGCCATCGAGCGCGCGAAGCGCCTGGTGGAGCAGGGCCAGGACGTCGTCGTCCTGCTCGACTCCATCACCCGTCTGGGCCGTGCGTACAACAACTCCTCGCCGGCGTCGGGACGCATCCTCTCCGGTGGTGTCGACTCCAACGCGCTGTACCCGCCGAAGCGTTTCCTGGGTGCGGCCCGCAACATCGAGAACGGCGGTTCGCTGACCATCATCGCCACGGCGATGGTGGAGACCGGTTCCGCCGGTGACACCGTCATCTTCGAGGAGTTCAAGGGCACCGGTAACGCGGAGCTCAAGCTGGACCGCAAGATCTCGGAGCGACGTGTCTTCCCGGCCGTCGACGTCAACCCCTCCGGCACCCGTAAGGACGAGCTGCTGCTCGCCCCGGACGAGGCCCGGATCATGCACAAGCTGCGCCGTATCCTTTCGGCTCTGGATCCGCAGCAGGCCATCGATCTGCTGATCAAGCAGCTGAAGAAGACCAAGAGCAACGGCGAGTTCCTCATGCAGGTCGCCTCCAGCGCTCCGATGGCCGCCGACAAGGAAGAGGAGGACTACTCCTAGTGAGTTCCCATGTGTCCGCGGTCGACGATGTCGTCTCGGAGTATCAGGGCATCGAGGCCCAGATGGCGGACCCGGAGACCGCCGGTGATCAGGCGTTGTTCCGGAAGCTGTCGAAGCGTTATGCGGAGCTGCAGCCGATCATCAAGGTGAACACCGAGCTGGTGAGCACCCGCGAGGATCTGGCGGACGCCCGCGAGATGGCGCACGAGGACAAGGAGTTCGCCGCCGAGGCGGAGCGCCTGGAGGCCCGGGCCGTCGAGCTCGAGGAGGAGCTGGCGGATCTGCTGGCTCCGCGTGATCCGCATGACGCGGATGACGTCATCCTGGAGATCAAGGCCGGCGCCGGTGGCGAGGAGGCCGCGCTCTTCGCCGGCGATCTGGCCCGCATGTACGAGCGTTTCGCCGACAAGCACGGCTTCACGTGGGAGGTGCTCGGTCTCTCCGAGTCCGACCTCGGCGGAGTCAAGGACATGACCTTGTCCATCCGGGCGAAGAACCCCTCCCGCGACGGCGCGTGGAGCGTGTTCAAGTTCGAGGGTGGTGTCCACCGCGTGCAGCGCGTCCCCGTGACGGAGTCGCAGGGCCGCATCCAGACCTCGGCCGCGGGTGTCATGGTCTTCCCGGAGACCGAGGACACCGGCGACGTCACCATCGAGGACAAGGACATCCGCGTCGACGTCTACCGCGCCTCCGGCAAGGGCGGCCAGGGCGTCAACACCACCGACTCCGCGGTGCGCATCACGCACCTGCCGACGGGCATCATCGTGACCTGTCAGAAGGAGCGTTCGCAGATCCAGAACAAGGCGCGCGCCATGCAGGTCCTGCAGGCCCGTCTCGAGCTCCTGGAACGCGAGAAGGCCGACGCCGAGGCCGCCGAGGGGCGCGCCGCGCAGGTGCGCACCATGGACCGCTCCGAGCGCATCCGCACCTACAACTGGCCGGAGAACCGCATCAGCGATCACCGAATCGGTTTCAAGGCCAACAACCTCGACTCCGTCCTCGACGGCAACCTCGACGACCTGTTCACCGCCCTCAAGGCGGCGGAGCGCGCCGAGCGACTCGAGGCTGAATAGGATGGCGCTCCGCGCCGCGCTTCTCGACGCCGCGGAGCGCCTCCGCCGCGCCGGCGTTCCCTCCCCGCTTGTCGACGCCCGCCTCATCGCCGCCCACCTCCTCGGCTGCGGGCCCCTCGACGTCGCCTTCCGGGACGAGGTCCCGGAAGGCTTCGCGGAAATGATCGCGCGCCGTGAGCAGCGCGAACCCCTCCAGCACATCCTCGGGCTCGCCCCCTTCGGTCCCCTCGACCTGGAGGTGGGCCCCGGGGTGTTCATCCCGCGCCCGGAGACGGAGGTCCTCGCGGACTGGGGAGTGCGCCAACTGGCGGGCACCCCGGCTCCCCGCGTCGTCGACCTGTGCACGGGTTCGGGGGCGCTCGCGCTCTATCTCGCACATGAGGTACCGGGGGCGGAGGTGGTGGGCGTCGAGAAGCACGCTGAGGCGCTGGCCTTCGCACGTCGCAACGCGGCGGGCACGACCGCCCGCATGATCTCCGGTGACGTCACGGACCCGACCCTGCTGGGGGAATGGCACGGCAGCGTTGACCTGGTGCTGAGCAATCCGCCCTATGTCCCGGAGACCCCGGACCTCGACCGCGAGGTCTACGCCGACCCGCCGCAGGCCGTGTTCGCGGGCGCGTCCGGCATGGACATCATCGAGGCCTTCGTCCCGACCATCCACGCGCTGCTGCGCTCCGGCGGGCTCGTGGGCATCGAGCACGACGACACCACCTCGCAGGCCGTCCAGGACGTGCTGGCAGCTCACGGCGGTTTCCGGGACATCGCCGTGCTGCGCGACCTGACCGGTCGGGCGCGGTTTGTCACGGCGAGTAAGGTGTAACCCCATGAGCCGCATCTACTCCTGTGCTGACGAGACCTCCCGCGCCGAGGGCCTGCGCGCGGCCGTCGACGCCGCGCGCGGCGGCCGCCTTGTCGTGCTGCCCACGGACACCCTCTACGGGCTCGGTTGCGATGCCTTCGACAACCAGGCGGTGGCGAACCTGCTGGCCGCCAAGAAGCGCGGCCCGGACATGCCGGTGCCGGTGCTCGTCGGATCCTGGGACACCATCCGCGGCCTCGTGCGCGAATACCCGCCGATGACGGAATCCCTCGTCAAGGCCTTCTGGCCGGGCGGGTTGTCCATCGTCGTCCCGCAGGCGCCCTCCCTGCCGTGGAACCTCGGTGACACCCGCGGCACCGTCATGCTGCGGATGCCCCTGCACCCGGTGGCCATCGAGCTGCTCCGCGAGGTCGGGCCCATGGCCGTGTCCTCGGCCAACATCTCCGGCCACGAACCGCCCACCACGGCCATCGCCGCGAAGCAGCAGCTGGGCAACGCGGTGGCGGTCTACCTGGACGGGGGAGAAACACCCGTCGGTAAGCCGTCGACCATCATCGACCTCTCCGGCCCCACCCCCTACCTCCTGCGCGAGGGCGCGCTGAGCGCCGAGCGCATCGGCGAGGTCATCGGCGTCGACCCCGAGCTGCTGCGGACCCGTCCCCAGGGCAACTGACATGGGAGCCGGCGTCCCGCTGCGCGAACTCGGCCTGGTCATCCTCGTCGCCGCCGCCATCACGTACCTGGCGACGGGTGTCGTGCGTTCCGTCATGGTGCGCTCCGGCAAGGTCGCCGAGGTGCGCCAGCGCGACGTGCACACCCAGCCCACGCCCCGCCTCGGCGGGGTGGCGATGTTCTCCGGCTTCCTCGCGGCCGTTTTCCTGGCCTATCAGCTACCCGCCCTGACCAGGGGTTTCATGCCGATCACCCCGGAGATGAACGCCGTCGTCTGGGCGGCGTTCGCCATCGTATTGGTGGGCATCCTCGATGATCTCTACGATCTCGACGCCCTGACCAAGCTCATCGGGCAGATCCTCGCGGCCATCATCATGAGCGTGCTCGGCCTGTCCTGGACCCTGCTCTACCTGCCCGTCGGGGACGGCACCACCGTGGTGCTCGACCAGCTCCAGGCGACGATCATCACGACGATCTTCACCGTCGCCCTCATGAACGCCATCAACTTCGTCGACGGCCTCGACGGGCTGGCCGCGGGCCTGGGGATGATCGCCGGGGGAGCGATCCTCATCTTCTCGCTCACCGTGCTCCACGATCAGGGCGGTGCCGTCTCCGCCTACCCGCCGGCCATCATGGCCGCCGGGCTGGTCGGCATGTGCCTGGGTTTCCTGCCGCACAACTTCGAGCCCTCCCGCATCTTCATGGGCGATTCGGGATCCCTGCTCATCGGCCTGCTGCTCGCCGCCTCGGCGACCTCGGCCTCCGGCAAGATCAACATGTCGCTCTACGGCACCGCGGACATCGTCGCCCTCATGAGCCCCATCATCGTCGTCGCGGCCGCGGTCTTCGTGCCCGTCCTCGACCTCGTCCTCGCCGTGCTCCGCCGCCTGGCCAACGGTCAGTCGCCGTTCGCCGCAGACAAGCTCCACCTCCACCACCGCCTGCTCTCCCTCGGGCACACGCACCGGCGCACCGTCCTCGTGCTCTACATGTGGGTCGGGGTCGTCGCCTTAGGGGCCGTGAGCTTCTCCGTCGTGCCCGCCCGGGTGGCGCTGGCCGGCACGCTCATCCTCCTTATCGTGGCCGCCCTTCTCACGCTGGGCCCCGTGCGCGCCGGCAAGCTGGGACGGCGCTCCCGGCCCACCCGCGTCATCGTGCACACCGATCCCACCTCCTGAGCCCGGGGAACGTACGGGTAGTATCCGGGGGCGTGACTACTCCGGAAGCTTCCGTCTACGACGATCCGCGCCGACCGCTCCTGCGCGCCGTGCGCTTCGGCACCATCGCCCTGGCCCTCATCACGCTGGTCTCCCTCATCGCCTGGGGCAGCCTGCGCGACCTCCCCGGCATCTGGGGGGTGCTCATCGGCGCCGCCATCGGCGGGGGATTCGTCCTCCTCACCGCGGCCAGCGTCCTGCTCACCTCCTCGACCAACCCGGCCACGACCGGTGCCGTGGTCCTGGGCAGCTGGCTGCTCAAGATCGTCGTCCTGCTGGTGGTCCTCTTCTTCCTCCGCGGCATGGATTTCTACGACCGCCCGGCGCTGCTGGTGACCACCGTGCTGGCGCTGGTCGTCGTCCTGGCCACCGAGGTCTACGGAGTCATCACCGCGCGCGTCACCTACGTCAACTGACGGGGGAGCGGGCAACCTCCCGGCGCTGCAACCACGGCAGTCGTTCGGGGGGTTGTCGTGTATTCGGGGGCAGCAGGCAGGGGGAATCACCCCCGACGGGGGAGCGGCGCGCGCTCGTGTGACCGACCTTACAGCTGCCTGCAAAAGTGCCGATACAGGCCCTTTTCACGACAATAGCGACGGCCGCCCGACGGGGTATCGCGCCACGTCAGCAAACATATTGGGGCCCTGCGCGAGAATCCGCAGGGAGCCTGATAAGCTTTCCTGCGGGTTACCCCGGCACGTTGAAAGCGACTTCTGAGTCATCTGCACACAGGCGCTGAGGCAGGTTCGTGGTTCACCCCTGTCACCGCCATCGCTGATGTGCGACGGAGTCCGAGGCGGTGCCGGAAAGAGTTTTTCAGACGTCCATCGCACCGTGTGGGAACTGACCTTCCACACACGGCCCGAACACGGGAGAGAACGCTGAGCGTTACAACACTGGCCATGAGGGGCGAATTCCACGCACCCGACTTGGATTCGGAATTTTTCCCGGGGCAAACCTACGGCCACATGCTGTTCGCGGATGTCGCGAACGGGTGGTTCGCACTGGACCGACTGATGCTCGTCAGAATTCTCATGACGATCCTTCTGGCGGTCCTTTTCCTTGTCGCCTTCCGGAGCCCGAAGCTGGTTCCGTCAGGTCTGCAGAACTTCGCAGAACTCGCACTGGATTTCGTCCGGGTGCACATCGCCGAGGACATTCTGGGCAAGAAGGAAGGCCGCCGGTTCCTGCCGGTCATCGCCACCATCTTCTTCGCCGTCCTGGCCTTCAACATCCCGACGATCATTCCGGGTCTGAACATCTCCCCGAACGCGCGCATCGGTTTCCCGATCGTGCTCGCGCTGTTCGGATATGTCGCCATGATCTACGCCGGAGCCAAGCGTTACGGCTTCGGTAAGTTCATGAAGTCCTCGGTGGTCATTCCCAACCTTCCGCCGGCACTGCACATTCTCGTCGTGCCGATCGAGTTCTTCTCGACGTTCATCATGCGACCGGTCACTCTCGCACTTCGTCTCATGGCGAACTTCCTTGCGGGACACCTCATCCTGGTTCTGCTGTACTCCGCCACGAACTTCTTCTTCTGGCAGATGAACGGCTGGACCGCCCTGTCGGGTGTGACCGTCCTCGCCGCAATCGCGTTCACTCTGTACGAGTGCATCATCATCTTCCTGCAGGCGTACATCTTCGCCCTGCTGGTCGCGGTGTACATCGAACTGTCGCTGCACGCGGATTCTCACTGACAAGCTGCGAACCTCACGCGGCCAACTGAATAACCCCACTTCACATCACCACCTGAAGTCCCGGTCGACTTGACCGGGCACCAAGAAAGGGAACGACTTTCATGAACGAGATCATCCTGGCTCAGACCGAGACCGCCGCTGCAGCAGTCCCGCACCTCGGTGCCATCGGCTACGGCATCGCCACCATCGGCCCGGGCCTGGGCATCGGCATCCTCGTCGGCAAGGCACTCGAGGGCATGGCTCGCCAGCCCGAGATGGCCGGCCAGCTGCGCACCACCATGTTCCTGGGCATCGCTTTCGTTGAGGCCCTCGCCCTCATCGGTCTGGTCGCCGGCTTCCTCTTCACCAGCATCTAAGCACGAGCGGAAACCACACCCCTTTAAGACTGGAGACTCATGACGAACGTCATTTACTACCTTGCGGCAGAGGCGGGTGAAACCCTTCCCCTGGAAGGCGGCAACTCCATCCTCCTGCCCAAGGCATACGACATCGTCTGGTCCATCATTCCGCTCGTCGTTATCCTGCTGATCTTCTGGAAGTTCGTTCTTCCGAAGTTCCAGGAGGTCCTGACTGAGCGTGAGGACCGGATCAAGGGTGGCATTCAGCGCGCCGAGGCCGCACAGGCCGAGGCGAAGGCCGCACTTGAGAAGTACAACGCCCAGCTCGCCGAGGCCCGTGCCGAAGCAGCCGAGATCCGAGAGCAGGCCCGCGAGAAGGGCAAGCTGATCGAGGCTGACATGAAGGCCCAGGCCACCGAGGAGAGCAACCGCATCATCGCATCCGGTGAGAAGCAGCTGCTGGCCCAGCGTGAGCTGGTCGTGGCAGAGCTTCGCCAGGAGATGGGACAGAACTCGATCAACCTCGCTGAGCGCCTGCTCGGTGGCGAGCTTTCCGACGCCACCAAGCGCTCCGGCACGATCGACGCCTTCCTGTCCGACCTGGACACCGTCGCACCGGCAGGAAAGTGAGCGCCATGCACGCAGCGAGCCGCGAAGCACTAGCCACGGTCGAATCCCACCTGGACGGTCTCGTCCAGGGTGCGGGTGACGCCGTCGCCACCGCAGCCCAGACCGGAACCGAGCTCTTCGACGTTGTCGACGCCCTCGACCGCGACCGCACCCTGCGCGTCGCCGTCGCGGATCCCGCCGCCACCGCCGAGCAGCGTACCGGCGTCATCCGGACCATCTTCGGCGGCAAGGTCTCCGACAGCACCCTCTCGGTGCTCAACGAGGCAGCCTCCCTGCAGTGGTCCACCCCGCGCCAGTTCCGCACCGGACTTGTCGAGCTCGGCCGTCGCGCACTTCTGCGTGGCGCTGAGCGGCAGGGCCAGCTGGGCCAGGTCGAGGACGAACTGTTCCGCCTGTCCCGTGTCCTGGACCGTGAGGGCGAGCTGACCCAGCTCCTCTCCGACAAGGCTGCGGACCCGGCACGCAAGCGTGCCCTGCTCGCAAGTGTTCTGTACGGCAAGGTCAACATGATCACTGAGGCGCTCGCGCTGCAGGTCATCGGCCGCCCCGAGAAGAACCCTATCGACGACATCAGCAACCTGGTGGCCACCGCAGCGCAGCTGCAGGGCCGCTCTGTGGCACACGTCGTCTCTGCCGAGCAGCTGAACGAGGGCCAGCAGGCGGCGCTCGCCGACAAGCTGGGACGAATTTACGGTCGTGCGATGTCCATCCACTCTGAGGTTGACCCCAGCCTCCTCGGTGGCATGACCATCCGCGTCGACGACGAGATCATCGACGGAAGTCTGGCAGGCAAACTGACCCGACTCCGCGCGAACCTCGCGTAAGACACGACTACAGACGAGATAATAATATGCTGGAAGATACAACCGAGAGCAGGAAGAACATGGCGGAGCTGACGATCTCCTCCGATGAGATCCGTAGCGCGATAGCGAACTACACCTCGAGCTACTCCGCGGAGGCCTCCCGTGAGGAGGTCGGCGTGGTCATTTCGGCAGCTGACGGTATTGCCCAGGTTTCGGGCCTCCCGTCGGTCATGGCGAATGAGCTGCTTGAGTTCCCCGGCGGCGTCATCGGCGTCGCACAGAACCTTGACACCGACACCGTGGGTGTCGTCGTGCTGGGTAACTTCGAGACCCTCACCGAGGGCGACGAGGTCAAGCGGACCGGAGAGGTCCTCTCGATCCCCGTCGGCGAGGAGTTCCTTGGCCGAGTAATCAACCCCCTCGCACAGCCGATCGACGGCCTGGGCCCCATCGCAGCAGAAGAGAACCGTGTTCTCGAGCTGCAGGCGCCCTCCGTGCTGCAGCGTCAGCCCGTCGAGGAGCCGCTGGCCACCGGTATCAAGGCCATCGACGCGATGACCCCGATCGGTCGTGGTCAGCGCCAGCTGATCATTGGCGACCGTAAGACCGGTAAGACCGCGGTCTGCATCGACACCATCCTCAACCAGAAGGCGAACTGGGAGACCGGCGACAAGACCAAGCAGGTCCGTTGTGTCTACGTCGCCATCGGTCAGAAGGGCTCCACCATCGCAGCGGTCCGCAAGACCCTCGAGGAGCACGGCGCACTGGACTACACGACCATCGTGGCAGCCCCGGCGTCCGACTCTGCCGGCTTCAAGTGGCTGGCCCCCTTCACCGGTGCCGCCC
This sequence comes from Corynebacterium nasicanis, assembly GCF_042658165.1. Taxonomy (NCBI): domain Bacteria; kingdom Bacillati; phylum Actinomycetota; class Actinomycetes; order Mycobacteriales; family Corynebacteriaceae; genus Corynebacterium; species Corynebacterium nasicanis. The sequence goes on from NZ_JBHSQE010000004.1 coordinate 42,201, forward strand.
TGGCTCAGCACTGGATGTACCAGGGCGCCCACGTCCTGGTCATCTACGATGATCTGACCAAGCAGGCCGAGGCCTACCGTGCGATCTCCCTGCTGCTGCGCCGCCCGCCGGGCCGCGAGGCATACCCGGGTGACGTGTTCTACCTGCACTCCCGTCTGCTGGAGCGCGCCGCCAAGCTGTCCGATGACATGGGTGCCGGTTCCATCACCGCCCTCCCGATCATCGAGACCAAGGCGAACGACGTGTCGGCCTTCATTCCGACCAACGTCATCTCCATCACCGACGGCCAGGTCTTCCTCGAGTCCGACCTGTTCAACCAGGGTGTGCGCCCGGCCATCAACGTCGGTGTCTCCGTCTCCCGAGTCGGTGGCGCCGCGCAGACCAAGGGCATGAAGAAGGTCGCAGGTTCCCTGCGTCTGGATCTCGCCGCCTACCGTGACCTCGAGGCCTTCGCCACCTTCGCCTCTGACCTGGATGCTGCATCCAAGGCTCAGCTGGAGCGTGGACAGCGTCTAGTCGAGCTGCTCAAGCAGGCCGAGAACTCCCCGCAGGCCGTCGAGTACCAGATCATCTCGATCTGGCTCGCCGGCGAGGGTGTCTTCGACGTCGTTCCCGTCGAGGACGTCCGCCGCTACGAGACCGAGCTGCACGAGTACGTCCGTGCCAACAACCCGGAGGTCTACGAGCAGATCGCCGGTGGCGCTGCCCTGTCCGACGAGTCCCAGGCTGCCCTGCTGGCCGCCAACGACGAGTTCGCGAAGTCCTTCCAGACCACTGACGGCCGCCCGGTCATCAATGAGCCGGAGGTCGACGCACTGTCTGACGCAGAGCACAAGAAGACCCAGCTCACCGTCCCCCGCAAGACGGCCAAGAAGTAGGGCTTCGATGCCCACTGTCGAAACCGTCAACAATAACGAAGGGAGGAGTGTGAACCATGGCTAATCTTCGCGAATTGCGTGACCGTATCCGGTCCGTCAACTCGACCAAGAAGATCACCAAGGCTCAGGAGCTGATCGCCACCTCGCGCATCACCAAGGCTCAGGCCAAGGTCGAGGCATCCCTGCCGTACGCGCAGGAGCTGTCCGACATGATGGAGCGTCTGGCGGAGGCGAGTTCGCTCGACCACCCGATGCTGCATGAGCGTGAAGACGGCAACGTGGCCGCCATCCTCGTGGTCTCTTCCGACCGCGGCATGGCCGGTGGCTACAACCACAACGTCTTCAAGAAGGCCGCCGAGCTGACCAAGAAGCTCGAGGACGCCGGCTATGAGGTCGTCCGCTACGTGACCGGTGGCAAGGCCGTCGGCTACTACAAGTTCCGCGAGGATTTCGTCGCGGGCCAGTGGACCGGCTTCTCGCAGGATCCGTCCTGGGAGGCGACCCACGAGGTCCGTCACCACCTCATCGAGGGCTTCAACGCCAGCTCCCAGGGCGAGGCCCAGTACCGCGAGGGCGTCAACTCTGACGAACAGCCGGTCCGTGGCTTCGATCAGGTGCACGTGGTGTACACCGAATTCGTGTCCATGCTGTCCCAGGTCCCGGTCGCTCACCAGCTGCTGCCGATCGAGCCCGTCATCCGCGAGGATGCGCTCGACACCGGCGAGTCCATGCAGGACGTCGGCGGCGAGATCGGACCGGACGTCGAGTTCGAGCCGGATGCAGACACTCTCATCGACGCGCTTCTGCCGAAGTACGTCTCGCGTCGTCTGTACGCGATGTTCCTCGAGGCTTCCGCAGCCGAGTCCGCATCGCGCCGCAACGCCATGAAGTCTGCGACTGACAACGCGTCGGCACTGGTCAAGGACCTGTCGCGCGTGGCCAACCAGGCCCGTCAGGCACAGATCACCCAGGAAATCACAGAGATCGTCGGTGGCGCTGGCGCGCTCGCCGAAAGCGGAGAAAGTGACTAGAAAATGACTACAGCTCTCGCAGAGCAGAACGCACAGCAGGCGTCCACCGCCGGCCGTGTCGTGCGTGTCATTGGTCCGGTCGTCGACGTGGAGTTCCCGCGCGGCGAGCTGCCGGCCCTGTACAACGCACTGACTGTCGAGGTCACCCTCGAAGCAGTCGCCAAGACCATCACCCTCGAGGTTGCCCAGCACCTCGGTGACAACCTTGTCCGTGCCGTCTCCATGGCACCGACCGACGGCCTCGTCCGCGGCGCCCAGGTCAAGGACTCCGGCAAGCCGATCTCTGTTCCGGTCGGCGATGTCGTCAAGGGCCACGTGTTCAACGCCCTCGGTGACTGCCTCGACGAGCCGGGCCTCGGCCGCGACGGCGAGCAGTGGGGCATCCACCGCGACCCGCCGCCGTTCGACCAGCTCGAGGGTAAGACCGAGATCCTGGAGACCGGCATCAAGGTCATCGACCTGCTGACCCCGTACGTCAAGGGCGGCAAGATCGGTCTGTTCGGTGGCGCCGGTGTCGGCAAGACCGTCCTCATCCAGGAGATGATCACCCGTATCGCGCGTGAGTTCTCCGGTACCTCCGTGTTCGCCGGCGTCGGCGAGCGCACCCGTGAGGGCACCGACCTCTTCCTTGAGATGGAGGAGATGGGTGTTCTTCCGGATACCGCCCTCGTGTTCGGCCAGATGGATGAGCCGCCGGGAGTCCGTATGCGTGTCGCCCTGTCCGGCCTGACCATGGCCGAGTACTTCCGCGACGTGCAGAACCAGGACGTTCTGCTGTTCATCGACAACATCTTCCGCTTCACCCAGGCCGGCTCCGAGGTCTCGACCCTGCTGGGTCGTATGCCCTCCGCCGTGGGCTACCAGCCCACCCTGGCTGACGAGATGGGTGTCCTCCAGGAGCGAATCACCTCGACCAAGGGTAAGTCGATCACCTCGCTGCAGGCCGTTTACGTCCCTGCCGACGACTACACCGACCCCGCCCCGGCGACCACCTTCGCCCACCTGGATGCCACCACCGAGCTCGACCGTGGTATCGCCTCCAAGGGTATCTACCCGGCCGTGAACCCGCTGACCTCGACTTCTCGTATCCTCGAGCCGTCGATCGTCGGCGAGCGCCACTACAACGTCGCGCAGCGTGTCATCGGCATCCTGCAGAAGAACAAGGAACTCCAGGACATCATCGCCATCCTCGGTATGGACGAGCTGTCTGAAGAGGACAAGATCACCGTCCAGCGTGCCCGTCGTCTCGAGCGCTTCCTGGGCCAGAACTTCTTCGTCGCGGAGAAGTTCACCGGTCTGCCGGGTTCCTACGTTCCGCTGGTGGACACCATCGATGCCTTCGAGCGCATCTGCAACGGTGACTTCGACCACTACCCGGAGCAGGCCTTCAACGGTCTGGGTGGCCTGGACGACGTCGAGGCTGCATACAAGAAGATCACCGGTAAGTAGGAGGAGACGCACATGGCTGACATCACCGTTGAACTGGTTGCCGTGGAGCGCATGCTCTGGTCGGGAACGGCCAGCATCGTCACCGCGCAGACCACTGAGGGTGAGATCGGCGTGCTCTCGGGTCACGAGCCTTTCCTCGGCCAGCTGCGCGAGAACGGCGTCGTGACCATCCGTCCGACCGCCGGCGACAGGCTCGTCGCCGGCGTGCAGGGTGGCTTCCTCTCCGTCTCTCCGGAGAAGGTCACCATTCTCGCGGATTACGCGATCTGGGCTGACGAGGTTGACGCCTCGCTGGCCGAGTCCCAGCTGCAGGACGAGGACGAGTCTGTGCGCGCCCGCGCCGAGGCTTCGCTCAACGCCGTGCGCCGCAAGGCTGAGGGCTGATTCCGAGGCACCGCCTCTACCTCTCTCACACCGGCACCCCCCAGCGTTTCGCTGGGGGGTGCCGGTGCTTGACATGAACATGTGGCGTGGGTTACATTAATCGGACATGCTTCACCGGACAGCAGTCAGGGTGAAGAAGTGAATCCCGGGAGTCCCGTCGAGAGACGGGGCCCGGGATTTGCGCCTTTACACACCACTTCGTAATCGTCGGGGTGGGGACTAGAATGATGCCTTAACCGTCCCGAAAGGTGTGTGTCTGTGGAGTTTCTCTTCTGGGCCCTCGTCTGTCTCGCTGTGCTGGCCGTGTTGCTCGCCGTCTGGCGGTTTCTCACGCTGCGTTCCCGCGGGCAGTCGATCCTGCTGCGTCGTCTCCCGGCCTCCGGTGTGCACGGCTGGCGGCACGGCACGATCCGCTACAACGGCGACGACCTCGAGTACTTCAAGCTGCGCTCGCTCTCGCCCCTGGCGGACCGTGTCTTCAACCGGCAGCACCTGGACTTCCACGAGCCCCGCCAGCTGAGCGAGGGGGAGGAAAAGTTCATGTCGCGGGACCTGTCCATCGCGACGCTCTGTGACGACGGCACCCACTACGAGATCGCCCTCGACCAGCACGGCCTCATGGCGCTGACGGCCTGGGTGGAGTCTGCCCCCGACATCCGCCACGAGCGCATCAACCACGCCGCGCTGCGCGATCGGATCACCCGGGGGAAGAACGGGAAATAGTCTCCGGCTAGGGTGGTCTGCATGCGTTTAGTCATCGCCCGCTGTTCCGTCGATTACGTCGGCCGCCTGGAGGCGCATCTGCCCATGGCGGACCGCCTGCTCATGGTCAAGGCCGACGGCTCGGTGTCCGTCCACGCCGACGACCGGGCGTACAAGCCCCTCAACTGGATGACCCCGCCGTGCTCGCTCACCGAGACGGTCATCACGGACATCGACGACGAAGACACCGGCGAGCAGCTGTGGATCGTGGAGAACTCCAAGGGGGAGCAGCTGCGGATCACCATCGAGAAAGTCCACCACGAGACCAACCATGACCTGGGCACCGACCCGGGTCTGGTGAAGGACGGCGTGGAGGCCCATCTGCAGGAGCTCTTGGCGGAGCACATCGTCACGCTGGGGGAGGGCTACAGCCTGGTGCGGCGCGAGTTCCCCACGGCCATCGGCCCGGTGGACCTGCTGGCCCGGGATTCGGCCGGCGCCACCGTCGCCGTGGAGGTCAAGCGCCGCGGCGGCATCGACGGGGTGGAGCAGCTCACCCGCTACCTCGAGCTGCTCAACCGCGATGAACTGCTGCGCCCGGTGACGGGGGTCTTCGCGGCCCAGGAGATCAAGCCCCAGGCCCGCCTGCTGGCCGAGGACCGCGGCATCCGCTGCGTCACCCTCGACTACCAGGAGCTGCGCGGCATCGAGACTGACGAGCTCCGTCTGTTCTGATGCCGCGGCGGAATCAGCGACCGGGACAGCGTCGAGAAGCTCGGAAGCCCCGGGCCCTGCCGCGCGACGGCGCGGCCTTCTACGGCACGCAGGCCGTCGAGGGGCCCTCGTGGACCCAGGGGGAGACCTACCTCTTCCGGCACATGGGGTCGCACGCCGCGACCAAGTTCTACGTCTGCCCGGGCTGCAACCAGAACATCCCCCCGGGCGTGGCGCACATCGTGGCCTGGCCGAGCGAGAGCGGGCGGGGCGCGGAGGATCGTCGCCACTGGCACCGACCCTGCTGGGACAGGAGGTAGCCTGGTGGGCATGATCATCGCCTTTTCCGTGGCACCCGCGGTCACCGCGACCCCGGATGCCGAGATGTCCGCCGCCGTCGCCGAGGCCGTCCGCATCGTCCGCGAATCGGGTCTGCCGAACGAGACCAACGCCATGTTCACCCTCGTCGAGGGGGAGTGGGACGAGGTCATGGACGTGGTCAAGCGCGCCACCTTCGCCGTCGCGGAGGTCGCGCCGCGCGTCTCGCTCGTCCTCAAGGCCGATATCCGGCCCGGATACGCGGACCAGCTGCACCAGAAGGTCGAATCGCTCGAGAAGCACCTTTAAGGAGAACACGTGAACACCCCGCACCGCTACGTTTCCGGAGCCATCGACCTCGGCGAGGTCAAGGCCCGCGTCGAGGCCCGCGAGCAGGCCGCCGCGGCCGCCTCCCGCCCGCATACCGGGTCCGGCCCGGCACCCTTCATCACCGTCACCGCGGAAAACTTCGAGGCGGAGATCGTCCGCCGCTCCCTTGAGGTGCCCGTCGTGGTGCTCGTCGGCTCCCCGCGCAGCCCCGAGTCCGAGCAGCTGCGCATCGACCTGGAGAACCTCGCCACCGCCGCCCAGCTGGCCTACATCGTCGGCTACGTCGACGCCGACGTCACCCCGGAGGTCGCCCAGGCCTTCGGGGTGCAGGTGCTGCCCACCGTCATCGCCCTCGGGGGCGGGCGCCCCATGACGCAGTTCGAGGGCGCCCAGCCCATCGATGCGCTGCGCCAGTGGCTGGACACCCTCGTCGAGCAGGTCGGCCCGCAGCTTTCCGGGCTGCAGGGGGCCGGGGAGGAGGCCCCGGAGGATCCGCGCCTGGAGGCCGCGCTGGCGGCGCTCAACACCGGTGATTTCGACGCGGCCATCGCCGTCTACGACGAGATCCTCGCCGAGACCCCCGGCGACACCAACATCATCCAGGCGCGCGACACCGCGAAGCTGCTGCAGCGCCTCGACCCGGTCAACCAGACCGAGGACCCCATCGCGGCGGCCGACGCCGATCCGCAGAACGTGGACAAGGCCTTCACCGCCGCCGACGCCGAGGTCGTCGCCGGCGCCCCCGAGCGCGGCTTCGACCGCCTCCTCGGCCTCATGCTCACGGTGCCGGGGGAGAAGCTGCGCATCCGCGACCGGCTGGTCGAACTCTTCGCGCTTCTCGACGCCGCCGATCCCCGCGTCGCCGACGCCCGCACCCGGATGGCCTCGGCGCTGTTCTGACAGACAAACACCCGCCCCTCGCCGCGAAACGGCGAGGGGCGGGCGTCGATAAGCGAGCTACCAGCTGCCGCGGTGGCGGTACCACTGCACGGAGTTGGCGGGGATGTGCACGGTGAGGGAGTGCTCCTGGCCGTCCCAGCCCTCGGGCGCGGTGGACACGAGCGGGGCGAGGTCATTGCCCGCACCCTCGTACTTGGCGTCGTCGGTGTTGAGGACGAGCTCCCACTCGCCGGCGCGCGGGATACCCAGCTTGTAGGCCGGCTGGGAGGTGCCGGAGAGGTTGATCACCGAGAGCAGCGCCGAACCGTCGTTGCCCCAGCGCACGTAGGCGAGGAGGTTGTTCGCGGCGTCGTCGCCCTTGATCCACTGGAAACCGGCCGGATCATGGTCCTGGGAGTAGAGCGCCGGGGAGGAACGGTACACCCAGTGGATGTCCTTGATCAGGTGCTGGATGCCGGCGTGGAACTCCTCGCCCCAGCCCTCCAGGTTGGACCAGTCGATGGAGAAGGCCTCGTCCCACTCGCCAGTCTGGCCGAACTCCTGGCCCATGAACAGCAGCTTCTTGCCCGGGTGGGAGAACATGTAGCCGTAGAGGGCGCGCAGGCCCGCGGCCTTGTTCCAGTCGTCGCCCGGCATGCGGCCCCACAGGGAACCCTTGCCGTGGACGACCTCGTCGTGGGAGAAGGGGAGGACGTACTTCTCGGAGTAGGCGTAGATCATCGAGAAGGTGATGTCGTTGTGGTGGTACTTGCGGTGCACCGGGTCGAGCTTGAAGTACTCGAGGGTGTCGTTCATCCAGCCCATGTTCCACTTGAGCGAGAAGCCGAGGCCGCCGTGCTCGGTGGGGGCGGTGACACCCGGCCAGGAGGTGGACTCCTCGGCGATGGTGAGCACGCCCGGGTGCGCGCGGTGGACGGTGGCGTTCATCTCCTGGAGGAACTGCACCGCCTCGAGGTTCTCGCGGCCGCCGTACTGGTTGGGCTCCCACTCGCCGTGCTCGCGGGAGTAGTCGAGGTAGAGCATGGAGGCGACGGCGTCGACGCGGAGGCCGTCGATGTGGAACTCCTCGATCCAGTAGAGGGCGTTGGCGACGAGGAAGTTGCGCACCTCGTTGCGGCCGAAGTCGAAGACGTAGGTGCCCCAGTCCTTCTGCTCGCCGCGGCGCCAGTCCGGGTGCTCGTAGAGGGCGGGGCCGTCGAAGCGGGCCAGGGCCCAGTCGTCCTTGGGGAAGTGCGCCGGGACCCAGTCGACGAGGACGCCGATGCCGCGGTTGTGGAAGGCCTCGATGAGCGCGCGCAGCTCATCCGGGTCGCCCCAGCGGGCGGTGGGGGAGTAGTAGCCGGAGACCTGGTAGCCCCAGGAGCCGCCGAAGGGGTGCTCGGCGACGGGCATGAGCTCGACGTGGGTGAAGCCCTGCTCGGCGACGTAGTCGACCAGCTCGGTGGTGAGGTCCTGGTAGCCCTTGCCGATCTTCCAGGAACCCAGGTGGACCTCGTAGATGGACATGGGGCCGTTGATGATGTCGGACTCCGCGCGCTGGCGGATCCACTCACCGTCGCTCCAGTCGTAGCGCGAATCAACGACGACAGAGGTGGTCTCCGGCGGCGCCAGGGTGCCCTTGGCCAGCGGGTCCGCCTTGTCGCGGCGGTGCCCCTCCTGGGTCTGGATGGCGAACTTGTAGGTGTCGCCCGCGCCGATCCCGGGGACGAACAGCTCCCACACACCGGAGGAGCCGAGGGAGCGCATGGGGTACTGGTTGTTGTTCCAGGCACAGAAGTCACCGACCACGGCCACGCCCTGGGCATTGGGGGCCCAGACCGCAAACGAGGTGCCCTTGACCGTGCCCAGGGCCGTCTCGTAGGAACGCACATTGGCACCGAGGACATCCCACAGGCGCTCGTGGCGGCCCTCGGAGATGAGGTGCAGGTCGAGGTTGCCCAGGGTGGGCAGGAAGGCGTAGGGGTCGGCCACGACGACCGGCTCCGCGTCGGGCCACGTGATGCGCAGGCGGTAGTCGGGGGTGTAGATGTCGGGCAGGCCGAGCACCCACACGTCGTCCCCGACCGGGGTGGCCTCGCGGGCCTCGTTGTGGATGAGGATGTCCACCTTCACGGCGCCGAGCTGGCGGGTGCGGATGACGGATCCGCCCTCGATGGCGTGCCATCCGTAGAAGTCGTGCGGGGCGTGGTGGCTGCAGTTACGCAGGCGCTCCAGGGCCGCGTCGGGGATGAGCAGTTTCTGGTCGAGACCAGTGGCGTCGTGCATGGCTGTAACCTCACAGATGGAAGGTGGATCGGTTGTCTCGGTACTCCTGACGCTACAGGAGCGGGGTGGTCAGGCGCGGTAGTCTGCGACGTCGCGCCACGCGAGGGATTCGCGCTGATCGGTGGGCACGGTCGGCAGGATGAGGATGTGGGCGACGTCGACCTCCGGGGTGAGTTGGACGTAGTTGTGCCCGCCCCAGGTCCAGGTGGCGCCGGTGACGGCGTCGTGGACCGGGAAGGTGGCCCCCGGGTGCTGCCCGAGCGCCGCCAGGTCGAGGTGCACGGTGCCGGCCTGGGTGTTGTAGGTGTCCAGGTTGACCACCACGAGGACGACGTTGCCGGTGACCGGGTCGACCTTGGAGTAGGCGAGGAGCTGGTCGTTGTCCACCTCATGGAAGTGGAGGTTGCGCAGCTGCTGCAGCGCCGGGTTCTCCCGGCGGACGTGGTTGAGCAGCGTGAGGTAGGGCTCCAGGGAATCCCCGGTGGACAGGGCGCCGGCGAAATCACGGGGGCGCAGCTCGTACTTCTCGGAGTCGAGGTACTCCTCGGAGCCCGGGGCGACGGGCTGGTACTCGAAGAGCTCGTAGCCGGAGTACACGCCCCACAGTGGGGAGAGGGTGGCGGCCAGCGCCGCGCGCACCGCGAACATCGCCCGCCCGCCGACCTGGAGGGACTCGTGGAGGATGTCCGGGGTGTTGACGAAGAGGTTGGGGCGCGAGTAGTCGGCGGCGTCGCGGATCTCGGAGGCGAACTGCGTGAGCTCCTCCTTCGAGGTCTTCCACGTGAAGTAGGTGTAGGACTGCGAGAAGCCGAGCTTGGCCAGGCCGTAGAGGCGCGGGGCGCGGGTGAAGGCCTCGGCGAGGAAGATGACGTCCGGGTCGGTCTCGTGCACCTTGCTGATCAGCCACTCCCAGAAGTTGGCCGGCTTGGTGTGCGGGTTGTCCACGCGGAAGGTGCGCACGCCAAGGTCGACCCAGTGCATGACGACGCGGTAGATCTCGTCGTACACCGCGGAGGGGTTGTTGTCGAAGTTGATGGGGTAGATGTCCTGGTACTTCTTCGGGGGGTTCTCCGCGTAGGCGATGGTGTCGTCGGCGAGGACGGTGAAGAAGTCCCGGTGCTCGGTGGCCCAGGGGTGGTCCGGGGCGGCCTGCAGGGCGAGGTCGAGGGCGATCTCCAGGCCGAGCTCCTCCGCGCGCTCGAGGAGGGCCACGAAATCCTCCTCGGTGCCCAGGTCCGGGTGGACGGTGTCGTGGCCGCCCTCCAGCGCGCCGATGGCCCACGGGGAACCGACGTCGCCCGGCTCGGGGGTGAGCGTGTTGTTGCGGCCCTTGCGGTTGATCGCGCCGATGGGGTGGATCGGGGGGAAGTAGACGGTGTCGAAGCCCATCGCGGCGACCCGCTCGAGGGCCGCGGCGGTGGTGTCGAAGGTGCCGTGGACGGGCTGGCCGTACTGGTCCCAGCCTCCGGTGGAGCGCGGGAAGAGCTCGTACCAGGAGTTGACCAGGGCGCCGCGCCGCTCGACGAGGACCTCGCACACGGGGCCCTGGGTGAGCAGCTCGCGCAGGGGGTGGCGGTGCAACACGGCGGTGACGACCTCGGACAGGCCGATCTCCACGCGCTTCTCCAGGCTGAGGTCCTCGTTGCGCAGCGCCGCCGCGGCGTCGACCAGCACGCCGGACACGGAGTCCGGGGCGGACTCGGCGGCCTTGTCGAAGAGGTCCGCGCCGTGGGCGAGGTCATTGGCCAGCTCGGCGGCGGACTGACCGGCGTCCATCTTCTTGTTCACGGCATTGCGCCAGGTGGCGAAGACATCGGACCAGGCGTCGACGCGGAAGGTCCACAGGCCGGGCGCATCCGGGACGAACACGCCGTGGACGCGGTCCTGGTTGTGCGGGTCGGTGGTCATGTGGATGGCGACACTCGCGCCCTCGGGTGGGGTGACGTTGAGGGTCGCCGCGATGGCGTCGTGGCCCTCCCGCCAGGCCAGCGCGGTGACGGGGATGACCTCCCCCACCACTGCCTTGGCGGGGTACAGCCGCCCGGTGATCTGGGGGCGGACGTCATCGATTCCGAGTCGACCGGTCATGTGTTTCACCTTCCACATTGAGGGGTTGGAACTACTCAGTCGAGCCTAGTCCAGCTGTGTCAGTTCCACAGGGGACGCACAAAATCGGCCACAATGGGGGATGTGACTGACTTCCATGCCGATTCCGCCTCCTCCGAGGACCTCCTCGTCGATTTCCGTGACGTGACCTTCAAACGCGGGGGACGTAACCTCGTCGGCCCTGTCACCTGGCAGGTGGAACTGGATGAGCGGTGGGTGATCATCGGCCCCAACGGCGCCGGCAAGACCACCCTCATCCGGATGGCCGCGGCGGAGGAGTTCCCCAGCACGGGACGCGCCTTCGTCATGGGCGAGCAGCTGGGCCGCACCGACATGCGCGATCTGCGCGCCTCCATCGGCGTGTCCTCCTCGGCGCTGGGTAACCGCATCCCGCCGGACGAGAAGGTGGGGGACCTGGTCGTCTCGGCCGGCTACGCCGTGCTGGGCCGGTGGCGGGAGGAGTACGAGGAGATCGATTTCGAGCAGGCCAACGAGATCCTCGACCAGGTCGGCGCCTATCACCTGCAGGACCGCACGTGGGGCACGCTCTCCGAGGGCGAGCGCAAGCGGGTGCTCGTGGCGCGCGCGCTCATGACCAACCCGGAGCTGCTCATCCTCGACGAGCCGGGCGCGGGCATGGATCTCGGGGGCCGCGAGGACCTCGTCGGCTACCTCGGGGATCTGGCGATGGATCCGGACGCCCCGGCCATCGTCATGATCACCCACCACGTGGAGGAGATCCCCTTCGGCTTCACCCACGCCATGCTTCTCGACGACGGCGAGGTGGTCGCCCAGGGCCTCATCAACACCGTGCTCACCAGCGAGAACCTCTCGCGGGCCTTCCATCAGCCCATCGAGGTCTCGCGGATCGGTGAGCGCTACTTCGCCCGCCGTTCCCGGCGCCGTCCGGCGCACCGCGCGCCCCGGGGGTGAGCGGACGTGACCCAACGCAACGCGCCCACCGGCTATCAGCAGGCCCGCCTGTCCACCACCATCATCCTCGTCCGGGATTCCGAGCAGGGACTGCAGGTGTGGGCGCAGGAGCGGGTCTCCACCATGCGCAACTACCCCGGCATGACCGTCTTTCCCGGCGGCGGCGTCGACCACCGGGATTTCCCCTCCGGCACGTGGGACACCGATGACCAGTGGACGGGGGAGCCCGTCGAGGCGCTCGCCGGGCGGCTGGGCCTGAGCCCCGAGCAGACCCACGCGGTGGTCTTCGCCGGGGTGCGCGAGCTCTTCGAGGAGACGGGCACGCTGCTGGCCGTCCACGGCGATGGTCGCCCCATCACCGACGTCACCCCCTATCACCAGGACCGCGTCGACCTCATCTCCCACCGGATCTCCCTCACGGACATGCTCACCCGCCGTGACCTGCGCGTCTGCTCCGACCTGGCGCGCCCCTGGGCCCGCTGGGTGGGGGGCTGGAAGGACCTGCACTGGTTCGACACCGTCTCCTTCGTCGCGGTCGCCCCGCGCGGCCAGTCCCCGGACGGCGACACCTCCGAGGCCGATGACGCCGGCTGGTTCCCTCCGCATCTGCTTCTCGACGGCTGGCGGCACGGCCTCGTCCGCCTCGCCATCCCGACGTGGGCGCAACTGAGCTTCCTCGCGCAGTTCCCCACCGCCGCCGAAGCCCTGGCGGGGGCCGACGCCGCCGACCTCACCCCCGTGGTCGGCGACCCCGTCGACGATCCCCGCTTCGCGGAGTACTTCACCACCGCCTGGGTCGACCGGATCCGGCCCGAGTTCTGATGGCCTTCACCCACGAGGAGGTCGCGTTTCTCGCGGCCCACACCGACGACATCGCGGCCGCCACCGCTGACCTCACCTTCAGCCGCGCCAGCCTGCTGGAGGACGCCGCGGCCCTGCGCGCCCGCTTCGGCGACTTCGGCCGGGCGGTCGCGGAACTGGCCCAGGCGCGCCGTTCCGCGGGGGCCAACGGCAAGTTCCCCGCCGACTGGGTGACGGATCTCGACGCCGCCCAGCAGGCGACCCCGCAGGTGGTGGCCGCGCAACGCGCCGCCCGCCTGCGCCGCGTGCTCGGCGGGGACGCCCTCGTCCACGATGTGACGTGTTCGGTGGGGACGGAGGGGGCGTCGATAAGCGGTGCCTACCTGGGCAGCGACCTCGACCCCGTGCGCCTGGCGATGGCGCGGCACAACCTCGGCCCCGGTGCGTGGCTGGTGCGCGCCGACGCCACGCGGCCGGTGAGCAGGGGAGTCGACGCCGTGATCGCCGATCCGGCGCGCCGGGCCGGCGGGCGGCGCATCACCCACCCGGACCAGCTGCTGCCGCCGCTGCCGGAGCTTCTCGACGCCTGGTGCGGCACCGAACTCGCCGTGAAATGCGCCCCCGGCCTGGACTTCTCCGAGTGGGAGGGGCTGGTGAGCCTCGTGTCCGTCGACGGCGGCGTCAAGGAGGCGTGCCTGTACACCCCGGGGCTGAGCGAGGGGACGCGGCGCGAGGCGCTCATCATCACCGGAGGACACGTCGACCGGCTCAGCGACGCGCTGCCCGACGAGGTCGGCGCCGGCGACCCGGGGCGCTACCTCATCGACCCCGACGGCGCGGTGGTGCGCGCCGGGCTCGTGCGGCACTACGCGGCGCGGGAGGGGCTGTGGATGCTCGACGAGCGCATCGCCTACCTCACGGGCGACACCATCCCCGCCGGCCGCAGCGGTTTCCCCATCGAGGAGATCGTCCCGCTGAAGAAGCTCAAGGCCGCGCTGGCCGGGCGGGACATCGGCTCGCTGGAGATCCTCGTGCGGGGTGTCGACGTCGACCCGGATGCACTGCGCAAGAAGCTGCGGCTGCGGGGCACACGTGCCGGGGCGGTGGTGTGCACGCGAATCGGCACGCAGGGGGTGGCGATCGTGTGCGGCCCTCGCGAGCATAAAAACTAAGGGTGGCCTTGGTTGCGGGGGGTGGGCCTAGCGTAGACTCTCTGCAGACTTCCCCCACCCCGTAGAAAGGTGACTGCCGATGCCCGCGATCGTGGTACTCGTCAAGCATGTTCCGGACACCTGGTCCCGGAAGGCCCTCGAGGCCGACCACACCCTGGACCGCGTCAACGTCGACTCCGTCATCGACGAGATCAACGAGTTCGCCATGGAGCAGGCCCTGCAGCTGCGGGACGACCACCCCGAGGCCGGCTACCGCGTCATCGCCCTCACCATGGGCCCGGACGGGGCAGACGAGGCCCTGCGCAAGGCCCTGGCCATGGGCGCGGACGACGCCATCCACCTGCGTGACGAGGCACTCGCCGGCTCCGACCTGCTGGGCACCACCTGGGCGCTGAGCAACGCGATCAATACGGTCGAGGATGTCGCGCTCATCGTCGCCGGCAACGCCTCCTCCGACGGCGCCATGGGCGCACTGCCCGGCATGCTCGCCGAGTACCGCCTGCTCCCGGCCCTGACCGGCGTGCGCTCCGTGGCGCTCGACGGCCAGACGATCACCGCCGTGCGCGAGAGCGCCGCCGGCCGCCACGAGCTCTCCGCGCAGCTGCCGGCGATCATCTCGGTCACCGACAAGGCGCCCAAGCCGCGCTTCCCCAACTTCAAGGGGCTCATGGCGGCGAAGAAGCACGAGATCACCGTCCTCGACATCGCCGCCGTCGGCGTCGACGCCGCCCAGGTGGGCCTCGCGCATTCCGCCACCGCGGTCACCGCCGCCACGGCCCGCCCCGCGCGTACCGCCGGTGACGTCATCGGCGGCGCGGACGGGGCGGCCGCCGCCGCCCATGTGGCCGCGTACCTGGCCGACGAGAAGTTCCTCTGACCCCCTCGACCCCGTAATAGGAGCATGAGCATGTCCACTGTCTACGTCCTGGTCGAGCACGACGGTTCCCAGGTAGCCCCCGTCACCAACGAGCTCATCACGGCCGCCCGCCCGCTGGGCGAGGTCACCGCCGTGGTCGTCGGCGCCCCCGGTGTCGCCGCGGCGCTGGCCCCGGCCCTGGCTGCGGCGGGTGCCGCGGCCGTCGTCGCCGCCGAGGGTGCCGATGTCGCTGAGCGCCTCATCCTGCCGCAGGTCGACGCCCTGCAGACCCTCGCCGCCACCACCCCGGGCCCGATCGTCCTGCTCGCCGACGCCACCGGCAACGAGATCGCCGGTCGCCTCGCCGCCCGCCTGGCCTCCGGCGTGCTCTGCGATGTCGTGGGCATCAACGCCGACCGCACCGCGGCGCAGTCCGTCTTCGGCGACCAGCTGCAGGTCTCCGCCGCCGTCGGCGGGGCCTGCCCGATCTACACCGTGCGCCCCGGTGCGGTCGAGGCCGCCCCGGTCGCCGCCGCCGGCACCCTGAGCGCGTTGGCGCTGCCCGCCGCCACCGCCAAGGACGTCACCGTCACCGGCTTCACCCCGGCCGTGCGCGGCGACCGCCCGGAGCTGGCGGCGGCCTCGGTGGTCGTCGCCGCCGGGCGCGGGATCGGCTCCCGCGAGGGCATGGCCCTGGCCGAGGAGCTGGCGGACGCCCTCGGCGGGGCCGTCGGCGTCACCCGCGACATCGTCGACCTCGACTACTACGACGGCGCGTACCAGATCGGCCAGACCGGTGTCACCGTCTCCCCGGACCTCTACATCGGGCTCGGCGTCTCCGGCGCCATCCAGCACACCTCCGGCATGCAGACCGCGAAGAAGATCGTGGTGGTCAACAACGACGAGGACGCCCCCCTCTTCCAGATCGCCGACCTCGGTGTCGTAGGTGACCTCTTCGAGGTCGTCCCCGCGCTCATCGCCGAGATCAACGCCCGGAAGTAAGTGCGTCACTTCCTCGACCACGCGGCCACCTCGCCCATGCGGCAGGTGCCCGTCGACGCCTGGGTGGAGCACGCCGGGATGCTCAACCCGGGGGGTCAGTACGCCTCCGGCCGCGCGGCGCGCCGCGTGCTCGACGACGCCCGGGAGCTCATCGCGACGCTTCTCGACGCCGACCCGGTCGAGGTCATCTTCACCGCCTCCGGCACCGAGGCCGACAACCTCGCGGTGACCGGCCTGTACCGCGCCGCCGGGGGCGGGCGCGTCGTGGCCTCCCCGGTGGAGCACCCCGCGGTGCTCGAGCCACTCAAGGCCCTGAAGGCACTGGGGGCGGAGATCGAGTGGCTGCCGGTCACGGAGGGGCGCGTCACCGGCCTCGCGGCGCTGGACGCGCCGGCCGCCCTGGCCACGTGCATGTGGGCGAACAACGAGACCGGAATACTGCAGCCGGTGGAGGACATCGTGGCGCGGGCGGAAGCGGCGGGCACCCCGGTGCACATCGACGCCGTCCAGGTCGTCGGCCACCGGCCCGTCTCCTTCCGGGGATTGGGAGCCACCACCTTGGCAGCCAGCGCCCACAAGTTCGGCGGGCCGCGCAGCGGCGGGCTGCTGCTGGCGCGCCGTTCCCCGGCCCCCGCCCCGGTCCTGCACGGCGGGGGACAGGAGCGCGGGATCCGCCCGGGGACCCTGGACGTGGCCACCGCGGCCGCGACGGCGGCGGCGCTGCAGGAGGCCGTCGCCGAGATGGCCGCCGAGGAGACCCGTCTGGCCGGCCTGCGTGAGCGGCTCCGGGAGGGCATCCTCGCCCGGGTGGACGACGTCCTCGTGCACACCCGCGGCCCCGCGCTGGCGGGGCACCTCCACGTTTCCTTCCCGGGGGCGGAGGGCGACAGCCTCATCATGTTGCTCGACACCGCCGGCATCGAGGCCTCCACCGGTTCCGCCTGCGCGAGCGGGGTCAACCGGGCCAGCCACGTGCTGCTGGCCATGGGGGTGAGTGAGGCGGACACCCGCGGGGCCGTGCGTTTCACGCTGGGGCGGACGTCGACGGAGGAGGACGTCGACGCGGTGCTGGCGATCATCGAGGAGACGGTGGCGCGGGCGCGGCTCGCGGGCATGGCCGGCTGAGGCGCATGTTATTTGTGTGAATGATGTGACGGGTGGGGTCTGGTGGGTTATGTTGAGAGCCATGCGTGCCCTCACCCGCCTCAGCTCCCTGCTCACGGCCACCGCACTGGCCTGCACCCTCGTGGCCTCCCCGGCCGCCGCGTTCTCCTCGACCGCGCCCTCCGGCGTCGACGTCTCCGGGCACCAGCGCGACGCCGGGGCCATCCGCTGGCCCGAGGTCGCCGCCTCCGGGCAGAAGTTCGCCTTCGTCAAGGCCACCGAGGGGGAGGGCTGGGTGAACCAGCACTACCTCGAGGACGTGCAGGCCGCGCACCAGGCCGGCCTCCTCGTGGGTACCTACCACTACGCGCGCCCCGCCGGGGACGCCCGCCGCCAGGCGGCCCACTACGCAGCCACCCTGGCCACGGCCCCCCAGCATTCGCTGCCCCCGGTTCTCGACATCGAGGTCGCCGAGGACCGCGACCCGGCGCAGCTGCAGGCCTGGGTCCGTGACTTCCTCGACGAGACGCAGCGCCTCACCGGCCGGACCCCCATGGTGTACACCTACCGCTACTTCTGGCGCGAGCACCTCGCTGACACCCGGGAGTTCTCCCAGTTCCCGCTGTGGCTGGCGGCCTACCAGAACCAGCGCCCCGACCCCGTCGGCGGCTGGGACGCCCTGACCTTCTGGCAGCGCTCCGACACCGGGCGCGTCCCCGGTATCGAGGGACACGTGGACCTCAACCTCTTCAATGGCACGGAGGCCCAGCTCGGTGACTTCGTCGCCGGACGCGCCGTCGACCTCGGCACCACCGGCCCGCTGGTGGCGCCGGACCACGAGATCCTCGAAACCCTCGGCGGGGACAACGCCGCGCTGGCCGGTCTCATCCTCGCCGCCCAGAGCGGGATCCTCCCGCCGGGTGCCCTCGAGCAGGCCGCCGCGCAGCTGGGCATCGAACCCGTGCTGGTCAACGAGATCAGCGGCCGCGTCGGGGAGCTCATGGCCACCGGC
Organism: Corynebacterium nasicanis; assembly: GCF_042658165.1. Classification (NCBI taxonomy): domain Bacteria; kingdom Bacillati; phylum Actinomycetota; class Actinomycetes; order Mycobacteriales; family Corynebacteriaceae; genus Corynebacterium; species Corynebacterium nasicanis. Next base: position 60,158 of record NZ_JBHSQE010000004.1, read on the forward strand.
CAGCTGCCCGTTGAGGACCTGCAGGTCATGGTGGACAACCCCGACTACAGCATCGGCGACCTGCTCATTCTCCTGGCGAACGCTGGCTGAGCGACCACACCCGCGCGGGGGGTGATCATGGGCGGGTCCCCGGACGGAGGGCGTCAGATTGGGTGAGTGCCACCCGGTACCCGAGGACATTGAGGACATCGAGGACCCGGAGCAGAGTGTCTAGCCGGAGGCTAGGATTGCCCCGTTTCGATGTCCCTGAAGAGCCGTTCGGACACCTCGCAGACAGCGAAGAGGTCGCGCTGTCGCAGGCCGGGTTCCTCTCGTCGCGTGCGCGCAGCTGTTCCGCTGTCCTCCGGTGTCATGCCCACTCCTCTTGGGTCCGGCACGATCGTGCCGCTGGTGCTCCGGCCGGCCCGCCCGCCGGGCTGACCTCAACGATCGGGAACAGCTGCGTCCTGGGGAAACGCGGAACCGACGTCAGCCCGGCGGGAGGTCGGGGCCGGGGGCGGGGTCGGAGAGGGTGCGGGGCGGGGTGGCGTCGATAAGCGCGCGGGTCCAGCGCTCGTCCTTGTACTGGGCGGGCACGGCCCCGCCGAGCAGCACCCGGGCCAGCTGGGCAGCCTCGCGGGACCCCTCGGCGGGCAGCTCGGTGTCGGAGCCGATGAGGATCATGTTGCCGTAACGACGCCCCTTGAGCATCGGGGGATCGGCGATGACCGCGACATGCCGGAACACCTGCGTCATGCCCGCCAACTCCGTCTTCGAACCCAGCAGGCTGGAGTAGTCGCCGCAGTTGGACACGTACAACCCGCCCGGGGTGAGGGCGGAGTGGACGGCGCGGAAGAACTCCGGGGTCGTCAGGTCGAGGGGGGTGCGGTTGCCGGAGAAGACATCGCGGATGATGATCTCCCGGCTGCAGGGGTAGAAACCCCGGGTGACCTCGCCAGCCTCGCCGACGCGGATCTTCACCGTCGGGGCGCGCGGGATGTCGAACCAGTCGCGGACGTAGCCGGCGAGCTTGGCGTCGAGTTCCACGACCGTGTGGCGGGACTGCGGCCACAGGTGGGCGAAGTAGCGGGCCAGGGAGCAGGCCGCGCCGCCGAGGTGCGTCACCCGGAGTGTGGCGGGATCGAAACGGGCCGCTGTCTGCTGCTCGACGATGGCGGCGATCCAGCGCATGTACTCGAATTCGAGGACGTCCGGGCGGCCGATCTGCACGTGGGAGCTGGGCACCCCGTTGATCATGAGGGTCCAGGCGTCCGGCAGAAACGTGTCGGGGACGAGTTCGGCGGTGCCGGTGGAGATCTCGTAGGTGCCGGGTGCGGCGGCGGTGGTGCTCTGGGGTGTCCTGCGTGATCGGGCCATGTCTGGACATGGTAGCCGCTGGGGTCAGAGGCGGACGATGACCGCCCCCAGCGCATCGAAGGCGTAGCAGGAGGAGGCGCGCAGCGGATCGAGGGTGGAGCAGTTGACGGCCTCGAGGGTCCCCACCGCCGCCTCCCGCGCGCGCAGGAACCCGACCCAGGCGGCGTGCTCCTCGGTCAGCTTGAAGCCGCTGGAACCGACATCGTCGCCGAAGACGCTGTGCGGCGTGTGCACGAAGTCCTGGGCGTGCGCGGTGGGGGCGACGGTGAGGGCGGCAACCAGGACGGCGGGCAGGAGGCGTCGAAAAGCGTTCATGGGGGCCAGCCTAGTTTCGGGAATAGCCGCGCGGGCGATTACGCTGCACCTCTGAGAGAGGGAGGACACATGCGCGTACTGGCAGCGATGAGTGGCGGCGTCGATTCGGCGGTCGCCGCCGCGCGGATGGTGGAGGCGGGCCATGACGTCGTCGGGGTCCACCTGGCGCTGTCGCGTGACCCGCAGACGGTGCGTGAGTCCTCCCGCGGCTGCTGCTCGCTGGAGGATTCGGCCGATGCGCGTCGGGTGTGCGACGCCTTGGGCATCCCCTTCTATGTGTGGGATTTCTCGGATCGCTTCCAGGCGGATGTCATCGATGATTTCGTCGATTCCTACGCGCGGGGCGAGACCCCCAACCCCTGCCTGCGCTGCAACGAGAAGATCAAGTTCGCCGCGCTGCTCGACCGCGCCGTGGCGCTCGGTTTCGACGCCGTGGCCACCGGCCATTACGCGCTCATCGACGATTCCGGTCACCTGCGCCGCAGTGTCGATCCCGCGAAGGACCAGTCCTATGTCCTCGGCGTGCTCACCCGCGCCGAGCTCGACCGCTGCCTGTTCCCGGTGGGGGACACGGAGAAGCCGGAGATCCGCGCGGAGGCCGCCCGCCACGGTTTCTCGGTGGCGAAGAAGCCCGACTCCTATGACATCTGCTTCATCCCGGACGGCAACACCCAGGCGTTCCTGGGCGCGCGGATCGGGTTGCGCCCCGGGATGGTGGTCGACACCTCTGGCCGGGAGTTGCGCGCGCACGACGGTGCCTGGAACTTCACCATCGGCCAGCGCAAGGGGCTGGACCTGCGCGACCCCGCCGCCGACGGCCGCCCCCGCTATGTCACGGACATCGACGCCGGTACCGGCACCGTCACCGTCGGACCCCGCGCGGCGCTGTCCGTCGGGGTCATCCACGCCGACCGCCTCAAGGTGCTGCACCCGGACATGACGGGGGAGTTCGACGCGCACGTGCAGGTCCGCGCCCACGGCGGGGTGGTGGCCTGCCGCGCGGTCGTCACGGGCGATGCCATGACGCTCACGCTGGCCGAGCCGTTGCAGGGTGTGGCCCGTGGGCAGGCCGCCGTGCTCTACCTGCCGGACCCGGACGGGCAGGGCGATGTCGTGCTCGGCTCGGGCACGATCTGCGGAACGGAGTCACTGTGACCGCCTACGGCCTCGGCCCCCTGCCGGGCACCTCGCTTCTCGACGCCGCCGACGTCGTCCTCTCCGAGACCGGCGACCTCCCGCACGTCCCCGACCTGCCCGCCCGCGGCCTCGGCGCCGACGGGGTGGGCCGCACCGCCGCGCTCCTGGAGGCCGTGAGCGTCGACCGCGGGCCGCGCTCGTGGATCATGACGGATCGCCCGCAGCTGCTCACCCGCCGCACCCGGGATCTGCTCGAGCGCGATCTCGACACCCTGGAGGAGGCGTGGGGCACCCGCGTGCCGGAACTGAAGGTGCAGGTCACCGGACCGTGGACCCTGGCGGCCTCGATTGAGCTGGCCAGCGGGCATCGCGTCATCACCGATTCCGGGGCGCTGCGCGATCTCAGCGAGGCCCTCGTCGCAGGCGTCAACGCCCACGCGGCGGAACTGGCGCGCCGCTTCGCCGCGGACGTCATCGTCCAGCTCGACGAACCCCTGCTGCCCGACATCGCCGCCGGCCTGCCGGGCGTCACCCGCTTCAACCCCATCCGTCCGGTCCACCCGAAGGACCTCGGCGACAGGCTCGCCGGAGTGGTCGCGGGTCTCGACGTCGAGCGGGTCCTGCTCAACCAGACCGGCTACGCGCCGCTGTGGGAGGTGGCCCGCAGCAGCGGAGCCGATACCGTGCTGGTGACCCTCGACCAGGTGCAGGGGACCGCCCACTTCGACGGTCTCGGCCACACCGTCAGCGCGGGCGTGCGCCTCGGCCTCGGGGTCACCGGGCCGGGGGATGTGGTCGATGAGCTGCGGCAACGCCCCCGCGAACGGGCGGTGGCCGTGGCGCGCTTCTGGGAGCAGCTCGGCCTCGATCCGCAGTGGCTCAGCGAGCGGGTCGACATCCATCCCCGCGCCGGGTTCCCCACCGGGCCGCTTCTCGACGCCGCCGGCGCCTACGCCATGGCCCGCGTCGTCGACCACATGCTGCGCACGGACGCCGGCGATCTCTAACCCAGGTCGCCGGTGAGGTGGTGCTGGAGTACCGGTCCCAGGATGCCCACCAGCTGCGCGCTCGCCACCGCGGACATCCGCGGGGCGGGGAGGAACTTGCGCATCGTCACCGCCCCGATGAGGCAGGACAGGGCCAGTTCGACGCGGAGCTCCGGCTCGTCCACCCCTTCGTCCGCCAGGCGGGCGCGGACGTGGCGCCAGATGGCGGAATCGATGAGCGGCAGCATCCGGTCGGGGGTGTCGTCGAGGACCGAGCGCAGCTGGGCGAGCATGCCCGCACCCTCCGGGGTGTCCCAGGCGTGGACGAAGGTCCGGGCGACGGCGGAGCCGAGACGCTCGAGGGGGGCGTCGCGAAGCGGGGCGAGCAGGGCCTCGGGAGGGAGGGGGAGGTCCGTCGCGGCGTCGAAAAGCCCCTGCTTGTTGCCGAAGTAGTGGGGGATGAGCGCCACATCGCAGCCGGCCTCCGCGGCCACGGCGCGCAGGGTCGTGCCGTTGAAGCCGTGGAGCGCGAAGAGGGTGCGGGCGGCGGTGAGGATCCGCTGGCGCGAGGCCGGGTTGTCGCTCATCGGGTTCTCCGGGGCATGGTGGTGGCGGCCACGGCGAGGAATCCGAGCGCGAAGGCGAGGCAGGTGGCGGCGTCGCGGGCGACGGCGGCCTCGACGCCCGAGCGGGCCGCCGCCGTGACGGCGTCGACGGCGTAGGACAGAGGCATGGCGTGGGAGATCCACCGCAGCACGTCGGGGAGTCCGTCGCGGGGGATGAGCAGCCCGCACAGGAGGATCTGCGGGATGATGAGCACCGGCATGAGCTGCACCGCCTGGAATTCCGAGCGGGCGAAGGCGGAGCCGAGCAGGCCCAGCGACAGCCCCGTCACCCCGGTGATCCCCGCGATGAGCGTGATCGCCCAGCCGGGGGCCTCGGTCTGCACGTCCATGAAGACGACCATGACCGTGACGAGGATGACCGACTGCACCACCGCCAGCAGCCCGAACGCCAGCGCGTAGCCGCCGATGAGGTCCCCGCGGTGCAGGCGCGTCGTCCACAGGCGCTCGAGGGTGCCGTTGGCGCGTTCGCGCTGCATGGTCACCGAGGAGACGATGAACATCAGCGACATCGGCAGGATGACCGTCATCACCACCGCGACGAAGGAGAACAGCCGCGGGTTGCCCTCGTAGATGAAGTAGAAGAGGGTGAGCAGCAGCGGGGGCACGACGAGCAGCATCGCCAGGGAGCGGGGATCGGCGCGCAGCTGCCGCAGGACGCGGGCGGTGGTGGACAACAGCAGGGAGGGGTTCATCGGGGGCTCCGCTCTTGGTGCTCAGGGTGCTCGGGGTGCTCATGCTGCTCGATGATGGCGAGGAAAGCGTCCTCGTAGCTGCGCGTGCCGGTGCCCGCGAGCAGATCGGCGGGGGCGCCCTCCCACAGGAGGCGGCCGGCGCGCAGGAGGATGAGGTGGTCGCAGTGCCCGGCCTCCTCCATGACGTGGCTGGAGACGAGCAGCGTGCGCCCGGCGGCGGCGAGGCCGCGGAAGGTCTCCCACAGTTGGGCGCGGATGACGGGGTCGAGGCCGACGGTGGGTTCGTCCATGATGAGCAGCTCGGGGTCGCCGACCAGGGCGGCGCCGAGGGAGGCCCGGCCGCGTTGGCCGCCGGAGAGGTCGGCGACCCGGTTCTCGTGGACCGCCGCCAGGCCGAGGGTGTCCAGGAGCCCGGGATCCACCCGTCCGCCGGCCAGCCGGGCGAAGTAGGCGAGGTTCTCATCGATGCTGAGCTCGGGGTAGAGGCTGGGGGACTGGGTGACGTAACCGAGCCGCCCGCGTAGCGCCGGGCTGCCGGCGGGGGAGTCGAGGACGCGCAGATCGCCGCTGTGGTGTTGGAGTCCGGCGATGCAGCGCATGAGGGTTGTCTTGCCGCAGCCGGAGGGGCCGAAGAGTCCGGTGATGGATCCGGTGGCAATGTGCAGGTCGAGCCCCTGCAGCACCTCGACGCGGCGGCGTCGGGAGCCGAGGCTCACCCGCAGGTCACGGGATTCAACAGCTGTTGAATGGGGCATGGCTCCAGTACACACCCACCCCGCCGCGCTGTCAACAGGGGGCGGGGATAGCATGGGGCGAAATGAGCACTCGACCACCCGCCGGCCCCGCCTGGGCCGGTTCCCTCATGGGCACCTCCATCGCGGCGACCCTCTCGCTCGCGCACGGGCTCGTCTGGCCCGGGCGTGCCCTCCTGGTCGTGGCCACCGCGCTGCTGCTCACCTTCCTCCTCGGCTGGCTGCGCCACCGCAACCCCGGCTTCGGACAGAAGTTCATGGCCCCCTGGGGCATGGTGTCGATGGGGATCATGGCGCTGGGCACCGCCTGGACCACCGCCACCGGCAACGTCGCCCCGCAGCTGCTCGCCTGGCTGGTCGGCATGCCGCTCGGGGTGGTCACGTGCCTGTGGCAGATGCGGCGTTTCACCGGCGCCCCCACCTTCCTCTGGGGGCTCGGACCCGTCGCCCCCATGGTCGCCGCCACCTCCGGCGGGCAACTCGCGTCACTGCTCCCGGAGCCCTGGGGGCCGCCTGTCGAGGCCGTGGCGCTGGGCTGCTTCCTCCTCAGCCTGCTCACCGGCGTGCCCGTGTTCATCCGCGTCTTCGCCGCCCGCCCCCGCCTCCCCGCCGCCTTCGCCGGCACCGCCTGGATTCCGTTGGGCATCATCGGCCAGGCCACCGCCGCGGCCCACCTGCTTCTCGACGCCCCCCTCGCCCGCACCTTCGGCCTCACCGCCTTCGCGGTGGGCATCCCCCTGCTGCTCTTTGCCGCGGGTCACTTCTGGGGTCGCGCCGTGCGCCGCTGGGCGGACTACGTCCCGGCCTGGTGGGGCTCGACCTTCCCGGCCGGCACCCTGTCGCTGGGTGCCGCCGCCCTCGGCTGGCCGCAGCTGAGCGCGGCTTTCCTCGGGCTGCTGCTCGTGCACTGGGTGTTGTGCGTGGCCCGCTTCGCCACCCGCTAGCCCTACCTCTTAGCCCTGCATCGGCCAGGCGGTGCTGACGTCGGAGGCGTCCTTGCCCTGCCCCTGCAGGTACTTCGCCAGCTCCACCTGCCGATCGTGGTGGCCCACGGCCTGGAACTCCATGAGCTCGCCCACGTCCATCCGCGTCAGCTCGGGCCACTGCCGGGCCTGCTTCCAGGCGATCCGCGCGGCGGCGAGCGCATCGGAGGTGGCCTCGTGGGCGTTGCTCAATTCGACCCCGTAATGCGCGGACATGGCGCCGAGGTTGCGCTTGCCGCGGCGGTAGGGGTCCTTCACCCGGTCGACCACGTAGGGGTCGAACACCGGCCCGGTGACCACGAAATCGCCGGTGAGCTGGCGCAACACGGTGAGGTCATAGCAGGCGTTGTACACCACGAGGGTGAGCCCGTCCGCCCAGGCCTGCTGGATGGCGGCCACGGTGTCGGCGAGCACCTCATCATGCGGGCGCCCCTCCGCGCGGGCCTTCTCCGTGGTGATGCCGTGGATGCGCGCGGCCTCCGCGGGAATCTCCACCCCCGGGTCCGCCAGGTGCTCGACGGCGTCGACCTGGCGGCCGTCGATCCGCACGAGCGCCGAGGTGACGATGCGTGCCTCCTGCGGGAAGCGGGAGGTGGTCTCGAGGTCGAAGGAGAGCATGCGGGCGGCATCAAATCCGGTCATGGCTAACACCCTAGACCGCCCACCTGACATGACTCACTCGCGCCGGGGAAACACCTGGTGGGCCCCGGTTCCGGCGCGGATCCGGACGCGCCCGCACAGCAGGGCTAGAATCGGCCCGGTGACTGAGCCTGTTTCTGAGCCTGTGATTGACCCGGATCTGCGTCGCCAGTGGAACGACCTGGCCGAGGAGGTCCGCCGCCACCGCGACCTCTACTACAACGAACAGCCGGAGATCCCCGACGCCGACTTCGACGCGCTCTTCCGGCAGCTCCAGCAGCTGGAGGAGGAGCACCCGGAGCTGGCCGTCCCGGACAGCCCCACCATGGAGGTCGGCGCCCCCGCGCTGGCCGGATCCACCTTCGACAACGTCGCGCACCTCGAGCGCATGATGAGCCTCGACAACGTCTTCGACGAAGACGAGCTGCGCGACTGGCTCGCCCGCACGCCGTCGGAGACCTACCTCACCGAGCTGAAGATCGACGGACTGTCGCTCTCCCTCGTTTACCGCGACGGCGTGCTGGAACGCGCCGCCACCCGCGGGGACGGGCGCGTCGGCGAGGACGTCACCGCGAATGCGCGGGTCATCGGGGACATCCCGCACGAGCTCAGCGGCACCGACATCCCCGCGCTCCTGGAGGTCCGCGGCGAGGTGTTCATCGCCCTCGAGGACTTCGCCGAGGTCAATGAGTTACGCCAGGCCGAGGGAGGCAAACCCTTCGCCAACCCCCGCAACGCCGCCGCCGGCTCCCTGCGGCAGAAGAACCCGGATGACGTGCGCAAGCGCCGCCTGCGGATGATCGCCCACGGCATCGGCGCGCGCGAGGGTTTCTCCCCCGCCACCCAGCACGAGGCCTATGCGGCTCTCGCGGCCTGGGGTCTGCCCGTCAGCCCTTATACCGCCCAGGTCCATTCGGCGGACGAGGTGGTGGCCAAGGTCCGCCACTGGGCCGAGCACCGCCACGACGCCGCCCACGAGATGGACGGTCTGGTGATCAAGGTCGACTCCTACGCGGAGCAGCGCGCCCTCGGCGCCACCTCCCGCGCGCCGCGCTGGGCGATCGCCTTCAAGTACCCGCCGGAGGAGGTCACCACCACGCTCGTCGACATCCAGGTCGGCGTCGGCCGCACCGGGCGCGTCACCCCCTTCGCCATCATGGAGCCCGTGTTCGTCGCCGGCTCGACCGTGTCCATGGCCACCCTGCACAACCAGACCGAGGTCAAGCGCAAGGGCGTGCTCATCGGTGACACCGTGGTCATCCGCAAGGCCGGGGAGATCATCCCGGAGGTGCTGGGCCCGGTCGTCGAGAAGCGCGACGGCAGCGAGCGCGAATTCCTCTTCCCCACGTTGTGCCCCTCCTGCGGCACGCGGCTGGCGCCGCAGAAGGAGGGCGACGCCGACTGGCGCTGCCCCAACACCCGCTCCTGCCCGGCGCAGCTCTCCTCCCGCCTCACCTACCTCGCCGGGCGCGGCGCCTTCGACATCGAGGCGCTGGGGGAGAAGGGGGCCCAGGACCTCATCCGGACCGGGATCCTGCAGGACGAATCCGGGCTTTTCGATCTCAGCGCCGCCGACCTCGCGGCATCCCAGGTCTACACCACCAAGGCCGGCAAGGTGAACGCCTCCGGCGAGAAACTGCTGGCCAACCTCGCCACTGCCCGGCACACCGACCTGTGGCGCGTTCTCGTCGCGCTGTCGATCCGGCACGTCGGCCCCACCGCCGCCCGCGCCCTGGCCGGCCGCTACCGCTCCCTGCCCGCGCTTATCGACGCCCCCGTCGAGCACATCGCCGAGACCGACGGCGTCGGCCTCATCATCGCCGAGTCCTTCAAGAACTGGTTCGAGGTGGACTGGCACCGGGAGCTCGTGGAGAAGTGGGCCGCCGCCGGGGTGACGATGGAGGAGTCCGGCGACGACCGGGCCGAGCAGACCCTCGAGGGCCTGACCATCGTGGTCACCGGCTCGCTGGAGGGCTTCACCCGCGACGGGGCGAAGGAGGCCATCCTCTCCCGCGGCGGGAAGGCCTCCGGCTCGGTGTCGAAGAAGACCTCCTATGTGGTCGTCGGCGAGAATGCCGGTTCCAAGGAGACGAAGGCCCGGGAGCTGGGGCTGCCCATCCTCGACGAGGCCGGGTTCGTGCGCCTGCTGGAGACCGGCGAGGTGTAGGTGGTCCCAGGTCACCGTCTCGTCGGCAGGAGGGCCGCCACCAGGTAGACCAGGCCCGCTATCGGCGGCAACAGGACGCCGATGATGTTGATGGCGCCGTCGCTGCGGCTCGGGTCCAGGGCCCACAGCACCAGCCAGGATCCCCAGCCGAGGAGGCCGATGAGGCCGGCCGCGGTGGCCACCCACACCGTTGCGATAGGCCCGTTGCGGACGAGGACCACACCGCCGACCGCGAGAGCCGCGAGCACCCCGAGAACCGCAAGCAGCATGACGTCGACGCGAGAGGTCAGCAGCAGGACGGCGAAGAGGGCGGCGTGAAAAGCAGCAGCCAGGAAGAGGAGGGTACGCACGGGGGAGTCCTTTCTTCGGCAACAATATCGAGGCTACCCCGCCCCGCGTGCTACCGCATTTATGTGATGTGCATTACATTGGGAGTATGAAACCCCTATTCCGCACCCGCGCCCGGGGGGTGACGGCCGCGCTGGGAGCTGCGGCACTCGTCCTCACCGCCTGCGCCGAGGACGCCCCCGAGACCACTTCCGAGACGCCGACCACTACGACCACCACAACCACCACCTCCGCCGCGCATGCCGCCAGCGAGGTCACCACCATCACCTCCAGCAACTGCGAATTCGACGCGGCCCCGGCGGGGGAGGCGACCGGGGAGACCTCCGGAGGCAGTGACCGCGACATCACCACCAACCCCGAGATCGCCACCGGTTACCGCGCCGGGATGCAGGCCGTGGAGACGCAGAACTTCGCCGTCGCCACGGCCAATCCCGTCGCCACGCAGGCGGCCTGCGATGTGCTGCTCGCGGGTGGCTCCGCGGCCGATGCCGTCGTCACCGCGCAGTTCGTCCTGGGCCTGACCGAACCGCAGTCCTCCGGCCTCGGCGGCGGCGGATACATCCTCTACTACGACGCCGCCACGGGTGAGACCATCGCCATCGACGGCCGCGAGGTCGCACCTCTGGCCGCCGACGAAAACTACCTGCGCCACATTTCCGCCGAGGACCAGAGCGCCCCGGTCCCGGATGCGCGCCGTTCCGGGCGCTCCATCGGCGTACCCGGCATGGTCGCCGCCCTGGGAACCGTCCACGAGCGCTACGGCACCCGCGCGTGGGCGGAGAACCTCACTCCGGCCCGCGACCTCGCCGCCGAGGGCTTCGAGATCTCCCCGCGCATGGCCGCCTCCGTGGCCTCCGCCGCCGAGGACCTCGCCCGTGATCCGCAGGCCCGCGCCCATTTCCTCGACGAGGACGGGGACGCCAAGGAGGCCGGGACGATGCTGCAGAACCCGGATTATGCGGGGGTCGTCGATAAGCTCGCGAGCGAGGGGCCCGACGCCTTCTACACCGGCGAGATCGCGCAGGGCATCGTCGAGAGCGCAGCCGCGGACGCCGAAGGCATGACGCCCTCGCTCATGACCACCGCTGACCTGGCCGGATACACCCCCGTCGTCCACGAGGCCCTGTGCGCGCCCTACCGCGACACCCTCGTGTGCGGCATGCCTCCGTCCTCCTCAGGCGGCGTCGCGGTGCTCGAGACACTGCGGCTTCTCGACGCCCACGACCTCGCCCGGTACGCCCCGCGCGACGCCGGCCCCGACGGCGCGCTGCCCGCCCCCGAGGCGGTGCACCTCGTGGCAGAGGCCCAGCGCCTCGCCTACGCCGACCGCGACGCCTACATCGCCGACCCCGCCTTCACCGACATCCCCGGCGGCGTCGAGGCGTTCCTCTCCGACGGCTACATCGCGGAACGGGGAGCGCTCATCGACCCCGCCACCTCGATGGGCACCGCCCAGCCGGGCGAACTCGTCCCCGCGATGGCCCGCGGCGCCGACCTGCCGGAGCAGGGCACCACGCACATCAGCGTCATCGACGCCGAGGGCAACGCCGCCTCCGCCACCACCAGCATCGAGGCCGGATTCGGCTCCTTCCACATGACGCAGGGATTCCTGCTCAACAACCAGCTCACCGACTTCTCCACGGAGCCCGTCGGCGAGGACGGGCAGCCCGTGGCCAACCGCGTCGAGGCCGCCAAACGCCCGCGTTCCTCCATGTCCCCGCTGCTCGTCTTCGAGCGCGGCGATGACGGGGCCCCCGGCGACCTACGGATGGTGCTGGGATCCCCGGGTGGCTCGCTCATCATCCAGTACGTGACCAAGACGCTCATCAACATCGTCGACTGGGACATGAATCCGCAGCAGGCGGTCTCCGCCCCGAACTTCGGGGCCCGCAACACCCCGGAGACCGGCCTCGGCGGGGAACACCCCCTCCTGTCGGACGCGGACGACCTGGTCACCGCGCTCCAGGACCTCGGCCACGAGGTCAACGAGGACGACCAGTCCAGCGGACTCTCCGCCCTGGTGGTCACCGAACGCGGCATCATCGGCGGCGCCGACCCCCGCCGGGAGGGGATTGTGCTGGGAGGCTAGGCAGCGGGCGCGCCTCAGCTGAGGATGGCCCCGACGATGCGCCCGAGCTGCCCCAGGTGCGCGACCTCACTGGCCAGGAAGTCGGGGCCGCCGGTGCGCCCCACGACCAGCACCATGCCCGTCGACCCCAGCGGGGTGGCGGCCAGGGAGGAATCGAGGAGCCCCCAGGACTCGGGGATCCAGTCCTCGGTGTCCGGGTTGAGGATGCGGGCGACGCTGATGTCGATGTCCGTCGGGTGGGAGCCGTCATCCTCGGGGGCGGCCATGGACGCGGCGACGCGGGAGATCTCCTCGTCGGAGGCCTTGTCGTCGAGGACGATGGCCCAGGAGGCTGTCATGGAGCGGGGGGTGACGGTGACCAGTTCCTCCATGGCGCGGGGGATGTTCCGGGAGTGGGCCGCCACCTCGGCGAGCATCTGGATCTGCCCGCGGCGGTCGACGCGCCCGGAGAAGGGGCGGATGGAGTCGACCTCGACTCCGGGGATGGTGTCGGCGGCGGTGATGAGGGAATCCGCCATCGCGCCCTTGGGCAGGGAGACGACGATGTCGTCCATGACCGTGCCGTCGGAGAAGGCCTCGACGACGTCGACGGACTCGATGTTGCCGTCGACAAGCCCGATCGCCTCCGCGAGTTGTCCGAGGCTACCCGGGGTGTCGGGGAGCAGGACGCGGATGAGATAAGACATGAGGGCTGAGCCGACCTTTCGGAAACATATTGCACGGGAGTGATTTCAAGCATAGATAACATCACGTCCCGGCTGTGCGGATACCTCGGATAAGTTTCCCATGGCGCCCTGCAGTAGCATGGACGACGTTCATTTAACGATGCGTAAAGGATGTTCTCCCCGTGTCCGACATTTCGCGTGATGAGGTCGCCCACCTCGCCATGTTGTCCCGTCTCGCCCTGAGTGAGGACGAGCTCCAGCAGTTCGCCCAGCAGATCGACGAGATCATCGGCGCCGTCTCCGCCGTCCAGCAGGTGGACACCGAGGGGGTGGAGCCGATGAGTCATCCGCACTCGATCGCCACCGCCATGCGGGACGACGTCCTCGTGCCCACCCTCACCGCCGAGCAGGCCCTCGATCAGGCGCCGGCAGCTGAGGACGGCCGTTTCATGGTTCCGCAGATTCTGGGCGAGGAGTGACCCACATGACCACCTACATCGTTCCCGAAGAGGGACTGACCTCGCTGTCCGCCGCCGAGCTGGCCGAGCTGATCCATTCCCGTCAGGTGACCTCGCGCGAGGTCGTCCAGGCGCACCTGGACCGCATCGCCGAGACCGACGGTGACATCAACGCCTTCCTGCACGTCGGTGCGGAGGCGGCGCTGGCGGCGGCCGACGACGTCGATAAGCGTCTCGACGCCGGGGAGGCCCCCGCCTCGCCGCTGGCCGGCGTGCCGCTGGCCCTCAAGGACGTCATCGTCACCACCGACGCCCCGACCACCGGCGCCTCGAAGATCCTCGAGGGCTGGATGAGCCCCTACGACGCCACCATCACCCGCAAGCTGCGGGAGGCCGGCATCCCGATCCTGGGCAAGACGAACCTCGACGAGATGGCCATGGGCTCCTCGACGGAGAACTCCGCCTTCGGCGCGACGAAGAACCCCTACGATCTCACCCGCACCCCGGGTGGTTCCGGCGGCGGTTCCGCGGCGGCCATCGCGGCCGGTCAGGCCCCGCTGGCGATCGGCACGGACACCGGCGGGTCTATCCGTCAGCCCGCCGCGCTGACCAACACCGTCGGCGTCAAGCCCACCTACGGCACGGTCTCCCGCTACGGCTTCCTCGCGGCGGCCTCCTCCCTGGAGCAGGCCGGCCCGACCGCGCGCACCGTGCTCGATGCGGCGCTGCTGCACGAGGTCATCGCCGGCCACGACCCCTTCGACGCCACCACCGTCGACCGCGAGCTGGCCAGCGTCGTCGAGGCGGCCCGCGCGGGCGCCGACGGTGACCTGAGCGGCGTCAAGGTCGGCGTGGTCAAGCAGCTCAACCGCGACGAGGGCTTCCAGCCCGGCGTGCTGGCCAACTACCGCGCATCGCTCGAGCAGCTCAAGGAGCAGGGCGCGGAGATCATCGAGGTCGACTGCCCCCACTTCGACGACGCCCTCGCCGCGTACTACCTGATCATGCCGTGTGAGGTCTCCTCGAACCTGGCGCGCCTCGACGGCATGCGTTACGGCCTGCGCGTCGGCGACGACGGCACCCGTTCCGCCGACGAGGTCATGGCCCTGACCCGCGCCGCCGGCTTCGGCCCGGAGGTCAAGCGCCGCATCATCCTGGGCACCTACGCCCTGTCCGTCGGCTACTTCGACGCCTACTACCTGCAGGCCCAGCGCGTGCGCACTCTCATCGCGCAGGACTTCGCCGCGGCCTTCGAGCAGGTCGACGTGCTGGTCACCCCGACGACCCCGACCACGGCTTTCCAGCTGGGGGAGAAGGTCGCCGATCCGGTCGAGATGTACAACTTCGACCTGTGCACCCTGCCGCTCAACCTGGCGGGCCTGTGCGGCATGTCCGTGCCGGCCGGTTTCGCCGAGGACACCGGGCTCCCGGTGGGGCTGCAGATCATGGCCCCGGCCTTCGCCGACGACCGTCTCTACCGCGTCGGCGCGGCCTTCGAGGCGCGTCGCCCCTAGGGAATTTCCGGTCCCTGACCACGGCGGATAACGATTTGTCCCGCCGTGTTCCCACACAGTAGCCGCTGATGATAGATTTTCTCAGCGGCTGCTGTGTTCTTCTTTTCTCGGTGGATATGGTCGGCCGTCACCCCGGGACGATCCACGGATCTCCGGGGTCCGTTGTTTCGTGACGAAAGGCCGCTATGCCATGACCCTCCTGACCCCTTCCTCGACCGCCGCCACGCCGGGTGACGCGGTCGGGAAACCCGCTATTCCGGTCGCCGAGATCGCGGTGTCCCGTGCGGAGGCCGCACGCGGTCCGCTGCGCCGTCTCCCCGTGCCGGAGCGGGTCCACACCTGCTACAGCACCCGCTTCGTCGGGGCTGCGCTGGAGGCGGACCGGGCGGCGTTCCACCTGTCCGCGGGCGAGCATGTGGCGCCGCAGGTGGGGGATGTCGTCGTCGCGAGGGTCACCCGGATCCGCAGCCACAAGCAGATCGAGACCGCCGTGTCCCGCAAGGCCACACTCTTCGAGGATTCCCTCGTGCTGCTGGCCTACGGGCACCGCTACGCCGCGGACTTCTTCCTCGCGCACGTCCCCGACAGCCTCGACCACTGCCATCTGGTGGCCGCCGGCGGCGTCGCCGGGGTGGTCACCGAGGTGCACGGGGCGGTCGACTCCCCGACGGAGATCGAGCCCCTCGGCCTGCTGGCCACCACCGACGGGGTGGTCAACGTGCGTAACTACGGCGCGTACCGCAACCCGCTCGATGCGACGCCGCGGGCGGAACGCCCCCGCGTCATCGCGGTGCTGGGGACGTCCATGAACGCCGGGAAGTCCACCGTCCTCGCCTGCCTGGTCAACGGGCTGAGCCGCGGCGGGCAGCGCGTGGGCGCCGGCAAGATCACCGGCACGGGCGCGGGCAACGACGGCATGCACTACCGCGACGCCGGGGCGCACGCCGTCCTCGACTTCACGGACTTCGGCTACGCCACCACCTTCCGCACCCCCTTCGAGGAGATCCGCGCCCTGACGCTCAACATGATCTCCGAGCTCAGCGACACCGGCGTGGACACCATCATCGTGGAGATCGCCGACGGCATCTACCAGCGCGAAACCGCCCAGCTCCTGCGGGACCCGGTGTTCCGGGAGAGCGTGGATGCGGTCGTGTTCGCCGCCTCCGACGCGCTCGGCGCCCGGGCCGGTGTCAGCGAACTTCTCGACGCCGGGCTCCCCGTAGCCGCCGCCTCCGGCATCATGACCCGTTCCCCGCTGGCCACCGCGGAGGCGCGGGCGGTGCTCGGCCAGTTCGGGGTGCCCGTGGTCGGGTCCTACGAGCTCACGGATCCGCGGCGGGCCGGGGCGGTCGCTCTCGCCCACTGAGGCCTGGTAGGTTAGGGTGGCCTAATCTACCGAGGAGTATCCGTGAGCGCACCCCGTCCCGTCCGCACCGCCACCGTCACCGGTGTCGAAAGACTCACCCCGGAGCTGGTCCGCATCAGCTTCCACAGCCCGGACCTCATCGGGGCGGAGCTGCCGCACACCGACCACTACATCAAGATCGAGTTCGGCGCGCTGGTCACCCGCACCTACACCTTCCGCCGCATCGACACGGCGACCGGGCTTTTCGACGTCGACTTCGTCACCCACGGAGACCAGGGCCTCGCCGGTCCGTGGGCGCAGCGGGCGCAGGTGGGGGAGACCATCACCTTCCGCGGCCCGGGCGGGGCCTGGCACCCGGAGGAGGGTTACGAGCACTTCGTGTTCGCCGGCGATGAATCGGCGGCCCCGGCGATCGCGGCGGGCGTCGAGAAGCTTCCGGCGGGCGCGACGGCGGATGTCTACCTCGAGATCGCCGACGCGGCGGCGACCTTCGACTTTCCGCAGCCCGACGGCGTCACCCTCCGCTGGGTGCCGCGCGACGGCGCCACCCACGGCACCGCCCTGTCGCAGGCGGTGCGCGCACGGGGCATCCCGCAGCAGCGCACCAGCTGGTTCATCCACGGCGTCGCCGAGATGATCAAGGAGCTGCGCCGCCACCTCTTCGCCGAGCACCAGGTCAACCGCGGTGACGTGTCCATCTCCGGCTACTGGCGGATCGGGATGACGGAGGACCAGTGGCAGGCCTCCAAGCGCGAGTTCAACGCCGAACTCGACGCCGCGGGGCTCTAACTAGCGCAGGTCGGAGAGCACGCACGCCGCGCCCCCGGCGACAGCGGTGACCCCGAGGACAGCAGGCCAGGAGCCGACCTTCTTGGCCAGCGGGTGCGAGGCCCCGAAGGCCCCGACGTAGAGCGCGGTGAGCCCGGCGGTGGTGAGGGGGTCCGTCTTGGCCAGCCAGGAGCGCACCGCCCAGCCGCCGGCGGCGGCGAGGACCGCCCCGCCGAGGGGACGGATGCCGGTCTCGCGCGCGGTGAGCCACCCGCCCAGCAGGCCGAGCGACACGACGGCCGCGGTGGAGACGTTCTCAGGATTCTTGATGTCGATCATTGCCATGGGCTCCAGCCTAGCGACCCGTAGGATGGGCCCGGTGACGGTGTGGATCTATCTGGCGTCGGCGGCGACGTCCATGCTCGGCAACGCGGTGGCGACCATCGTGTGGCCCTGGCTCGTGCTCGAACGCACCGGCAACCCCGCGGCCGCCGGCGTGGTGGCCGCGGCGATCGCCCTGCCCTCGCTCGCGGTTGCCTTCCTCGGCGGCTACCTCATCGACACGGTCGGGCGGAAGCGGATGTCGATCATCTCCGATGTCATCTCCGGGCTCTCCGTCGTCGGCGTCATCCTCGTGGACCAGGCTGTGGGCTTGACTCTGGCGTCGTTCATCATCCTCGGCATCATCGGCGCGGTCGGCGACATCCCCGGCATGGCCGCCCGCTCGGCCCTTGTCGGCGATGTCGCGCGCACCTCCGGCCGGACCGTCGACTTCATCGCCGGACTCAACCAGTCCATCGGCGGGATGGCGTGGCTCATCGGCCCGGCGCTCGCCGGATTCCTCATGGCGGCGCTGCCGATCGAACTGGTCCTGTGGGTCACCGCCGGCTGCTCCCTGCTCGCCGCCGGACTCACCGCCCTGCTGCGCCTGCGCCCCTCGATGGAGGAGATCCCCGTCGACGTGCCCGACCTCGGGGCCCTGCGCTCCTGGGCGGAGGTGGTGCGCCCCGCGCCGATCCGTCTGCTCGCCGCCATCTCCTTTGTCTCCGCCGCGCTGGTCAGCCCCTACCTGGCGATCCTCATGCCCGCCCACTTCCAGCGTATCGACGCCCCCGTCCAGCTCGGCCTCGCCATGTCCGCCTACGCCGTCGGCATGATGGCCTCCGGCTTCCTCATCGCCGCGGCCGGCACGACGCGGCGCCGCACGATCTGGGTGGCGTCGATGACCTTCTTCACCATCGGCTTCGCCGGCATGGCGGCGCTGCACTATTCCTGGCTGGTCATCGCCGGCATGGTCATCGCCGGCCTGGGCGGCGGGCTGCTCGGCCCCCTGCAGATGGTGCTGGTCACCGAGATCATTCCCGAGCGCCTGCGCGGCCGCGCCTTCTCCGTGTTCATGGCCATCGGCCAGTTCTCCGCCCCCATCGGCCTCATCGCCGCCACGGGACTGCTCACGCAGGTGTCCATCTACGTCACCGCGGCGGTGTTGGCCGTGGCGTGGGCGCTCATCTCCGTGTGGGCGATCTGGCGGGGTGTCGCGGTGCTGCGACCGGCTGACGGTGGGGCTGCAGGAGGAATGCGCGTTTCTGGCGAATTGTGACGGGCAATTCGCCAGAAACGCCGATTCCTTCCGGAGGTAGAGTCAACCCAATGAGCTCCACCGTCCTGCCCCCGGCCCAGGCCTGGCAGGCCCTCGCAGCCCTGTGCCTGGGCTTCTTCATGATCCTGCTCGACCAGACCATCGTGGCCGTCGCCACCCCGGGGATCATGGCGGCCTTCGACGCCCGCCTCGACCAGGTCGTCTGGGTCACCTCCATCTACCTGCTGTGCCTGCTCGTGCCGTTGCTGTTCACCGGCCGCCTCGGCGACCGCTTCGGACAGGGAACGCTTTTCCGCCTGGGCATCATCGTGTTCACCCTCGCGGCCCTGGCCGCCGCGCTGGCCCCGACCCTCGAGCTGCTCATCGCGGCCCGCGGCGTGCAGGGTGTCGGCGCCGCGATCCTCACCCCGCAGACCATGAGCGTGATCAACCGCGTCTTCCCGCGCGAGCGCCGCGGCTCCGCCCTCGGGGCGTGGGGCGCAGTCGGCTCCGTGGCCACGCTCGTCGGCCCGGTGCTGGGCGGGTTCATCGTCTCCGCCGTGGGCTGGCGCGGGATCTTCCTCATCCACCTGCCGGTCGGCCTGCTGGCGGTGGTGCTGGCCACCCTGTGGGTGCCCCGGCTGCCCACCTTCGCCCGGCGTATCGACGTCCCCTCCGTCGCCGTCTCCTTCCTCGGCATGACCGCCCTGGTCGTCGCCGTCCAGCAGGGCCCGGGCCTGGGCTGGCCGGCCTGGGCGCTGGCCCTCGGGGTCCTCGGCCTGCTCAGCGTGGCGCTGTTCATCCGGCTGCAGGCGACGGCGTCGAGAAGAAACAGCGAGGCCCTCGTGCCGCTGGGGATGTTCCGCAACCGCAACTACTCGCTCGGCGTGTTCTCCATCGCCACGATGGGTTTCACGGTGTCGTCGATGATGCTGCCCGTCATGCTGTGGCTGCAGAACGGGCAGGGGCTAAGCTCCCGCGACGCCGGGCTGCTGCTCGTCCCGATGGCGCTCATCGCGGCGGTCGCCTCCCCGCTCATCGGACCGGCCGCCGACCGCCTGGACCCGCGGCTGCTCTCGGTGGGCGGTTTCGCCACGATGATCATCGCCCTGCTGTTCACCTGCTGGCTCATGGTCAGCGACGCCCCGCTGGGGCTCTTCCTCCTCGCCTCCGGCCTGTTCGGCGTGGCCAACGCGCTGGTCTGGGCGCCCAATTCCGCAACCGCCATGCGCACCGTCGACATCGCCCACATGGGGGCCGCGTCCGGGGTGTACAACACCGGGCGGCAGGCCGGCGCGGTGCTCGGGGCGGCCGGGGTGGGGGCCGCCATGCAGGTGGGGGCCGAGGCCTACGGCTTCGTCCCCGGCCTGGCGGTGTCGCTGCTGCTGCCCGCCGCCGTCCTGGGCGCCGGACTGGTGGCGGTGGCCTTCTTCCGGCCAGATTCGCAGGTCGGACCACAGGGTGCCGAACCACAGGGCGCGGGCTAGAGTGGACCCCATGCGACTTGCCACCCTGACCTCCGGCGGCGACTGCCCCGGCCTCAACGCCGTCATCCGCGGCATCGTCCGTACCGCCAGCGCCGAGTTCGGCTCCACCGTCGTCGGCTACGAGGACGGCTGGCAGGGGCTGCTGGAGGACCGTCGCGTCGATCTCTACGACGACGAGCACATCGACCGCATCCTCCTGCGCGGCGGCACCATCCTGGGCACCGGTCGACTCCACCCCGACAAGTTCAAGGCCGGGCTGGAGCAGATCAAGGAGAACCTGGCCGACGCCGGGATCGACGCCCTCATCCCCATCGGCGGCGAAGGCACCCTCAAGGGCGCGAAGTGGCTCTCCGACAACGGAATCCCCGTCGTAGGAGTGCCCAAGACCATCGACAATGACGTCAACGGCACCGACTACACCTTCGGCTTCGACACCGCCGTGGCCGTGGCCACCGACGCCGTCGACCGCCTGCACACCACCGCCGAGTCCCACAACCGCATCCTCATCGTCGAGGTCATGGGCCGCCACGTCGGCTGGATCGCCCTCCACGCGGGCATGGCCGGTGGCGCCCACTACACGGTGATCCCCGAGGTGCCCTTCGACATCTCGGAGATCTGCAAGAAGATGGAGCGCCGCTTCCAGATGGGCGAGAAGTACGGCATCATCGTCGTCGCCGAGGGCGCGGCCCCCAAGGAGGGCACCATGGAGCTCAAGTCCGGCGGCGTCGACCAGTTCGGGCACGAAGTCTTCACCGGCATCGGCCAGCAGATCGCCGACGAGATCCACGCCCGCCTCGGCCACGACGTGCGCACCACCGTCCTCGGCCACATCCAGCGCGGCGGCACCCCGACCGCCTTCGACCGCGTCCTGGCCACCCGTTACGGCGTGCGCGCCACCCGCGCCGCCCACCGCGGAGAATTCGGCACCTGCGTGGCGCTCAAGGGCGAGCGGATCGAGAACATCCCGCTGCAGGAGGCCGTCGGCCAGCTCAAGACCGTGCCCATGGACCGCTGGGTGACCGCCCAAGCCATGTTCGGGTAGGAGCTGTGACCTCACCGGCCGGTGACATCGTCCTCTATGAGTCCGAGGACGGGGCACCGGCTTTGTCCGTCCGCCTGACGGATGACACGGTGTGGCTGACGCAGGCGCAGCTGGCGGAGCTGTTCCAGACGTCGCGGACCAACATCGTTGAACATATCGGCAACGTGTACGCGGACGGTGAACTTGAGAGGGCCGCAACCTGTCGGGATTTTCGACAGGTTCGAATCGAGGGAAAACGACAGGTCAACCGAGCGATCCCGCACTACAACCTCGATGTCATCATTTCCGTGGGATACAGAATCAAGTCCCAGGTAGCTACACGATTCCGGATCTGGGCCACCGATCGACTCCGGGAATACCTCGTGCAGGGATACTCCATCAATCGACAGCGTCTGGATGAATTGGGCGCGGTAGTTCGTATCCTCGGGCGTGCGGACGATGAATCGGTGGCGGGAATCGCCGATGTGATCGGCCACTACCTGCCAGGTCTCCACCTGTTGCGTGACTTCGACGAAGGAGAGATCGTATCGACCCCGGCCGCTCTGCCGGAATGGACCCTGACCGTGGATGAAGCCCGATCAGTCATCGCGGAGGTGGCAGCCAGCTTTCCCTTGGACAGTCTCTTCGGTAATGAGCCAGGGCAAGGCCTGGAAGGGATCACCAGAGGGATCTATCAGACCTTCGGAGGTGAGGACCTGTATCCGACGGTCGAGGAAAAGGCGGCGAACCTGCTCTATCTCGTCGTCAAGAACCATCCGCTGTCCGACGGCAACAAACGCAGTGCTGCCGCGTTGTTCGTCACTTTTCTGGCCAGGAACGGGGCACTTTTCGACGAACACGGGCGGCCCCGCTTGTCCAACAATGCCCTCGCGACCATCACGCTCATGACTGCGATGAGCGAGCCTGCGGAAAAGGATCTTATCGTGGCTCTCCTGATCCGCATGCTCACCGACGATTGACATGCGCGACCTCAACCTTGAGCACTGCCGACTGCTCGTGGTCGGCATCAATCCCGGCCTGCTCTCCGAGGCGGTCGACGCGCCCTTCGCCCGCCCGGGGAACCGTTTCTGGCCGGCGCTCCACGCCGCCGGCATCACTGAGACGCTTATCGACGCCCGCTCCGGCCTCACCTCCGCCCACCTGGCGGAAATTCACCGGGCTGGACTGGGTTTCACCAACATCGTGCCCCGGGCCACGGCCGTCGCCTCCGAGTTGAGTCATCAGGAGTACGTGGAGGGCGGCCGGGTGCTGGAGGAGAAGGTCGCCCGCCACGGACCGCAGATTGTCATGGTCGCCGGGATCGGGGCCTACCGGCTGGCGTATCGACGACCGCGTGCTCGCGTCGGTCTCCAGCCCGAGTCGATCGGCGGTGCCGAAACCTGGGTCGTGCCCAACCCCTCCGGACTCAACGCTCACGAGACCGTCGACTCCCTGGCGCGGGCCTACCGCGAGGTGTGGGAGCGCCTCTACAAGTAAGCCTGCCCGCTGAGCAGGATCCGCGCGGTACGCGGCAGTGCCACCCATTCAAGCTCTGCGCCGCGGGCCCGCGCGGAGACCTCGACGTCGCCCTTGAAGTGCTGCAGGGTCAGTGCGTCTCGACGCCCCGGGAGCACGTCGTCGATCACCGTGCCCCCGAGCGCCACCGCCCCCGCCAGCGCGAGGATGCCGGTGCCGGGCAGGGCGTGGTGGATGCGGCCGACAGATGTCATGACGACGCGCAGGTCCTTGCCTGGGGCGACCATCGCGACACGCGGGATGACCTTTGAGGGGGCCAGCCCCATGCGCTCACCTGCGGCGACGCGGAGGCGCTCCAGCCGCGCGAGCAGCGCGGTATCCGCGTTGAGTGCCGCCATCCCCAGTTCAGGATCGACGCCGACATCCGCCGCGCGGGTGATGACGATGGGGTTGGCGACGTCGATAAGCGAGACCTCGAGTCCATCGACCTTGCAGCGCCGGCCAGCGGGGAAGAGGGAGCCGCATTTTTCGCCGCCGGGGGAGAGGAAGCGCATGTCGACGCTGTCGTCGAGAAGCACGAGCTCGAAGAGCGCCTGCGAATTGAGGTTCCACACGCGCGCGCTGTCGCCGTCGAACAGGCCGGTGTGGCGGGCGTAGTGCAGGACGGCGGAGGAGATGTTGCCGCAGTTGCCCGTCCAGTCGACGACTTCCTCGGTGGGGGAGACCTGGGCGAAGAGCGTCTCCAGGTCGGCGCGCTCCGAGGGGCCGACGAACATCACCTTCGAGTTGGAGCTCACGCCGCCCCCGAGGCCGTCGACGGCCTGCGGATCCGGCGATCCGATGAGCCGCAGGCACAGCTCGTCGCGCTCGGTCTGCCTGGCGGGGAGGGCGGACATCGGCAGGAACACGGCGCGCGAGGTGCCGCCGCGGGCGATGGTGACGGGGACGGTGCTCATGACCTGGAAGCCTAGCGCTACACTGTCTGCCATGACTGCCGCGATTCACGACCTGATGGACTTCGACGAGGTCCTGGAGAAATTCGACCCCGTCATGGGCCTCGAGGTCCACGTCGAGCTGGCCACGGAGACCAAGATGTTCTCCACCAGCTCCGCCCACTTCGGTGCCGAGCCGAACTCCAACGTCGACCCCGTCTCCCTCGGACTGCCCGGTGCGCTGCCGGTGGTCAACGCCAAGGGCGTGGAGTGGGCCATCAAGATCGGCCTGGCGCTCAACTGCCAGATCGCCGAGTCCTCCCGTTTCGCGCGCAAGAACTACTTCTACCCGGATCAGCCCAAGGGCTACCAGATCTCCCAGTACGACGAGCCGATCGCCTACGACGGCTGGCTCGACGTCGTGCTCGACGACGGCACCGAGTGGCGCGTGGAGATCGAGCGCGCCCACATGGAGGAGGACACCGGCAAGCTCACCCACCTCGGTGGCGTGGCCGGCCGCATCCACGGCGCGACCGCCTCCCTGGTGGACTGCAACCGCGCGGGTGTGCCGCTCATCGAGATCGTCACCAAGCCCATCGAGGGCGCCGGGGCGCGTGCCCCCGAGATCGCCCGCGCCTACGTCACCGCCCTGCGTGAGCTGGTCAAGGCCATCGGCGTGTCCGATGCCCGCATGGACCAGGGTTCCATGCGCGTCGACTCCAACCTCTCGCTGCGCCCGATCGGCCAGCAGGAGTTCGGCACCCGCACCGAGACGAAGAACATCAACTCGCTCAAGTCCGTCGAGCAGGCGGTGCGCTACGAGATGATGCGCCAGGCGGCGGCCATCGTCAACGGCGAGGAGATCGTCCAGGAGACCCGCCACTACCAGGAGCTCGACGGCTCCACCCGCAAGGGTCGCCCGAAGGAGTCCGCCGAGGACTACCGCTACTTCAACGACCCCGACCTCCCGCCGGTGCTCGCGCCGAAGGAATGGGTCGAGGAGATCCGCGCCACGCTTCCGGAGCTGCCCTGGGTGCGCCGCGCCCGGCTGCAGGAGGAGTGGGGTATCTCCGACGCCGAGATGCGTGACCTGGTCAACGCCGGTGCGCTCGAGCCGATCCTGGCCACCGTCGCCGCCGGCACCACCGCCGACGAGGCCCGCGCCTGGTGGGTCAACTACCTCTCCGCCGCCGCCCGCGAGCAGAACATCGAGCTCGACGCCCTGGCCATCACCCCGGCGCAGGTCGCCGAGGTCGTGGGCCTGGTCAAGGACGGCAAGCTGACCACCAAGCTGGCCCGACAGGCCGTCGACGGCGTCATCGCCGGCGAGGGCTCCGTCTCCGAGGTCGTCGCCGCCCGTGGCCTCGAGGTCGTGCGTGACGACGGCGCCATCGAGGCCGCCGTCGACGAGGCCCTGGCCGCCAACCCGGACATCGTGGACAAGTACCGCGCCGGCAACACCAAGGTCGTGGGCGCCATCGTCGGTTCGGTCATGAAGGCCACCCGCGGCAAGGCCGACCCTGCGCAGGTGAACAAACTCATTGCTGAGAAGCTGCAGCAGTAACGTCTGAAATTTTGATGTGGTTCCGGATATGTCCGGAACTACCGCCCGGGCTGGTGCGACTGCTAGTTCATGACAACCGTTTCCGAACACAGTCCCCCCACCGTCACCCCGCCGACCCGCCGGACGGGGGCCCTCGGCCTGCTCCGCCGGCTGCACTTCTTCGCCGGGATCCTCATCGCCCCGCTGCTCATCGCCGCCTCGCTCACGGGGTTGCTCTACGCGTTCAGCCCCACCATCGAGAAGGTGTGGCACCGCGACGCCCTCACCGCCACCGCCACCGGGCCGCACCGGCCCGTCAGCGAGCAGGTGCGGGCGGCGCAGGAGGTCCACCCCGACCTCGAGATCCACAACGTCCGACTCCCCGAGCGGGAGGGGCGTACCACGAGCGTCCAGTTCGTCGATCCCTCCCAGCCGAGCCCCAGCTACCGGCCCACCGTCTTCGTCGACCCCGCTGACCTGCGGATCACCGGCGACATCGTCCAGTACGGCTCCTCCCGCGCCATGCCGATCCGCGCGTGGCTGTCGCAGGGGCACCGCTCCTTGTGGCTCGGGGAGCCCGGCCGCTACTACGTTGAGCTCGCGGCCTCCTGGATGGGGGCGATCGCCCTGTCCGGGGTGTACCTCTGGTGGTCCGCGCGGCGGCGCCGAGGGGCCTCCGAGCTGAACTCCCGGCAGGGCCGGGGGCGCAGCCTCCGACTCCACGAGTCCCTCGGTGTCCTGCTCCTGCCGGGCCTGCTCTTCCTCACCGTCACGGGCCTGACGTGGTCGGTGGTCGCCGGTTCCAACATCGGCCAGGTGCGCAGCGCACTGGACTGGCGGGCGCCCACCGGGGTGACCACCGTCGCCACCCCAGGCACGCCGGAGGCGGCGTCGGCCGTGGAACGCTCCGTCACCGCCGCCCGGGAATCGGGGCTGGAGGGCATGATCGACATCACCGCCCCCGCCGGCGAGGTCACCACCTGGATGGTCCGCGAATCCCGCCAGGCATGGCGCTTCACCCACGACACGGTCACTGTCGACGGCCGCACCGGCGAGGTCCTCAGCTTCGTGCCGTTCTCCGACTGGCCGCTGGCCGCGAAACTCACCGAGTGGCTCATCGAGCTGCACATCGGCAACCTCCTCGGACTGGCGAACCAGATCGCGCTGGCGCTACTGGGGGCGGGAATCATCGCCCTCGTCTACCTCGGCTTCCGCATGTGGTGGCAGCGCGGGCGCGAGGGCTTCGGCCGGGCCCCCGTCGCGCGCCGACCCCACCCCGCCGCGCTCGCCGGCGTCGGGGTGGCCGTCGTCGCCTACTCCGTCCTCGCCCCGCTGTTCGGCCTCAGCCTGCTCGCCTTCCTGCTTGTCGACTCCGCCGTCACCGCCTTCCGCGCCCGTCGCGGCGTCCGGGGGGATGCCGTCAGCTGAACAACTTCACCAGCTCGCTCACGCAGATGAACACGAAGGCCGCTGAGATAATGGCCATGAGGGTGTTCACCAGCCAGCCGTTGCGCCACTCGCGCGGCGTGCGGCTGGTATTGAGGAGCAGTAGCAGGGTGAGCCCCAGGAAGGGCATGAAGAAAGCGCCGAGCACGCCGTAGGCGATGACCAGGGCCGTGGGGCGGCCGAGGAAGAGCAGCAGCATCGGGGGGAAGGTCAGCCACAGGACGTACCAGCGGTAGTACTTCCCGCCCGCGCGGGTGTCGGGGTGGTCCTTGGGAAGCTTGCGCAGGTGGCCGACGAAGTCGGCGAACATCATGGACACGCCGTTCCACACTCCAAGCACCGAGGAGATGGCCGCCGCCCAGAACCCTACGAGGAATACCGAGGCCATGCCCTGCCCGTAGCGGTCGTTGAGCACGTCGGCTAGGTCGACCAGCCCCCGGTCACCCGAGGAGACGGCGATGTTCGCGCTGTAGAGCAGGTCGCCGCCGACGATGAGCATGGCGACGACGAAGATGCCGGTGACCACGTAGGCGACGGCGTTGTCCAGGCGCATGACCTTCATCCACGGCGGAGAGGCCCAGCCCTTCTCGTTGAGCCAGTAGCCGTAGGCGGCGAGGGTGATGGTGCCGCCGACGCCTCCCGCCAGGGAGAGGACGTAGACGAAGGAACCCTCCGGGAGGGTGGGGATGAGCCCGGTGAGGATCTCCGGCAGGTTGCGCAGGGACAGGGTGGCGATGCCCACCACCGTGAGGAACATTAGCGCCACCAGCACCGCGATGACCTTCTCGAAGAACTTGTACTGCCCGAGCCAGGTGAGCCCGAACCCGATGAGCCCCGAGAGCACGGCCCACAGGAGCAGCGGGGTGCCCGGGAAGAGGGCGGCCAGCGCCATGCCGGAGGCACTCATCGCGGCGGCCCCGTAGACGAAGCCCCAGATGACGATGTAGGGGGCGAAGTACCAGGTGGTCCACCTTCCCAGGCTGGTCCAGCCGTGGAAGATCGTGTTACCGGTGGCCAGGGTGTAGCGGCCGACGCCCTCCACGAGGATGATCTTCATGACCGTGCCGGCGATGCACGCCCACAACAGCGCGTACCCGTAGCGCTGGCCGGCGATGAGGGTGGCCACGAGGTCGCCGGAGCCGACGCCGGTGGCCGCGGCGACGAGGCCGGGGCCGACCACGCTCCATTTCCGGGTCTCTGGTGAGGGGGCGGTGGTGTGGGACATGGCGCTCTCCTTCTCGGTAGCCTGGTGGGGATGGTGTGACCAGGGTAACACTTCTGGGCTGTCGTGCGATAGTTATTGCGGCATGCGTGTGTCGTCATCACGAGCGTCGCCACGACGAGCCCCCTCCGACACGCCCCCGCGCGGGGCGAAGGGGCACAATGGACCCCATGAGCACCTACCTCCCCGCCCCCGACCGCTACGCAGAGATGCCCTACCGCCGTGTCGGTCGTTCCGGCCTCAAGCTGCCCGCCATCTCGCTCGGCCTGTGGCACAACTTCGGCGACGACAAGCCGCTGGAGACCCAGCGCGCCATTCTGCGCCGCGCCTTCGACCGGGGCGTCACCCACTTCGACCTGGCCAACAACTACGGCCCGCCCTTCGGCAGCGCGGAGTCCAACTTCGGTCGTCTGCTCGCCGCGGACTTCCGGGCGCACCGCGATGAGCTCATCATCTCCTCGAAGGCCGGCTGGGACATGTGGGAGGGCCCCTACGGCTTCGGTGGCTCGCGCAAGTACCTCATGGCCTCACTCGACCAGTCGCTGGAGCGTCTCGGGCTGGACTACGTGGACATCTTCTACCACCACCGCCCGGACCCGGACACCCCGCTGGAGGAGACCCTCTACGCCCTCCGCGATATTGTCGCTTCCGGGAAGGCGCTCTACGTCGGCATCTCCTCCTATGGCCCGGAGCTGACCAGTGAGGCCGCGGAGTTCATGG
Source organism: Corynebacterium nasicanis (assembly GCF_042658165.1). Classification (NCBI taxonomy): domain Bacteria; kingdom Bacillati; phylum Actinomycetota; class Actinomycetes; order Mycobacteriales; family Corynebacteriaceae; genus Corynebacterium; species Corynebacterium nasicanis. The sequence goes on from NZ_JBHSQE010000004.1 coordinate 88,445, forward strand.
CGGAGGAGGGCTGTCCGCTCATCATCAATCAGCCCAGCTACAGCATCGTCAACCGGTGGGTGGAGGAGCCGGGCGAGGACGGCGATTCGCTGCTGGCCTCCGCCGCCGACGCGGGCCTGGGCATCATCGCGTTCTCGCCGCTGGCGCAGGGCCTGCTGACCAACCGCTACCTCAACGGCGTGCCGGAGGATTCCCGGGCGGCCGCGGCGAAGTCCCTGTCGGGTGACATGCTCAGCGCGGAGAACCTGGAGATGATCAACCGCCTCAACGACATCGCCCAGGAGCGCGAGCAGTCCCTGGCGCAGATGGCCATCGCATGGGTCCTGCGCCAGCAGGGCGAATACGGGGTGGAGACGGTCGCCTCGGCGCTCATCGGCGCCTCCTCCGTCGCGCAGCTCGACGAGAACCTCGACACCCTCCGCAACCTCGAGTTCTCCGCTGCCGAGCTCAAGGCCATCGACGATGTCGCCCGCGACGCGGGCATCAACATCTGGGCCGGCGCCACTGCTTCTCGACGCCACGCCGACTGACGCTCCTACATCAGCACCAGCTTGAGCGCCAGGCCGCACATGAGGGCCCCGATGGCGATGTTGAGCCAGCGCCACACGTGCGGCTGCGACAGCGGGCGGCGCAGCAGCGCGGCGCCGTAGCCGACGGTGGGGAACCACAGCAGGGCGGCGGCGAAGGCGCCGAGGGCGAAGAGCCAGCGCCCGTCGGGGCCGTACTGGTTGGCGATACCGCCGACCATGACTACCACGTCGACATAGGCCAGGGGGTTGAGCCAGGTCAGCGCCAGCGTGGTGCCCACCGCGCCGAGCCAGGTGGGGCGGCGGGTGGGGCGTCGTAAAGCGGTGCGGTGCCGGGTGAGTACGGTGCCGCCGCTGGCGCCGGACGGGGCGGCCGGCGGGGTCTCCACGACGGTGAGGGCCCCGGGGTGGGCGGCGTCGCGGAAGTTGGACCACGCGAACCACAGCAGGTAGGCGGCGCCGCCCCAGCGCAGGACCTCGAGCAGCAGGGGAGCGCGGTCGACGAGCACGCCCACGCCCGCCACCCCGGCCGAGATGAGGAAGATGTCGGAGATGATGCAGGTCAGCACGACGGCACCGACGTGCTCGCGCTTGATGCCGGATTTCAGCAGGAAGATGTTCTGCGGCCCGACGGCGATGATGAGGGAGAGCCCCAGCAGGAGACCTGCGAGAAAGATCGACATGGGCTCATCATGCGTCCGCCCCGAGATGAAGTCCAGTTAAGCAATCTGTCCGTGGTTAAGCTGTGCTTCATGAACCCGCTGCACCTGGAGTCCCTGCTGGTCATCGTCGACGAGGGCAGCTTCGAGGCCGCCGCCCACAGCCTCGGCGTCACGCCCTCGGCGGTGAGTCAGCGGATCAAGGCCCTGGAAAAAGACATCGGCCGGGTCCTGGTCCGGCGTTCGAGCCCGGCCACGGCCACGGAGGCGGGGGAGATCCTCGTGCAGGCCGCGCGTCGGATGCGGCTGCTCCAGGCGGAGACGGACGCCCGCTTGGAAGGGCGCCTCGGACGGGTCCCGCTCAGTATCGCCGTCAACGCCGACTCCCTGGCCACCTGGTTCACCCCGGTGATGTCGGATGTCGCGGCCTTCGAGGGTGCCACCCTGCGCGTCCGCGTCGAGGACGAGGCCCGCACTCTGGTCCTCCTGCGGCGCGGCGACGTGCTCGGTGCCGTCACGCGCGAGCCCCGGCCGGTCTCGGGGTGTGAGTCGCTCCCGCTCGGGGTGGTGCGGTACCGGGCCGTCGCGACGCCGGAGCTGGCCGCCCGCTACCCGGGCCCGGACTGGTCGCAGATGCCCACCCTGCGTTTCGGCCCCGGCGACTCCCTCCAGGCCGCGGACCTGGAGGAGCGCCTCGGGCCGAGGCAGCGCCCCCGGATGTCGGAGATCCCCTCCTCGGAGGCCCTCGCGCGCGCGACGCTGTGCGGGCTGGGGTGGGGGCTCATGTCGGAGCTGCAGGCCGACGCTCACCTCCGGCGGGGCGACCTGGTGACCCTCGACGAGCGCATCGTCGAGGTGCCGTTGCACTGGCAGCGCTGGCGACTGGAGTCCGAACTGCTGGAGAAGCTCACGGATTCGGTGCTCGCGGCGGCGCAGCAGCTGCCGGCGGTCTGAGTCAGGCCTGGAAGGCCTCGGGGTTCTTCACTTCCTCGCCCGCGGGCATCGCACCCGGCAGGGTGACGCCGTCGGCGAAGGGCTGCCCGCCGAGGGCCTCGCGCCCGTGCGGGGTGGCCAGTCCGGCCAGGTCGGGGCCCTGCGGCACGATCTGGGTGGGGTTGACCTCCTTGTGCACGATGAAATAGTGCTCCTTGATCTCCTGGAAGTCGGTCGTGTCGCCGAAGCCGGGGAGCTGGAAGAGCTCGCGGAGGTAGCCCCACAGGGCGGGCATCTCGGAGATCTTGTTGCGGGAGGTCTTGAAGTGGGAGTAGTACACGGCGTCGTGACGCACGAGGGTGACGAAGAGGAAGATGTCCGCGAACGTGACGTGCTCGCCGACGAGGTAGCGGCGGGTCGACAGGCGCTCCTCGAGCCAGTCCATGGAGGCCCAGAAGCGTTCGTAGGCCTCGTCGTAGGCCTCCTGGGTGCTGGCGAAACCACAACGGTAGACGCCGTTGTTCACCTCGGTGTAGACGCGGCGGGCGATCTCGTCGATCTCCGCGCGGTGCTCGACGGGGTAGAGGTCCGGCGCGCCGGCGCGGTGGAACTGGGTCCACTCGGTCTGGAAGTCGCGGACGATGGAGGGGTAGTCGTTGGTGACCACCTTCTTCGACTCCACCTCGACCAGCGCCGGCACGGTGATGCCGCGCGGGTAGTCGGGGAAGCGGTTGAAGTAGGCCTCCTGCAGGCGGCGCAGGCCGGTGGCCGGGTCGACGCCCTCGGGGTCGAGGTCGAAGACCCAGGAGCGGACGTCGTGGGTGGGTCCGGCCAGGCCGAGGGAGATGACGTCCTCGAGGCCGAGCAGGCGGCGGGTGATCACCGAGCGGTGCGCCCACGGGCAGGCGCGGGCGGCCATGAGCCGGTAGCGGCCGGCCTCGACCGGCCAGTGGACGGTGCCGTCGTCCTGCGGGGTGGGTTCGCTGACGTCCGCGGTCACGCGGTCGTCGATGTATGTCGCGTCGCGCACGAACTCGCCGTCGGTGGAGGCGTTCTGCGGGTCGCCGGCCCAGTCATCATTCGCTGTCATGTCAACAACGTTAGCGTTCGAACCCGCCGCCGTCAATGTCCGGGTCGCTTGCTAGGTTGAGATTCATCATGAAACGCCTTGTCGCTGTGCTCGTGGTCGGCATCCTCGCCGTCATCGGTACCGCCCTGCTTATCGACGCCCCCTCGGCCCCCACCGCCGAAAATCCTGCCCCCGAGGTGGTCACCGTCCACCCCGCCCGCGAGCTGCTGGCGACCCTGGACGTCCAGGGCCGGGCACCCATGACGGGCTACGACCGGGCGTTGTTCGGCCAAGCCTGGAGCGATGACGTCCGCGTCGAGGGTGGGCGCAACGGCTGCGACACCCGCAACGACATCCTGCGCCGCGACCTGCACGAGGTGGCCATCCGTCCCGGAACCTTCGGCTGCCTCGTCGAATCCGGGCAGCTGCACGACCCCTACACGGGGGAGATCCGTGACTTCGTGCGCGGGGAGCGCAGCGGGGAGATCCAGATCGACCACGTCGTCGCGCTGGCCGACGCCTGGCAGAAGGGCGCCCAGGCCTGGGACGAGGAGACCCGCCGCGACTTCGCCAATGACCCCCGCAACCTCCTCGCCGTGTCCGGGGAACTCAACCAGCAGAAGGGGGCCGGCGACGCCGCGACGTGGCTGCCGCCGAACAAGAGCGCCCGCTGCGACTACGCCTCCCGCATCATCGGGGTGAAGGCCACCTACGGGCTGGCGGTCACCGCGGCCGAGCAGGAGGCGCTCGCCCGCGAACTCATGCGCTGTCCGTGATCGGATTGTTGTCAATTCACCGCGGCTCGCCGTTGCAACGCCGCCTCTAGGCTGAATACTGCCTTAATCTGACTGCATGACCGACAAGAACCAGACCCCCGACCGCGCGGGCTCCTACGACGCCGACGGTTTCGACGTACCCACCTATCACCAGGACACCCCCGCCGCCGCGCCGGCGCCCCGCCCCACGGGGTCCGGTTCCACCCCGCTGGGCAAGGTGGAGGCGGCCAACGACGCCACCACCCAGTTCCCGCAGTCCGGCGGGGGACTGTTCGACCGCAGCGGCCGGGCCACCCCGCAGGAGATCCGCCCGCAGCCCACCTACGCGGACCAGGACTTCGCGCCGACCGGCTCCCACGAGACCGTGGCCTATGACCGGCCCGTCGAACAGCCGCTCCCGCCGGCCCCGGCGCCGGTGGCCTACGAGACCACCAGCACCGCCAGCACCGCCACAGTCGCGGAGGAGCCGGAGCTGCGCGATCACCGCCGCGGCACCATGGACTTCGGCCTGCTCATCATCCGCCTGCTGCTCGGCGGCTGGCTCATCCTCGAAGCGGTGGGCACCTTCTTCCGCCTCGGCGGCAACCCGGGCATCTCCGGCCTCGAGGCCGACTACGCCAGCTACCTCGCGCCGGGGGGCCTGGCCATCATCATCCCGTCGCTGCAGCTGGCGGCGGGTGTGTTCCTGGTGCTGGGCCTCATCACGCCGCTGTTCGCCACGGTGGCCACCATCGTCACCTCCTTCACGGCGCTGCACGAGCTGACCACGTCGGGGGCGGGTGCGAACCTCTTCGGCTGGCCGGAGTCGGTGTGGCTGTCCCTGGTCATGCTGGGCATCTCCCTGGCGCTGCAGTTCACCGGCCCGGGCCTGCTCTCGCTGGACTACGGGCGCAGCTGGGCCCGCCGCCCCCTGGTGAGCTCCTGGGTCTTCATCCTGCTGGCCATCGGCGGCGCCGTCGCGCTGTGGTGGTTCGGCGCGGGAGTCAACCCGCTCGCGTAGTTCACAACCTTATCGACGGCCCCGCCTGGTGCGGGGCCGTCGTCGTTTCTGGACACGGGTTGACGATGTCGTCGTACGCCCGCGCCCACTTAGGGCCGGGACTCTGGTCCTAGCAGGGTCCCGACCCCGCAGGCCGTCTGACGAAATCGCCAACCCGAGCGCAACCAGGCGGGGCTTGACGATTTCGTCGTACGCCCCCGCCCGCTTAGGGCCGGGACTCTGGTCCTAGCAGGGCTCCGACCCCGCAGGCCGTCTGACGAAATCGCCAACCCGCGTTAGCGCCGCGGCACCGACCGCAACGCGAACGCCCACGCCACCAGCAGCGCGATGCCCAGCCACACGAAGTCACTCACCAGCAGCTTCTGCCAGAAATTGAGGGCGTGGATGTCGATGCCGTCGCCGTACCACCACTTCGGCGGCTGCGTGAGCACCAGGGCGGTCCAGGCGAAGACCAGCGCGGAGAGCGCCACCGGCCCGCCGAGCACGGTGAGGCAGCGCCAGGCCACGAGCGGCAGCAGCAGGGTGAGCCAGATCCAGTGGTGGGACCAGGAGACGGGGGAGATGAGGAGCATGATGACGGCGTTGACGAGTGCGGCGTCGATAAGCATGGAGCGGCGCAGAAGCGCCACCATGAGCCAGCCGCCCAGCCCGATGCACAGCAGCGACAGCCCCAGCCACAGCCCGTTGACCAGGGTGGAGTGCGCGTCCAGCGCGGCCTCCGAGGTGAACCAGCGCATGATCATGCCCTTGAGGGAGCTGTTCGACTGGTAGACGGTGTTGACGCCGAACTCGGAGCTGGAGCCCATGTCGAGAAGGACAGAGGTGTAGAACTCCTTCGTCGCGTCCCAGCGGAAGAGCGCGGCCGCGCCGGTGGCCAGCAGGGCGGAGAGCCCGGCCACGAAGATCGCGCGGATATCGCGGCGCAGGAGGAAGTACAGCAGCATCGCCAGGGGCGTGAGCTTGATCGCGGCGGCCAGGCCGATGAGCCAGCCCTGCGGCAGGCGGCGCTGGCGCGGCACGATGTCGAGCACCACCAGCGCCATGAGCACGATGTTGAGCTGCGCGAACCCGGCGTTGAGCCACACCGGCTCGATGAGCAGCGTCACCGGCCACACGGCCGCGGTCAGGGCCAGCAGCTGCCACCCGGCCAGCCCCGTCGCGCGCAGCACGAACCACAGGCACACCAGCACCAGCCCGGCGGAGAGCATGATCATGAGGTCGCCGGCCAGGTCCGGTTCGAAACCGACGAAAGGCACCATGACCAGGGCCCCGAAGGGCGGGTAGATGAAGGGCAGGGCGAGGCTGCCGGCGTACATAGGCACGGAGTACATCTCGCCGCCGGCGAGGAAGGCGCGCACACCCTCGAGGTAGATGATCATGTCGACGGGGAAATCGGTCATCATCATCTGGCGCCCGATGACGCCGAAGCCCGCGACCAGCCCCAGCGCCGCCACTATCTTCAGCAGCGTGTCGAGGGGCAGGGTCGCGGGCTTCGAAACGTCAGTCACCCGGACGATGTTAGTCCACCCGGCGGACGGCCCCCTTATCGGCGGAGGTGGCCATCGCGGCGTAGGCGCGCAGGGCCTTGGACACGACACGCTCGCGGTTCGCGGTCCACGGCTTCTCGGAGGCCTCCATTGCTTCGCGACGCCGCGCGATCTCCTCGTCCGGCACGTCGAGGGAGAGGCGACGGGTGTGGACGTCGATGGTGATGGGGTCACCGTTCTCGATGAGGCCGATGAGCCCGCCGTGGGCGGCCTCGGGGGAGATGTGGCCGATGGACAGGCCGGAGGTGCCGCCGGAGAAGCGGCCGTCGGTGATGAGCGCGCACTTCTTGCCCAGGCCCGCGCCCTTGAGGAAGGACGTCGGATGCAGCATCTCCTGCATACCCGGACCGCCGGAGGGGCCCTCGTAACGGATGACCACGACCTCGCCGGCCTGGACCTCACGCTTGAGGATGATCGACACCGCCTCCTCCTGGCTGTCGACGACGCGCGCGGGGCCGGTGAAGGTCCACAGCTCCTCCTCGACGCCGGCGGTCTTGAGCACCGAGCCGTCCGGCGCCAGGTTGCCGCGCAGGACCACGAGGCCGCCGTCGGCGGAGTGGGCGTGCTCGACATCGTGGATGCAGCCGTTGACCTGGTCGGTGTCCAGGGAATCCCAGCGGTTGTCGGTGGAGAAGGGCTCGGTGGTGCGCACGCCACCCGGGGCGGCGTGGAAGAGCTCGGTGGCGGCCTCGGTGGCCTGGCCGCCGCGGATGTCCCAGTCACCCAGCCACTCGTCGAGCGAGTCGTAGACGATGGAGTGGACGTCGCTGTTGAGCAGGTCGGCGCGGCGCAGCTCGCCGAGGATGGCGGGGATGCCGCCGGCCCGGTGGACGTCCTCGATGTGGTAGATCCCGTTGGGGGCGACCTTGGAGATGCACGGCACGCGGTGCGAGATCTCCTCGATGTCCGCGAGGCTGAAGTCGACCTCGCCCTCCTGCGCGGCGGCCAGGGTGTGGAGGATGGTGTTGGTGGAGCCACCCATCGCCATGTCGAGGGCCATCGCATTGCGGAAGGCGTCCTTGGTGGCGATGTTGCGCGGCAGGACGGACTCGTCCTCCTCGCCGTAGTAGCGGCGGCACAGCTCCACGATGGTCTCGCCGGCCTGTTCAAAGAGGCGGCGGCGGGCGGAGTGGGTCGCCAGGGTGGTGCCGTTGCCGGGCAGGGAGAGGCCGAGGGCCTCGGTGAGGCAGTTCATCGAGTTGGCGGTGAACATGCCGGAGCAGGAACCACAGGTCGGGCAGGCCGACTCCTCGATCTGGGCCAGGCCCTCGTCGGAGACGTTCTCGTCCGCGGAGGCGGCGATGGCGGTGATGAGGTCGGTGGGGGTCTGTGCCACGCCGTCGACGACGACGGCCTTACCGGCCTCCATCGGACCGCCGGAGACGAACACGGCGGGGATGTTGAGGCGCAGGGCGGCGTTGAGCATGCCCGGGGTGATCTTGTCGCAGTTGGAGATGCACACCATGGCGTCGGCGGTGTGTGCGTTGACCATGTACTCGACGGAGTCGGCGATGATCTCGCGGGAGGGCAGGGAGTAGAGCATGCCTCCGTGTCCCATGGCGATGCCGTCGTCGACGGCGATGGTGTGGAACTCCTTGGGCACGCCCCCGGCGGCCCGGACGGCGTCCGCGACGATGTCGCCGACGTTCTTCAGGTGGACGTGGCCGGGGACGAACTGGGTGTAGGAGTTGACGATCGCCACGATCGGCTTGCCGAACTCATTTTCCTTGGTGCCGGTGGCACGCCACAGGGCGCGGGCTCCGGCGGCATTGCGTCCGACGGTGGTGACTTTGGATCGAAGCGGGAACACTTACTGCTCCTTCAGGTTCTCAGGGGTATCGGTGGGGTGCTGGTTCTGCCGGGCAGCCTCTCGTGCAGCGTACTCCTCCTTGCTCAGGAGGATCTGCCGCCCGTCGCGGTGCACGATGGTGACCTTGTCGTCGGCGGCCTCCTGCGCGGCGGTGAGGACATCGGGGATCCGCCCGCGGGAGGCCTCGGCCAGCTGCGGCAGGGAGTTGAAGGTGACGCCCGGCATCATGTGCTCGGCGCCGTCGCGCGTGGTCAGCAGGGCGCGGGTGCCCTTGAAGCCGAGGCCGGTCACGTCCTCCCAGGCGACGGAACGGCCGCCGCGGAAGGCGTAACGGAGGTCGACGCCGCGCTCGCTCACGACCGTGCGCGCCCGTACCACCCAGAAGATGAAGGCCGCCGGGATGAGCAGCAGCCAGCCCAGGTAGAGCGGGGCGGAGGGGATGACCAGCATCGCGACGGCGATGATGAGACCCGCCGCGAAGAGGTGGGCACGTTCCGGGGCGAACTCCACGGATTCGGCGTGGACAGCGTGAGAACTCATGGCGACCATGCTAGTTCAGACCGCGCAGGCCTCCCGCGTCCGGGGTGAGCGGGGCCGGTGTCGTCGGCGGGGCGGGCGTCTCGACGCCCGGTTCCGGCGCCGGGGAGGTCTCCGTCGGCGCCGGGGTCTCCGGCACGCGGGGCGGCGGGGTCGGCGTCGGGGTGGGGGTGGGCTGCGTCCACGTCGGCGCGGGAACAGGCTCGGGGGTGGGGGAGGGGGCCGGGCTCTCACTCGTCTCGACGACCGGGGTCCGCGGGGCGAGCACGCCGGAGGGCCCGTCGTTCCCGGCGTCGAGGGTGAGGGTCTTGAGCAGCAGCAGGGCGAAGAGCAGGGCGAAGAGGTAGGTGGTGGAGGCACGCACGCGCCCGCCGACCGAGGCCAGGCGCCGCCAGCCGGAGGTGGGGGTGTCGTGGCGGAACACCCCGCCGGCGGGGGTCTGGTGGGTCTCGGTGTCCTCGGGTTCATCCCCCTGCGGCCCGCGGTCGACGACGGCCGGGTCCCGGCCCTCCTCATCGGCGAAGCCGGTGGGGACGGTGATGTCCTGGTCGCCGGCGGAGTCGGGGGAGCCGGAGAGGGGGACGTCGATAAGCGGGGTGCGGGACAGGGCCGCGGTGGTGACGGTGTCGACGCGGTCCTTGACCTCGCCGGTGATGGTGGTGGCCGAGCCGTACTCGTTCCAGAATTCGTCGAGGATCTCGGTGCGGATCGCGCGCTCGACGAGCCACTGCATGCCGGCCTCGACCTGGACCATGAAGCGCATGTCCATGGTCCACGGCATGCCCACGGTCGCGGGCGGGGTGATGGCCACGGCCGGGTGGACGTCGAGCTCGCCGATGAGGACCTCCGCCACGTCGGGGCGGCGCAGGGCGCGGCGGGTCGCGGCCTCGGAGCGGTCGATGGCGTCCTGCGTGTCGGCGGAGCCCAGCAGCGGCACGGGCATGACCACCACGGCGCGGGACCAGTAGTTGGAGGCGTTGATGCTCACCCGGGCGGTGGAGTTGGGGATGATCACCGTCTCCTGCGCCAGGGTGCGGATGCGGGTGGAGCGCATGGTGATCTGGATGACGGTGCCCTCGACCTTGATGCCGTTGCCCTCGAAACGCACCCAGTCGCCGACGCCGAACTGCTTCTCCGTGAGGATGAAGAACCCGGCGAGGAAGTCCGCGATGATCGACTGCGCTCCGAAACCGATGGCCGCCGAGACCACGGTGGCGGGAATGGCGGCGCCCGCCAGGGAGAAGCCGAGGGTCTGGAGGAAGAAGATGAGGAGCAGGAAGAAGACGATGAGCTGGAAGATGTAGACAGACACGCCCGTCAGTGCCAGGCGGGTCTTCGACTCGTCCGGATCGGTCGTCTCCTCCACCCCGTGGGCCAGCCAGCGCTGCGCGAATCGGCCGACGCGGGGCACGAGGAGCGCGATGACGAAAAGGATGGCCAGGGTGAGTCCCTGGTCGGCCATCCACGCCCAGGCGCGGGTGAGCAGGTACATGGCGAAGTCGGGCATGGCGCCCACGATACGACTATCGCCGAACCTGTGTGTATGATGATCGGCATGATCACCATTCGACTTGAGGTAGCAGCAGCGCGGCGCCTGCCGTAAACGACTCCTACCCACGTCGTCTCGACAAGCGCCCTCGACAGCACCCACCATCAGTGCTGTGCGGGGGCTTTGTCATTAGATGGTCACAGGTCACAGCCAACTTGTGCCGACGCCAGCCGCCAGGCCGACCCTCCCGCACCACGGGCAGAGTCACCAGGTAGCGTTCCAACTGCATTGTCCTTGTGAAATTAGGAGCTTGATAACGTGGCAGCTTCGCACACGCCCACCCCGGCCACGGTCGCCAAGAAGTCCGCGGGAGCCGAGAACGCCCCCGAGCGGATGACCGGCGCCCAGGCGATCGTCCGTTCCCTCGAGGAGCTCGGGACCGACATCGTCTTCGGCCTGCCCGGCGGCGCCATCCTCCCGCTGTATGACCCCCTGTTCTCCTCGACCAAGCTGCGCCACGTCCTCGTGCGCCACGAGCAGGGTTCGGGCCACGCCGCCACCGGCTACGCCCAGGTGACCGGCAAGGTCGGCGTCTGTATCGCCACCTCCGGCCCCGGCGCCACCAACCTGGTCACCCCGCTGGCCGACGCCAACCTCGACTCGGTCCCGATGGTCGCCATCACCGGCCAGGTCGGCCGTTCCCTGCTGGGCACGGACGCCTTCCAGGAGGCCGATATCCGCGGTGTCACCATGCCGATCACGAAGCACAACTTCATGGTCACCGACCCCAACGACATCGCCCGCACCCTCATGGAGGCCTTCCACCTCGCGCTGACCGGTCGCCCCGGTCCGGTCCTGGTGGACATCCCCAAGGACATCCAGAACGCCGAGTTCGACTTCGTCTGGCCGCCCAAGATGGATCTGCCGGGTTACAAGCCGGTGACCACTCCGCACTCCCGCCAGATCACCCAGGCCGTGCAGATGATCGCCGAGTCCGAGCGCCCCTGCCTCTACATCGGCGGCGGTGTCATCAAGGCCGACGCCAACCGTGAGCTGCTGGAGTTCGCCGAGTACACCGGCATCCCGGTCGTGACCACCCTCATGGCCCTCGGTGCCTTCCCCGAGTCCCACCCGCTGCACATGGGCATGCCCGGCATGCACGGGGCCGTCCCGGCGGTCGGCGCCATGCAGCGCTCCGACCTGCTCATCGCCATCGGCGCGCGTTTCGACGACCGCGTCACCGGCAACCTCGAGGAGTTCGCCCCGGACGCCAAGGTCATCCACGCCGACATCGACCCGGCGGAGATCGGCAAGATCCGCGAGGCCGCCGTCCCCATCGTCGGTGACGCCCGCGAGGTCCTCTCCGCCCTGCTGCGCACCTACCGTTCGCAGAAGAACCTCAACCCGCCGCAGATCAGCGAGTGGGTCGAGTACCTCACGGACATCAAGGAGCGCTTCCCTCGCGGCTACGACAAGCAGTCCGACGGGATGATGAGCCCGCAGTTCGTCATCGAGACCCTGTCGCAGGAGGCCGGTCCGGACGCGATCTACGTCGCCGGCGTCGGCCAGCACCAGATGTGGGCCGCCCAGTTCGTCGATTTCGAGAAGCCGCGCACCTGGCTCAACTCGGGTGGCCTGGGCACGATGGGCTACTCCATCCCCGCCGCCATGGGTGCCAAGGCCGGCCTGCCCGACGCCGAGGTGTGGGCCATCGACGGTGACGGCTGCTTCCAGATGACCAACCAGGAGCTCACCACCGCCGCCGTTGAGGGCTTCCCCATCAAGGTCGCCCTGATCAACAACGGCAACCTGGGCATGGTCCGCCAGTGGCAGACCCTCTTCTACGGGGGCCGCTACTCCAACACCAAGCTGCGCGAGCAGGACGAGTACGTGCCGGACTTCGTCACCCTCTCCGAGGCGCTCGGCTGCGTCGCCTTCCGCGTGACGAAGGAGGAGGACGTCCTGCCGACGATCCAGAAGGCCCGCGAGATCAACGACCGCCCCGTGGTCATCGACTTCATCGTCGGCGAGGACGCCCAGGTGTGGCCGATGGTCGCCGCCGGTGCCTCCAACTCCGACATCGAGTACGCGCGCGGCCTGCGCCCCTTCTTCGAGGGGGACGAGTCCGCCGCCGAGGATCCCGCCGACATCCACGAGGTGCTGGAGGACGCTCAGGAGGAGACCATCGAGGAGGTCCTGGAGGACCGCGAGAGCAAGGAGAACTAGGGACATGGCGAACACCGACATCATCCGCAACACGCTCAGCGTCCTGGTCCAGGACGTCGACGGCATCATCTCCCGCGTCGCCGGCATGTTCACCCGCCGCGGCTACAACCTCGTGTCCATCGTCTCGGCACACACCGACACCCCGGGCATCTCGCGCATCACCATCGTCGTCGACGCCAACGAGGTGGTCATCGAGCAGGTGACCAAGCAGCTCAACAAGATCATCCCGGTGCTCAAGGTGGTCCGCCTCGAGGAGGACTCCACCATCGCCCGCGCCATCATGCTGGTGAAGGTCAACGCGGACAACACCAACCGCCCGCAGGTCGTCGACGCGGCGAACATCTTCCGAGCCCGCGTCGTCGACGTGGCGCAGGAGTCCGTGGTCATCGAGGCCACCGGCACCCCGGGCAAGCTCCGCGCCCTGCTGGAGGTGCTCGAGCCCTTCGGCATCCGCGAGCTCATCCAGTCCGGCCAGATCGCGCTCAACCGCGGTCCGAAGACGATGGCCCCCTCCAAGTAAGCAATTTCCCACCAGGTGAGACAGTTTCAGAGAAACTCCCACCTGGTGGGGTACCCCTGTCTCATGTTGTGGTACAAACAACATGAGTATCTGTATATGACGAAAGGCGAGATTTTCTCCCATGGCTATTGAACTGCTTTACGACGCCGACGCTGACCTCTCCCTCATCCAGGGCCGCAAGGTCGCCATCATCGGCTACGGCTCCCAGGGCCACGCCCACGCACAGAACCTGCGTGACTCCGGCGTCGAGGTCTGCATCGGCCTGCGCGAGGGCTCCAAGTCCGCCGAGAAGGCCGCCGAGGCCGGCTTCGAGGTCAAGACCAACGCCGACGCCGCCGCCTGGGCCGACGTCATCATGCTGCTCGCCCCGGACACCTCCCAGAAGTCCATCTACGAGAACGACATCGAGCCCAACCTCAAGGACGGCGACGCCCTCCTCTTCGGCCACGGCCTCAACGTCCACTTCGACCTCATCAAGCCCGCCGACAACATCGTCGTCGGCATGGTCGCCCCCAAGGGCCCGGGCCACCTCGTGCGTCGTCAGTTCGTCGACGGCAAGGGCGTTCCCTGCCTCATCGCCGTCGACCAGGACCCCAAGGGCAACGGCCGCGACCTCTGCCTGTCCTACGCCGCCGCCATCGGTGGCGCCCGCGCCGGTGTCATCCCCACCACCTTCGAGGCCGAGACCGTCACCGACCTCTTCGGCGAGCAGGCTGTCCTCTGCGGCGGCACCGAGGAACTGGTCAAGACCGGTTTCGAGGTCCTCGTCGAGGCCGGCTACGAGCCCGAGATGGCCTACTTCGAGTGCCTCCACGAGCTCAAGCTCATCGTTGACCTCATGTTCGAGGGCGGCATCGCCAACATGAACTACTCCGTCTCCGACACCGCCGAGTTCGGTGGCTACCTCTCCGGCCCGCGCGTCATCGACGCCGACACCAAGGCCCGCATGAAGGACATCCTCACCGACATCCAGGACGGCACCTTCACCAAGCGCCTCATCGACAACGTCGAGAACGGCAACACCGAGCTCGAGGGCCTGCGCGCCTCCTACGCCGAGCACCAGATCGAGGAGACCGGCTCCAAGCTGCGCGACCTCATGAGCTGGGTCAAGGTCGAACTCAACGAGACCGCCTAAAAACCCGCTTCTCGACGCCCCGCCAGGTCCGCCCGGCGGGGCTTCGCCCTTTCCACCACCACTCCCGCCCTCGTCGAAAGCACCCCGTTGAATTCACGCCTCCCCGGCCCGAAACTGACTGCTATCGACGCCGTGCTTTCGACGAGGCCTCAGGCAACCCGGGGCACTGACGCCGGAGCGGTGAAAGTCTTCAGTCCCCGCAATACCATGAGCACCATCTCGCAGTGCCCCTCCGGCGGTTCCTCCATGTGACTCTTGCCCGCGCGCAGCACGACGGGTCCCAGGTTTTGCAGTGCCTTCTCGCGCTCGCGTTCGTCGACGATCACTGTCTCCGGGTCCGTGCCGTAGGTCCCCAGGTACTTGGCGCGCCCGTCGATCTCGAGGATCAGCCACCCGTTGATGAGGATGTCGACGAAGTAGTACTTGTCGGTGATCTCGTCGTAGAACTGGACCTGCGTCTCCACGCTGATGATGGCCTCCTCGCCGCACTCCAGCAGAAGGAGCCGCGCCTTGGTCTCCCAGGGGCTACCGATTCCGGGGTGCGAGAGGGCGACGGCCTCCCGGAAAGCGCGGATCCCCGGGTACGCACCCATCAGTGCGAGCCCGGCGTGGAACCGCTCCTCGGTGAATGCCGGCCACCGCAGACGTACGGAGTCGAGGGCGGCCACCGCCTCTCGTTCACCCGCGTAGCGGCGGATGTCGGTGAGGGTGCGCAGCAGTCCGGTGACGCGGATGCCGCCCTGCTCCGTCATTTGCGCCTCCGGGAGGGTGGCTGAGCGGTAGGTGCTTCCGGAGATCCACGAGCTTCTTGACGCCGGGCGGTTGGCCCCGGGCAGCAGCAAGTCCACGGTGTTCTCGATTCCCAACAGAGCGATGCCCCACAGGCGGGCGGCGGCCATGCCGCACACGACCGCCTTGTCGGCGGTCAGTCCCACGGCGGCCGCCCGCGCCTCGGCCTTCTTCCAGGGTGGGAGCCCGCGGTAGTAGTCGGCGGGCACGGCGACTTCGGCGGTGAGACGGAGCAGGTGGCCCGCTGCCAGGTGCGCCCGGGTGTCGGTGTCGGTGAGGGGGATGCGGCGCAGTTCGATGAGGTGGTGGACATCCTTCCAGGGCTGCTTCATGGCCCTGAGGATGCCCTGGTTGCCCCTCGCGCGACGGGTGAGTTCGCGCGGGTGGCGGATATCTGTGGATAACTCCCCTTCATCCACAGGCGGGCGCAGTGCCCGGAGCGCGCGGCGGCGCGTTGTGGTAGGCACACCCTCGTCGAGAGCACGCCGTTGAAAGCAGGGTCTCCGGCCCCCGGAACGGGCTCCGTTCGACGGGGTGAATTCGACGGGGCGGGACGGGGCGGGCCGGGCGGGCCTCAGGAGTGCAGCAGCTCCAGCAGGTGGCGGCGGAGGGCGGGGTCGGGGTCGGCGTCGCGACGCGGGCGGGGGAGGTCGACGGTGATGTCCGCGATGACGGTGGCGTCGGGGGAGGGGGACATGACGAGGATGCGGTCGGAGAGCAGGATGGCCTCGTCGACGTCGTGGGTGACCATGACCACGGTGCGGCGGTCGGCCTCCCACAGGGAGAGCAGTTCCAGCTGGAGGTCGCGGCGGGTGAGGGCGTCGAGGGCGCCGAAGGGTTCGTCGAGAAGCAGGATTTCGGGCTCGACGGCGAAGGCGCGGGCGATGCCGACGCGCTGCTGCATGCCGCCGGAGAGGCGGGCGGGGCGGCGGTCGGCGGCGTGGGCGAGGCCGACAGCGGCGAGGTGGTGGTCGGCGATCTCGCGGCGCTCGGTGGCGGTGAGGGAGGGGCGGGCGGAGCGCAGGCCGAATTCGATGTTGCCGCGGGCGGTGAGCCAGGGGAGCAGGGCGTGGTCCTGGAAGACGACGGCGGGGCGGCCGTCGACACGCACGGTGCCGGTGGAGGCGTCGTCGAGGCCGGCGACCATGGACAGGATGGTGGATTTGCCGCAGCCGGAGGGTCCGAGGAGGGAGACGAACTGGCCGGACTCCACGTTGATCGACGTCGGCGCGATGATGCGGGTGGGGCCGTAGGAGCGGGTGATGTCGGTGAGGGTGATGGCGCTAGTCATAACGGACGGTCCTCTGCAGGGCGGCGATGAGGTGGTCGAGGATGAGGCCGGTGAGGCCGATGATGACGATGGCGACGACGATGGCGTCGATGTCCAGGCGGTTCCACATGTTCCACACGAAGAAGCCGATGCCCCGGCCGCCGACGAGCATCTCGGCGGCGATGATGACCAGCCAGGACGTCGACAGCGAGAGACGCAGGCCCGTGATGATGCCGGGCAGGGTCGCCGGCAGCCACACCTGGGTGACGGCCAGCCACAGCGGCGTGCCCAGCGTCGAGGTGAGTTTGAGGTAGGTGGGGTGGATGTGGCGGACGGCGTCGATGGTGTTGAGCAGGATCGGCCACAGGGCGGACAGGACGATGACGAAGACGGCGGTGCGCTCGGCGTCGTGCAGCAGGGCCAGGCCGATGGGCAGCCACGCGAGCGGGGACACCGGGCGGAGGATCTGCACGAGCGGATCCAGCGCCCAGCGCAGGATCTGCAGGCGGCCGAGGAGGAAGCCCAGGGGGATGGCGATCGCCGCGGCCAGCAGGAAGCCCGTGAGCACGCGCCGCAGGGAGGTCACCAGGTGCCAGAAGATGCCGACACTGCCGGGGCCGTCGCGGTAGAAGGGGTCGGAGAGGATCTCCACCCCGCGCTGCCACACCCCGGCCGGGGTGGGGGCGAGTTCGCCGGCGGGCACGAAGGACCAGGCGAGGATGAACAAGGCGAAGAGGACCAGCCCGAGGGCGGTCGCGCGCAGCCGGGCACTCACACGAGCTCCCAACGGCGCAGCTGGGTGCGCATCCATTCGAGGGCGGCCGGGTCGGTGGCGTCGCCGAAGTGCAGACGCTCCTTGTCCACGACCTCCTCGCCGGCCCAGTTGAGGTAGCGGCCCTCGAAGACGGGCTCGAGCAGGGGGGCAGGCTGGTTGAGGTACTTCTCGGCGGAGAGCAGCTGGGAGGCCTCGGCGTGGTGACCGGGGGAGTTGAGCCAGGCGGAGGCCTCGGCGAGGGCCTCGTTGATGGCGCGGGCCTGCTCGGGGTGGGCGGCGACCCAGTCCTCGCCCATGGCGACGGCGCAGCAGGGGTGGCGGTCCCAGAACTCCTTGGTCATGTGGAGCACGCGGCCGGAGCCGGTGGCCAGGGCGCGCTGGTTGAAGGGCTCGGGGCCGATGAAGCCGTCGATGCCGCCGACCTCCAACTGGGCGACCATGTCGGCGGGGCGCAGCAGGCGGAGTTCGAGGTCGGCGGTGGGGTCGACGCCGGCGTCGGCCAGCGCGCTGCGCAGCAGGAGGGAGTGGATGGAGTACTCGAAGGGGATGCCGATGACGCGCCCCCGCAGGTCACCCAGCCCGGAGACCGATCCGTGCAGGTCGGAGGCGATGGTGAGCGCCTGTCCGTTGGTGTTGAGGGTGTAGGCCAGCGAGGTGGGGCGCGAGGTCGGGGTGACGGCCATGGGGGAGAGCATGTGGGTGACGTGCAGCTGACCGGTGAGGTAGGCGGACCACAGGTCGGCCCAGCCGGCGAAGCGGCGGAGGGAGACGTTGAGGCCGCGGCGTCGGAAAGCGCCGAGGGCGTCGGCGACGGCGAGGGGCGCGGAGCAGGCGATGGGGACGTAGCCGATGGTGAGGGCGTCGCCCGCCGGGGCGGGGCCGGGGAGCGCCGAGACGGCGCGGCCGCCGAGGAGGCCGAGTGCGCCCAGCGCCGTGGCGCCGAGGAAGGTGCGGCGGGTCAACGCCATGTGAAACCTCCGGTACGTGCTGACTAGACAGAACAGTCTTTCAAGGAACGTGCCAACTGTACAGGTCGGTATGGTTGCGGCGGCGACTTACATTCACCCCATCCGTCGGCGCCCCCACCCCGGCGGGGATAGACTCATCGCCATGGGTTTCACCACGCCGAGCTACGACCTGCCTGATCTGTTCGCCCGCATCGACCGGGGAGACCTCCAGCTCCCAGATTTCCAGCGCTCCTACTCCTGGGACGTCGACCGGATCCGATCGCTCATCGTCACCGTGCTCCGTGGCTATCCGGTCGGCTCGCTGCTCGCGCTCGACACCCGCAACGCCCCCATGCGTTTCCGCCCGCGCCCCATCACCGGTGCGCCGACGCCGGCCACCGCCCCCGGACTGCTGCTTCTCGACGGACAACAGCGCCTGACCACCCTCTACCACTGCCTGCAGGGCGACGGCGTGGTGGACACGGTGGACTTCCGCTCCAAGCGCATCCGCCGCACCTTCTACGTCGACGTGGCCCGCGCCGTCAGCTCCCCGGTCATGCCCGATGAGGCCGTCTTCTCCGTCGACGACGACGGCCAGGTGAAGTCCCACTTCGGCCCCGAACTGCCCGGCGGCCTGCCCGACCGGGCCGCGGCCATCGCCCACGGCTGCCTGCCCGTCGCCGACCTGCTGTGGGAATCCGCCACCGACCTCCTCTTCGACATGGCGGCCTCCCGCCCGGAGACCCGCGAGGTCGTCAAGCGCTTCTACGACACCCTGGTCAAGCCGCTGGCCGCCTACGACATCCCCATGATCCGCCTGGCGCGCGAGACCGCCCAGACCGGCGTGGGCTCGATCTTCGCCCAGGCCAACTCGGCCGGCCTGCAGATGGACGTCTTCGAGCTGCTCACCGCCGTGTTCGCCACCGAGGACCCGGACTTCTCCCTGGCCGAGGACTGGGCCGAGACGCGCCGGATCCTCGGCCGCTACCCGGCGCTCGACCACATCGACCGCACCGATTTCCTCACCGCCGTGTCCCTGCTGGTCACCTCACGCCACGGCCACGCCGCGGGGCAGCGCGAGGACATCCTCAACCTCACCCTCGCCGACTACCTCCACGCCCGCCGCGAACTGCGCGTCACCTTCCTCGAGACCGCGGAGTTCCTCTCCCAGCGCTGCATGCTCACCATCGACCAGGTGCCCTACACCGCGCAGCTCGTCCCCCTGGCCGTCATCTTCGCCCGCCTGGCGGACACCCCCCGGGCGCTCGCCTCGACGAAGGCCTGGGACAAGCTCAACCAGTGGTTCTGGTGCGGCATCTTCGGCGAGCTCTACGGCTCCGCGGCCGTGATCAACCGCTCGGCCCGGGACGTCGACCAGGTCACCGCCTGGATCGAGGGCCACACCGACGAGGTGCCCAAGACCATCCGGGACGCCTCCTTCTCCGAGTCCCGCTTCTTCTCCGTCCGCGAGAACTCCGGCGTCTACCAGGGCATCTACGCGCTGCTCATGGCGCGCGGTGCCCGCGACTGGCGCACCGCGCAGCCCTTCGACCGCTGGACCTTCGCCGAGCTGCAGCCCGGCTTCCACCGCGTCTTCCCCCAGGAGTGGTGCCGCGAGAACGGCGTCGAGGACGTCGTCGCCGACAGCGTGCTCAACCGCACCCCCATGGGCAAGCGCACCGAGGTGGTCATCGACGGCTCCGCCCCCACCCGCTACCTCACGCGGGTGCAGACGAAGTCGCTGCTGGAGGACTCCGAGTTCGACACCGTCCTGGGCACCCACGAGATCAACACCGCCCTGCTCCACCAGTCGGACTTCGCCAACTTCCTCCGCGACCGGCGCTCCCGGTTCGTCGGCATGGTCGAGTACGCCATGGGCAAACCGGTGGTCAGGGACGTCGATGACCGCGATTACAGCGGCGGGGACGAGGGGCCGAACGCGTTCAGTGCGTGAACGGGGGTGCCCCGGGGAGTGGTCTGGCTCATAAACGGACAGGTCATGCGACAACGACCTGTGGTTGCGACTAATGTGTTATCCGTTCCAGGCCCTGAGGTTTCCGGGGCCGTATTTTTCACAGCTGGGAGAGAACACGTGAGCAAGCCCGTCGTCCTTATCGCCGACAAACTGGCCCCGTCCACCGTAGATGCGCTCGGAGACGCTGTGGAGGTGCGTTGGGTCGACGGCCCGAACACCCCGGAGCTGCTTGCCGCCGTCCCGGAGGCTGACGCACTGCTGGTCCGTTCCGCGACCACCGTCACCCGAGAGGTCCTTGAGGCCGCCCCGAACCTCAAGATCGTGGGCCGCGCCGGCGTCGGTCTGGACAACGTCGACATCGACGCCGCCACCGAGCGCGGTGTCATGGTCGTCAACGCTCCGACCTCCAACATCCACTCCGCCTGCGAGCACGCTATCGCCCTGCTCATGGCCACCGTGCGCCAGATCCCGGCCGCCGACGCCACCCTCCGCGAGGGTGAGTGGAAGCGCTCCGCCTTCAAGGGTGTGGAGATCTTCGGCAAGACCATCGGCATCGTCGGCTTCGGCCACATCGGCCAGCTCTTCGCCCAGCGCCTCTCCGCCTTCGAGACCGAGATCATCGCCTACGACCCCTACGCCAACCCGACCCGCGCCGCCCAGCTGGGTGTGGAGCTCGTCGAGCTGGAGGAGCTGGTCTCCCGCGCGGACATCATCACCATCCACCTGCCCAAGACCAAGGAGACGGCCGGCATGTTCAACGCCGAGCTGCTCGCCAAGTCCAAGAAGGGCCAGATCATCATCAACGCGGCCCGCGGTGGCCTCGTCGATGAGCAGGCCCTGGCCGACGCCATCACCTCCGGCCACATCTGGGGCGCCGGCTTCGACGTCTTCTCCACCGAGCCGTGCACCGACTCCCCGTTGTTCGGCCTCCCCGAGGTCGTCGTCACCCCGCACCTGGGCGCCTCCACCGAAGAGGCCCAGGACCGCGCCGGCACCGACGTCGCCGCCTCTGTGCTCAAGGCCCTGGCCGGCGAGTTCGTCCCGGACGCCGTCAACGTCTCCGGCGGTCGCGTCGGCGAAGAGGTCTCCCTGTGGCTGGATCTCGCCCGCAAGCTCGGCCTGCTGGCCGGCCAGCTTCTCGACGCCGCACCGGTCGCCGTCGAGGTCGAGGCCCGCGGCGAGCTCTCCACCGAGGATGACCTCTCCGTGCTCGGCCTCTCCGCCGTCCGCGGCCTGTTCTCCGCCACCACGGATGAGCCGGTCACCTTCGTCAACGCCCCGCAGATCGCGGAGTCCCGCGGCCTGGACTACAAGGTGGAGACCGCCACCGAGTCCACCACCCACCGCTCCTCCGTCGAGGTCAAGGTCATCGGCTCGGACGGCTCCTCCCGTTCCGTCGTCGGCGCCCTCACCGGCCTCGAGCGCGTCGAGAAGATCGTGCGTATCGACGACCGCGGGCTGGACATGCGCGCCGAGGGCCGCAACCTCTTCCTCGAGTACACCGACGCCCCGGGTGCCCTGGGCAAGGTCGGCTCCCAGCTCGGTGAGGCCGGCATCAACATCGAGGCCGCCGCTCTGACCCAGGCCGCCAAGGGCGACGGCGCCATCCTGGTCCTGCGCGTCGACGCCGAGGTCCCCGAGACCCTCGTCAAGCAGATCGGTGACTCCCTGGGTGCCACCAACGCCATCCTGCTCGACCTGGAGTAGTCAACCCTCGCAACGGCGTGTCACCCGCTTCGGGTGGCACGCCGTCGGCGATTCCACGGGTCTCAGTCGGGCGCCACGGTGGGATCGACGACCCCCCTGGCCACGGCCAGGTCCTCCCAGCTCATGCCGACGCACTTGAACACCCGGGGGCGCGTCAGGTCCACCTCGACCCGGCCGGAGACCAGATCCGCGAGCTCATGCAGCTCCGATTCCTGGAGCACTCCCTCGGCGATGGGCTGGATGACGTCGCCGGCCTCGCGCAGGGCGGTGGCGCGGTCCTCGACGAAGACCTGCGCCCGCGCCATGAGCGGCGAATCCAGCTCGCGGAACTCCGGCTCGTGAGAGCCCATGGCGACGATGACGGCGTGGTCGGGGACGAGGAGGGCGTCGAAAAGCGGGGTGGCGGCGGAGGTGCAGCAGACGATGAGGTCGGCCGCGGCGACGTCCGCGGGACCACCCGCGCGGGCGGACAGGCCGAGCTCGCGGGCGTGCGCCACGGTCGCCGCGGTGCGCGCGGCGTCGCGGCCGCTGACGATGACCTCGTCGATCTCGCGGACCTCCGCCATCGCGGTGATGTGGCTGTGCGCCTGCGGCCCGGTGCCGAAGACGAGCATGCGCCCGATGCGCTCCGGCGCGAGGTGGTCGACGGCGACGGCGCTCACGGCGGGGGTGCGCAGCGCGGTGAGCGAGTTGCCCTCCATGAGGGCGCGCGGGGTGAGGGTCTCGGTGTCGAGGAGGAGGTAGAGCGCCTGGATGCGGGGCAGATCGCGGGCGGGATTGTCGGGGGAGACGGTGGCCAGCTTCGTGCCGGTCCATCCGCCGAGGACCGAGGGCATGAGGAGCATGTGGCCGGTGCCGGCGGGGATGTTGATGCGCGCGGGGTCGGTGTCGGGCTTGAAGCCCTCCCGGAGGGCGTGCTCGAGCAGGCGGCGGGCGCGCCCGACGGAGACGGCGGCGGCGATGTCGGAGGAGGTGATGAAGCGGGGGGTCATGCGTTCCTTTCGAGGGGGTCGCGGGCTGCTTCCCGACGCGCGATCGCCGGGGCGAAGATGACCGCGAGCAGCGAGATGGAGGCGGTGATGATGATGTAGATGGCGATGGGGTGCCACTGGTCGTGGAACTCGTGGAGCAGCCAGGTGGCGATGAGCGGGGCGGTGCCGCCGGCCAGGGCCGCGCCGATCTGGTAGCCGAGGGTGACGCCGGTGTAGCGGATGCGGGCGGAGAAGATCTCCGAGCTCATCGTGCCGAGGGTGCCGGTGACCGGCGGCCACACCACGCCCAGGCCGATGACCACGGCGGCGAACACCGCCCAGTTGGCACCCGTGTCGAGCAGGAGGAAGAAGGGGAAGGCGAAGGCGGCGATGGCCACCGCGCCGGTGACGTAGACGCGGGTGCGGCCCACGCGGTCGGAGAGGGCGCCCATGACGGGGATCATGAGGGTGGACACGAGAGCGCCGAGGCTCACCGCGTTGAGCACGGTGGAGCGCTCGAAGTCGAGGGTGCCGGTGGCGTAGGAGGCGACGAAGGTGGCGAAGATGTAGAAGGGTGCGGTCTCCACGACCTTGATGCCCACGGAGACGAGGACGGCGGGGAAGTGGTGTCGCAGGGTCTCCAGGATGGGCAGCTTCGCCACGTCGCCCTTCTTCTGCGCCGCCTGGAAGTGCGGCGTCTCGCCCAGGCCGGAGCGGATCCACAGGCCGACGAGGACGAGGACGAGGGAGGCGATGAACGGGATGCGCCAGCCCCAGGAGAGCAGGAACTCGTCGCCGAAGGCGGAGACGGCGGCGAAGGCGAGGGAGGACAGCAGCATGCCGATGGTGATGCCCATCTGCGGGACGGAGCCGAAGAAGCCGCGGCGCTTCTTCGGTGCGTTCTCGAAGGCGAGGAGCATCGCGCCGCCCCATTCGCCGCCGATGGCCAGGCCCTGGATGATGCGGAAGAACACCAGCAGCGCGGGGGCGGCCATGCCGATCTGGTCATAGGTGGGGATGAGGCCGATGGCGACGGTGGCCACGCCCATCATGACAAGCGTGACCACGAGGGTGACCTTGCGCCCGACGCGGTCGCCGAAGTGGGAGAAGATGATGCCGCCGAAGGGGCGGACGAAGAAGGTGAGCGCCAGCGTCAGATAGGAGAGCATCTGCGAGACGAAGGGGTCCTCGGTGGGGAAGAACTGGTGGTTGAAGATGAGCGCGGAGGCAGTCGCGTAGAGGAAGAAGTCGTACCACTCGATGGAGCTGCCGGCCAGGGAACCGGCGAGGACGCGACGGTCCCGTCGCTTGTCGGGCGGGGGAGTGGTGGGGGCGACGGTCATGGGTGGGCCTTCCGGTCACGGGACAGGGATGTGATAGCAGACACAGTACAATGTTACTGGGGTGCGGGTCCACGCCCCTGCCCGCGCGCGTCCTAGTTTCCGGCCCACACCCCGGTGATGTGCCCCAGGTGGGCGGCCATGAGGGTGTGCATCCGCGCGGGGTCCCGGTCGGCGATGGCCGCGACGATCTCGAGGTGCTCCCGGGCGGTGTTTTCCAGCTCGCCTTCCTCGGCCAGGGTCCGCAGCCCGCTGAGGCGCGCCAGGGAGCGCAGGGAGCGGACGTGGCGCACGGCGACGTCGTTCCCCGCGGCGGCGAGCAGGCCCAGGTGGAGGGAGGTGTCCAGGCGGATGAACTCGATGAGGTCGGTGCTGTCCGCCGCGCGCAGGGAGTCCTCGGCCAGGCGGCGGGCGGCGGCGAGGGTGTCCGCGGGAAGGCCCTGCTCGGCCACGCGGCGCATGAGGGGGATCTCGATGAACGCGCGCAGCTCCACGTGCTGCGCCCGGGTCTCCGGGGAGAATTCGAGGACCCGGTAGCCCTTGTAGGGCAGGGCCGTGACGTGGCCCTCGGTGGCCAGGTCGAGCATGGCCTCGCGGACCGGGGTGGCGGAGATCCCGAACTCCTCCGCCAGGGTGGGGGCGCTGAGGATCTGCCCCGGGGTGAGGTCGCCGACGATGAAGGCGTGACGCAGGTGTTCGGCCACCTGGGCACGCAGCGGCAGGTCGCGGGGCTCGTCGAGGCGGGGGAGGCGCCGGGAGTCGGGGAGTGTGGGGCGGGAAGCCATAACGGCATTATGCCGGATGTCTGACGTCCTCCGAATCCGCGGACCGGATGGTCTACTTTTCGGGGGATGGCGGGGACTTTCATTCACCGCCCTGCGGCCTCGTAAAGCCAGGTAGAACTGCCAAAAAGCGAGCGCAAGAACAAAAATAGACCGAACAGTATGGTCAATGTAGACGGAAGGGTGTTGAATGGTCCCGATACCGCACGAAGCCAAGGAGTACTGATGAGCGACCTCACCCCGAACCACACCGCCGGCCAGCCGCTGGAGCCGATCGACGCCGAGAAGCTCGCCGAGCTCGCGCAGAAGAACATCGACAACCCGGAGGGTGGCCGCAAGACCATCCGCACCCACACCGAGGCCGACGGCAAGTTCCGCAACTACACCCAGGTCCGCAACCTGGAGCCGGTCCTGGTCTCCGAGCCGCCGGCCCTCCTCGGCGACGACACCGCCCCGAACCCCACCGAGATCGCGCAGGCCGGTCTCGCGGCCTGCATCTCCGTGGGCATCCAGGCCATCGCCACCCACCGCGGCGTGACGCTGACGAAGATCGCCGTCGACATCGAGTCCGACATCGACGTCTCCCCGACCTGGGGCGTGGGCGACCTCAACGAGGGCAAGCGCCCGGGAGTCTCCGATGTCCGGGTCAAGGTGGAGATCGAGGGCGACGCCGACCGCGCGACCCTGCAGAAGATCCACGACGACGCCATCCAGTGGTCCCCGGTGGTCAACACCTACACCCGCCCGGCCGTCCTCACCTCCGAGCTGGTCTGAGAATGAGCACCGCACTGCTTGAGACGATCGCCGGCAACGCCAAGGCCGTCGACCGCAACGAACTGCCGGCCCGCTATGGCCTCGAGCTCCTCGGCGCGCAGCAGCTGTTCATCCGGGACAACCTGCGCGACACCGCCCGCCAGCTCCGGGAGATCGCCGCCGTCGACCTCTCCGTCGCCTTCGGCGTGTGGGCCCACACCATGGTCATCACCTACCTGCGCGAGGCGGACACCGACTACGTCCGCTACGTGCTGCCC
The DNA here is from genome assembly GCF_042658165.1 of Corynebacterium nasicanis. Lineage (NCBI taxonomy): Bacteria > Bacillati > Actinomycetota > Actinomycetes > Mycobacteriales > Corynebacteriaceae > Corynebacterium > Corynebacterium nasicanis. Next base: position 114,260 of record NZ_JBHSQE010000004.1, read on the forward strand.
GCCCTGGAGAACGGCTCCCGCCCGGGCGTCACCGGCATGGCCCCGGCCTTCAAGGAGGCCGCCGGCGCCGGCACCATCGACCTCACCGCGACGCCCACCGAGGACGGCTACCTGCTCAACGGCAAGCTGGCCTGGGCCTCCAACCTGGCCGATGACGCTGTCATCGTCACCGCCGCGCGCACCCCCGCTGGGGAGCGCCTGCTCGTGGTCTTCGACGGCTGCGCCCCGGGCGTCACCCTCGGCACCCCCTTCGCCCTGCTGGGTCTCAACGCCACCTCCTCGGCCGGCGTCACCCTGGAGAACGTCCCGGTCCCGGAGGGGCAGGTCCTCTCCCGTGACTTCGAGGGCTTCATCGCGGCCGTGCGCCCGACGTTCCTCATCCTCCAGACCTCCGAGTGCCTCGGTGTGGCCGACGCGGCGATCGACGCCGCCGCCACCCGTCTCACCGGCGTCAACGAGGTCCTCACCGAGGACGTCGCGCGGGTCCGCGCCGAGGTCACCCACCTCATCCAGACGCAGGAGCTCATCGCGAGCGTGCTGGACGACGGCGCCACCGTCGACCGCGTCAAGCTCCTCGAGCTGCGCCTGGCCGCGGCCCGCGCGGCCGTTGACGCCACCGCGCTGGAGGTCCGCGTCGCCGGGGGTGCCGGCTACGCGCAGTCCTCCCCGGCCTCCCGCCGTTTCCGTGAGGCGGCCTTCATTCCGGTACAGTCGCCGTCCGAGACCCAGCTGACCTGGGAGCTTCGTAAGGCGAAGCAGGAGGGATGAGTGTGACCGTGGCCGAACTGAGCGTCACCGGGGATCAGCTGCGCGCCGCGGTGGGCACGTTCCCTTCCGGGGTCACCGTGGTGACCACGCTGAAGGAGGACGGCACGGATGTCGGCCTGACGGTCTCCGCCTTCGCCTCGCTCTCCCTCGAGCCGGCGATGGTGCTGCTCGCGGTGGACAACGCCTCCACCTCGCTGCCGTACCTCACCGTCGGCGCGCCGCTGGGTATCTCCGTGCTGGCCGACGGCCAGGGGCCGGTCGCGTACCAGTTCTCGAAGCGCGGGGTCGACCGCTTCGCCGGCGTGGCCACGCAGCGGGGGCGCGGCGGGGTCGCGCTTATCGACGCCGCCGCGGCCTTCTTCGTCGGCGACATCACCGCCGCCTATCCGGGGGGCGACCACACCATCCTCACCGTCGCCGTCCGCGAGTGCGGGACGCATGAGACGGCCCGCCCGCTGCTCTACCAGCGCGGGCAGGTGCACGACTGGCCGGAATACCAGATCTAGGCTGCCCGTCGGGGTCCCGCACCTGCTAGAATCGCCAACAGTTCAGCAGGTGAGAAAGGAATCCCACAGAATGAAACTTGCAGTTATCGGCGGCGACGGCATCGGCCCGGAGGTCACCGAGGAAGCCCTCAAGGTCCTGCGCGCGGTGCGCGACGACATCGAGACGACCGACTACGACCTGGGGGCGCGTCGTTACCTGCGCAACGGCGAGCTGCTCACCGACGCCGACCTCGACTCCCTCCGCGAGCACGACGCCATCCTCCTCGGCGCCATCGGCGCCCCCGACACCGTCGCCCCGGGCGTCCTCGAGCGCGGCCTGCTGCTGAAGATGCGTTTCGCCCTCGACCACCACGTCAACCTGCGCCCCTCCAAGCTCTACGAGGGTGTCGAGTCCCCGCTGAAGAACCCGGGCGAGATCGACTTCGTCGTCGTCCGCGAGGGCACCGAGGGCGCCTACACCGGCAACGGTGGCGCCATCCGTGTCGGCACCCCGCACGAGGTGGCCAACGAGACCTCCGTGAACACCCGCTACGGCGCCGAGCGCGTCGTCCGCTACGCCTTCGAGCTGGCCATGACCCGCCGCCAGCACCTCACCCTGGTGCACAAGACCAACGTGCTCGTCCACGGCGGCGGGCTGTGGCAGCGCACCGTCGACGAGGTCGCCACCGAGTACCCCGACGTCACCGTCGAGTACGCGCACATCGACGCCGCGACGATCTACCTGGTCACCAACCCCTCGCGCTTCGACGTCATCGTCACCGACAACCTCTTCGGCGACATCCTCACCGACGAGGCGGGTGCCGTCTCCGGCGGCATCGGCCTGGCCGCCTCCGGCAACATCGACGCCACCGGCACCAACCCCTCGATGTTCGAGCCGGTCCACGGCTCCGCCCCGGACATCACCGGGCAGGGCATCGCCGACCCGACCGCCGCGATCCTCTCCGCCGCGATGCTGCTGCGCCACCTCGGCGACGAGGACAACGCCGCGCGCATCGAGGCCGCCGTCGCGCAGGACGTCGCCGGCCGCTCCGGCCAGCTCCGCACCACGGAGGTCGGCGACCGCATCGCGGCAGCCCTGCAGTAACGTGTCTGCATAAGTACACCCCTATATAAAGGAGCATCCATGAGGCGACTGACGGCCGCGTTGACCCTGACCACCACGCTGACCCTCATCGCCGGATGCTCCACCCCGGCGGAACCGGGCCGCCCCGCCCTGCCGCTGGAATCCTCCGACGTCATCTCGGATGCGGGTGACAACGGCATCGCCACCTCGGCACGGCTCTTCGAGTCCTCCGAGGTGGTGGTCCTCGCCGCCGACACCCCGGAGGACCTCGCCCGTGGCGTGCACCTGGCGATCTCCGCGGGGGCCCCGCTGCTCGCCGCCGGTGACCAGGCGGCCGTCGACGCCGAGATCGCGCGGCTCGGCGCGCAGCGCGTTATCACCGTCGGCGAGGTCGGCCCGCTGGCCGGGAGCCCCGAGATCACGCCGGCGGGACCGGCGGCGACGCCGGCGTCGATAAGCGCGGGCGTGGCGGCCTCCCTCGACCAGGACACGGCCGAGGGCATGGAGGGGCTCGCGCACACGGCCCCCGCGCGCACGATGCCGCCCATGCTGGCGACGGACGAGACCTCGCTGGCCGCGATCGCCACGGCGCGGGCCGCCGGCGCCGAGGTCCACGTCCTGTCGCACCCGGACCCGCGCATCACCGCCGAGACGATGGCCCTGGTCAGCGACCAGGACGTCCTCGCGCTGGGCGAGCAGTTCGGTTCCCGCGAGCGCCTGCACACCGCCATCGACATGGCCTCCCACGGCGAACTGCCGGGCGGCGGTGGGCTGGTGTTCCCGGGGCGCCGCATGATCGCCTTCTACGGCCATCCCTCCGGCGACGCCCTCGGCGTCATGGGGGAGCAGCCCCCGGCGGAGGCGGTCGAGCGCGTCAAGGCGCACATCGAGAACTACCAGGTGCTCGAGGAGCAGCCGGTGGTGCCGGCCTTCGAGATCATCGTCACCGTCGCCTCGGAATTCCCCGGCGACGACGGCAAGTTCACCAACGTCGGCAACCCGGAGGACTTCCGCGGCTACATCGACGCCATCACCGAGGCCGGCGGCTACGCCTTCCTCGATCTCCAGCCGGGCCAGGCCACCTTCCTCGAGCAGGCGAAGGTGTACGAGGACCTGCTCAAGCTGCCCAACGTCGGCCTGGCACTCGACCCCGAATGGAATCTCCAGCCCGGTGAGCAGCCGCTGCAGCGCGTCGGCCACGCCGAGGCCGCCGAGATCAACGAGGTCGCCGACTGGCTCGCGCAGCTCGTCCGCGACAATGACCTCCCGCAGAAGGGGCTCATCGTCCACCAGTTCCAGGTGCAGATGCTCCGGGACCGCGACCAGATCATCACCGACCGCCCCGAGCTGGCCTTCATCCTCCACGCCGACGGCCACGGCACGCCGGGGCAGAAGATGGACACCTGGCACGCCATGCGCGAGGGCCTGACGGGCGAGTGGTTCATGGCCTGGAAGAACTTCATCGACGAGGACACCCCGACCTTCACCCCGGAGGAGACGTACAACAACGTCGATCCCCGCCCCTGGTTCGTGTCCTACCAGTAGTGGGGTTGTGTCCACATCCGGGCGAAAGGTGCTCCGGAGCGCCACCGCGCCCACTACGCTCTAAGGCATGACCGTCGAACTCGAAGAAGTCCGCGAATTCATCGCGGACCTGGAGCCCTTCACCCGCCTGCCCGCCGTGGAACTGGACGCCCTCCCCGCCCGGATGACGATGGAGTACGTCCGACGGGGCGAGGACATCATCCGGCTCGGCGCCCCCAACGACAACCTCTACATCATCCGCTCCGGCGCGGTGGACGTCATCGACGAGGAGGGCATCCTCCTCGACCGGCGTGACGACGGCCGCAGCTTCGGCTACTCCACCCTCCTGGGCGATGCGCAGTCGCGCTACACCATGACGGCGGTGGAGGACTCCCTCCTGCTGCTCCTGCCGCGGGCGGAGTTCCTCGCCCTCTCCGAGCGCAACCCCGACATCCTGCGCTTCTACTCCTCGCAGTCCCGGCGCATCCGGGCCGCCGCGGAGGAGCTGCGCGGAGACTCCTCCACCGACGTCCTGCGCACCAAGCTGGCGGAGTTCAAGATCCCCAACCCCGTCTCCATCGAACCGACGGCCACCATCCGCCAGGCCGCCGAACTCATGGAGCAGCACAAGGTCTCTTCCCTGCTCATCACCGAGGGCGGGAACCTGGCCGGCATCGTCACCGACCGGGACCTGCGGGGCCGCGTCGTGGCCCAGGGCCTCGACAGCGCGCTGCCGATCACCGAGATCATGACGCCGCGCCCCCGCACCGTCAACTCCGAGACCCTGGCCTTCGAGGCCATGCTCATCATGGCGGAGCTGCGTATCCACCACCTGCCCATCGTCGATGAGGGCAAGCTCACCGGCATCGTCACCACCGCCGACGTCATGCGCCTGCTGCGCCACGACCCCATCTACCTCACCGCCGAGTTCTCCCGCCGCACCTCCTCCGCGGAGCTCAAGGACGCCTACTCCCAGGCCTCCGAGGTCGCCGCCCGCTTCATCGAACGCGGCGCCTCCGCCGAGGAGACCTCCGGCATCATGACCATCGCCGCCGATTCCCTCGCCCGCCGCCTGCTCAAGCTCGGCGAGGAGAAGTTCGGCGCGCCGCCGGTGCCCTACACCTTCGTGGTCCTCGGCTCCCAGGGGCGCCGCGAGATGGGGCTGGCCTCCGACCAGGACAACGCGCTGGTGCTGTCCAACGACTACGACGAGGCCGCGCACGGCGAGTACTTCGCCCAGCTCAGCGACTACGTCTGCCAGGGGCTCGACACCGCCGGGCAGATCCTGTGCCCCGGCGACATGATGGCCTCCAACCCGCAGTGGCGCATGACCGTGGACAAGTGGGTGGACACCTTCCACCTCTGGGTCACCGCCCCTGAGCCGGACGCCCTGCTCCACGCCCAGACCTTCTTCGACTTCCGCGGGATTCACGGGGACACCGAACTGGCCGACATCGTGCACAACAACGCCGTCGGCATGGCCCGCGGCGCCCGCCGCATGCACGCGCACCTGGCCGCCCTGGCCGCGCGCCGCGAGCCCCCGCTCGGCTTCTTCCGCGGCCTCGTCGTCGACCGCTCCGGCGAGTACGCCAACACCCTCAACGTGAAGAAGGGCGGCACCGCCGGCATCGTCCAGATGGCCCGCCTCTACGCCCTGTCCACGGGCGTCACCGCCCTGGGCACACGCAGCCGCCTCATCGAGGCCGCGGCCGCCGGGGGAGTCTCCGAGCGCGGCGCCAACGATCTTCTCGACGCCTTCGACTACCTCAACTCCATCACCCTGCGCCACCAGGCCGCGCAGCTGCGGGAGAAGTCCGTCCCCGACTACAACATCGACCCCAACAAGCTGGGCAAGATGGACCGGGAGCACCTGCGCGACAGCTTCCAGATCATCAAGAACATGCAGAACGCCCTGGCCACCAAGTACCTGGTGAGGAACATCTGATGTGGCCCTTCCGCACTGACCACTCCAGGAAGGCCACCGGCGCCCTCCGCGCCTTCTACGACGCCCCCGCGCCCGACGACCGCACCTCCCTCGACGAGCTGCCGCTGCTGGCTGTCGACGTGGAGACCACCGGCATGGACCCGGCGAAGCACGACCTCGTCTCCATCGGCTGGGTACCGGTCACCGGGGGACAGGTGGACCTGGCCGGAGCGGGGTACGTCATCCTCCGCGGCTCCGAAGGCTTCACGGTGGGGCCGTCGGCCACCATCCACCACCTCACCGACGACGAGATCGCCAGCGGCGTGGATCCCCGGGAGGCCGTGGAGCAGTTCCTCACCGCCCTGCAGGGGCGCGCCCTCCTGGCGCATTTCGCGGCGATGGAGCAGGGCTTCCTCTCCACGGCCTGCGAGAAGTACTTCGGCGCCCCGCTCAAGGTGAAGACCGTGGACACCTTCGCCCTCGAGCGCCGCTACATGGAGCGGATGGGAACCTACCCACGCGGCGAGGATCTGCGCCTGGCCCGGGTCCGTCACCGCTACGGGCTGCCCGCCTACCGCAACCACAACGCCCTCACTGACGCCCTCGCCTGCGCCGAGCAGTATCTGGCGCACCGGGCGACGCTCAACCTGCACTGTTTGAAGGACGTCATGGTCTGATACTCCCGGGCGGTATGTAGAGTGTGGGCCATGCGCTTTGGAAGAATTGCCCACCCTGAGGGCTTCAGTTTCGTCGTCATCGACGGTGAGGATGACCTCGTCGCCAAGGAAATCAAGGACACCCCCTACACCGAGCCGGAGTACACCGGCCGGGAGTGGCCGCTGGCGGACGTGCGTCTGCTCGCCCCGACCCTGCCGAGCAAGGTCGTGGCCATCGGCCGCAACTACGCCGACCACGTCGCCGAGGTGTTCAAGGAGTCCGCGGAGCACCTGCCCCCGACCCTGTTCCTCAAGCCCCCGACCGCCGTCATCGGCCCGGATGCCGCCATCAAGATCCCTGACTTCGCCACCAAGGTCGAGTTCGAGGGCGAGCTGGCGGTCGTCGTCGGCCGCGTGGCCAAGAACGTCAAGGCCGCCGACTGGAAGTCCGTGGTCCGCGGCTTCACCATCGTCAACGACGTCTCCTCCCGCGACCTGCAGTTCGCCGACGGGCAGTGGGCCCGTGCCAAGGGTATCGACACCTTCTGCCCGCTCGGCCCGTGGATCGAGACGGACATCGACTCCTTCGACCTGGACAACCTGTCCATCAAGGCCCACCTCACCCACGACGGGGAGCGCGCCACCAAGCAGGACTCCAACTCCAACCAGATGATCATGAAGATGGGCGAGATCATCGAGTTCATCACCGCCTCCATCACCCTGCTGCCGGGCGATGTCATCTGCACCGGTTCCCCGGCGGGCACCGAGGCCATGCAGCCCGGTGACACCATCGAGGTCGAGATCGAGGGCCTGGGCATCCTGCGCAACCCCATCGAGCGGGCGTAGGGGGCCACCTCATGCACCGGCACCCGGACGTCGACGACTTCTACGCGGCGGGGCGCCGGTGGTCGGGCAATCCCAACGAGGCCCTGATCCGGGAGGTGGGGGAGATGCCCCCGGGTCGGGTCCTCGACATCGGCTGCGGCGAGGGGGCCGACGCCGTCTGGCTGGCCGAACAGGGCTGGCAGGTCACTGCTCTCGACGCCTCCGGCATCGCGGTGCAGCGGGCGGGGGAGCTGGCGGAGGAGCGGGGCGTCGATAAGCGAATCACCTTCAAGGTCTCCACCCTCGACGCCTGGCTGGCCGCCTACCTGGGGGAAAGTTTCGACCTCATCTGCGGATTCTTCTTCCCGGCGCCGGTGCTCACGGAGCAGGCGCGGGAACTGGCGCGCCTGCTGCGCCCCGGCGGCGTGCTGCTGTGGGTGGACCACGAGTGGGAGGGGCAGCGCCCGGAACGGGTGGGCCCGGCGCAGATGGAGGCGCTGATCACCGACCTCGTCTCCACGACGAGTGTGTCCGCCAGTCCCCGGAATGTCACGAGTGGGGCGGGCGCGCACCACCACCACGAGGACCTCGTCCTCCGCGCGGTGCGCTGAGTTACAGACCGAGCGAGGCTACAGGCCGAGCGAGCGCAGGATGGTGCGCAGCTTGGCGGTGGTCTCGGCGAGCTCTTCTTCGGGATCCGAGTCCGCGACGATGCCCCCGCCCGCCCAGGCGCGGGCCATGGTGCCGTCGCCGGCGACCTCGGCGCAGCGGATGGCCACCATGTACTCGCCGTCGCCCGCGGAATCGCACCAGCCGACGGCCCCGGCGTAGAAGCCGCGGTCCGATTCGGCGGTGTGGATGAGTGTCTCCGCCGCGTGCGTCGGCGTGCCGCAGATGGCCGGCGTCGGGTGGGTGTGCACGGCCAGCTCCAGGGCGGTGATCGCCGGCTCCCGCAGCGTCCCGACGATGGGGGTGGCCAGGTGCCACATCTCGTTGGTGTGGGTGACCTCCGGGGAATCGGGGATGTGCAGCTCCGTGCAGAAGGGGGCGAGCTTCTCCCGCAGGTGCTCGACGACGTAGGCGTGTTCCTCGAGGTCCTTGGCGGATTCCGCCAGGCGCGCGGCGACCTGTGCGTCCACGTCCGGGTCCGCGTGGCGGGGTGCGGAACCGGCCAGGGGATAGGCGGTGACGGTCGAGCCCTGACGCTTGACCAGCACCTCGGGGGAGGAGCCGACGATCATGTCGCCCTCGCGCCCCGCGGGGCTGAGGTCGGCGATGAAGCCGTCGCGGTTGTAGGAGTTGTCGATGAGCCGCGCGGCGACGAGGAGGGGATCCACCGGAGGGTCGAAGGCGATGTCGACGGCGCGGGCGAGGACGACCTTCTGCAGCTTGGAGGCGCGGATCGTGGCCACGGCCGCCTCGACGCGGCGCAGGTGCTCCTCGGGCTCCGGGTCGACTCCGGCGATGAGCGCGTGGAGGACCGCGCCCTCTCCCTGCCGGTAGTAGGCGTGGGGCTCGAGGGGGCCGTCCTCGCGGATGATCCGCTCGGGGACGGTGAGCGCGGCCGGGGCCTGCACGTCGAAGGGCAGGGCGCCGACGACCATCTCGACACGCCCGCTGCGCAGGGCGTCGACGGCCTCCCAGACATCGGTGAACGTCTCGCGCGACCCCTGGGTGCGTACCGAGCCGTGCGCCCGGGACAGCAGGAAGTCCGGGGCGGTCACAGGTCGGTGGGCACACATGGAGGGACAGTCTAATACTTGTGCATTGTCTGCACATGCTGCGGGGCGGGTCTCGCTGCTTTCCCGGTGCGAATGGGGTGATTGTTGATAATGTGACTCGATGTGAGTCTCCAGAAACTGGCCCAGCGGGCCGCCGTCCTCGCCGTCGCCGCCTGCGCGCCCCTCGCCGTCCTGGCGGCCCCGGCCCACGCTCAGCCCGCCCCCGGCTTCAGCCACGTCGCCGTCGGCGAGCGCTCCGCGTTGCTGTCCCTGCCCGCCGGCTACGACCCCGCCCTGAGTTATCCGGTCCTGCTCGTCTTCGGCGGCCTCGGGGCCTCCGCGGAGGACATGGCCGCCACCGCCGGACTGCACCACGGGACCAACGCCATCGTGGCCTACGCCCGCGGCCTCAACAACACCTGGGCCGGCGCGCCCTACTCGGCGGCGAGCATGGGCGATGACATCGCCTACGCCCGCGGCATCGTCGACTCCATCGCGGCGCACCACCTCGTCGACCGCTCGCGCGTCTACGCCGTCGGCCACTCCAACGGCGGCGCCTTCGCCGAGGCCCTGGCCTGCCGCGCCCCCGACCTGGTCGCCGGGGTGGCCAGTGTGTCCGGGATGTTCTACGAGGGTGTCGACGCCAACTGCGTCGGATCCCCCGTCCCGGTCCTGCTCATGCACGCGGCCAACGACGACGTCGCGGTCCCCGTCGGCGGCGTCCGCCACGGCACCCGCTTCGAGCCGACCCAGGAGATCCTGGGCCGCTGGAACCACCGCAACGGCTGCCAGCCCGTGCCGGCACCCCGCTGGACCTCCGCCCCCTTCGCCGTGGCCACCACCGGGGTCGGCTGCCGCGCCGAGACCGATTTCATCATCTCCGCCAGCGCCGGACACCAGTGGCCCTCCTACGCCTCCGGCGAGGCGTGGAACTTCCTCTCGCGCCAGGCGCGCTGAGCCCGGGAGGGCAGGGAGAGCGCGGGAAGCCCTGACCAGTAACATGACGGGCATGACTGACGTTCGTGTTCGTTTCTGTCCCTCGCCCACCGGCACCCCCCACGTGGGTCTCGTGCGCACCGCCCTGTTCAACTGGGCGTACGCCCGCCACAACCAGGGCACCCTGGTGTTCCGCATCGAGGACACCGACGCCGCCCGTGACTCCGAGGAGTCCTACCAGGCGCTTATCGACGCCCTCACCTGGCTCGGCCTCGACTGGGACGAGGGCGTGGAGAAGGGCGGCCCCCACGAGCCCTACCGCCAGTCCCAGCGCATGGACATCTACGCCGACGTCCTGCAGAAGCTCATCGACGCCGGCGAGGTCTACCCCGCCTACTCCACCGCCGAGGAGGTCGAGGAGCGCCACAAGGCTGCCGGCCGCGACCCCAAGCTCGGCTACGACAACTACGACCGCACCCTCACCGAGGAGGAGGTCGCGGCCTTCGAGGCCGAGGGACGCCAGCCCGTGTGGCGCCTGCGCATGCCCGACCAGGACTGGAAGTGGAACGACCTGGTCCGCGGCGAGGTGGAGTTCAAGTCCGCCACCCAGCCCGACTACGTCGTGGCGCGCTCCAACGGCGCCCCGCTCTACACCCTGGTCAACCCGGTCGATGACGCCCTCATGCAGGTGACCCACGTCCTGCGCGGCGAGGATCTGCTCGCCTCCACCCCGCGTCAGCTGGCCCTCTACGAGGCGCTCAAGCGCATCGGCATCACCGACTTCACCCCGGAGTTCGGCCACCTGCCCTTCGTCATGGGGGAGGGCAACAAGAAGCTGTCCAAGCGCGATCCGCAGTCCAACCTCTTCCACCACCGCGAGAACGGCATCATCCCCGAGGGCATGCTCAACTACCTCGCGCTGCTCGGCTGGTCCCTCTCGGGTGACCGTGACATCTTCTCCGTCGAGGAGCTGGTGGCCAACTTCGACATCGCCGACGTGCTGGGCAACCCGGCCCGCTTCGACCAGAAGAAGCTCGAGGCCATCAACGCCGACCAGATCCGCCTCCTGCCCGCCGAGGAGTTCGAGGAGCGCCTGCGCGCCCACCTGAGCGAGTTCAGCGACTTCCCGGCGGACTACCCGGCCGAGAAGTTCCGGGTGGTCGCGGAGCTCACCCAGACCCGCATCAAGACGCTTTCCGAGGCCTACGGGCTGCTCAAGTTCCTGGTCACCCCGGACGCCGAGCTGGAGCTCAACGAGAAGGCGGCCAAGAAGAACCTCAAGGAGGCCGCCCTCGAGCCTCTCGACGCCGCCCTCGCCGCCCTCGAGTCCCTGGGGGAGTGGAGCACCCCGGACATCGAGGCCGCCCTCACCAAGGCGCTCATCGAGGATCTCGAGCTCAAGCCCCGCACCGCCTACGGCGCCCTGCGCGTGGCCATCTCCGGCGAGGCCGTGTCCCCGCCGCTGTTCGAGTCCATGGAGCTGCTCGGGCGTGAGTCGACGCTGGCGCGTCTGCGGGCCGCGCGTGCGGTGACGCCTTTCGAGACGCCCGCGCAGTAGGTCACTGGTGCTGCTCATCGCGCCGCGGAAATGCGCGATGAGCAGCGGATTTGGCAGTGTTGCACCGTTGTGGTTATAGTTATCCACGTTGCACAGAGCGGGAACGCCGAGTGAGACAGACAAAGTAAATAGTGGCCTATGGTGTAATTGGCAACACTACGGTTTCTGGTACCGTCATTCTAGGTTCGAGTCCTGGTAGGCCAGCTGCAGAGCAATCTGCCGGCGAAGTTATTCGCTTCGCCCCGTTCGTCTAGTGGCCTAGGACGCCGGCCTCTCACGCCGGTAACACGGGTTCGAATCCCGTACGGGGTACATGTGATGCGCAGACTCCCGGATCCTCCTCGGATCCGGGAGTTTTCGCGATTCACCCCCACGCTTACTTTTGGTGCGTGACCGACACCTCGGGGAATGCGGCGACGGGGGTAACGGCAGGTAACGAGATTATGAAATCCACTTTAAACCCGCTGCGCCCCGTCCTAGGCTGCACTTAAGCGGAACGGTTCACCCCTCGAACCCCAGGTACCAGGTTCGGGAACACGAACCCTCCGGATGTTGATCGAACGGAAGGAGAGTATATGGCAGAGGCTTCGAACCATAACTCCGGACGCGACGCAGGCGTCCTCCCCTAAGCGGCAGAGCCATAATCCACAACATCCCAAGCGCAAGACATGCGCGGAGTACAGGAGCTACAGGGAGCGATATGAAGCGTCAGCTGTCACCGAACCCCACGGGAATGACACGCTAGCCCCCGACACTTCAGGTTCCACAGAACTGCAGCGGACGTGACCACGCAAGGGATCATTACCCCGGGTCAACGAGACATCCGCACCGACGTCGGAAGTGGTAGATCTCCTACCGTCCAAGGTTCGGAAAGCAAGTGAGAAACCCACCACGCACCCGTGGTGGGTTTCCCTATGTCTACCAGGCGATTTGTTCCACGCGGGCTCCTCCGTTTAAAGTTATGGAGTCCACACGGACGCCGCCGAAAAGCGAACATGCCCCGTTCGTCTAGTGGCCTAGGACGCCGGCCTCTCACGCCGGTAACACGGGTTCGAATCCCGTACGGGGTACCATCGTGTGCTTACACATACGAGTACGAAAGTTATTAGAGAAAGCCAGGTCTTCGGACCTGGCTTTTTCTGTTTCTTGAGTTAGATCCACACCTTGGACCAGGTTCTCGTCCGGTTCTTGTTCTAGTACTGGCTCGGGTTGGTGCTCTAAGCCAATCGCCTGGTTCTCGGCGACGTTGGTGGTGCGGAAGACTAGCGTCCAAGGGGCGAGGTGGGCGTGGACGTGGTGGTCTTTGTCCTCGAGGGAGCAGACCAGCACCTTCTCGAAGAAGACCTGATTCAGAAGACGCTTCTGGGCCGGGGAGGCTTTGGTGTAGGCGGAGTGGCAGTTCGAGGCGAGACGAAGGGCAGTGTCGAGGAGAGAGTCTTGCTCCACGTCGTCACCCTCGAAGGATTTGAGGCGTCGCTCGACCTGGGCCAGGCTCTGCTCCAGTTGCTTCTGCTCTCTGGCCATCAGCTCCATGGGTAGGGCTTGGTCGTAGAAGGCTTCGAGGAGCTTCTCCTGTTTGCGGCGGATAGCTTGTTCCTGTGCCTTGAGCTGGTCGCGTTCTTCGTGACGGGAGGCGTTGTGGAGCTGGAGCTGTTCCTTGAGGCGAGGACGCATCAGGTCGAGGATCTCTCGTGGCACCTGGATGCGACGGTAGAGTTCTTCCATCTGTCCTTCGAGCCATTCCACCGGTACGGCTGGTAGGTGGCAGTTGGTGCGCTTGGAGAGCCTGCCGTTGCAAACGAAGTACTCATACTGCAGACCTTGATGGTTAGTGGGTTTCTGGAGGATCATGCGGGACCCACAGTCGCCACACCAGGCGGTGGATTTGAGGAAGTGGTCGTGCTTGCGCCGGCGCTCGCCTTGGCGGCGGCTGCTGAGTGTCTGTTGGACGCGGTCGAAGAGGCCTTGGGATATCAGGGGCTCATGATTTCCGGGGTACTCCACACCGCAGTAGGTCAGGATCCCGAGATAGTACTTGTTCGACAGCATGGCGTGGATGTAGCGCTTGCTGACGGGCTTTGAGGGGTAGAGGCGGGTCGGGACGGTGGTAAGCCCTCTGGCAGCCAGCTCGTCGGTGAGATCGGCGACGGAGATGTTGCCCTCGGCGTAGCGCTCGAAGGCCCATTGGACAAGCGGGGATCGCTCGGGGTCGACCTCGACCGTGCGGGTCTCTACGCCCGTCTCGTAGATCCGGGTGTTGAGGTAGCCCAAGGGAGCTTTGCCGGCGGTGCCGCCGGAGCGGACTTTTTGGTTCATACCCTTGGTGACTTCGTTGGACAGGTTCTTGGAGTAGAACTCGGCGATGGAGCTCATGATGCCGTGCATCAGGAGGCCGCCAGGAGTCTGGTCGATGTTCTCACTGGTGGAAACCAGGCGGACACCGAACTCGTCGAACTTGGCGTTGATGGCGACGTCGTCGGCGCGGTTGCGGGCCAGGCGGTCAATCTTGTGGACGATGATGTAGTCGACATTGCCCTGCTCCTCTTCGAGGTAGCGCAGCATCGCCTTGAGTGCCGGGCGGTTGGTTGAGGTGCCGGAGACGCCGCGTTCGACGAACTCTTTGGCTACGACTGCGCCCAGACTCTGGGCCTTTTTCTTGTTGGCGTCGCGCTGAGCTGGGATGGAGAAACCCTCGGATTGGCCGCCTTTGTTCGCCTGCTCGCTGGTGGAGACGCGAAGGTAGGTCACGGCCCGCTTCGGGGTCAGGCTTTCGGTGAAGGCTGACATCGGGTTGAGGTCGTTCATGATTCTTCCTTTCGTTCTGTCTTGGTTGGGCGTTTAAGTTGTCTACACCCATTGACGCTTAATGGCCCCGACAAGTCCAGGGAGGTGTTTACCTCCCTGGACTGCCAGAATGTGATTGATACGTCTTCTCTAGGGGTGGAAGATATGGACCTGATCTCTGCCAGCCGAGATCTCAAAGCCCATACTGTTTTGAGCCCAGTCCAGAAACGCGTCGGTGTCGAGGTGCAGGATGCCCTCGGGGATCGCGGCGGCGTGCTGGACCTGCTCCAGGGCTTCAGACCAGCCCAGAATCTGGAAGGACTCTGCCGCCCAGTCTTCTGGGGTGTCGTAGCTGCCGACGTAGACTGAGTCGAAGTCCTGCTCCAAGTCATCAGGAAGTTCCTCGAAGTAGTAGCGGGCAAGAAACGTCAGGAAGGCATTCGGCTCGCGTGCGAAGATTTGCCCTGCCGCCTCCAGATGCTCAGGGGAAATGACTTCCTGCCATTCCTCCCATTCCCTGAGGAGGGTTTTCTCCTTTTCGTGCTGTTGGCTGGTTACCGTCACCTCAATCTCCGAGGTTGACCCAGCTACGGTTTCGCAGGAGTCCTGGATAACGACGATTTCGGTTGGCCGCGTGACGTCCCAGTCGGGGAGTATCTCGTCCATCGTGCGGTCTGACGAGATGGTGGCTTTTTGCTCCGGTCGAGGGGTCGGAGCCTGGTTGCGGTTATGGCTGGAAGACATGGATCTGCCCGCCTTTCTCGTGGACTTCAAAGAGCTCGAATCGATTGCCGGCGGAGATGAAGTGGTCAAGGTCCCACTCGAGAGCTCCGTCAGGGATGCCCTGTTCGGCAATCACTTCTTCGACGGCGTCTAACCAGCCGAACTCGCGGTACGAATCCAACATCCAGTCGCGGAGGCTGTCGTAGGAGCCGACGTAGGTTTCGTAGAAATCTTCTTCGATGTCTCCCACGCCATGCTGGAAGTAGTACTTCTCCAGGTAGACGAGGAATCCTGCGCCATGCTTCCTCCTCAGGTGCTTAGCGGCCTTAAGGTGTTCGCCCGGCAACCCCTCCGACCAGCCTTTTGGGGTGAGCGGGCCAGATGAAGTTTCGCGGTTATCTGGGGAGGTGGGCATGTGGTCGCGCTCCATGTCATCAGGGTCGCGAGGTAGTGGTCGTTCACTCATGGCTATCTCTCCTCCTCGGGCGGACGGCTGAAGACTGTTACCTGGCCGTCCTTAAAGATGAACTCCATGTCGTTTTTCAGTCGGTCGACCAGGGCCATTTCAGCCAGCGACATATGTTTCTCAAGATGGCTGAGGGCGTTGAGCAGCGTCTCGATCGCCTCCATTGGTTCCATGTGATAGGCCCAGTTGTCGGTGAACTCGTCGACCGAGTTGTAGGTACCCCAGTAGTCTCCGCCAAAGCGCTCAACCGTTTCCTCGTCGTCGGCCTCGATCTGGCGGCGCTCCCGATAGAGCCGGTAAGCCGCCAGCTCATCGAAGTCCAGTTCCTCAAGGTGCTTGTTGCGCAGTTTGTCGTAGGTGACCCTCGCGAGCGGATCTTGGTTGGCCCGCTCGGACAGCTCCGTCAGGGTGTAGCGCTCGAGGTCGCCTTGGTCAGGGTTGTAGTCGTTGTGGTTCGGGCGGGGGCCGAACCGTTCAGGATTCTTGTTCATTGGAAATCCTCCTTTCGTTATTGCATTTACCTATATTTATTGAGTTATATCCACTCATCTGTTCGAAATGAGGGAAGTTTTTGGGTGGTGCCGAGCCACCCGCCTGCCTGGCGGGCAGCAGGGCTACTCGGCACCGGTTCCAGGTACTTAGTCCTACTTCCGGGTGAGAGATTCGCGTCGGAAGACGAACCAGTTATTTAGGCCTTCCACGAAGTAGAAGTCCTTTGGCAACTTCTCCCAGAGCGCAACCACATCGACGGCGGGAGGTAGATCATGAGGGTCTTCCGGATCCAGCCAAATCGGCGCGATCTCGCCTCGGTCGCCCAGCAGCTTCAGCAAGTCTTCGATGGCGCGATCCTTTGTCGCCGCCTTCACCAGGTAGGTCTCCAGAAAATCCTTCTCGAGGTTGACTGGATCCCACAGCAGTTGCTGGCGGCAGCTTAGGTACGCGACAAAGGCCTCGCTGTAGGTCTGCCGGTAAAGCCGTTCGGCGATCTCATACCAGGCTGGGTCCTGGAAGATCCGCTGTAATAGCAGCCCTACCCGCCGTGTCGAGACGGTTGCCTCGAAGTCGGCGTTTAGTGGATGGTTATTGTTTGTCATGATGTCCTCCTTTCGTTTAGTTGATGGGTCATGACTCCGGCGGGAATTCCTCTTGGTCCCACTGGAGGTGGGGCAAGGCGGGATTCCAGTACCGGGCTTGTGCGAGGTATCCCAGGTGCGCCATCTCTCGAGGGGGAGAGGGGATGCAGCGACTGGGGCCTCAGGTCTAGTTGGAGACGTCAGCCGGCGGGTGGCTGGTCGTCTTCGGGTGCGCCGAAGAACCGTTCGGGGCCATCGCGCACCAGACTGGGTAGCTCATCGAGCTGGAGCGTGAGCCAGAAGTCGCTCGGCAGGTCGGGCTCTCGGGAGAGGTAGCGGCGGATCTGGGCTTGGCGTTTGGCTGATGGGACGAGCCAGACAAGGGCTGGGAAGGAACCGCTGGCCTTCTGTTCTTCCCCGCTGGCCTGGTAGGCCCCGTAGTTTTTGGTCGTGTTCAGTACTCGGGCTGGATTCTCAGTGGCTCGGTCCACTTCGATGAAATAGCGGTCGGTGAACTCTGGACTATGGATGGTGACTTCGATGTCTGGGCGAAGGGTTTCCATGATCCCCTGACGGCCTATGTAGTTTCTCCAGGATCGGGGTTCGCGGAGGACGAGTGCTTGGAACTCTGAGCCTTCAGCGGATTGGGCCTTGAGCTCACGGACAGTTTCTTCGATCCTAAGACAGGTCTCGGTGACCGCGAGGGTGTGGCCGAGGAAGGTGGTGGATACCTCGCGCGGTCTTAACCGCCTATGGCCTCGCTTGAGGTGACGTAGCCCGCTCGTGGTTAGCGCCCAGATCGTCAGCTCCGAGCCTCCCTGCCAGCCACCGACTCGGCGCTCCAGTTCGGTCACTAGCCCGGCCTCAAGGAGTTGGCTGAGGTGCCGCTGGGTCTGTCGGAGGGCGGATTTCTCCGACCCGTAGCCGACTCGGCTGAAGCGAGAGAGCTGGTCGGTGGTGGCAAACCGGTGAGTGTGGAGCAGGTCAAGGAGCTCAATCTGCCGGGGGCTTCTGGCTGGCGTGGGGTCGAAGATGTTCATGGGGATCCTCCTTCTGAGGTGTGGTTAAGGGGTGGTGGTTCGGACCGATGGGAGCGAGGTAGCGGCGAGAGGAGGGCTCCCGCCGGGTGACCCTCAAGACTGGGGTCAGTCGCCGGCTGGCGGGCGGGGTTTGGGCGAACGTCCGGCAAGGATGCTGGGTAGTTGGTCGAGGTGAAGCGTCTACCGAAGCGTCTAGGGTTCTGGCCGGTATTCAAGGGGTGGATGGGCGGGTTCATGGCCGTGGCTCCTGGTTCTCGGGTGCTGGGTTGGAGCCGGTTCGAGGGGTTCGCCCGACCTTGACCTGTGGCTCTTCCTCTGGGGTCGGGGCTCTTGGGGTGCGCCCTACAGGGGCTGAAGCCTCCGGGGCCGGTGCTCGCAGTAAGTCGAGGAGCTCGGCCTCTGTCTCGGAGGCGCAGACTCCGTAGCTGGCGTGAGATGAGGCGTAGAGGTCACTGCCGTCTTGGATGGGTCGGGCTGGTGGGAGTGTGGTGGCGGAGAACCAGTCGGTGGCTTTCCCGCTTTGCATGAGGTTGGCGTAGATCTGGTACTTGCCGAGAAGCTGGAAGTCTGCTGGCTCGAGGGGACTCGCGCGCTTGGCAACTGCGGCGGCATCGTGGCCGCCGAGGCCGAACACAATTTTTGATCGGGTGTTGGCGTCGATGGCGGTTTGCATGGCTGGCGTGAGTTGATCCCGGTACTGGTTGGCGAGGATGAACCCCACCCCGAGCGACCGAGCCTGGGCCAGCGCGTCGGCGAGGTCGCCTGGGATGCCGGCGAGGAAGTCGTGAACCTCGTCGATGTACACAGTGACTGGGGTGCGCTTCCTGGCTGGCAGACTCTGGCGCTCCAGGATCTTCGTCCACAGGTGGCTGACCACCAGTGCGCCGAGGAGCTTGGCGGCCTCTGATCCCACTCGGCCCTTGTTGAGGCTGAGCAGGACAATCTTGCCGTCTGACAGCAGTTCATCGATCGAAAAGTGTGGCGAGGCCTGCCCCAGCATGGCGCGTAGCCCTGGGCGCAGGATGATTTGGCGCAGTTTGTTCAGGACTGGGGCGATCTCCTGGAACTGTCGCTCGGGCTTAAGGGCTTCGTAGCGCTGCCAGAAGTTGTCGACGCCGAGCGGATCGTCACTGTCCTTGAGTACCTTCTTCCTGAACTGCGGATTGGTCAGGAGCGGTTCCAGCCACAGCAGATTGGCGTCCGGGTGTCTAGCCAGAGTCAGCAGCGAGGCGCTGAGCACGTCGGCGGTGCGAATACCCCAGTTCTCCTTGAACAGAGCCTCGAAGGTCGACAGCAGACTGTCCGCAGCCACATGCGCTGTCTCAGGGGTAGTCGCCAGTGGGTTGAAACCCACCGGTGTCGGGCTGGTCGGATCCAGGATGACGACATCAGCGTGCCGATGAGCCGGGATACGCTCCAGGAGGTCGGAGACCAGATCACCCTTCGGGTCGATCACCAGCGTCCCGAGGCCAGCGTTGATATCGGCCAGGATGAGGTTCTCGAGCACCGTGGACTTTCCTGACCCCGTCGGCCCGAGAAGGTGCGAATGGAAGAGCGCGTCCTTGATGGGAATGCCCACTCGGTCGTCTCTGCCTGGAGCGTTGGCGATGGCAAAGCTCCGGGGTGTGGCGACCAAAGTTGGCGGAGGCAGGAGCTTCGGGTGCAGGTTGCCGATCAGGGGGAGTGGCGGCTCGCCGATCGGCCAACCAGACAGTCCCGGCAAGTCGCAGCTGCGAAACCTCAGCGTCCACCGCCAAGGCAGGCTGACCTTGTTCAGCCGAACCGGGGAATCTTCGCGCAGCGTGATCCGACTACCCGAGGCCTCCATGACCCGAAACAGCCCCAGCATCTGGTTGATCAGCTGGTACGAGCGCTTAATCGACGCCGTGCCGCTGACCCCGACCCGGAGATGCCCGTGTGCGCCGTGCAGATCATCAAGACCAGTCTTCGCACTGCGTGGCGCATTCTGGCGTGAACTCTTCGGAGGCGGAGATCCGACAGCGTGCTTGGCAGCCTGGGAGAGAAGTTCGATCCACCCTGCCTCGGTGGCTCGGGGATGGACTGGCGGCAGAATCCGGCGACCGATCAGGAGCTGGAGGCAGATCTCCTCACCATCTGCCAGTTGGCCCGCAGCCGAGAACATGGAGCGAATAACCGCATGCGTCCGGGCCGGGTCGGTGGAAGGTGGACTACCTTTGAGCTGGAAGCGACTGGCCATCTCGACTGGACGGCGAGGGTCTTTCGGTGCTGCCAGGTGGACATCGAGCTGGGAGCCAAGTAGCTGACTTATCTCGGCGATCTTGCCCTGGCGAGCGCCGATCAGCCAACGCATGCCAGTGTTGGTAGCTCTCGCCTCCAGCACGATGGTACCGAGCATCCCGTTGGCGCAGAGCTGCTCGAAGACGCTACTGGCGGTCGCGAGGTCGGTCATGTTGTTGAAGTAGATCTCGCGCCAGCAAAGCGCTGAGGCCTTCTTTCGAGTACTCACCGGTGGCTCGTGGCTTTGAGGGCTAGTGATGTCTGGGGCGTTCATGGCTGTTCTCCTTTCTTGCCTGTGGGCTGAGATTTCTTGGGTGTCTTTTTGCGCCTGCGTCGGCGCTTCGCCGATTGCTGAGCTTCGAGGGCGATAAGTACCAATGCCTTGGCGAGCTGATCGAGGTCGATGCCCTCCTGGACGATGGGGTCAATCCGGTGTGGCGGCGGGTGGGACTCATGGCTCATGGCTCGTCCCTCCTCACCAGTCGGTTCGACGCCTGAGCCACCAGATGACCAGCCAGAGACCTGCGCCCAGGACCGCCAGGCCCAGGAGCCACGGCCAGATGCAGCGCAGCAGATCGACGGCAAGGTTGAGGAGCAGAGCACTGGCGAAGAGCAACAGGCAGAAGCGGAAGATCTGCTCGATGAACGACTTCGGACTGGACGCGGGCAGCATGGCATCCTCCTAGGATTCGGGTGGTCATGACGGCTCTCCCGCCCGGTTTGGAGCGAAGCCCTGCGGGTTGGTGTCACTGGGAACCTCATACCCCCACGGGGCAAGCGAGATGGTCGAGGCGACTTCGTTGCCCCACACGTCCCAGTGGCTGGCAGTCGGGGAGGGACGCCTGGCGAAGAGCTCCAGGTAGTGGCCGGGACCTGCCACCCGCTCGATCATCTGGTGGATCTCCTCGGGCTTACGGGAGTGCTCCTGGAGCGGATACATCCCCCAGTTGGGCTGAGAGCGGAACTGGAACTTCGTGCCCTTACCCTTGACCCCGAGAAGTAGCAGCTCAGCCGCGTTACGGAAATATCCGCCGAGGGTGAACCGGGGCTTGATCCAGGAGTAGAAGGACTTGTAGGCAAAGCCCCAGTCATCCAGGATCTGCGCTCCGTAGGGCAAGGTGGCGGTAGTGACCCACATGAAGCAGAAGCTCTGCTCAGCGGCCAAAAATTTGATCGCCTCACCCATCTCGCTGATGCGCCCGAGGGGCATCAGGTCATAGTGTTCGCCGGCTCCGTGCTTGGACTTCTGGAAGACGTCCCAGGGCGGGTCAGCCAGCACGACCTTGTACCGGCCTCGCTTCGGCGGCGGGACCAGCATGGAACCGGGGGCTGCCGGCACGACGAGACCGTCGCTGGTGGTAGTCCATCGGGGCTGGAATGCCTGCTCAGTGGCCGGTCGGCCAGGCTGTTGCGGGGTGTGGTCAGTGGGGTGAGACATGGTGAATCCTCCTTGAGGTAGCGCCGATAAAGACGCGGGGTTAGTGGTTGGTGTGGGGTGAAACGTGGTAGGAGCGGAGGCGGTCTCGACGCTGCAACGGGGGCGTTTCTTGGAGGCCATTACGGGGCAAATTCTCTGGAAAGTAAAGACCTCAAAACGCACTGCTTAGTTTCGGCGCGACAGGGGTTGACAGATGTAGCGGATTGTTTTGTGGCTACCGAAAGTGATCGCCGTATTTTTCACTACACCCCGGAAGGAACGGGTCTTTCGAGGATGAGTGAGGTCAGGTCCGCGGTAGTTGAGAGTCGCCTGGTTACCGGTGTCGAGCACGCCAGGCAGCGTTGTCGAGGTCGATACGGGCTTGGATGTAGTCGAGGGTTAGATCGAGGCTGGGATCTCGGGCCGGCTCACTGAGGTGGTCGAGCTGGTAGTCACTAGTCAGCGCCAGGGTGATCATGGAAATGATGATGGCGAGAGCAAGAGTCACAAGTACCCAGGGAGTCGTCGAGAAGAGCAGAAGCAGCAGGGTGACTGTCATGAGGCCGATGGAGACAAGGCCGAGGAACTGGATCACTGGAATCGTCTCCCGGCGACTCGGTTGGCTGCGTTGGCGGCATAGTTCCTGATGATGGGTTCCAGGTAGGAGGCTGCTTCGGGGCAGTCCTGGAGGTGCTGCTTGGCTCGGTTGACTAGTGCTGTCGTGTGCTCCATGGCCTGGTCTGCCAGGCGGGCTTCGGTGAGGTCCCGGAAGTGCTGGAGATCGGCATCGGCCTTGATCTGGGCGGCCTCGAAGCGGGTGTGGCGGTCGAGGGCATCGAATTCGTCCGCTCGGGCGACTTGGCGGCGGTTGCCGCCGAATGGCATGAGGTTAGACATGGTCTTATGTCCTTTCCTGAAGACCCCGTTACGAAGGGACCGGTCACAGCGGTTGCGACTGGATTCAGGTTAAAACGACCATCTAGCTGCAAGAAAGCATAAGCATGATAACAACCTCTAGGCTCTAGGTCATGGAGGAGCAGTTGCCTTACCCCGACCACGAGATGATGTTCGCGGAGCCGCTTCCGGAAGAGTGGCAAGAATTCGTCGATCTACGCGAAGACCTGCTTTTGAACTACCGCTACAACACTGCTCGCTCCTACTGGAACGACCTGACGGAATGGTTCTTCTGGGCGATCGAACGAGACAAGGATGTCTTGGAGCTGAGCGACAAGGATAAAAAGCAGTACGTCGCCCTCCTCAGACGACGGAAATATAGCGAGAATACGATCCGACGCAGATTAGTAACTTTGGGCTTGCTCTATAGGCTGAGGGAAGAGCGGCGCGCCGATAAGGGGAATGAATGAGGCATTGGAATTCCAGTCTCGGTCGAAGACGATCCAGTCAACGTAGCCGTCCAGGCCTGGGTTGCGGCTCTCGGAGGCGCTCATGAGCACGACGCTACGAAGCATTACCCGGCAGGGTCGCCCCCTGGAGTGGACGAAGTTCCACCGCTTGCGTGTTCGAACATGGCGACCTCTCCGAGAGGTGTGTGGACTCGTGGACATAGTTAACAAAACCCCAGTTCGGAGGTATAATCAAAACATTGACGACCAACCCAGGGGTGAAGCTACAGTCCGCCACTTCACACCTGACGAGGGCAGTTCCCGGCAACCATGTCGGTGGCGATCAGTAGAGTCAACTACCTAACAAGATTTAGACCACCCAGCGTGGAGGAGAAAACCGCAAGATGAGCCTGAGAGTCCAACAAGCATCAATTAACGCCGAGTCGTCGAAGGTGGTGACGTGGTAGTGGCTCTCAAGAAGTCTGATCTTTATAGCTCCCTCTGGAAGAGTGCCGATGAGCTGCGCGGCGGCATGGACGCCAGCCAGTACAAGGACTACGTCCTAACGCTGCTCTTCGTAAAGTACGTCTCGGATAAGGCCAAGAGCGATCCTTACAGCCTGATCGAGGTTCCCGAGGGTGGCTCTTTCGATGATCTGGTTGCCGTGAAGGGTGCCCCGGACATCGGCGAGAAGATGAACATCGCCATCCGCCGGCTGGCTGAGGAGAACGACCTACAGGGCGTGATCAACAACGCCGACTTCGATGACCCAAACAAATTGGGCGAAGGCAAGGCGATGCAGGATCGCCTGACCAACCTCATTAGCATCTTCCAGGACATCGACTTCACTGGTTCGCGTGCTGAAGGTGACGACCTGCTCGGGGATGCGTATGAGTACCTCATGCGGCATTTTGCGACAGAGTCCGGCAAGAGCAAGGGCCAGTTCTACACCCCAGCTGAGGTTTCCAGGATCATGGCTCAGGTACTGGAAATCCCGAAGGATGCTCCTCGCTCCACCACCGTTTATGACCCGACCTGTGGATCTGGTTCGCTGTTGATCAAGGTGGCAGACTCTGCGCCCAACGGCTTGTCGATCTATGGCCAGGAGAAGGATAACGCCACCTGGGCGTTGTCTCGAATGAACATGATCCTGCACGGCAACGAGACGCATGACATCCGCCAGGGAGACACGCTCTCTGATCCAAAGTTCCTCAAGGGTGAGCAGCTGCAGACCTTCGACTACTTCGTGGCTAACCCGCCGTTCTCCGTAAAGACCTGGAAGAATGGTTTCGACAAAGAGTACGGACGGTTCGACGGTTTCGCTGAACCGCCGGAGAAGAACGGTGACTACGCATTCCTACTTCACATGGTGAAGTCTCTTAAGTCTGATGGCAGGGGAGCGGTGATTCTTCCCCACGGAGTGCTCTTCCGTGGCAACACTGAGGCCCAGATCCGTGAAGAGCTGATCAGGCGTGGCCTGATTAAGGCGATCATTGGATTGCCGGCCAACCTATTCTACGGAACTGGCATTCCGGCGTGCATCATCGTTATCGATAAGAAGGAAGCGGCTAACCGGACGGGCATCTTTATGATCGATGCCTCCAAGGGGTTTGAGAAGGACGGCGCTAAGAACCGTCTGCGTCCTCGTGATATGCGCAAGATCATCGACACCTACCTCGCCGGTGAGGAAGTCGAGCGTTACGCACGGATGGTGCCGCTGTCGGAGATCTCCGATGCGAAGAACAAATACAACCTCAACATTCCGCGCTATATCGACACCTCTGAACCTGAAGACATCCAGGATCTGGAAGCCCACCTTAAGGGCGGGATCCCGAATCGGGATCTGGATGCGTTAGGGGAACACTGGGATGCTTTCCCGAACCTGCGTGACGAGCTGTTTCGACCTCTCCGCGAGGGATATTCAGAGCTCACAGTGGAGCCCGAGCAGGTAGCCAAGGTGATTGAGGAGTCGGAGGACGTCAGGGCTTTTACCTCGACTGTCTCCAAGGCTGTTGAGGACTGGTGGAACTCTCACCGAGGCCAGCTGGAGGCGATTGACTCCCAGACCAGGCCTCAGCAGCTGATCGAGGATCTCGGTGACGACCTGTTGGAGAAGTTTCGCGGTCGTCCGCTGATCAGCGAGTACAGCGTGTACGAGCAGCTGATGAGCTACTGGAACGACACCATGCATGACGACGTCACACTGATCGTCGGGTCCGGCTGGGTTGAAGCCGCGCAACCTCGTGAAGCGCGGATCACTGGCTACGACAACAAGAAGAAGCCAAAGTACGAGAGTGCCGATCTAGTCTTTGGAACTGGAGTCAAGGCACAGCGCTGGGTAACTGACCTGATCCCGCCGGCGCTGATCATCGACCGGTACTTCGCCGACGAGAAGGCCGAGCTCGATCGCCTCACTGCGGAGCAAGAACGCATCAGCCAGGAGCTCAAAGAGTATATCGAGGAGCACGCCGTAGAGGAAGGGCTGCTGTGGGAGGCCGTCAACGATGCTGGTGGCGTCAAGGTAAAGGATGCCCGTGACCGATTGAAGACTGCCAAGCTAGAAGACGCCGAAGCCGACGAGATTGCCGCGCTGAACACGGTGATCAAGCTGTTTACGGCAGAGACGGCAGCAAAGAAGTCAATCAAGGATGGAATGTTGCAGCTGGATAGGAAGGTGATCGCCATGTACGCCAGGCTCTCCGAGGGGGAAATCCAGGAGCTGGTGGTCGGCGACAAGTGGCAGACTGTCGTCGCAGGTCGGTTTGCTAGTGAGGTCGCCAACCTAACTCATGATTTGATGAGTCGGATCCGGGGTCTTGGCGAACGCTACGGCGAGACTGTCGGGGCTATCGCTAAAGAGGTTGCACGATTTGAGGAGCGGATGACGAGCAATCTGGGCTCAATGGGGGTGACTCGATGATCAGCTCGGGCTGGAGGAAAGCAAGAATCGGTGAGATCGCGGAAGTAAAGGGTGGAAAGCGCCTACCTGCTGGTTACTATCTTCAAGCTACTCCAACTCACCGCCCTTATATTCGAGTTGCTGATATGCGGGTTGGCGGTGTTGATCAATCGGATATCAAGTACGTACCAGAGGGCGCAATTTCTCGTATACAGAATTATCGGATCTATAAAGACGACATCTTTATAAGCGTCGCAGGAACGCTGGGAATTGTTGGACGAGTCCCGATTTCTCTAGACGGTGCGAATCTTACGGAAAATGCAGATCGACTCACAAACATTAAATGCGATGTTGCGTATCTGATGTACGCCCTCCAAAGCAATCCTATTCAGGATGAAATTGATTCGATACGAACAGTCGGTGCTCAGCCCAAACTTGCGCTGAGCAGAATTCGATCGTTTGAAATCTTGATGCCATCTGATCAAGCGGAGCAATCGAGGGTATCGCGAGCTCTGTCCGATACTGATGACCTGATCGAATCTCTCGAACGCCTTATCTCAAAAAAGAAGGCGATCAAGCAGGGCATGATGCAGGAACTCCTCACTGGTCGTACTCGCCTGTCAGGCTTCACTGAGCCATGGACAAATATCGTCTTGGGTGACGTTGCACGATTCGGCAAAGGGTCTGGACTGCCGAAATCAGCACTAACTTCATCAGGATTCACTCCTTGCATCCACTACGGCGAACTCTTCACTCATTACGGTCCAGAGATTATTCACGTCACAAGTCGTACAAACCTGACTGACCGAATGGTAGTTTCAGAGGATTTTGATGTCTTAATGCCTACGTCTGACGTGACCCCTCGCGGCCTTGCGAAAGCGAGCTCAATTCACGAACGCGGAGTCGTGCTAGGCGGCGATATTATGATTATTCGACCCGATAAAGGTAGGGCACACGGACCATTCCTTGCACACGCAATCCGACATGATGCGAACCAAGTACTTCAGTTTGTACGTGGTTCAACCGTGTACCATCTCTACGCCGCTGATATGCAGAACTTCACGCTCGCTATCCCTTCAGTTGAGGAACAACGAGTCATCGCACAGGTGCTTCGAGATGCAGATTATGAGATTGACACTCTGCATCGGCGCCTTGAGTCCGCCCGCAACATCAAGCAGGGCATGATGCAGGAACTCCTCACTGGTCGTACTCGCCTACCCGTCGAGGAGGTTTCTTCATGAGTCTGGTTGGACAGCGTGAGCGTGCCACGCAGGATCGCGTCGTAGACATCCTGTCTAGACAGCTCGGGTATGAGTATGCCGGGGATTGGAAGGACCGGGCCAACTCCAACGTCGAGCAAGAGCTGTTGCGCCAGAATCTGCTGGCACGTGGCTACGAAGAGGACTTGGTACGGCGTGCTATCGAGCAACTTCGTAAGGTTGCTTCGCTGCCGGCGGGCGGTTCGCTTTACGAGGCCAACCGCAAGGTCTACAGCCTGCTGCGCTACGGAGTGAAGGTAAAGCGCAGCGCCTCGGAAAACTTCGAGACGATCTGGCTTATCGACTGGGACAACCCGGAAGCTAACCATTTCGTGGTGGCCGAAGAGGTCTCGATCAAGGGCAAGAACACCAAACGTCCAGATGTCGTGCTCTACGTCAACGGTATCGCTCTCGGCGTCATTGAACTCAAACGCTCCAAGGTCAGCGTTGGTGACGGCATTCGTCAGCATCTGGGCAATCAAAAAGCGGACTTCGTTCGTCCTTTCTTCACCACGGTCCAGCTACTGTTCGCTGGCAATGACGTCGAGGGGCTTCGCTACGGCGTGATCGAGACGCCAGAGAAGTACTGGCTGGAGTGGAAAGAGCCAAGCGAGGTTGAGAAACCTCTCGATCGTGGCCTGCTTCAGATGGCGAACAAGCAGCGCTTCCTTGAACTTATCCATGACTTCATCGTCTTCGATTCGGGCGTGAAGAAAACCGCCCGACACAACCAGTACTTCGGTGTCAAGGCTGCTCAGGAGCGTATCGCTCGCCGCGAAGGCGGCATCATTTGGCACACCCAAGGGTCAGGTAAGAGCTTGACGATGGTGTGGTTGGCGAAGTGGATCCGGGAGAACCAGCGCGAGGCCCGTGTCTTAGTGATCACCGACCGCACCGAACTCGATGAGCAGATCGAGAAGGTTTTTGCTGGCGTCGATGAGACCATCGAACGGTCGACGTCTGGAGCCGGCATGATCGGCATGCTCAACCGGAACCAGCCCTGGCTGATGTGCTCACTGGTGCATAAGTTCCGGGGTGATGACGAGAAGGATCAGGGCGACACGGAAGACTTCGTGCGTCAGCTCAAGAAGCCCCTGCTTGAGGGGTTTAGCCCGAAGGGTAATCTCTTTGTCTTTGTCGATGAGGCTCACCGCACCCAGAGCGGCAAGCTCCACAGTGCGATGAAAGAGTTGCTGCCGAACGCGATGTTCATCGGCTTTACCGGCACGCCTCTTCTTAAGAAGGACAAGGCCTCCAGTATTGAGACTTTCGGCTCCTACATCCACACCTACAAATTCGATGAAGCTGTTGAAGATGGCGTGGTTCTGGACCTTCGGTACGAGGCTCGAGACATCGAGCAGAAACTCACGAGTCCGGAGCGGGTCGATGAGTGGTTCCAAATCCACACCCAGGGCATGACCGATCTGACAAAGCACCAGCTGAAGAAACGGTGGGCAACGATCAAGGAGGTCGAGTCCGCTGAGCCGCGCGCTCGGAAGATCGCGGCAGACATTCTGATGGATATGGCTAGGATGCCTCGCCTGATGGATGGCCGAGGCAACGCTATGCTGGTGTGTTCGAGTGTCTACCAGGCCTGCAAGTTCTACGACATCTTCAGCCGCAGTGAACTCGCCGGCAAGGTCGCCATCGTGACGAGCTATGAGCCGAACGCATCCAAGATCTCCAAGGAAGACTCCGGGGCCGGCAAGAACGAGGAGATCGTCAAGTACGACATCTACCGTCGGATGCTCGCCGACTACTTCCAGACCGACGCCGACGATGCTGTCAAGCGGATTGACGAGTTTGAAAAGAGTGTCAAGGAGACGTTTATCAAGCATCCCGGCCAGATGCGGCTGCTTATTGTGGTCGATAAACTCCTGACCGGCTTTGATGCACCGAGTGCGACCTATCTCTACATCGATAAAAACATGCAGGATCACGGCCTCTTCCAGGCAATTTGTCGCGTGAACCGGCTCGATGGTGACGATAAAGAGTACGGCTATATCGTCGACTACCGAGATCTGTTCAAGTCCCTGGAGGATGCGGTTTCTGACTACACCTCTGAAGCCTTCGCAGACTACGACGAAGAAGATGTAGAAGGCCTGCTCAAGGATCGTATTGAGCAGGAGCGCCAAGACCTGGATGAATCTCTGGAGATGGTGCGAGCACTGTGCGAGCCAGTGTCTCCGCCGAAGGGCACGCTGCAGTACCAGCACTATTTCTGTGCGATGGAGAGCGGCAACGCTGAGCAGCTCAAGGCCAACGAACCTAAGCGTGTCGACCTATACAAGGGAGTGGCGAGCCTGGTTCGCGCCTACGCCAACCTAGCCAATCGAATGGCTGATGCCGGGTACTCCCAGAGCGAAGCGGAATCTATCAAGCAGCAGGTCAAGCACTTCGTCGATGTCCGCGACGAGGTGAAGCTCGGCGCTGGCGAGAATGTTGACCTCAAGCAGTTCGAGGCTGGCATGCGTGCGCTGCTTGATACCTACATCCAGGCGGACGCCTCACGAAACCTGGCGACCTTTGACCAGGGCCTCGTCCACCTCATCGTCGAGCACGGGGTCGGAGCCATCGAGAAACTCCCCGAGAGCATCCGCAAGGATCCAAAAGCGGCTGCCGAGACCATTGTCAACAACGTCCGTAAGACGATTGTTGATGAGCAGGCGATGAATCCGAAGTACTACGAGTCGATGTCGACGCTCCTGGACGCCTTGATCGAGCAGCGCCGTGAGGCCGTCATCGACTACCAGGAGTACCTCCTTAAATTGGTCGAGTTTACTCAGCGACTAGCCAAGGGAGAGTCGGAGCAGAAGTACCCGAAGTGGGCAGATAGTTCTGCCCGCCGCGCCCTGATCGACTTCGCATGGCCGGAGGGCATCGAAGTCGATGTCGAGCGGGTCTACCGCACGATCCAGCGCAACAAGGAGCATGGCTGGTCTGGAGATAAGACCAAGCAGAAGTCTTTGATGCGTACTCTCGCGCTCAACTTCCCTGGGCTCCTGCAACCTGCTGACATGAAGGAGCTTCTTAAGCTATTGGCGATGCATGATGAATTCCGCTAGTTCCTACCTCACTGTTTCTGGTTTCGATGTTGAGCTGGTCTACAAGGACATCAAGAACATGCACTTGTCGGTGTATCCGCCGATGGGTCGTGTTCGGGTAGCTGCGCCCGCTCGGTTAGATGAGGACACCATTCGTCGGGCTATCATACAACGCCTGCCATGGATCCGGCGGGAACGAAATCGTCTCCAGAACGCTAACCGGCAATCCAAGCGACAGATGGTCTCCGGGGAGAGCCACTATGTCTGGGGTAAGCGCTATCGTCTGGATGTTTCGAGGCATAGCGGGAACCCTAAGGTGGTCGTCTCAGGAGATATTCTCTGGCTCTATTCCCTGGAAGGATCGACGCCAGAGGATAGGTTTGGCATTCTCGATCGCTGGTACCGCCGGGAACTTAAGGCGGCGCTGCCGGCTCTGGTCGAGAAGTGGGAGTCTGCGATGGGTGTGAGAGCTAACCAGATTACGGTCAAGCGCATGAAAACTAAGTGGGGGTCCTGCAACCCAGATAGTCGGAACATCTGGTTCAACCCGGAGTTAGCGAAGAAGAACCCACGGAGCTTGGAGTATCTCGTAGTTCACGAACTAGCTCACTTAATCGAGCGAAGCCATAACGAGAAGTTCGTAGCCATCATGGATCGGTATTTACCGGACTGGACTGCGCGACGAGATGAACTTAACGATGCCCCTCTGGCGGCAGAAGATTGGAGCGGAAGCATTGGCGACTGAAAGCGACGCCGCCACAGCGATGTGGTTGGAGACGGTTCGAATCAAGGGATTCAGATCATGCGAGGACACGGAAGTAGCGCTTAGTCCTGGTCTCACCCTTCTGGTCGGAGAGAACAACGCGGGCAAGTCCAACATCATTGATGCCCTGCGTCTAGCAACGACTCCACTGAGTGGACGTCGGACGAGGTATTTCGAGGTTGACGACCCGTCGATCGGGTCCACCTCTAACCCGGATATCGAGCTTGTTTTCGCGGACGGAGACAGTTTCCAGCAGGCATTGTTCATCGGTGCGTTGGATCTCAAAACTAAGAAGATTCACCACCATGTCCGCTATTTTCCGCCGACTGATCAACACCCGCGCGGTCGGACCGAGCGCTTGGCAGGGCCGGTCGCCTCTCCAGACCCAGAATCGGAGGTTCGGTCGAAGATCAATCACGTTTACCTGGAGCCGCTACGCGACGCGAAGCGGGAGTTGGATTCCGGCAACGGTCGCCGCCTGGGGGCGGTTCTTCGCTACTTGCTCAATGAGGAAGACAAAGAGGCATTCTTGGAGGAGGCCCGTGCCGCTACCGATGGGCTTTCGGGCAGCAGAGCCGTTCAAGGGGTGAGCGAGAAGATTCAGGAGCATCTATCCTCGCTGACCGATGCCGTGCGTGGACAACAGGTGGCACTCGGATTCGAGCAGCCTTCCTTGGAGCATCTTGCCCGCGGTCTGCGTCTCAAGATGGCAGAACATGGAATAGATGTAACTGACCTTGCATCGTCTGGATTGGGCTACGCTAACCTCCTGTTCATGTCAACGGTTTTGCTCGAGCTGCAGGAGGCTAACCTGTCAGAGCTCACCCTCTTGCTAGTAGAGGAGCCGGAAGCGCACCTACATCCACAACTCCAAGGTGTTTTGCTTGATTTTCTCCTTGAGCAAGCGGAGCAATCCGTTCAACAGGCCCAAGAAGGGCAGCCTGCCGGGCGGATTCAAGTCGTCGCGACGACACATTCTCCGAACCTGGCCAGTTCGGTTGGCCTGGAAAGAACCGTCGTCATCCGTCCGACTATGCGCGCCAATCGGAGTAACACGGCAGCGCTAGCTCTGAAACAGGTCAATTTTGACGATGAGAACGACCGAAGGAAAATCGACCAGTATTTGGACGTGACTCGGTCCGATCTGTTGTTTACCCAGCGGGTCATCCTTGTTGAGGGAATCTCTGAGGCGGTATTGCTCCCGGCGCTTGCGAAGCACTGCGTTTTTGATCGGACGGACAAAGAACAGGCCAAGCGGCTCCGGCGGTTTAACGCCACACCCATCGTCAACCTCGGTTCGGTGGACTTCCGTCCATACCTCAGGCTGCTCCTACACGACTTCGGTGAGGGGATGCGTCTCGCGGATAAGGTGATCGCGCTTACAGACGAGGACCCGCAGATCGGAGATGAGGAAACCAAGAGCATCAACAGATCTTCGGACCTTAAGAATATCGCCCGTGGCTGGGACGCTGACAGCATATTGAATGTGCAGACGTCGGACTTCACACTGGAGGCGAGTTTGCTAACTGGCTCGAGTGTAAATAACAGAGTTCTTAAGGAGGCATTCCGAAAACAGCACCCCCGCTCGATGGGGAAGTGGGAAGCCATCGAGGAGGCGTCTGAGCCGGCGCGGGAGATGTATCGGAGACTCCAAGCTAAGAAGGCTGCGGAGAATCTAGGTATCAGCAAGGGTCAGTTTGCTCACGACGTCGCAATTGCTATATCCAATCCAGGGGTGGACTTTGATTGCCCAGCTCAACTCAGAGCTGCGATCGAGGCCGCGGCCGAAGATTAGGGGCGTGGCATGAACATGGAATTTACATCGGCGCAGCGGTCGCTCATCGAGTCGGAGTCTGGAGGTTTCTTTGAGGCCTGCCCGGGTGCAGGGAAGACACAGACCATCGTTGAGCGGTTTGCAAGACGTGGTTCAGCAAGGTCTCGGCGGGGTGTCGCCTTGATTACCTTTACCAACGCTGCTGCAGAGGAAGCCCAGCGGAGGTGCACGCACAAACCCGAATTGCTCCAAGCTCCCAACTTCGTCGGAACGATTGACAGCTTTATCAATAGGTTTTTCGCGGCACCGTTCTACAAGGCGAAATTTAGACGCTCGCCTACTTTTTGGGAGTCGTGGAGCAGCCTAGACATCGCGACGGTGCAGGGTTTTAAAGGCCGTTCTATATCTCTAGATGAGTTTCGGTTCTTCAGAGGGCGTGCAGAACTCAGTCAACAAGCACGCCGGGGGCGATCACCGCAAGAATGCAAGTCGCTGGAGCAGCGGGCGTTTCAAAAGCTAAAAAGTCTTCTCAAGGCAGGACACCTGGATTCTGATACCGCACGGTTACTGGCTGAGGTTGAGATCGAGAAGCGCACCTACGGAATCGGAGATTTAGTTTCTGCTCGATTCGAGGAAGTCATCGTCGACGAAGTTCAAGATTGCAACTCCGCCGACCTGCTAATTCTGAATACGCTGCGAGATGCGGGAATCCGTCTTATAACCGTCGGAGATATTGACCAGTCCATCTACGAGTTTCGAGGCACGTTGGTCTCCGAAGTTCGCGATTTTGTCGAGTCGGGGAACCGCCAATCGCGTATCAACACCAACTTTCGCAGCTCTCCTGCTATCTGCAAGGTCGTGGATAGCTTGCGCGAGGGCTCGGGGACGGACATTGCTGGAGGTGTAGCTTCTAGCTGTGAAATCCCCGTACACCTCGTGGGCTATGGAAAAATCTCGGATATCGGTCCATCTGTAAAGTCAGTAATGAGCCAGTATCAAGAGCTATCTCAGCCGGTATTTCTTGCCTACAAAGGAGACGACGCGGCGCTTGCTGCTGGAGGCCGGGCGAAAGGAAGGCTGTCTTCAAGCAAGGTTGTGGTCCTTGCACGTTCATGCAACCAGCTCCTTAATCCCTCCTCAACGTCGGCGAAGCGAACCCGTGCACTTATTGATATCGGATTGTCGCTGCAGAGGCTGCACCCAGATAAAGTTCTAGCCAAGGCGAGCGAGGAGAAGTATCTCGCGAGTCTCGGGTTGACTAAGGGTGCATATCGCGAATTATGCCTGAGGTTTGCGGTGGCAGCAGGAGACCCAGCGGGGTTGCCTCCCAGCGCCTATAGGGAGAAGCTCGTAAAGGCAGTCGATCGGTTAGAAATCGACCTTAATCGTAAGAGCCTAAGGACACCTGCTTCCGAGGTTTGGATATGGGAGGAGGCGCCGTCCGCCGAGTATCAGTACGAACATTCAAATATTCACCAGTTCAAAGGAATGGAGACCGACTCTGTCACTTTGATCATTCCGCATGGCTGGCAAACGAGGAAGACCCTCCAAGAATGGCGTGAGGGGGTAGGATCTGAAGCAAGACGAGTCCTTTACGTCGGTGCATCAAGGGCCAAACGGCTTCTCATTCTTGCAGTGCACAACGAGCACTTGAGGGAGGTCAAGGAAATATTGGAGAGGGACAATGTTCCTCTTGCTCTAAGTTGACAAGAATGGGTTTCGCGCTGGTTCGATAGTGCGGGCAGCTTATGCTGGTATGGATTTAGTCATCATGAAGCAGCGATTAAGGAACTGGAGTAAACGAAATGGCGAACGATGAAGTTATCAAGAAGACTCGAACGCTGGATGTCGCTTTTGCCAAGGAGTTAGTTGCTGACGGTTTCACTAACGCGCTAATAGTCCAGCAACCGTTGGCTATTCGAACGGTCGATCGGCTACGTAGAGTTCATCCTGATAAATCTCCAGAGGAACTAATCAAATTTCTCAATAATACCTACCTGGCTACGGTGACTGCCACAGGAACAGCCGCAGGTGCGGCCGCAGTCATCCCGAACGGCGTAGTTCAGGTTCCAGTAGCAGCGGCCGACTTGGTCGCTTTCTTAGAAGCATCCGTCTTATATGTTCTGGCAGTCGCGGAAGTTTATGGCGTTGACGTTGAAGATATAGAACGTCGCAGGTTTTTACTGACGACCGTGCTTCTTGGAGATAGTGGCGCCAAAGCAGTTACTCAAAGTCTGGGCAAAAGGACCGTACCCTACTGGAGTAAGTCGATCATTAACAGCATCCCTATGAAGTCTATCAATGCTGCGAATAAGGTCTTGGGGCCGCGGTTTATCACCAAGTACGGCACAAAGCAGGGGGTGCTCGTTTTGGGTAAGCAGCTCCCGCTTGCTCTTGGTGTAGTAGTCGGGGCGGGCGGAAACGTAGTGTTTGGATATGGGATAGTTAAATCGACCAGGAAGCTCTTGCGGGCTGCGCCTGAGAATTGGGAGCATCTTGATAGCAATGGCCGCGAATCAGTTAATGTTGATGTAATCGAGGGTGAAGAAAACGCTACAGAAGAGCATGTGAGTATCGAACCGTAACGATTACTATTTCTGAGAAGGGTAATCCCTGAATATTGGTGAGTCGGCGCTTGCAACTGTCTTCGTCGTCAACTGCCGCATTCCAAACTCTGCTCCACGTGGCCCGCTCAAGCCGAAAATCTCCTGCGCGAATATAGAGCGGCACTAGGCAATCTTCGAACCCAGAACCCACGCTCCCGCCGTGCAGGCAAGCCCGCCTTCGGGGTTGCGGCGGGGTGGCGCTTGACCTTCTTGGTCGTATAAGTGTCACCCGCTATGCTCGCTTCGTGACGGTGATGTCGCCAAATTGGGCTAAACTGGCCTTGGACGATGCCTAGGTTTTCGGCCGAGATATTTATCTCATCAACCCCGGTAGATTGGCCTCTTTGAAGGACTCCGCGGCGCTTGACAGCACCTCGTATATGTTGCGCGATGAATGGCGTACCATCCAAAAAGCCAGGTCTTCGGACCTGGCTTTTTCTCGTTCAACCCGAAGAGACAGGCAGGTCCCGATATGCAGGCACCGTTGACACCCCGACTCATCTCCGCCCTCAACGCCGCGGCCACGGCGCACCGGAATCACGAGCGCAAGGGCTCGGGCATCCCCTACATCTCCCACCTCTACGCGGTGATGTACCTGGCGGCCTCGGTGACCACGGACGAGGACGTGCTCATCGCCGCGCTGTTCCACGATGTCCTCGAGGACGTCCCCGAGAGCTTCCCTGCGGAGCGGATGCGCGCCGAGTTCGGCGACCGGGTGACCGATCTGGTCCTCCACCTGAGCAAGGACGATTCCCTGCCGGGGTGGCAGGACCGCGCCGACGCCTACCTCGCCCACCTGGAGCACGAGGCCCCGGACGAGGCGGTCCTCATCGCCTGCGCCGACAAGCTGCACAACCTCATGTCGATCCTCGCGGACCACGACACCCAGGGCGAGGACCTCTGGGGGCGCTTCAACTCCGGCAAGGAACGCCAGCAGTGGTGGTACGGCTCTGTGCTCGAGGTGGTGCAAAGGCGCCTGCCGGACCTGCCCCTCGCCGCAGACCTGGAGCGGGAAGTCGCCCGCTTCCGGAACATCTGACAGAGAGACATTTCCTCACCTGGGAGAACGCACTCCACCCGGGCCGCCGAGGTCAGCTTTTCAGGCGTAAGATTTCATTTATGAATCTCGCCCCCGGAAACACGCCACTCGTGCGCCTCGATCGGCTCAGCAGCCGACCGGGCGTCACCCTGTGGGCCAAACTCGAGGGCTACAACCCCAGCGGCAGCGCCAAGGACCGTACCGCCCATGCCCTCCTCGCGGCGGCCCGCCTGCAGCCCGGCGCGACCATCGTCGAGTCCAGTTCGGGCAACCTCGGGGTGGCGCTGGCGCGGGAGGCCGTGCTCGGGAGCTGGACCTTCCACTGCGTCGTCGATCCGCGGGCGAATCGGGGGAGCGTGGCCACGATGCGGGCCTTCGGCGCGATCGTCCACGAGGTCACGGCCCCGGACGCGGCCACCGGCGACTGGCTCATCGCCCGCCAGAGACGGGTCGCGGAGCTGCTCAGGGAACTGCCCGACGCCGTCTGCCTCGACCAGTACTCCAACGAGGCCGCCTTCACCGCGCACGATGAGGGCACCATGCGGGAGATCTACGAACAGCTGGGGCGCGCCCCCGATCACCTCTTTGTCGCGGTGTCCACCACGGGCACCATCGGCGGCTGCCTGCGCCGCATCCGGCGCGAGGGATGGTCCACGCAGGTCACCGCCGTCGATGCGGAAGGGTCCGTGCTTTTCGACGGCGCCCGCGGCCCCCGCCACCTCCCCGGCTTCGGCGCCGGTTCCGTCCCGGCGTTGGCGGCGTCTGTCACCCCGGATCGCCTGCTGCGTCTCAGTGACCGGGATTCGGTGGCCGGCGCGCGCCTGCTGGCCCGCAGCGAGGGGATTTTATGCGGGGCCTCGGGAGGGGCGGTGGTGGCGGGCGTCGAGAAGCTCCTGCCGGAGCTGGCCGGCGACGTCGTCCTGGTGCTCCACGACGGCGGATCGCACTACCTGGACACCATCTTCAACGACGACTGGGTGGAGGAGACACTGTGAGAGTCGCGATCATCGGCGGCGGCCCCCGCGGGCTGTGGGCCGCCGAGGAGCTGCTCGGCCTGGCGCGGGAACGCGGCGCGGCCGTGGATCTGCACGTCATCGACGACGGCCGCCCCGGCCCCTACGACCCCGCGCAGCCGGAACAGTGGCTGCTCAACGTCCGTTCCTCCGTCATCCGCACCGGCCTGGGCTCCTTCAACGAATGGCGCGGCGCGGACGACCCCTTCCCGCCGCGCCGCGCGGTGGGCGCCTTCCTCGCCGCCTCCTGGGAGGCGCTGGCCCGCCACGTGCCGCCGCGCTGCCAGCTGACCCGCCACGAGGGGCACGTGGAGAAGCTGGAACCGCGCGACGGGCAGTGGGCGGTCGGCGGCCTGCTGGTGGACGAGGTCCTGCTGGCCACCGGGCACACCAATACCTGGCCCGGGGCCGTCCAGCAGGCCGACCTGCCCGTGCCCGTGGTCACGCCCTACCCGGCGACGAACCTGGCGGGCATCGGCCCGCAGGACCGCGTCCTCGTCCGCGGTGCCGCGCTGACCTTCCTCGACGTCATCCGCGCCTGCGACCCGGCCGTATTCCTCCCCGTCACCCGCAGCGGGCAGCTCATGCAGGTCAAGGACGCATTCGACGCCCCTGACATCTACGCCGCCGGCTCCCGGCTGCTTCTCGACGCCCCCGACACCCCCGCCCTCCGCGCCGCCCTGGACCACACCGCCCGGCAATTGTGTGAGCGCGCGGGGCGCGCGGACCTCGACTGGGCGCTCGGCCTGGTGTGGCGGGAGTGCTATCCCGCGCTCGTCGAGCGTGCCTCCTACGCGGGCCGCGACAGCCTGGCGGGCTTCGGCGAGCTGGGCCGACGTTTCGAGCGCCTCGCCTTCGGCCCGCCCCCCGAGAGCGCGGAGCACCTCGAGCAACTGGTGGCCGCCGGGAAGATCGATCTGACCCACCTGGGCCGCGGCGACGAGGACCTCGCGGATCTGGTCCGTGAGCTTGACGTGACGGTCGTCGTCGATGCCGTCCTCCCGCCGCCCGGGGTCGTCGCGGGCACCCTCGAGGCCCGCCTGGTCGAGCAGGGGCTGGCGCGCCTGCGCCCCGGCACCCGGGGTCTCGACGTTGCCCCAGACGGCACGGTCGTCGGTCAGCGCAACCTGGCGGCGGTGGGGCGGATGACTGAGGATGTCGTGCTGGGCAACGACACGCTGTCGCGCACCCTCCACGACGTCATCCCACGCTGGGCGCGCCGCCTCATCCCCGGACCCGCCGACGCCCACGGCATCCCGCCGCTCACCGCCCGGCTCGAGCCGTGGGCGGCCGCCCTTCGCGTCGACCCTACGCACTGCCGCGCGCTGCTGGCCGAGTTCGGCAGCCCCGTCAACGTCCTGCACCCCGGCGCCATGCGGGATCATGTCACCGAGCTTGTCGACGCCGGCGCCGACCGCATCTTCTTCGCCCGCAAAGCCAACAAGGCGCTGACCTTCGTGGACACGGTCCGCGACGCCGGCCACGGCGTCGATGTGGCCAGCGAACGCGAGCTCACCCAGGTGCTGGAGCGCGGCGTGCCCGGGGAGCGCATCATCCTCTCCGCCGCGATCAAACCCGATCGCCTGCTGGGGCTGGCCATCGCCCACGGGGTGACCATCTCCGCCGATTCCCGCGCGGAGCTGGCCCGCATCTCGGCCCTGGCGGGGGAGCGGACCGCCTTCGTCGCCCCGCGCGTGGCGCTGGATCCCTCCCTTGTGCCGCCGACCCGTTTCGGTGAGCGCGTCGAGCAGTGGGCCGGGATCGGGCAGGTGCCGGGCGTCGAGATCGTCGGCCTCCACGTCCACCTCCACGGCTATTCCGCGGCGGATCGCTCGCTCGCCCTGCGCGAGTGCTGCCGCCTCATCGACATGCTTGTCGACGCCGGACATCACCCCACCTTCATCGACCTCGGGGGCGGGGTGCCCATGAGCTATCTCGACGACCCCGCGCAGTGGCGCGGCTACCACGCCGCCCGGGACGCGATGCTCGCCGGCTACGCGGCGCCCTTCACCTGGAAGGCCGACCCCCTCACCACCGTCTACCCCTTCCACCAGGCGCCGGTGCGCGGGGAGTGGCTGCGCGAGGTGCTGGCCGACGGGGTCGCCGAGATGCTCAGCGAGCGTGGCCTGCGCCTGCACCTCGAGCCGGGGCGCAGCCTGCTCGACGGGTGCGGGATGATCCTGGCGGAGGTGGCCTTCGTCAAGGAGCGCTCCGACGGCGTCCCGCTCGTCGGCCTGGCCATGAACCGCACCCAGTGCCGCACCACCTCCGATGACTTCCTCGTCGACCCGCTGCACATCACCGACCGCCCGCCCGGCCCGGAGCTGGAGGCCTACCTCGTCGGCGCCTACTGCATTGAGGACGAACTCATCCTGCGCCGCCGGATCCGCTTCCCCTCCGGCGTCCGGCCCGGGGACATCATCGGCTTCCCCAACACGGCCGGCTACTTCATGCACATCCTCGAGAGCGCCTCCCACCAGATCCCCCTGGCGAGAAATGTCGTCTATCCGGGCACGCTCGACGACATTGACCGGCCTACGATCCAGGCATGAGAACTCTCACACGTGCCCTGGCGATCGTGGCCGTCATCGTCGTGGCCGTGGCCTGGTTCCTCGGCCCCACCCTCGGTCTGGCGCTCCGGGGGCAACCGTTCTTCCTCGTGCCGCCGTCGCCGGAGCGGTACGCGGCGGTGGTGCTCGACCAGGCGGAGCGAGCGGGGATCCAGGCGTCATCCCCGGAATTTCCCGGGGCACGTGCGCACGCGGAGGAGGTGGCCGCCGAGGCGGAGACCATCCCGGACATCCACGAGAGTCTCGACGCCGCGCTCGTCGCGGCCGGCGGCAAACACTCCGGGCTCATCACCCCGGAGGATGCCGCGGAGCTGGCGGAAAAGCACTCCGTCCTGCCTTCCGTGGAGCGCCGCGGTGGCGTTCTCACAGCGACGGTCCCACCCTTCGACTCCTCCAACAGTGCACAGGCCTACGCCGATGCGTTGGCGCAGGGATTGACGTCGGAGGATAACGTCTGCGGAATCGACGTGGACCTGCGGGACAATACCGGAGGAGACATGGGTCCCATGGTCGCTGGTTTGTCACCACTGCTTCCTGACGGGGAGGTGCTCCGCTTCGTTGCGAACGATTACAGCAGGGCCGTCACCCTGGACGGCAACAGCGTGCAGGGCGGTGGCACCGCGGTCACCACGACGGGAGGCAAGATGGGCCGCCCGGTGACGGTGCTTGTCAACGGCATGACCGGCAGCTCCGGGGAGGCGACGTTCCTCGCTTTCCGGGGACTGGAGAACTCGCGCTCCTTCGGTTCCCCCACGGCCGGCTTCGCCACGGCGAACACCACCTTCCGCATGCCCGACGGCGCCGTCGTCATGCTCACCGTGGCGCACATGCAGGACCGGACCGGAGCCACCCACGGTGATGACCTGATCCACCCCGACGACCCGGCCGAGGATCCTCAAGCAGCAGCTCTTGACTGGCTGGCCACCGCACACGGATGCTCGACATCATGATCATCCGTCCCGAAGTCCCTGCCGACATCCCGTCGATCGCCGCAGTCACCGCAGCCGCATTCTCCGAGGTCGAACACTCCGCACAGACTGAACCCGCGATCATCGATGCCCTCCGCGCTGCTGGGGCCCTGTCGGTGTCCCTCGTAGCAGTCGACGACGAGCAGGTCATCGGCCATGTCGCGGCCTCGCCAGTGCTTATCGACGCCCACCCCGGCCCCTTTTACGGCCTCGGTCCGCTGAGCGTCCTCCCGGAACGTCAGGGGGAGGGGATCGGCTCGCTGCTGCTACGCAGTGTCATGGAGCACCTGGTGGATGCCGAGGTGATCGTGCTTCTCGGGGAACCGGACTTCTATGCCCGTTTCGGCTTCGCGCCCGTCGAAGGGTTGGTGTACCCGGATGCCCCGGCGGAGTATTTCCTTGCCTACCGGAACCCGCACCGGCGGGGCGAGGTCAGCTACCACCCTGCCTTCTTCGTCTAGAGCGAACGTGACAGCGCCTCGGCCGCCGCGGACAGCGCCGCGCCCCACGTTTCCGCCGGGTGCGGGCGCAGGCGCTCCGCCGGCCCGGACACGGAGAGCACGGCGACGAAGCGCCCGCCGGGGGTGAACACCGGCGCCGAGAGTGAGGCCAGCCCCACCTCGCGTTCGGCGACGGATTCGCTGAGGCGCTCCTCCTCGACCCGCTCGAGATCGGTGGGGTCGAAGGTGACGTCGGGGAGGATGGCGTCGCGAAGCTGCGGTGACCCGAACGCGAGGAAGACCTTCGCGGCGGAGCCGGAGGTGAGCGCCAGCTGGGAGCCGACGGGGACGGTGTTCTGCAGGCCGATGGGGGGTTCCTGGGCGGCGACGCAGGTCCGCGAGGTGCCGGTGAGCTGGTAGAGCTGCACCGATTCGCCGGTGGTGTCGACGAGGGCGGACATGATGGGACGGGCGGCGTCGAGAAGCTGGTCCCGGCCGCCGGAGCCCAGAGAGGTGAGGGCCGGGCCCGTCGTCCAGCGACCGTCCTCGCCGCGGGCCAGGATGCGGTGGGTCTCCAGGGCGGTGGCCAGGCGGTGGGCGGTGGCGCGGGGCAGACCGGTGGTCTCGCACAGCTCGGTGAGCGAGAGCGGGTGGGGGGCGACGGCCATCATGATGGCCACCGATCGATCGAGCACCTTGATGCCTGACACTGCGCTATACTGTCCCATACCACGATACTAACATCTCACCTTGTGAGATTTACCCGGATGGAAAGGTGGCACTCCATGGCCGAGAAGCTGACGCTGGCCGAGAAGGTGTGGAACGACCATATTGTCGCGAAGGGCGAGAACGGCGACCCCGATCTCCTCTACATTGACCTGCAGCTCCTGCACGAGGTGACCTCCCCGCAGGCCTTCGACGGACTGCGCCTGGCGGGCCGGAAGCTGCGTCGCCCGGACCTGCACCTGGCCACCGAGGACCACAACGTCCCCACCGAGGGCATCGTCTCCGGCTCCCTCCTGGAGATCAAGGAGGAGACCTCCCGCACGCAGGTGGAGACCCTGCGCAAGAACTGCGCGGAGTTCGGCATCCGACTGCACCCCATGGGGGATGTCAAGCAGGGCATCGTCCACACCGTCGGCCCGCAGCTGGGCGCCACCCAGCCGGGCATGACCATCGTCTGCGGCGACTCCCACACCTCCACCCACGGCGCCTTCGGCTCCATCGCCATGGGCATCGGCACCTCCGAGGTCGAGCACGTCATGGCCACCCAGACGCTGCCGCTCAAGCCCTTCAAGACCATGGCCATCGAGGTCTCCGGCGAACTGCAGGAGGGCGTGACCGCCAAGGACCTCATCCTGGCGATCATCGCGAAGATCGGCACCGGCGGCGGCCAGGGCCACATCATCGAGTACCGCGGAGAGGCCATTGAAAAGCTCTCGATGGAGGCCCGCATGACCATCTGCAACATGTCCATCGAGGCCGGTGCCCGCGCCGGCATGGTCGCCCCCGACCAGAAGACCTTCGACTACGTCCAGGGCCGCGAATTCGCCCCGACCGGCGCTGACTGGGACGCCGCGGTCGAGTACTGGAAGACGCTGCCCACCGACGAGGGCGCCGAGTTCGACACCGTCGTCGAGATCGACGGCTCCGCGCTCACCCCCTTCATCACCTGGGGCACCAACCCCGGCCAGGGCCTGCCTCTGTCCGCCAACGTCCCCGACCCGGAGGACTTCACCAACGAGTCCGACAAGGCCGCCGCCGAGAAGGCCCTGGCCTACATGGGGCTCACCCCGGGCACCCCGCTGCGTGACATCGCCATCGACACCGTCTTCCTCGGCTCCTGCACCAACGCCCGCATCGAGGACCTGCGCGCCGCCGCCGAGGTGGTCCAGGGCCGCACCATCGCCCCCAACACCCGCATGCTCGTCGTCCCGTCCTCCACCATGGTCAAGGAGCAGGCGGAGGAGGAGGGTCTGGACAAGATCTTCACCGACTTCGGCGCCGAGTGGCGCACCGCCGGCTGCTCCATGTGCCTGGGCATGAACCCGGACCAGCTGGCCCCCGGCGAGCGCTCCGCCTCCACCTCGAACCGAAACTTCGAGGGCCGCCAGGGCCCCGGTGGCCGCACCCACCTCGTGTCCCCGCCGGTCGCCGCCGCCACCGCCGTCGTCGGCCACCTGGCCAGCCCCGCCGACCTCTAAGGAGAAACCACCATGGAGAAATTCACCACCCACACCGGCGTCGGCGTGCCGCTGACCCGCTCCAACGTCGACACCGACCAGATCATCCCCGCCGTCTACCTCAAGCGCGTCACCCGCACCGGCTTCGAGGACGGCCTCTTCGCCGGCTGGCGCCGGGACGAGGGCTTCATCCTCAACCAGGAGCCCTACCGCAACGGCTCCGTGCTCGTCGCCGGCCCCGACTTCGGCACCGGCTCCTCCCGCGAGCACGCCGTCTGGGCGCTCATGGACTACGGCTTCCGCGTCGTGCTCTCCCCGCGCTTCGCCGACATCTTCCGCGGAAACTCCGGCAAGGCCGGCCTGCTCGCCGCCCAGATGGAGGAGGCCGACATCGAGCTGCTGTGGAAGCAGCTCGAGGCCGAGCCGGGCCTGGAGATCACCGTCGACCTCGAGTCGCGCACCGTCACTGCCGGCGAGAACATCTACCAGTTCTCCGTCGACGACTACACCCGCTGGCGCCTGCTCGAGGGCCTCGACGACATCGGCCTCACCCTGCGCGACGAGCCCGCCATCACCGCCTACGAGGAGAAGCGCCCGGCGTTCAAGCCGACTATCGTCGGCTAGATGAAACATGTGCCGCTGCACGTAATGCTCGGCGTGGCGACGGTCCTCGCCGTCGTCACCGCCCTGGTGGACTACACCACCCTGGCGGAGCTGTCGGGGCAGGCGGACACATGGGCGTCGATACGCAAGACTCTCGCCCGCACCATCAACTCCGGCTCCGTGTGGGCCGGACTGGGCATACTCGCAGGCTACAGCGCCGGACCGGGCCGCTGGCTGCGGGGTGCCGCCCTCGGTGCGGGCGTGTTGCTGTTCACCACCACCGTGCACTACGCGGTGGGCATCGCGGCAGGAATCGTGCCTGCCACCGGGTGGGTGTCTAATTCCCACTGGTTCCTGGCAGCGGCACTCTTCGGGGCACCGCTGGGGCTTATCG
Source organism: Corynebacterium nasicanis (assembly GCF_042658165.1). Taxonomy (NCBI): domain Bacteria; kingdom Bacillati; phylum Actinomycetota; class Actinomycetes; order Mycobacteriales; family Corynebacteriaceae; genus Corynebacterium; species Corynebacterium nasicanis. The sequence continues at coordinate 158,401 of NZ_JBHSQE010000004.1, forward strand.
GTCTGGCAGCACACCCTCACCTTCTCGCGCGCCTGGTCCTCCCTCTCGGCATGCTCGCCGAACCCTGGGTGACCCGGCGTTTCTTCGGTTTCTACGGCACCGTGCCCGAGCAGGTCTCGGAGATCGCGAGCGGCATCATCCTCACCCTGGCCGGGGTGCTCCTGGCCGCGATGGCCCTGCGGCGGGAGTATCGTCGCAGCCATGACAGCACACTCTGACAACCGCTTCGACGAAGGTATCCGCATCCGCCGCGAGGTGATGGGCGACGACTTCGTCGACGCCGCCCTCGAGCGCAACGCCGGCACCGACGGCGAGGACCTGCAGCGCCACATCACCGCCACCGTCTGGGGTTCCGTGTGGAACCGCGACGGGCTGTCCCGGCGCGACCGCAGCCTGCTCAACATCGGCATGCTCGTCGCCCTGCGCGCCACCGAGGAACTGCGCGGCCACGTGCGCGGCGGCCTGGCCAACGGCCTCACCCGGGAGGAGATCACCGAGGCCATCATCCACGCCTCCGGCTACTGCGGAGCCCCCGCGGCGCTGTCCGCGATGAAGGTCGCCCAGGAGGTGCTCGTCGCCGAGCTGGGGGAGAAGTAGACAGCCCTACTTCGCCGGCAGGGGACTGGTGAGGTAGTCCGCCCCCGTCAGCTGCCCCTCGTGGAAGGACAGCACCCACACGGACGCCTTCTTCGCCTCGATCTCCTCGAGCGGGAGGCGTCCGTTCGCGCTCAACCACGCGATCATGTCCGGGATGGCCGTGCCCTGGGAGACGACGACGGAGGTGCCCCCGGCGTCGACAAGCTCCTGGAATCGCTGCTGGGCGGCCACCTGGCGCTCCACGTAGGCGTTGTCACCGAAGAGTTCGTCCACGACGACGTCCACACCCAGCTCATCGGCGAGGGGGGCGGCGGTCGCCTGGCAGCGCTCCGGCTCCGCCGAGTACACCGCGAGCGGCTTGTAGGGCAGCAGCATGGGCACGAGCATCTCCGCCTGGCGGCGGCCCTTCTTGTCCAGGGGGCGCAGGTTGTCGTCCCCGGCCCAGTTGCGGCGCTGGTGGGCGCGGCCGTGCCGGATGTAGAGCACCCGGGAGGTGGCGGGCAGGCGGAAGCGCTTGAGCGCCTTGTCCAGCACCAGGCGGTCGACCTCGTAGGAGAGGGTTTCGCGGGCCGCGGCGACCGGCAGCCAGCGCATCTCGTCCACCTCATCGTTGGGGGTGAATTCACCGCCGAGGACCTCGCCGGTCCAGTAGTAGACGACCTTGGTGCGGTCGCCGACGGGGTAGGTGACCTTGCCCAGCAGCTTGCCCAGGCGGATCTCGAAGCCGGTCTCCTCGAGGATCTCGCGCGCCGCGGTGGTGGGCAGGGACTCGCCGGGGTCGACCTTGCCCTTGGCCAGGGACCAGTCGTCGTAGGAGGGGCGGTGGATGACGGCCACCTCCACCGTGTCCAGGTCCGCGAGATCCCCGCGCCACAGGACGGCTCCCGCGGCGAGCATCGCCCGGGGGAACTCCTTCGCCGGATCGGCCGGAATCACCTGGTGGCGGCCGTTAACCATGAGCTCGGGCACCTGATCCTTGTCAACCTCGTATGACAGCTTCTTCTTCGGCATTGTTCTCCTCAGACGTAGGTTGCGGATTCGGTTCCCACCATTTTCCCGCACCTCCGGCTGATTCGCAGCACCAACCCATCCTTTAAGCTGGTTTGCAACCGAAACATTAAGGAGCAGCGCGTGGTCAACGTAGCGATCATGGGGGCCGGCTCGTGGGGCACCACCCTGGCCAAGGTCTTCGCCGACGCCGGCAACACCGTCACTCTGTGGGCCCGCCGCCCCGAGCTCGCCGAGCAGATCCAGAACTCGCGCGCCAACCCCGACTACCTGCCGGACATCCGCCTCCCGGATGGCGTGGTGGCCACCCCCGACGCCGCGCATGCGCTGGAGTCCGCGGCGATCGTCGTCTTCGCCGTCCCCAGCCAGACGATGCGCGACAACCTCAGCGCCTGGACCCCGCTGCTGCCCTCGGACGCGACGCTGGTGAGCATCTCCAAGGGTGTGGAGACCGACACCCACCTGCGCATGAGCGAGGTCATCGCGGAGATCACCGGCGCGGACCCGGAGCGCATCGCAGTCCTCTCGGGGCCGAACCTGGCCCGGGAGATCGCCGAGGAGCAGCCCGCCGCCACGGTCATCGCCTGCCTCGACGAGAACCGCGCCAAGCTCGTCCAGGCCGCCGTGGCCACCCCCTACCTGCGGCCCTACACCAACACCGATGTCGTCGGCGTGGAGCTGGGCGGCGCCTGCAAGAACGTCATCGCCCTGGCCTGTGGTGTGGCCACCGGGCTGGGCTTCGGCGAGAACACGCTGGCCACCATCATCACCCGCGGGCTGGCGGAGATCTCCCGGCTGGGACATGCGCTCGGCGCCGATCCCCGCACCTTCGCCGGCCTGGCGGGCCTGGGCGACCTGGTGGCCACGTGTTCCTCGCCGCTCTCGCGCAACCGTTCCTTCGGCGTGCGCCTCGGTGAAGGCGGCACTCTCGAGGAGGCGAAGAAGGCCACCCACGGGCAGGTGGCGGAGGGCGTCATCTCCTCCAACTCCGTCTTCCAGCTGGCACAGGCGAACAATGTGGAGATGCCGATCACCCAGGCCGTGTACGCGGTGTGCCACCGCGGCCTCGACGTCCGGGACATGATCGCCGCGCTCATGGGCCGGTCCAGGAAGGCGGAGTGAGCGACCGGTAGGCTTCCTGCCTATGGAACAGCGCATCACAGTCGGCGTCCTCTACGGCGGCCGCAGCACCGAGCATGAGATCTCCTGCGTGTCCGCAGGTGCCGTCATGAGCCACCTCGATCCGGAGAAGTACCAGGTCGTCCCGATCGGCATCACGAAGGACGGCATGTGGACGGTCGGGGAGTCCGACCCCGCGCAGCTGGAGATCCGGGACGGGGTGCTGCCGCGCGTCGAGAAGCGGGCGGAGCTGGCGCTCTCCCTCGACCCGGAGGACAACGGGCTGCTGCTCAACCTGGACAGCGGCCAGCCGCACGCGCGCATCGACGTCGCCTTCCCCGTCCTCCACGGCCCCTACGGCGAGGACGGCACCATCCAGGGCATGCTCGAGCTCATCGGCCTGCCCTATGTCGGCGCCGGCGTGCTGGCCTCGGCGTGCGGCATGGACAAGGAGTACACCAAGAAGCTGGCCGCGGCCGAGGGCCTGCCCATCACGGCCGAGCTCATCCTGCGCGCCGGGGAGACCGACATCGATGACGCGGAGAAGGAGCGCCTCGGGCTGCCGGTGTTCGTCAAGCCGGCGCGCGGGGGTTCCTCCATCGGCGTGTCGAAGGTGAGCGACTGGGCCCGGCTGCCGGAGGCCATTGCCACGGCGCGAGACTCCGACGACAAGGTGATCATCGAGTCCGAGATCATCGGCGACGAGGTCGAGGTCGGCGTCCTCGAGTACCCCGACGGCACCCTCGTGGCCTCCGTGCCCGCGAAGCTCAACGGCACCGGCGACTCGGAGGAGGGTTTCTACGGTTTCGAGACGAAGTACCTCGACGACGTCGTCAGCCCCACCATCCCCGCGCCCTACGGCGAGGATGTCAACGACGAGATCCGGGCGCTCGCCGTGCGCACCTTCCGGGCGCTCAACTGCCAGGGCCTGTCAAGGGTGGACTTCTTCGTCACCGACAACGGCCCCGTGCTCAACGAGATCAACACCATGCCCGGCTTCACGCCGATCTCGATGTACCCGCAGATGTTCGCCGCCTCCGGCGTCGAGTACACCGAGCTTCTCGACGTCCTCGTCGCTACTGCTCTCGCGTCTCCGCGGCGATGACCTCGCCCAGCTGAACGAGCACCTCACTGCTCACGTCCTGGGGGGTGCTCACGGCGATGTCGGTCTCCCGGCCGAGGGCGAACCAGGTGCCCGCGGTGGTCCCGGAGGCCAGGACCGTGTCCTCGAACCAGACGATGTCGTTGACCTGGTTGAGCTGGATGCCCGGCTGGTAGTTCTCCGGCGGGGCCACCCCGCAGCGCAGGACGACCGGCTCGCGGCCGTTGGCGGCCCAGGCGACGGTGTGGGCCTCGGGGACGTCGATACGCTCGTAGTCCCCGGCGAGGGTGCCGGGCAGCGCGGCGAGGAGATCACCGCACACGGCCGGATCCCCTCCGGCCAGCTGACTCAGCGGGGCGGGGTAGGGCTCGTGGGTGGCGGGGGCCAGGGTGGCCATGGCCTCGCTCAGTTCCGCGACCGGCTCCTCGTGGCGGCCCAGCGACTCGGCGTCCGCGGTCACGGCGACCACCTGCGCGCGGTCGACGGCGTACCAGGTCTGCAGGGTGGAGCCCGGGGTGGCGTCGGTGATACGCAGCCACTCGACACCTTCGACGGTCTCGGTGGGGGCGTACGCGGTGTACTGCAGCGGCAGGTCGACGCCGCAGCGCAGGGTCACGCGCTCGACGGAGCTGGAGGACCAGGCGGCGACCCCGTCCGGGGCGGGCTGCGCGATCTCCGCGCGGTCATGGCCGATGAGCCGCTCCGGGAGGGTGTCCACGAAGGCGGCGCATGCGGGGGAGTCCGCCTGGGGCGCCGGGAGGTCGCTCATCGCCACCGGCTGCGTGGCCACCCGGTCGAACACCAGCTTGGCGCCGATGACGACACCGAGAACCAGCGCGACCGCCAACACCAGGGAGAGGTAGATGGCGGCACGACCGGAGCGACTAGGTTGGTAAGCGGAGCTCATGTATGTGAAGTCTATCGAAAGGGTCGGCGTGACCAGCTTTCCCGCCCACTATTCGGGCCCGACGCTCGGTGACGTCGGAGAACACCGCGCCATCGAGGCGATCATCGCGGCCGCGCCCTCGAGCCGCAACGGCGACGACGCCGCCGTCCTCAGCCACGCCTCCCCGAACTCGCGGGCGGTGGCCACCACGGACATGCTCATCGAGGGGCGTCATTTCCGCGTCGACTGGTCCACGCCGGAGGAGATCGGCCGGAAGTCCATCGTGCAGAACTTCGCCGACATCGAGGCCATGGGGGCGCGGCCCATCGCAGCGCTCCTGGCGGTCTCCGCGCCGCCGCACACCCCGCTCGCGTACCTGCGGGGCATCGCCGAGGGCATCAACACCCAGGTGGGGGCCTACTCAGCTGAGCTGGTCGGCGGTGACCTCACCTCCGGCAACGACCTCGTCCTCTCGGTGACGGCCATCGGTTCCCTCGGCGGTTCGCGCCCGGAGCTCACCCTCGACCGGGCGCGCCCCGGTCAGCGGGTGGTCGCCCACGGGCGGATCGGCTGGTCGGCCGCCGGGCTCGCCCTGCTCGAGCGTTTCGGGCGGCGGGTGCCCGAGCACCTGCTCCCGCTCATCGACGCCCACTGCGCCCCCGCGCTCACGCCCGGCCGCGGCGTCGTCGCCCGGGCGACCGGGGCCACCGCCATGACCGACAACTCCGACGGCCTCATCGTCGACCTGTCCACCATCGCCCGGCGCTCCGGCGTGGGCATCGACCTGCACTCCGCGGACATCATGCCCCCGTCGATCGTGTGGGAGGCCGCCGAGCTTCTCGACGCCGACCCCTGGGAGTGGGTCCTCACCGGCGGGGAGGACCACACCCTGCTGGCCACCACCGCGGGCGAACCACCCTCGGGCTTCCGCTCCATCGGCCGGGTGGTGCGCGGAGATTCCGTCACCATCGACGGCGCGGCCCCCCGCTACGGCCACGGGTGGGTGAGCTTCTGATGGCACTGCCCGTCCATGAGTCGTGGCGGCCGGCGCTGGCGGGCGTCGAGAAGCAGATCCACGAACTCGGCGACTTCCTGCGCACCGAACCCGCCTACCTGCCGCCCGGCGAGGCCATCCTCCGCGCCTTCCAGGATCCCTTCGACGAGGTGAAGGTGCTCATCGTGGGGCAGGACCCCTATCCCACGCCCGGGCACGCGATGGGCCTGAGTTTCTCCACCCTCCCCGGCGTGCGCCCACCCCGCAGCCTGAGCAACATCCACCGGGAACTCGAGGCCGATCTGGGGATTCCCGCGCCGGGGGACGGCGACCTCAGCCCCTGGTCGCGGCAGGGGGTGCTGCTGCTCAACCGCGTGCTCACCGTGCGGCCGGGGGAGGCGGGCTCGCATCGGGGCCGGGGCTGGGAGGCCGTCACCGAGGCCGCGATCCGTGCGCTGGCCGCCCGGGGCACACCGCTGGTGGCCATCCTGTGGGGGCGGGACGCGCAGTCGGCGGCCCGCTTCCTCGGCGACACCCCGCGCATCGAGTCCCCGCACCCCTCTCCGCTGTCCGCCTCCCGCGGATTCTTCGGGTCCCGCCCCTTTTCGCGGGCGAATGAGCTCCTGACGTCTGTTGGAGGCGAACCGGTGGACTGGCGACTGTAGACTACGGCGTTATGTCCCATCCGCGAGAGCTAGACGGCACCCGACTCCATGCCTGGGCGGCACGTGCCGTGTCCGAACTCTCCGCCCGCCGCGCGGAGATCAACGCTCTCAACGTCTTCCCGGTCCCCGACGCCGACACCGGCTCGAACATGACCCACACCATGGAGGCCGCCCTCGCCGAGGCCGAGCGCCTGCCCGCGGGTGCCGACGTCGCCGCCGTCGCCGGAGCCCTGGCCAGCGGCAGCGTGCGCGGGGCCCGGGGTAATTCCGGGCTGGTGCTCAGCCAGGTGCTGCGCGCCCTCGCGGATTCCGCCGCCCGCGGCAGCGTCGACGGCGAGCGCATCGCCCGTTCCCTCACGCTGGCGGTCACCCTCGTCGACCGGGCGATCGCCGAGCCGGTGGAGGGGACCGTCATCACCGTGCTGCGCGCAGCGGCCGTGGCCGCCGACGCCGCCGAGGGAGACCTGCACGCCGTGGTCGCCGCCGCGCTCGCCGCCGCCCGCACCGCACTGGCCAACACCCCCTCCCAGCTGGACGTGCTCCGTGAGGCCGGGGTCGTCGACGCCGGGGGCACCGGCTTCGTCGTGCTGCTCGAGGCGCTGCTCGCAGAGATCGAGGGCACCGCCGAACTGCCGCAGGCCGAGTCCACCCCCAACGGCCCGGTCGCCGATCTCGAGGTCACCTTCTTCTTCGTCGGCGATCTGGAGGATCTCCAGGAGCAGATCAGCCCCCTGGGCGACAGCCTCGTCATCGCCCGCGCCGACGACACCGCAGGCCGCGTCCACATCCACTCCCGCGTCGCCGGCCGGGTCATCGAGACCGCTTTCGCCGCCGGGGCCGTCAGTGACCTGCGCCTCGAGGTGCTTCCCGACGCCCCCCAGGTCGACGCCCCCCGCCGCGTCGTCGTCGCCGTCACCCCGCCCGGTTCCGTCGCCGAGCTCTACCGGGAGGCCGGCGCCGTCGTCGTCGCGCCGGGCGAGAACGTCGTTTCCGAGATCCTGGGGCAGGTGCGCTCCTCCCGCGCGCAGGAACTCATCCTGCTGCCCAACGGGCTGCTCGACCGGCGCCAGCTGGTCTCGGTGGAGCGTTCCACCCACGCCTTCGAGCAGACCTTCATCATCGTGCCCACCGCGCGGCTGGTGAGCGGCATCGCGGCGTTGAGCGTCCACGACCCGGAGGCCCCCATCGGGGTGGCGGCCTACTCCATGACGGAGGCCGCCGCGGCGATGCGCACCGCCATCGTCACCACCGCCTCCGCGAGCATCGAGGACGCCACCGTCGCCGCCTGCCGGGAGCTGCTGGCCGAGGGCGGTGAGCACGTCATTCTGCTGACGGGGACGGAGGTGGACGTCGATAAGCTCGATGCGGCCCTCGACGTCGACGTCATGGCCTTCCCCGCGGACGGGCTGGGCCACCTCGTGGAGATCGGGGTCGAGTAGCCGTGCTGGGGTGGCGCGACGAGCGTCTGCTGCAGGACGTGCTGCCCGCCAAGGAGGCGAAGGCGCTGGACAAGGCCTTCGGCTACACCACCTGCATGGACCTGCTCCAGCACTTCCCGCGCGCCTGGTCGCGTCACGGTTCTGACGTCCTCGCCGACGAGGCCGCCGAGGGCGACGTGATCACCTGCGTCGGTGAGGTGATCTCGGTCCAGGAGAAGCACCGCGACAAGCGCGTCATCACCCAGGTGACGCTCACCGACGGCCGCACCCGCTTCATCGCCTCCTTCTTCAACGCCCACCACATCAAACGCCTCCTGCACCCCGGCCTGCGGGCGATGTTCTCCGGTAAGCTCCGCTATTTCCGCGGCATCCCGCAACTGCAGCACCCGGATTTCCTCGTCCTTCCGGCGCCGGGGGAGAAGAGGGCCGGGTCGGGGTCGATGAAGACGATCGCCCTCTACGGCGAACCCGACGAGCTTTTCGCGGGCCTGGAGTACATTCCGATCTATCCCGCCACCGCCGGAATGGCCTCGTGGCGGATCATGGCGGCCGTGCGCCACGTCCTGGACACCCTCGATCCCGTCACAGAACCTCTCGGTGCTGCGCCGGAGGGCATGCCGACCTTCGACGCCGCGCTGCGGGGCGTGCATTTCCCCGGCTCGGAAGGCCCCGCACCCCACCTCGAGCGGCTCAAATACAACGAGGCCCTCACCCTCGGGTTGGTGATGGCGCTGCGTCGCCTGGAGACCCTGCGTCGCGACGCCCCACCGCTCACCCCCCGCACCGACGGCCACCGCGCCGGGCTTCTCGACGCCCTGCCCTACGAGCTGACCGGCGGCCAGCGCGCGGTCATCGACGAGATCACCGCCGACCTTGACTCCGGGGACCCCATGAGCCGCCTGCTGCAGGGCGAGGTCGGTTCCGGCAAGACCGTCGTCTCGCTGGTGGCGATGCTGCAGGCCGTCGACGCCGGCCACCAGTGCGCGCTGCTCGCCCCCACGGAGGTGCTCGCCGTGCAACACGCGCGCACCTTGACCTCCCTGCTTGCCGACGCCGGCCTCACGGCCACCGTCGTCCCCCTCACCGGCTCCATGCCCGTTCCCGTCAAGCGGCAGGCGTTGCTCGACATCGTCTCCGGGCAGGCCGACATCGTGGTGGGCACCCATGCGCTCATCCAGGACAGCGTCGAATTCTTCGACCTCGGGCTGGTCGTGGTGGATGAGCAGCACCGATTCGGCGTCGAACAGCGTGCCCGGCTGCGCTCCAAGGGCCGCGACGGGCTCACCCCGCACCTGCTCGTCATGACGGCCACCCCCATCCCGCGCACCATCGCCATGACCGTCTTCGGGGACCTCGCCGTGTCCACGCTGCGGGAATTGCCCGGTGGGCGGCGCCCCATCGAGTCGGTGGTGGTCCCCGAATATCGGCCCACCTGGGTGCGGCGGGCCATCACGCGCATCGGGCAGGACGTCGAGGCCGGCCGTCAGGCCTACGTCGTGTGCCCGCGTATCGACGGCCCCGGAGGCGTCCTCGACGTCTTCGACATCCTCGGTCAAGGCCCCTTCCGTGACTTTCACGTGGGCTACCTCCACGGGCGGATGCCCGCAGACGAGAAGGACCTCATGATGCGGCGCTTCGCTGCGGGCGAAATCCAAATCCTCGTGTCCACCTCCGTCATCGAGGTCGGCGTCGACGTCCCCAACGCCACCGTCATGCTCATCCGCGAATCCGAGCTCTTCGGCGTCTCCCAGCTGCACCAGCTGCGCGGCCGCGTCGGCCGCGGCGGGCACGAGTCCCTGTGCATCTTCCACACCCTCGCCGACAAAGGCTCGGAGGCGGACCAGCGTATCCACGACGTCGCTGCCACCAGCGACGGCTTCCTCCTCGCCGAACTCGACCTCCTCCACCGCCAGGAGGGCGATGTCCTGGGCACCAGCCAGTCCGGGGCGACCAAGACGGTGCGCCTGCTCAACCTCCTCCGCGACTTTCCCATCATCGACCGCGCCACCGGTGACGCCAGCGCCCTCGTGGAGCGGCACCCGCTGCTCGCCCAGCGCCTCGTTCTGGAGATCGACCGCGACGACCGGGAGTATCTGGAGAAAAGCTAGGGTGTAGGGCATGGATATCTGCGCCCCCTTCGCTGGCATCGTGCGCTTCCACGTGGCCGCCGGCGACCACGTCACCACCGGTGAACCGCTGGCCACCGTCGAGGCCGTCAAGCTCGAGGCCCCCGTCCCGGCGCCGGGACCCGGTGTCGTCGGCAGGCTCGCGGTGGAGGACTTTCAGGATGTGCTCGGCGGCGACCTGCTGCTGGTGGTGACCGAATGACCCGCATCATCTCCGGTGAGGCCCGCGGCCGGAAGATCAAGGTGCCGCCCGCCGGCACCCGCCCCACCTCAGACCGCGCCCGCGAAGGGCTCTTCTCCTCCCTCCAGGTCCGTTTCGGCTTCACCGACGCCCGCGTACTCGACCTGTTCGCCGGCTCGGGCGCACTCGGCCTGGAGGCGGCCTCCCGCGGTGCGGCGGAAGTGGTCCTCGTGGAGGACAACCCCGCCGCGGTGAAGATCATCGAGCACAACGCCGGAGTGGTCAGGCACCCCAACGTGGTGATCGAGGCGATGAAGGCCTCCACCTACCTCGCGCACGCCCCGCGCGAGCACTTCGACATGGTGCTCGCCGACCCTCCCTATGAGCTCAGCGACGAGGCCGTCGTCGAGATGCTCGAGGCCCTGACACCGACGCTTGTCGACGGCGCCGCCGTCGTCATCGAACGCCACGTCTCCTCGCCGGAGACCGCCTGGCCCCCGCAGTTCACTCCCACCACGCAGAAGCTGAAGAAGCGCACCTACGGCATCGCACGCATGGATATGGCCGTCTACCACCGAGAGGACGTTTAAGTGAAAGCCGTCTGCCCCGGATCCTTCGACCCGGTGACCATGGGTCACCTCGACATCTTCCGCCGCGCTGCCTCGCACTTCGACGAGGTCGTCGTGCTGGTGACCGGCAATCCCAACAAGCACTCGGGACTGTTCACCATCGAGGAACGCATGGACCTCATCCGGCAGGTGACCACCGACGTGCCCAACATCAGCGTGGACTGGTGGGGAGGCCTGCTCGTCGACTACACCTCGGAGCGCGGAATCAACGCCCTGGTGAAAGGCCTGCGTACGGCCCTCGACTACGAGTACGAGCTCCCGATGGCCCAGATGAATCGTCGTCTCTCGGGCATCGACACCTTCTTCCTGCTCACGGATGAAAAGTACGGCTACATCTCCTCCTCTCTGTGCAAGGAAGTGGCCAAGTACGGTGGCGACATCTCCGGCCTGCTCCCGGACCCGGTCACTGAGGCGGTCAAGGCGAAGTACGCCCGACAGTGAAGGTAATCTGAATGAGTGTTTGCTGAACTTGCGCTCATTCTCCTCATCGTCGTCATAGGCTCCACGCTGCAGCGGGTGTCCGGCATGGGCCTGGGTCTGGTGGCCGGCCCGGTCCTGGCGGTGACGATGGGACCCGTCGAGGGCATCCTCGTGGTCAACATCCTGGCTTTCCTCAATGCTGCGGCCACGACGGCCTCCGTCCGGGAGTACGTCGACTGGAAGAAGTTCAGCATCATCTCCTCCGTCCTCATCATCGGCGCGGTGCCCGGGGCGCTCCTCGTGCGTGAGGTGTCTCCCTCCCTGCTGCAGGCCCTCGTTGGTGCGTTGCTGCTCCTCGCGCTGGCGGTGACGACCTTCGGGCAGAAGTACATCCCGCCTGCCACCGGCACTGCCCCCGCATTGGTGGCAGGCATCGCCGGCGGCTTCATGAACACGCTCGCGGGCATCGCCGGCCCCGCCATCACGGTGTACGCGCAGGCCTCCCGGTGGGCACAGCAGTCCTTCGCCGCCACGCTCCAGCCGATCTTCATGGTGGCCGGGGCCATCTCCTTCGGCATCAAGATCCTCCTCGGGGCCGGGTCACTCTCGGAGACCAATTGGCTCGTGTGGCCGGTGGGCATCGTCGGCATGGCCCTCGGCCTGTGGCTCGGTATCCGCCTCAGTAAGAAGGTCAGCCGCCCACGGGCTCGTACCCTCGCCCTGCTCCTGGCCACCGCCGGTGGCGTCACCGCCCTCGTGCGCGGCCTCAGCGGCCTCGTTTAGCAGGCGGCGGCGCTCCTGCGCCTCGGCGCGGCGGTGCTCGTTGCGGGCAGTGCGGCGCTGGCGGAAGGTCCGGACCCAGCGGCGGTTCTCCGGCACCAGCGGGCCGTCGGACTCGTTCTCCACCCAGGTGCCGTCCCGGAACAGGAAGATGACGTTGCCGGTGACGGGGCAGATGACGTAGCGGAAGTGCCCCGCGGTCTTGAGGTTGTGATGTCGGCGGCACAGCTTCCGCAGATTGCGGGCCGTGGTGGGGCCACCCTTGTCATGGTCCACGGTGTGGTCGTTGTCGCAGAACTCCCCGGGGCATTCGCAGTACGGGAACGTGCAGGCGTCGTCGATTCCCTCGACGCAGGCCTCGATGTCCTCCGGAGTGTTGTAGTCCTGGCTGACCTTGTCGTACATCTCATCCATGTCGCGGATGGTTGCCGCCTTGGATTCCCATTCCTCCGCGCGCTGCGGGTTGATCCAGCCGGCGCGGGGCATATAGGTCGGGGCCCCGTCGACGTCGTGGGCGCGGTACAGGTTGAGGGTGACCTTCACCCCCTCGTCCTCGCCGGTGACCAACAACGCATGCGCTTCGGCGAGGCCCATGCCGCGCGACTTGGCCAGGGCGCGCACGCGCTTGTCCACGGCCGCGGCGGAGGCCGAGTTCATTCGGGCGGAGAGATCGGCGGTCCCGTCGGAATTGAACTCCAGGTTGTAGGTGAGCTGGGGAAGATCGGGATCCTCCTCGTCGGTGCTGATCGAGGCATCGAGCTCGTTGACCATCGCCTCGATCCGCTTCTTGATGGCCTTCGCGGAAGGCAGAGGCTGGTTCTCCCGGGTGGGAGTGAGGTAGTCGGTGATGCGGCTGTCCAGCTGCGGGAAGTACTCCCGGTCCGCCATCGCCAGAGCGGTCTCGACGGCGCGTAGGCGCTTCATGTCGAGGTGGTGCAGGGTCTCCACCAGCTGACGAAACTGCGGCAGTTCGTCCAGGGTGGCCAGGGCGTACAGGTTGTTCTCCACCATCCACTTGCTCTCCCCGGTGGAGCGGATGATCGGTGCATAGACGGCGTCGGAGTCGAGGTTCTCGTCGAGGGCGTCGGCCAGGCCGCGCCACATGGTGTACAGCGTCCGGGTGATGGCGTTGGCGGCCACCGCCAGGGGGTCGTCGGGATTGTTGACTGTGTAGTAGGCGAACATCGGACACACCTCCCAGGTGTCGATATGGCGTTCGATCTGCACTATAGAACGCCACCCTGACACATCTACCCCCGGGGGTGGAAAAGGGTGCGGTTACCTGGTCGTATGTGGAACGACCGACAATGTAAACAGGTAGCTAAAACGCACAGTCGTTCGACCTAGCCTCTCCCGAGGTAGGGCATGCCCGCCGCCGTGACGGTCACCTGGTCGACCGACACCCCGGCGGGCATGGCGGCCACCGCCACCAGCAGGCGCGCGGCCTCGGCGGCGTCGAACATCGGCTCGGAACCGGTGAAGGAGCCCAGCAGGGCAGTCTGCGCATTGCCGATGTCCAGCTCGGTGGCGGTGATGCCGTAGGGGCGGCCGTCGAGGGAGGTGGACACGGTGAGGCTGGCCACCGCCGCCTTGGAGGCGGCGTAGGCGGCGACCCCGGCACGAGGGGAGTGGCCGGCGATGGACCCGTTGTTGATGATGCGCCCGCCGCCGTTGCCCGCCATCCACGCGAACGCCGCCTGCGTGCACAGGAAGACCCCGGTGGTGTTCGTCTCCAGTGTGGAGCGCCAGGCGTTCACGTCGATGGTGTGCAGCTCGCCGGTGGGGCCGGGCACCCCGGCGTTGTTGACCAGGAGGTCGAGGCGTCCGTAGTGTCCGGTCACCTCCGCGAAAGCGGTGGCCACCGAATCCTCATCGGAGACGTCGCACACCACCACATGGGCGTCCGACATGGAGGAGGCCGTCTCCTCCAGGGTCGCACGCGTCCGGCCGAGCAGTGCGACCGACCAACCGTCCTCCCCGAGTGCCTGCGCGAACATTCTTCCCAGGCCACCACCGGCGCCCGTGACCACCGCCACCTTGTTGTCCATGTGACCATCGTAGAGTGGACGCCATGATCACCGCGACCAACTGCTCCATCGGCCGAACCAGCTTCCTGGAGGGACTGGCGGAAGCCACCACCACCCGGGTCGAACTCTGGTGGCCTTTCGCGCACCCGGACCCCACCGAGGAGGAGATCCGGCAGGTCGTCGACGCCCTCCAGCGTCACGACAGGCAGCTCATCGCCCTCAACATGTTCGGCGGCGACCTGGCCGCCGGCGACCGGGGCATCCTCCACGAGCAGGACATGCCCGCGGCCCACCTCGATGCCATCGAGCGCTTCCACGAGCTCACCGGGGTGCGTCGCTTCAACCTCCTGCTCGGCCGGGGCGGAACCGAACTCACCGCCGACCAGGAGCGGAGGTTCGGGGCGGTGGCGCGGGACGTCGTGAAGCGATTCGGGGGTGTGGCCATGGTGGAGCCGATCTCGGCGACCCCGGACTACCCCGTGACCACCGTGGAGCAGGCGGAACCGCTGCGTGCCCACGGCGGCCTGCTCCTCGACCTCTATCACCTGGCGGTCAACGACGCCGTCGTACTCGATGCCACCGCGGAGCACGTCCAGATCGCCGACAACCCCGGTCGCGGCGCCCCCGGCAGCGGATCCCTCCCGCTGCAGCACTGGATAGACCAGCTGCGTGAACAGGGCTACACCGGCGAGATCGCCGCGGAATGGCTCCCGTGAGCGAGCTCTGGGATCTTCTCGACGACGAGCGTCAGCCCCTCGGCCGCTCCGCCGATCGCGCCGCCGGGCTGCGCGCCGGTGAGCTGCATGTGGTGGTTCACGTGTGCCTGTTCAACCGGCACGGGCAGATGCTCATCCAACGCCGCACGGACACCAAGCCGGACTGGCCCGGGCTGTGGGACTTCTCCGTCGGCGGGAGCGTGCACGCCGGCGAAACCAGCCGCGCCGGCGCCCTCCGCGAGGTCCGCGAGGAGCTGGGCCTCGACGTCGAGCTCACCCGGCCCAGCTTCACCTTCAACTTCGAGTACGGCTTCGACGACTTCTACCTGCTGCTTCTCGACGCCCCCCTGCCTCCGCCGGCCGTCCCCAACGACGAAGTCGCCGAGGTCCGCTGGGCGGACCTCGACGACATCATCGCGTTGCTGCGGGCGGGGGAGTTCATCAACTACCGCGAACAGGTGGTGCGTTTCGTGTTCGACTTCCGCGGACGCAGCAACATCTTCGACTAGAACAACGAGGACAGGAACGCCCGCGTGCGTCCCTCCTGCGGGTGATCGAGCACCTGCGCGGGGGTGCCGGATTCGACGACGCGGCCGCCGTCCATGAAGACGACGGTGTCGGCGACCTCGCGGGCGAAGCCCATCTCGTGGGTGACCACGAGCATGGTCATGCCGTCGTCGGCCAGCTCCCGCATGACGCGGAGGACCTCCCCGACGAGCTCGGGGTCGAGGGCGGAGGTGGGCTCGTCGAAAAGCATGAGCTTGGGGTCCATGGCGACGGCCCGGGCGATGGCGACGCGCTGCTGCTGGCCGCCGGAGAGCTGCACGGGATAGGCGCTCGCCTTGTGGGCGAGGCCGACCTTCTCCAGGAGTTCGAGGGCGCGCTTCTTCGCGGTGGCCACGGGGATGCCCTTGACATGGACAGGTGCCTCGATGATGTTCTCCAGCACCGTGCGGTGGGGGAAGAGGTTGAACTGCTGAAAGACCATGCCGATGTCGGCGCGCTGGCGGGCGGCGTCCTTCTCGGAGATCTCGTGGAGGACGCCGTCGCGCTCGCGGTAGCCGATGAGGTCGCCGTCGACATAGAGGCGGCCGGCGGTGACCTTCTCCAGGTGGTTGACGCACCGCAGGAACGTCGACTTGCCGGAGCCGGAGGGGCCGATGAGGCAGGTGACCTCACCCCGGGGGACCTGCAGGTCGATGCCGGTGAGGACCTCGAGTGCGCCGAAGGACTTGCACACCTGCTGGGCGTCGATCATGAGCTCGGGCATGTCAGTTCTCCTTCACGACGGTGACGTTGCCGGGGACGGTGCCCTCGGCGTCGGCAAGCGCGGCGAGCTGCCGGGCGGTGAGTTGGCGGCGGGCACCCTTCTCGAAGTGCTTCTCCAGGTAGTGCTGGCCGACCATGAGCAGGGAGGTGACGGCGAGGTACCAGGTGGCGGCGACGAGCAGCATGGGCACCGGCTCGAAGAGGGCGGCGGCGATGTCCATGGAGCGGCCGTAGAGCTCGAGCGTGTAGGGCACCGCGACGACGAGCGAGGTGGTCTTGAGCATGGAGATCAGCTCGTTGCCGGTCGGCGGGATGATGATGCGCATCGCCTGTGGCATGACGGTGCGGCGCATCGTCTGCGTCCAGCTCATGCCGAGCGCCTTGGAGGCCTCCATCTGGCCCTCGGGGACCGAGGAGATACCGGAGCGCACGATCTCGGCCATGTAGGCGGCCTCGTTGAGACCCAGGCCGAGGACAGCGAGCAGGAAGGCGTTCTTGAGCATCGACTGCAGGTCGATCTCCGCGAAACCGACGTTGATACTTTGATAAAGCGAGCCGAGCAGGCCCCAGAACACCAGCTGGACATACACCGGGGTGCCGCGGAAGATCCACAGGTACACCCAGGCCACGCCGCGCAGCACCGGATTCGGCGACATGCG
Organism: Corynebacterium nasicanis; assembly: GCF_042658165.1. Classification (NCBI taxonomy): domain Bacteria; kingdom Bacillati; phylum Actinomycetota; class Actinomycetes; order Mycobacteriales; family Corynebacteriaceae; genus Corynebacterium; species Corynebacterium nasicanis. Next base: position 175,018 of record NZ_JBHSQE010000004.1, read on the forward strand.
CATGACGGCCAGCGTCGCGCCGAGCACCACGCCGATGAGCATCGCCAGGATGGTCAGCGCCAGGGTATGCAGCGCGGCGGTGGCGACACGGGTGTCGAAGAGGTACGCCCGGTAGGTCTCCCAGCCGTAGGCCTCGTTGCGCAGCGCGCCGATGACGAACCAGGCCGACAGGCCCAGCACGATCGTCGCCAGGACCCAGCGGCCCGGATGGCGCAGCGGCTTCGCCTGAATGGGGGCGGGGGTGCTCATGCGATCTCCTTCTCGTTGATCATGGCGCGGTCGATGAGACCGGTGGTCACGCCCCACTGGGCGAGGATGCGCTGGTAGTCACCGGTGTCGATGAGGTGTTGCAGCGCGGCGGCCAGCGCGGGGCCGAGGGGGGAGTCCTGGGGGACGGCCCAGCCGTAGGGCGCGGCGTCGAACATGTCGCCCGTGAGCTCGAGGCCACCCTCGGAGCGCTCGACGGCCCACGCGGTGACGGGGGAGTCCGCCGACAGCGCGTCGGCGCGGCCCATGAGGGCGGCGAGCGCAGCGTTGTCGGAGGTGTCGTAGGCGAGAATCGTGATGGGCTCGGCGCCCGCGTCCTCGCAGGCCTGGGCCTTCGGACGCACATCGTCGGTGTCGGAGACGGTCGTGCGCTGCACCGCGATGGTCAGGCCGCAGGCGTTGTCCGGGTCGACCGAGCCCCCGGTCGGCTGCGCCCACTGGATGCCCGCGTAGAGGTAGTTGACGAAGTCGAAGTTCTTCCGACGTTCCTCGTTGTCCGTGAACCCGGAGGAGCCCATGTCCAGGGTGCCGGCCTGCACGGCGGGCAGGATCATGGCGAAGTCCTGGTCGACGGGCCGGAACTCCAGCCCGAGGACGGAGGCCACCGCGGCGGCGAGGTCCATCTCGAGGCCGATGATGGAACCGTCGGAATCCTTGAGCTCGAAGGGCGCGAACGGCGGGTTGGTGCCGCCCGTGAGCACGCCGTCGGCGGCCACGGAGTCGGGCACCAGCGCCGCGAGCTCCGGCACCTCGGCCGGGGTGATCGGCGCCCACCCCTCCGGGTGGCCGCTCTCGACGTTGGTGACGCAGGCGCTCAGGCTTATCGACGCCGCGACCGTCACCGCCGCCGCGACGCAGCGGCGGGTCCTCATGCCGGCTGCTCGCTGACGATGACCTCGGATTCGCGGCGGCTGACGGCCACGCGGTCGGCGATGATGAAGACCGCGACGATGATGCCGCCCAGGGCGACGAGTCCGAGGATGGCGGGGACGTGCTCACCCGGCGCCAGCAGGGCGCCCTCGGCGGTCTGCCACGGCCACAGGGAACGCAGGGAACCGAGCATGAGCCCGGCCATGATGGTCAGCGTGACGGTGCGATGCTTCTCCAGGGCCCAGGTGAGCACCTTGACGAAGAGCGCGATGCCCACCAGCGCACCGGCCAGGAAGGTGAAGATGACCGGCCACTCCCGGTTGGACAGCGAGCCCATGATCGGGGTGTAGAGGCCCACGGCCAGCAGCATGTAGGAGCCGGAGATACCCGGCAGGACCAGCGCGCACACGGCCACGGCCGCGGCCACGAAGACGATCGGCAGCGCCGGATCCTCGCGCGGTGCCGAGACGAAGCTGGTCCCCAGGAAGCCGACGACCGCGGCGACGATGAACAGCGGGACGACCATGCCCGCGCGTCGCCGCAGATCACGCGGGTCGATCATGGCCAGCGGCACCCAGATGGAGACCACCACCATGCCGAGGAAGAGCGCGCGGGCGTACTCGGGGGAGTTCTCCACGAAGTTGTGCAGGACGGTCGACAGCGAGAACACCGCCGTCACCATGCCCAGGCCGACGGCCACGAGGAAGAACCAGTCGACCTTGTGGAACTCGCGGCGCAGCAGCTGGTTGCCGGTGTTGAGGGCGCGCTCGTAGATGCCGACGACGAGCGCGACCGTGCCGCCGGAGATGCCCGGCACCAGCTCGGCCATGCCGATGAGGGCACCGCGGATGAGATTCGCCAGCACATGCAGTGGGGTCCGCTGCGTCTTGGCGGGGTAATGATGGGTGGTCGTCATGGCCATTCACATTACGGGACGGTGTCGGTCAGTTCTCCTCCGGGATCATGGAGATCGCCCCGCACGGGCATTCCTCGGCGCAGATTCCGCAGCCCTTGCAGTAGTCGTACTTGAACTCGTACTCGCCGGCGGCGAGCTTGGTCACCGCGTTGTCCGGGCATACGCCGAAGCAGTTGTCGCAGCCGAAGCAGTTGCCGCAGGACATGCAGCGGCGGGCCTCGAGCAGCGCGGAGTCGGCGTCGAGTCCCTGCACCACCTCGTCGAAGGTGGAGGCGCGGCGCGGACCCTCCAGGCGCTCGCGCACCTGGTGCGGGGCCTCGGAGTAGTACCAGGTCTCCATGCGGTCGAGCGTCGCGTCCCCGGGCTTGGCCGGCGGAGAGTAGGGCTGGCCGCGCAGCCAGCCGTCGATGTAGCGGGCGGCCTTCTTGCCGTGGCCGATGGCGACGGTGACGTTCTTCTCGCTCGGCACCATGTCGCCGCCGGCGAACACGCCCGCGCGGCCGGTCATCATGTGCTCGTCGACGTGGACGACGCCGCGGTCGATCTCCACGCCCGCGACCCCTTCGAGGAGGGAAAGGTCCGACTCCTGGCCCAGCGCCATGACGAGGGAATCGGCCGCCAGCTCCTCGAACTCGCCGGTGGGGCTGAGATTGCCGGCGGCGTCGATGGCCATCTTCTCGATGGTGATGGTGCCCTCGTCGACGTGGTTGACGGTGGACAGCCAGCGCATGGTGATGCCCTCCTCCGCGGCCTCCATGACCTCGGAGTCGTGCGCCGTCATGTGGTCGCGGGTGCGGCGGTAGAGGATGACCGACTCCGTCGCCCCCAGGCGGCGGGCGGTGCGGGCGGCGTCGACGGCGGTGTTGCCGCCGCCGTAGACCACCACGCGGCGGCCCAGCAGCGGTGCCTCGCCGGCCTCGGTGTCGCGCAGCAGGTCGACGGCGTTCATGATGGTGGCCGCCGAACCGGCGGGCACGTCGACGTTGCGCCCGAGCTGGGCGCCGACGGCGGTGAACACGGCGTCGAAAAGCGGCAGTTCCGCGTCGATGTCGGTGACGGGGACGCCCTGCTCGAAGGTGACGCCGAGGGCGGCGATGCGGGCGATCTCCGCGTCGAGAATGGCGCGGGGCAGGCGGTAGGAGGGGATGCCGTAGCGCATCATGCCGCCCGGCTTCTCTCCCTGGTCACGCACTGTGACCTGGTGGCCGAGGCGCGCGAGGTGGTAGGCGGCGGAGAGCCCGGAGGGGCCGGCGCCGACGACGAGGACCTTGCGGCCTGAAGGGGCGAGGAGCGGTTCGACCTGCCAGCCCTGCTCGATGGCGCGGTCGCCGAGGAAGCGCTCGATGGCGTTGATGCCCACCGCCTCGTCGACCTCCGCGCGGTTGCAGGCGGTCTGGCACGAGTGGTAGCAGACGCGGCCCATGACAGCGGGGAGCGGGTTGTTCACCATGATCTCGCGCCAGGCGGCCTCGTAGTCGCCCTCCTCCGCGTGGAAGAGCCAGCCCTGGATGTTCTCCCCGGCGGGGCAGGCCTTGTTGCACGGCGGGAGCAGGTCGACGTAGACGGGACGCTCGCTGCGCCACGATCCCGTCTTGTTGGCCAGCGAGGAACCGGTCTGCAGCGTGATGGCGAAGGGCATGCCCAGGTTGGCGGTGCTCACTGCTCGTCTCCTTCGAAGGGGATGAACTCGTCGAGGGATTCCTCGTCGATGAGGTTGTAGCGGCGGATGTTGCGTTCCGCGAGTGCCTGCAGGCGCTGGAGGACGGTGGGATCGGCGCCCTCGCGGAAGAGATGTGCGTATCGACGCTGCAACTTCAGGTAGTCCTCCACCGGCGCCGGTCGACGGATCTTCTTCACCGAGGTGACCTCGCCGTACTCGGCCTCGAAGACGGGGAAGAGGCCCGTCTGGGTGGCCAGGCGGGCCAGCTTGATCGTGTCCTTCGACGCCGAACCCCATCCCAACGGGCAGGGGACGAAGACGTGCAGGTAGCGGGCCCCGCGCATCTCCATGGCGCGGGACACCTTGTACTCCAGGTCGTGCAGGTCGGCGACGGTCGCGGTGGCGACGTAGGGGATCTCGTGCGCCATGGCGATGCGCGGCAGGTTCTTGCCCTGCCCGAAGACGTTGCCCGGCTCCGGACCCACCGGCTGGGTGGTGGCGGTGCGGGCAGCCGGCGGGGTCGCGCCGGAGCGCTGCACGCCGGTGTTCATGTAGGCCTCGTTGTCGTAGCAGATGTAGAGGACGTCGTCGTTGCGCTCGAACATGCCCGACAGGGGGCCGAAGCCGATGTCGACGGTGCCGCCGTCCCCACCCTGGGCCACGACGCGGACGTCCTCGCGTCCCTTGGCCTTGAGCGCCGCGGCCACGCCGGTGGCCACCGCCGGGGCGTTGCCGAACAGGGAGTGGATCCACGGCAGGTTCCAGGAGGTCTCCGGGTAGGGGGTGGAGAAGACCTCGAGGCAGCCGGTGGCGTTGCAGGCGATGAGCTGGCCGTTCGTGGCGGCGACCGCGGCGTCGAGGGCGTAGCGGGCGCCGAGCGCCTCACCGCAGCCCTGGCAGGCGCGGTGCCCGGAGGTGAGCGAATTGAAACGCTCGGGGCCCGACTGAATGGACAGCAGCTTGTCCTCGATGAGCCGGTTGCCGATGGCGAAGGAGCCCACCTGGTAGAACTTCGTCTCCTCCGCCCCCGGGATGTCGGTCGCGGGGAAACTCGGCATGGGCAGTGCGGTGGTGTAGCGGTATGCAGGCATGGTCAGTTCTCCCTGGCGGCCAGGTCGCGGAGCATGTTCTCCGGGATCGCCCCGGAACGGCGGTGGGTGTGCTCGCGGGCCAGTTCGGCGTCGACAAGCTCGTGGTCGAGGTCGAGGAAGGTCGTGTCCTCGACCTCGTCGCGCACGGCGCGGTCGAGGTAGGCGTGCAGGGAGGCGCGCGTGATGTCGCGCCCGCCGAGTCCCGCGATGAGTTCGTGGCAGATGAAGCGCCTCCCGCGCATGGCGGCGCGGCAGTGGGAGGAGACGATCCCGCCGATGCCGACGGAGAAGGCCTTCTCCAGCACGATGAAGCGGGTGGCGTTCTGCAGAGCGGCTCGGACGGCCGCGCTGGGGAAGGGGCGGAAGGAGACCAGCGAGAGCACGCCGATCCGTTCGCCGTGCTCCCGGCGCTCATCGACGACGTCGCGCAGCGTGCCCGTCACCGACCCGAGGCACACGATGATCGTCTCCGCGTCCTCGGTGCGGTAATGGTGCATGAGGCCCCCGGATTCACGGCCGAAGACCGCCGCGAACTCCTGCTGCACGCGCGGAATGACCTCGAGCGCCTGCAGCTGCTTGTGGTGGGCCAGGTAGCGGACCTCGGTGAAGGCCTCCGGGCCGACCATCGCGCCGATGGAGATCGGGGCGGCCGGATCGAGCACCTGGCGCGGCTCATAGGGCGGCAGGAACGTATCGACGTCCCCGCGCTCCGGCACATCCACCTGCTCCATGGCGTGCGTGAGAATGAATCCGTCCATGCACACCATGACCGGCAGGGAGAGTTCCTCGGCGATCTTGAATGCCTGCACGTGCAGGTCCGCCGCCTCCTGGTTGTCGGCGGCGTAGAGCTGCAGCCACCCGGAGTCACGCTGCGACATCGAATCGCTCTGGTCGTTCCAGATGTTGATGGGGGAGCCGATGGCGCGGTTGGCCACCGTCATGACGATCGGCAGGCCCAGGCCCGAGGCGTTGTACACCGCCTCCACCATGAACAGCAGCCCTTGCGAGGCGGTCGCCGTGTAGGAACGCGCCCCCGCGGCCGAGGCCCCGATGGACGCGGACATGGCGGAGAACTCGCTCTCCACGTTGACGTACTCGCAGGTGCCCAGTTCCCCCTTCTTCGACATCGCCGACAGCGCCTCGACGATGTGGGTCTGCGGGGAGATGGGATAGGCGCAGATGACCTCCGGCCGGCACGCAGCCACCGCCTGGGCGACGGCCTGCGAGCCCTCGATCTGCTTAAGCATGAGCTGCCTCTTTCTGCTTGGATACCACCAGGTCATAGGCCGCCTGCGCGGCGGCGACGTTGCGCTCGCCCACCGACCCCGGGAAGCGCGCCAGGATCGCGTGGGATACCGACTCCATCCGGTAGAGCCCGGTGAGCGCCGCCACCGCGCCGAGCAGCACCGCGTTGGGCACCGTGCGCCCGGTGTGCTCGCGGGCGATGTCGGTGGCCGGGATCGTCATGAAGTGCCCCGCCGGCTGACGCGCCTGCAGATCCGCCAGGCCCAGCTCCGCGCTGCGTTTCGACGAGTTGATGAGCACGTACCCTTCCTCGCTCAACCCGGAGAACACGTTGAGGATCGGCAGCAGCGTGCGGTCCTGCACCACCACCAGGTCCGGGGCCAGCACCGGCTCGCGGGTGCGGATCGGGGTGTCACTGATCCGGCAGTAGGCCACCACGGGCGCGCCGGTGCGCTCCGAGCCGAAGGAGGGGAAGGCCTGCGCGTGCCGTCCCTCCTCGAAGGCTGCCATGGCGATGAGATCGGAGGCGGTGACCACACCCTGCCCGCCCCGTCCGTGAATGCGTACTTCGACCATGAACCCCACTTTAAGAGCGTGATGGCTCGAATGTGCGGTAACCGTGTGAGAGCATGAACGTTACTGTCCTTGTGCCCACCGTCCTCCGGGAAGTGATCTCCTTGTTCCGTCCTCGCCGTCTCGCCTCGCTGCTGTTGGCCGCCGCCCTCACCGTCCCCACCGTCGCCGGTGTGGGCACCGCCCAGGCCCAGCCGGGGAACGCCGTCGTCTTCGGCGATTCGTACACCGCCATGCCGGACCAGTTCTACAACCACTACCGTGGCAGCTCGCTGTCCTCGGGCATGGTGCCCGCCGACTACCCGCGCGCCAGCGCCGGGTGCCTGCAGTCCCCGAACAACTGGCCGCGCAAGATGCAGCAGCAGACCGGCATCCCGGTGATCGACCGCTCCTGCACCGCCGAGACCTCCCAGTCCGTGCTGGGCAAGATCGATTCCGCCATCCACGAGGGCCAGATCCACCGCGGCACCCGCGCCGTCTACCTGGCCATCGGCGGCAACGACTGGGGCCCCTTCGGTCGGAACGAGGGCGCCAACTCCAGCGACGTGCCCTCGATGACCGAGCGCTACTCGCACAACCTCTCCCTCGCCGGGGCCAAGATCCGCGCCGCCGCGCCGGGCGCCCGGATCATCGTCGCGGGCATGCCCGAGGTGACCGACGGCAAGGGGCTGTGCCTCATCCAGGTCATCCCGAACCTGCCGCTGGGTATCCCGGTGCCGGGCCACCAGGTGGAGAACAACATCCGCGAGATGCAGCGCACGGGGGCGGAGCGCAACGGCATGATCTTCGTCGACAACTACGCCCTCACCCGCGGCCACAACACCTGCTCGCCGGACGCCACCCGCTACATCGCGGGCAGCATCGACTTCACCAGCGGCCCGTACACCATGTCCCTGCACCCGACGGACCTGGGCAATGAGGTGCTGGCCCGCAACAACGGGGCGGCCATGCTCTAAAAGTCCTAGAGCAGCACGGTGAGCAGGATGAGCGCGGCGGGCAGCAGGAGGAAGACCCCGAGGACCCACGCCGCGACGTACATCTTGTTCTCCGCGCCGAGGCGCGCCAGCAGTTCCGCCCCGTGCACCGGAATGTTCCGCAGGAACGGCAGCCCGAAGATGAGAATGGTGGCGAAGGTGTTGAACAGCAGGTGGACCAGCGCCGCCTGCAGCGCCAGCTGACCCTCGAGCCCGGTGAAGGCGAAGGCCGCGATGAGCGCGGTGATGGTGGTGCCGATGTTCGCCCCGAGGGTGAAGGGATAGATCTGGCGCGTGGTGAACGTGCCGGAGCCCGCCAGCGGCACCATGAGGGAGGTCGTGGTGGAGGAGGACTGCACCATGACCGTGACCAGCGCGCCGGAGGCGATCCCCGACAGCGGGCCACGGCCGATGGCGGTGTGGAGGATCCGGCGGGCCCGGCCCACCATGACCACCTTGAGCAGGGTGCCGATGAGGTTGATCACCCCGAGGATGAGCGCCACGCCCAGCACGATGAGGAGGATGCCGCCCCAGGGGTGGGGGAGCAGGCCGCCGAGCAGGCCGATGGTGTCGGCCAGGGGGTCGGTGACCGCGGTGACGGCGGCGCCCAGGCCGCCGAACACCACGGTGAGCAGCCCGCCGTCCGAGCCTGCGAACACGCCAGCCAGGTAGCCGGAGGTCTTCTCCAGGAGGCCGAACATGATCTCCAGGGGGAGGAAGATGACCACGGCGAGGAGGTTGAAGAAGTCGTGCACCGAGGCGGCGGAGAAGGCGCGGCGGAAGGACTCCTTGTCCCGCACCATGCCGAGGGAAACCAGCGTGGAGGTCAGCGTCGTGCCGATGTTCGCGCCGAGGAGCATGGGGATCGCCGTGGCCATCGGCAGTCCACCGGCGACCAGCCCCACGGTGATGGAGGTGGTCGTGGAGGAGGACTGGATGAGGGCGGTGGCCAGCAGGCCGATCATCAGGGCGATGAGCGGGTCGGAGGCGAAGGCGAAGAGTTCTTCCGCGCGACCGGCGGTGGCCAGCTTGAAGCCGGCGCCGATGACGCTCACCGCGGTGATGAGCAGGTAGATGCCGAGGGCGACGGTGACCCAGTTGGCGATGTCCAGGGCGCGGCCCCGGAGGCCGAGTCGGGCGAGGGGGCTGGGGCGCTCAACGGGGGTGTCGAGAAGCGGGATTACCGGGGGTGTCGTGGTGGACATGCAGGGCTGCTCCAGGGTGGGCGGGACGGTCGCCTCAACCTAGGAAGTGAAAATGACACCCAAGATACCGGTAGGTTAACGCGAGGTTAATTCCGCACCAATGGTGATGGAATTAACAGATAAATCTTGATGAATGACCCTGGCCGACGGCCTACCCCGAAAAAAGTTGGTGCCCCCGGTGGGATTCGAACCCACACTGTGCGGGTTTTGAATCCGCTGCCTCTGCCAGTTGGGCTACGGGGGCGTGCCGGACCAGTTTAATCCATGCCGGCCCCGACGGGGCAATCCCCCTGGCTACACTTGGATGGCGTGACTGAGAACAACCGCCTTCTGCTCATCGACGGGCACTCGATGGCCTTCCGCGCCTTCTATGCCCTGCCCGCCGAGAACTTCTCGACGACCGGAGGCCAGCACACCAACGCTGTCTACGGCTTCCTCTCCATGCTGGCGAACATCCTCGCCGAGGAGCAGCCCACGCATGTGGCGGTGGCTTTCGACGTCGGGCGGCAGACCTTCCGCACCGAGATGTTCCCGGAGTACAAGGCGCAGCGCGAGGCCTCCCCGCCGGAGTTCAAGGGGCAGGTGGACATTCTGCAGGAGGTGCTCGAGGACCTGGGAATCTACACCCTGAGCATGCCGAACTACGAGGCTGATGACATTCTGGCCACGCTCACCACCGCGGCGCGGCCCCTGGGTTTCGAGACCTCCATCATCACCGGCGACCGCGATTATCTGCAGCTGGTCACTGACGATGTCACCGTGCTCTACCCCATGCGCGGCGTGTCCAATCTGCACCGCTTCACCCCGGCCGCCGTGGAGGAGAAGTACGGGCTCACCCCGGAGCAGTACCCGGATTTTGCAGCCCTGCGCGGCGACCCGTCCGACAATCTGCCCAACATCCCCGGCGTGGGGGAGAAGACGGCCACCAAGTGGATCCAGCAGTACGGCACGTTGGACAACCTCCTCGCGCACGCCGCGGACATCAAGGGCAAGGCCGGGGAGAATTTCCGCGCGCGCCTCGATCAGGTGCGGCTCAACCGGCAGCTCACGCACATGCTCACCGACATGGAACTGCCCGTGAGCCCCGATGAGCTCACGCTCCGCCCGGCGGACGTGGCGAAGGTCGCCGAGCGTTTCGACGACCTCCAGTTCGGCGCCAACCTCCGTGAGCGCATCCTCTCCGCGGTGCCTACCGAGGGGGCGGTGGAGTCTGCCACGCAGGAGCTCGCCGAGCTCAGTGTCGACGACACCCCGGTGGCCGAGTGGCTGGCGGCCCGACAGGGGCAGGGCCTGGCGATGTACGTCGTCGGGAACGGCAGCCCCCATGAGGGGGACGTGCGGGCGGTGGCGATCGTCGATAAGCAACGCCACGCCGTGAGCATCGAGATGGCCGAGCTCTCCCCGGAGGATGAGAAAGCCCTGGCCACGTGGCTGGCCTCGGAGGATCCCAAGTACCTGCACGAGTCGAAGGCGGCGTTCCACATGTTCGCCGGGCGCGGCATGGAACTGAACGGCGTCACCCACGACACCGCCATCGCCGCCTACCTCCTGCGGCCGGGGCAGCGCACCTACGAGCTCAAGGACATCTACCAGCGCCACCTGCAGCGTCAGCTCAGCGAACCGGAGGGGCAGCTCTCCCTGCTCGGCGACACCTCGCTGGTGGATTCCGCGGCGGCCGTCCTCGAGCTGGCCGAGGAGCTCAGCGTCCAGCTGCAGGCGATCTCCGCCTACGAGCTCTACTCCGACCTCGAACTTCCGCTGGCCGGAATTCTCGCGCGCATGGAGGCCACCGGCATCGCCGTGGACGTGGAGACCCTGGAGGAGCAGCTGGCCACCTTCATCGAGCAGGTGAAGGAGGAGGAGGCCGCCGCACGGGAACTGGCCGGCGACCCCGGGCTCAACCTCTCGAGCCCGAAGCAGCTCCAGGTGGTGCTCTTCGAGACCTTCGGCATGCCGAAGACCAAGAAGACCAAGACCGGCTACTCCACGGCCGCCTCCGAGATCGAGGGCCTGGCCGCGAAGAACCCCCACCCCTTCCTCGATCATCTGCTGGCGCACCGCGAGTACCAGAAGATGAAGACCACCCTCGAGGGCCTGATCAAGACGGTGCAGCCGGACGGGCGCATCCACACCACCTTCAACCAGACCGTCGCCTCCACCGGGCGCCTCAGTTCCACCGACCCCAACCTGCAGAACATCCCGGTGCGCACGCCGGCGGGCCGGAAGATCCGCTCGGCCTTCGTCGTCGGCGAAGGTTACGAGTGCCTGCTCACCGCCGATTACTCGCAGATCGAGATGCGCGTCATGGCCCACCTCTCCGAGGACCCCGGCCTCATCGAGGCCTACCGCGAGGGCGAGGATCTGCACAATTACGTCGGCTCCCGCGTTTTCGACGTCCCCATCGACCAGGTCACCCCCGAGCTGCGCCGCCGCGTCAAGGCCATGTCCTACGGCCTGGTCTACGGACTCTCCGCCTTCGGCCTCGGCCAGCAGCTGTCCATCCCGGCCGGCGAGGCCAAGGGCATCATGGACAACTACTTCGAGCGCTTCGGCGGCGTCAAGCGCTACCTCGCCGAGGTGGTGGAGCAGGCCCGCAAGGACGGCTACACGTCCACCCTCTTCGGCCGCCGCCGCTACCTCCCGGAACTCAACTCCGACAACCGCGTCGCCCGCGAGAACGCCGAGCGCGCCGCGCTCAACGCGCCGATCCAGGGCACCGCGGCCGACATCATCAAGGTCGCCATGCTCCGCGTCGACCGCGCGCTTATCGACGCCCGCGTGAAGTCCCGCGTCCTCCTCCAGGTCCACGACGAACTGGTCGTGGAAATCGCCCCCGGCGAGCTGGAGCAGGTGCGCGAGATCCTGGAGCGCGAGATGGACTCGGCCATCACCCTGCGCGTCCCGCTCGAGGTCTCTGCCGGGGCGGGGGCGAACTGGGACGAGGCGGCTCACTAGGTCGTGGGCGGGCTGGCAGGTGCTGCCGCCTGATTCCCTTACGTGATACCATATCTGACCTGGGGGAACGTCGGACCGCCCCCGCGGCGACGTCAGATTTTCAGGTGGGTCAGGTCCGGGATGACCTCATAGCCCGCGAGCTGCTCGGGGGAGTGGGAGGTGGCCACCGCGATGACGCGGCAGCCGGCGCGCACTCCCGCCTCCAGTCCGGCGGGGGCGTCCTCCACCACGAGGCACTCGGCCGGATCAACCCCGAGGCGCTGGGCGGCCAACAGGTAGCCGGCCGGATCGGGTTTGCCCACCTCCACATCCTCTGCGGTGACCAGCACGTCCGGCACCGGCAGCCCGGCGGCCGCGAGGCGGGCGCTCATGAGCTCGCGTCCCCCCGAGGTGACCGCCGCCCAGCGGTCGCGGGGAAGGGAAGCCAGCAGTTCCGCCGCGCCCGGCAGTGCGACCACCGAGTCGAGGTCGGCCATCTCGAGGGCGAGGAGGCGCTCGTAGGCGGTGTCGATACGCTCGGGCGGCAGGACATCAGCGAGGGTGTCGACAGCCCGGCGGCCGTGGCTGACCTGCAGGATCGCCTCGCCGTCGAGGTTGTTCTCGGCCGCCCACGTCCGCCAGGCGCGTTCCACCGCCGGGGTGGAGTCCACCAGGGTGCCGTCAATGTCGAAGAGCCAGTAGGTCATACCTGAGAGCCTAGTTCCGCCACGAAGATCGCGGTGCCGGGGAAGATCCGGCCCCGCTCCGGGGACCACTGCCCCCAGTCTTCCTTCAGGTGCTCCGGCCACTCGGGTTCGAGGAGATCCCGCAGGTGGAACCCGGCGGCATCGAGGGCCCGGACCCAGTCGCCGAGGGTGCGGTGGAACTCGGCGTAGGTGATGGTGCCGTCCTCGTCGCGTTCGATGTACTCGCGGTCGAAGTAGCTGATCTGCGCCTCGAAGGCCTGCGGATCGTCCGGGAAGATCCAGCGCATGGGGTGGTTGACGGAGAACACGAGGCGACCGTGGGGGCGGAGGACGCGGGCGACGTCGATAAGCACCGATGAGACGTCGGGGACAAAGGGCAGCGCGCCGAAGACGGAGAAGGCCACGTCGAAGGAGCCGTCGCGATAGGGCAGGGCGCGGGCGTCGGCCTGCGTGAGGGGGACGCGGCCGTCGGAGAGAGCGAGCATGCCGCCGGACAGGTCGAAACCGGTGACGAACGCGCTGGAATGACGGGACAGCCAGGAGGCGCAGGGGGCGGATCCGCAGCCGATCTCGAGGACGTCGAGCCCCGTGACGTCGCCGAGGAGACGGGCCTCGGATTCGGCGAGCATCTCCGGGCACCAGTGGAATCCGTCGAGGTAGGAGGCGTGGCGGGCGTGATAGTCGGCGGCGTCGCCGTCCCACCAGGAGCGGTTCGCGGCGATGGCCTGTGAGGCGGGTGTTTCGGGTGTTGTCATTGACTTCCTTCGCTTCCCGTGACATTTGCCCTTGACTGTCTGAGGCACTAGTGTGTATTGGGCGTGTCTGTGTCTTGCGATGCCGTGGACTGTAATAGGAGGGTCGGCGCATACGCGGGGTGAGATCGGAAAGCCGAGAGACACGTTCCTGTCCACTTTCTATCTCCTATCCAACCCGGAGCAACTGAACACATGCCCAACACCACTACCCCTCAGGTTGCCGTCAACGATATCGGCACCGCTGAGGACTTCCTCGCAGCAGTCGACGCCACGATCAAGTACTTCAACGATGGTGACATCGTCGAGGGCACCGTCGTCAAGGTCGACCGCGACGAGGTTCTTCTCGACATCGGCTACAAGACCGAGGGCGTCATCCCGTCCCGCGAGCTGTCCATCAAGCACGATGTCGACCCGGATGAGGTCGTCCAGGTCGGCGACGAGATCGACGCACTGGTCCTCACCAAGGAGGACAAGGAGGGTCGTCTGATCCTCTCCAAGAAGCGTGCGCAGTACGAGCGCGCCTGGGGCGCCATCGAGGAGCTGCAGGAGAAGGACGAGCCGGTCACCGGTACCGTCATCGAGGTCGTCAAGGGCGGCCTCATCCTGGACATCGGCCTCCGCGGCTTCCTGCCGGCCTCCCTCGTCGAGATGCGTCGCGTCCGCGACCTGGATCCGTACATCGGCCAGGAGCTCGAGGCCAAGATCATCGAACTGGACAAGCACCGCAACAACGTGGTCCTGTCCCGCCGTGCATGGCTCGAGCAGACCCAGTCCGAGGTCCGCTCCGAGTTCCTGCACCAGCTGCAGAAGGGCCAGGTCCGCAAGGGCGTCGTGTCCTCCATCGTCAACTTCGGCGCCTTCGTCGATCTCGGCGGTGTTGACGGCCTGGTGCACGTCTCCGAGCTGTCCTGGAAGCACATCGACCACCCGTCCGAGGTTGTCACCGTGGGCGACGAGGTCACCGTCGAGGTTCTCGACGTCGATCTCGACCGCGAGCGCGTCTCCCTGTCGCTGAAGGCGACCCAGGAGGACCCGTGGCGCGTCTTCGCCCGCACCCACGCTGTGGGCCAGATCGTCCCGGGCAAGGTCACCAAGCTCGTCCCGTTCGGCGCCTTCGTTCGCGTCGAAGAAGGCATCGAGGGCCTCGTCCACATCTCCGAGCTGGCTCAGCGCCACGTGGAGGTCCCGGACCAGGTCGTTACCGTCGGCCAGGAGGCCATGGTCAAGGTCATCGACATCGACCTCGAGCGTCGCCGTATCTCCCTCTCCCTCAAGCAGGCTGACGAGGACTACACCGACGAGTTCGACCCGTCCAAGTACGGCATGGCCGACTCCTACGACGAGCAGGGCAACTACATCTTCCCGGAGGGCTTCGACCCGGAGACCAACGAGTGGCTCGAGGGCTTCGACGAGCAGCGTCAGGCCTGGGAGGCCCGCTACGCCGAGGCAGATCGTCGCCACCAGCTGCACACCGCTCAGATCGAGCGTCACCGTGCCGCTGCCGCCGAGGCCGCCGAGCAGGCTGCCACCAACTACTCCTCCGAGTCCGAGGACGCAGCTCCGGCGTCCTCCGAGGCTCCGGTCGAGACCACCGGTGGTTCCCTCGCCTCCGACGAGCAGCTCGCTGCTCTGCGCGAGAAGCTGGCCGGCAACTAGTTTCCACTAGTTCCGCCTGCAGGCCCTGCCGCCCCCAACCCGGGGTGGCAGGGCCTTTTTCTTGCCCGGGACCCGGTCATGACCAGTGATCTGGGACACTTTGGCCGTTTCCTTGTGGTCTCTTCGGTTTCCGGCCTATGATGGGCATAATGCCAACACTCCGGCACAAACCGGACATGATTTCCCCACATCAGCACCATCAGTGGTCATGACAACAGCCCGGACGGGCAGGGTCGGAATGCAACGGAGCGCGCGGCAGCCGAACAGCTCTGACATTTTCCGAAAGGACCGCGTCCATGGCGTCAACAACCACGACAACGGCGCAGCACATCATCCAGGAGATCGGTGGGGCAGAGAACATCTCCTCACTGACCCACTGTGCCACCCGCCTCCGCATGCAGCTCCACGACCAGTCGCTCGTCGACCAGGCCGCCCTGGAATCCGACCCGGCGGTGCTCGGCGTCGTCAAGCAGGGAACCACCGGCCTGCAGGTCATCATGGGCGGCGGTGTCGCCGAGTTCTACCAGGCGATGCTCAAGGAGCCGGGGGTGCCGAAGGCCGGCCAGGAGAAGGCGGCGTCGACAAGCAAGGAGTACGGGGGTGTGCGCGGCAAGTACTCCTACGTCGACTACGCCTTCGAGTTCCTCTCCGACACCTTCCGCCCGATTCTGTGGGCCCTGCTGGGTGCCTCGCTCATCATCACCCTCCTCGTCCTCGCCGACACCTTCGGCCTGCAGGACTTCCGCGCCCCGCTGGACGAGCAGCCCTCCACCTACGTGTTCATGCACGCCATGTGGCGTTCCGTGTTCTACTTCCTGCCGATCATGGTCGGTGCGACGGCCGCCCGGAAGCTCGGCGCCAACGAATGGGTCGGCGCCGCGATCCCCGCGGCCCTGCTCACCCCGGAATTCCTCGCGCTGGGTTCGGCCGGTGACACGGTCAACGTCTTCGGCCTGCCGATGGTCCTCAACGACTACGCCGGCCAGGTCTTCCCGCCGCTCATCGCCGCCATCGGTCTGTTCTGGGTGGAGAAGCTGCTGAAGAAGATCATCCCCTCCGCCGTGCACATGGTGTTCGTGCCCTTCTTCTCCCTGCTCATCATGATCCCGGCCACTGCGTTCCTGCTCGGCCCCTTCGGCATCGGCGTGGGCAACGGCATTTCCAACCTGCTGGAGGCCGTGAACAACTTCTCGCCGTTCATTCTCTCCATCCTCATCCCGCTGCTCTACCCCTTCCTCGTGCCGCTGGGTCTGCACTGGCCGCTCAACGCCATCATGATCCAGAACATCAACTCCCTCGGCTACGACTTCATCCAGGGCCCCATGGGCGCGTGGAACTTCGCATGTTTCGGTGTGGTCACCGGCGTCATGGTCATCTCGCTGCGCGAGCGCAACAAGGCGATGCGCCAGGTCTCCCTCGGTGGCATGATGGCCGGCCTGCTCGGCGGTATCTCCGAGCCCAGCCTCTACGGTGTGCTCCTGCGCTTCAAGAAGACCTACATGCGCCTGCTGCCGGGCTGTTTCATCGGCGGCGCCGTCATGGGCATCTTCAACATCAAGGCCTACGCCTTCGTGTTCACCTCCCTGCTCACCATCCCCGCCATGGATCCGTGGCTCGGCTACGTCATCGGCATCGCGGCGGCGTTCTTCACCTCCATGTTCCTGGTCATCTTCTTCGACTACCGCGGTAAGGAAGAAAAGGCCGAGGCCCTGGCGCAGATCCAGGCCGAGCGCGAGCGTATCGACGCCCCCGTCCCGGTCGCGGCCGGCACCGGTGCCGTGGCGACCCTGACGCGGACCCAGATCACCGCCCCCCTCGAGGGTCGGGTCCTGCCGCTCTCCGAGGTTCCCGACGCCGCCTTCGCCGGTGGCGCCCTGGGTAACGGCGTGGCCATCGACCCCAGCGGCGATACCGTCGTCGCCCCGGCGGACGCCACGGTGCTCACCGTGCAGAAGTCCGGCCACGCGGTGGGCCTGCGTCTCGAGGGCGGCATCGATCTGCTCATCCACATCGGTGTCGACACCGTCCAGATGGGCGGCGAGGGCTTCGAGGTGCTCGTCGAGAAGAAGCAGCAGGTGACGGCCGGCACGCCGCTCATCCGCTTCGACCGCGCCGCCATCGAGGCCGCCGGTTATCCGGCGATCACCCCGGTGCTGGTCTCCAACACCCGTAAGTTCGGCTCCGTCGAGGGGCACCCGGGTGCTGCCGCCGGCGAGCCGATCATCACCGTCACCCCGAAGGAGGAAGACGCCTAGTATCGGGTCCATGAAGATCATCGGACTCACCGGCGGGATCGGCAGCGGGAAAACCTCCGTTGCCGATCTCCTGCGTTCTTACGGCCTGCCCGTCATCGACGCCGACCAGCTCGCCCGCGATGTCGTCGCCCCAGGTCAGCCGGCGCTCGCCGAGCTGGCCGACGCCTTCGGCGCCGATATTCTCCAGGCCGACGGCAGTCTCGACCGCGCGCAGCTCGCCGACCGGGCCTTCCGCGACGAGGCCGCCACGCAGCGCCTCAACGACATCACTCACCCCCGGATCATGGGGCTGCGCGACGAGCTTATCGACGCCGCCCGGGCCGACGGCGAGCCCGCCGTCATCTACGACATGCCCCTGCTCGTGGAGAAGGGCCAGCACGAGGACATGGATCTGGTGGTGGTGGTCCACGTGGATGTGGACACCCGCATCGAGCGCCTCGTCCACGGCCGCGGCCTCGACGAGGCGGACGTGCGCCGCCGCATCGCCGCGCAGACCACGGATGCGGCCCGCCTGGCGGTGGCCGACGTGGTCATCGACAACAACGGACCCCGGGAAGAGCTCGAACCGCAGGTCCAGGCGTTGGTCGACCAGATCCGCCTCTAGCCCAGGAACCAGAAGACCGCGTCGCGGTAGGTCCACTTCGGTCCGGGCATCCCGGCCGGCGGATCGGTGGGGGAGCCGATGCCCGCCACCTGCGGCCCGAAGGCCAGGGTGAAATCGACCACCGCGCGGGGGAGGTGGTTGTCCGAGGTCACGACGATGACCGCCGGTGCCGCAGGCAGCAGCTCCCGGGTGAAACGCGCACTGTCGATCGTCGACGTCGAACGGTCCTCGACCCGCACCCTGCTCTGCCCCCGTTCCTGCAGCCACGTGCGCATCGCATGGGACTCGACATGACCGGCGCCGGTGGGCCCGCCGGTGACGATGACCTCCGCCGCCGGACGGGACCGGGCGAGCTGCAGGGCGGCCTCGAGGCGCTTGACCAGGTTGGGGCGCAGGGTACCGTCGTCATTGAGGCGCTCGCCGAGGACGACGATGGGGGTGGTCGCGGCGAGGGAGTCCGGGGTGCGGACGGGGGAGTGCAGCGCGGCGAGGGCCTGGGTGACGGTGGCCCGTGTGGCCGGGTCGAGTGCCGCCAGCGCCTTGTCCCGGGCGGTGGCGTTGCCCTCGAAGTCGGCCGAAAAAGCGGCGGCCGCCAGCTGCTTCTCCCGGGAGGCGCGCTCCGGGTGCAGGCCCTGGCCCACCACCTCAGCGTGCAGGGCATAGGTGCCGTAGCCGGGGATGTCCACCGTGATGCGGTCGTCGGGAACGACCGAGGACAGGGAGGAACTCAGCGCCTGGGCCGGCGCGGCCCCGGGGAGCAGGGCTGCGGTGAGGGCGGCGGCGACGAGGGCCCGCGGGAGGTTGATGCGCATGAGGACTACAGTAGTGCGTCATGGGAACCTGGAACACCGGACCTTTCGACAACGACGACGCCGCGGAGCTGCTCGACGACATCCGCGAAGGCCACATCTACTTCGACGAACTCCTCCCCGACGTGGGCCACCGCTACATCGCTGCCGACCAGGGCGCGATGATCGTCGCCATGGCACATCTGGCCGCCGGTTCGGTGCCGGAGGGCATCGACGACTCCCAGCTGGAGTCCCTGCGCACCCCGCAGAACCGCGAACGCCTCCGCCAGTGCCTGGAGGCCGTGATCTCCGACGGCACGGTCTCGGAACTGGCGGGACAGTGGGCGGAGAGCGGACAGGACAAGCTTCTCGAGTGGAAGGCCCAGTCCCACGTCCAGCTCATCTGACATCGGCGCGCTGCGCCGGGTCGTCCTCCTCGTCGCGGGGCTGAACTTCGCCTACTTCTTCGTGGAGTTCGCGGTGGCGCTGTCCATCGGCTCCGTGTCGCTGCTGGCCGATTCCGTCGACTTCCTCGAGGACACGGCCGTCAACCTGCTCATCTTCATGGCGCTGGGCTGGGCCGCTTCCCGACGCGCGGTCGCCGGCAAGATCGCCGCCCTCATCATCCTGGCGCCCGCCCTCGTCGCCGGGTGGCAGGCGGTGATGAAGGCCCAGGACCCCGTGGCACCCGAGGCCTGGCCGCTCATCCTCACCGCCGGCGGCGCCGCCGTGGTCAACCTCGTCTGTGCCCTGCTGCTCGTGCGCCTGCGCCGACACGGCGGATCACTGGGTGCGGCAGCATTCCTGGCGGCCCGCAACGACGTGCTGATCAACACCGCCATCATCGGCATGGGCCTGCTCACCGCAGTGACGCTCTCCGGATGGCCCGACATCGTGCTCGGCGTGCTCATCATCCTGCTCAACGGAGCCGCAGCGAAGGAAGTGTGGGAGGTTGCCACTGAGGAGCAGCTCGCCGCGAAGGCCCTGGCGGGGGAGGATATTGACTGAGGGGTGCTCCGGTAACCGCCTGGAACGTTTTGGCGTACCCCTTTGTGTCCGCTCGGGGTTCGCGGCCTGCGGAAACAGGTGGGCTCGGAGGACAGGGGGGTACGTCCGTACTCACCCGCTGACGCCGGGTGCGCCAATGCTTGCCGGACCCTCCTCTATCTCCCGACTGGTTTCCTGAACGCCCGGTCAGTTTCTGCCCTAAGATCGGGCGCATGAACCTCCACCCGCTCGTGCAGCCCCTCGAATCCATCCTCGGCAGCTGGAACGGCATCGGCCGCGGTCATTACCCCACGATCACCGACTTCGACTACACCGAGACCATCACCTTCGACGCGATCCCCGGCAAGCCCGTCCTGCGCTACGAGCAGAAGACCGCCAGCCCCAGCGGTTCACCCATGCACACGGAGCTCGGATTCCTGCGGCCCGTGGGGGAGGGGCGCGTGGAGTTCATCATCGCCCAGCCCACCGGCCAGACCGAGCTGCTTGAGGGGACCGTCGAAGAGCGTGAGGACGGCACCCTGCACCTTCGCTTCGCGGAGTCCCGTGTGCTCAACTCCTCCACCGCCAAGACCGTCGACTCGACCACGCGTACCTACGTTTTCAACGCGCTGCGCTCCTCGGTGCACACCGAGTTCCATATGTCGGCCGTCGAGCAGTCGATGCAGGAGCACCTGGTGAGCGACCTCTCGAAGTTCCTCTAACCCATCTCCACGCCTTCGGCTCCGTCTTCTGTCTACGTACAGGGGAAGGGGCTGCTTGTGGTTCTGGGGCCAAAGTGAACTCAAGAAGCCGGTGCGATGCGCCAGCTTCTGTCGAATCGATGAAGGCTGGCCTTAAACCCGAGTCTCTTTGTGCAGGCGTTAGGATTATTGCTTGTGTGTCTCAACGTGGGCGCTTCTTTCGGGGTACCCGTGGCGTCACAGGATCCGCACGACGGGTGCGCTCGGTGCCCAAGCTTGTGTTTGCCGCTCTGACCTGTACAGGTGGGACGAACACAGCATCTCATTGGACCAGATGTAATCGCGTGTCACCCTCCCCGGATAAGGGCGCGGCAACATCTGCAGGAAGACTCAGTCGGAGATAAGTAAATTGCAACTCAAAGCAGAAAAAGCTTCGCGTCTTTTTCAGTTCCTTTCAGAGGTTCAAAAGCTGAAGGAAAAGCAGACTCTCTCGGTTCAGGATTATGCCAAGGAGGGTGCGGTCTTCTGGCTGGCCGATCTCCTGGATTACTCGGAAGGCGCCGGTGGGCGGCTGCGATTTGGTCCTACGCTTGGTGCCTCGCTGGCGTCATCCCGCGCCGAGGATGCAGGGGGTGAATCCGACGTTGTCTTCGTGCTCCCGCGGCCTCACTACCTCGAGTTCCCGTCGCCGGGCAAAGCCCTGCAAAACAGATTGTCCAACGACGGCAAAGATCCGTTTCGGCGGCCCGAGGTGGTGGAGAATGAGGCTCCGGCTCTCAATGGCTTCAACGCGGACGTGCCGACTGTTGAGGGAGATCCCTCATCATGGCTGCAGCTGTGGGACGCTTGGGCAGGGAACGAACGTTACAGAAGCCTCTATGAGAAGATGTTCGACCTGCAGACCAAGGCGAATCAACAGGCAGACGAGTTTGAGCTGATTCTGGGACTCGGAAGTCTCTACTGGGATGTTCCGGATGGCGAAACAATCGATCGTCCGCTGTTTACTCTCGATCTCGCGGTCGCGATGGACAAGCACAGCGGTCAGATCGAGGTGCGCATCAACGGGGACGTCATCACCCCTGAACTTGAGGTGGTTCCTCCTGAAAAGATGACGGATGGCCGGTTCATCGTCGATGTGAAGGCTGAAGTGGAGGAACTCGACGGGGACCTTCTTGACTTGGACACGTTCCAGGAGCTCGGCAAGCTGACCGCGAACAGCCTGAGTACCGACGCCGTCTTCGTGGACAGTCCGACAAAACCGAAGCGGTCTACGTACCCCGTTGTTTCTTGGGCCCCGTGCGTGATTCTACGGCGCCGGCGCCGGACAGGACTGGCCGTGAATTTCGCTCGGATTGCCTTGGAGATTCTGGAGACAGGTTGCATCCCTGCAGGACTGGCTGCTCTGATCGATGCAAACGACATCTCCGAAGTCAGCGAGAGTTCCGAGACTGGTGCGCTTTACGTCAACGACGGCGACATATTCAGCCCGCTCCCGCTGAACGATCGCCAGCAGGCCGTGATCGAGCGGGTCGACCGCAGTGCGCAGACAATCGTCCAGGGCCCGCCCGGCACCGGCAAGACCCATATGGCGGCAGCTCTTCTTTCGCATCTCTTGGCCCAGGGCAAGAGAGTACTAGTCACTGCGGAGACGGACCGAGCTCTCTTTGAACTGCGGGATAAGATGCCGGCCGAGATTCAGGAACTCGCGGTTTCCGTCATTGGTACAGGAAACGAGAACATGGCGGACCTCCGCGTCGCTATTGACACCATTGCGCGCCGCTCAACCGAGTTTGACGATGCGGACTCCCGATCGCGTATTGCATCGCTCACGGCTGAACTGGGGACGTTGGGGGAGCAACGGGCGCGTGCGGTTCGAGAGTGGACTGCACAAATGGCAGAGGAAAACTCTCCGATCGGCTCCCCTGGGTACGAAATGCCTATAGCCCGAGCGATTGAAAAATGGTTGAGCGAGGCCGATAAACATGAGTGGATCAACGAAGTTGAAGTACGCGACCCTCACACACCTTTCCCCTTGAGTGACGAAGAAGCGCAGCGATGGCTGGAACTACTGGAGGATCCCCGTCTTCGTGAACACGAGTCCCTGAGCCATGCAGACACCATCGACTTGGAAGCCATCAAACCGGCCAGTGCATTCCAGGCAATGTGTGATCGCCTAGAAAAGGCCGGCGAGGAGTTCCGAGTTGCTGCGACACACCTCGACTCCGACGACTTGAGGTCTTGGAGTTCGTTGACCGCAGACGACCGCAAAATAGTGATGGATAGCTTCGAGCAGGCTCAGAAGCTAGTGGCAGAGATGGAACAGGAGAGCCATCCTTGGTCCACTGAACTGCGCTCTAACAACGGTTTCGACCTCTCGGCGGAATACCGCCAGCTTGAAGACCTCCGCTCGAAGGTGGATGAAGTCGAACTTCTTGGAGCACCTCTCGAAGGCCTGAGGCGACTGACCGTCAATGAGGGTGCACCGGAAGACTACATCCCGATCGCGAAGAGTCTTGAGACGTTTCTCTCCGGAGGTGGGAAGATTCCCACCCGCGCAGATGGTTCGGTCAAGCCGCCGATGATCGGAAAGCGGATTATCCGAGATGCGATGCCGTTCTTCGACTCGGTGAGGATCGATGGCGTAGCTGCAACCACCTTACTTCAAATCCAACAGTATCTGGCGTACGTCGATGTCACTTGGGCACTTCAGGATCTTTACAGAAGCTGGCCTCACTTCGAACCCGACGAACAACGCGATCCGAGCAGCGCGATAGCTGCGTGTCGAATAGTGCTGAATGAATTCGACAAATCTCTGGGGCGCCATTCCAATCTGAACGATCTCATCACGACACTTCAGGATCTGGGTATCGACGCTGAACGAGGAGCTCTTGACCGGAATGTCCAGTCGGTACAGGAACTCAGCCGGGCTCACGAACGTGAAAAGTTCCTCGATGATGAGCGAGCTCGGTTTGACTCGTTCCAACGGAGCATTCGTAGCCTCCAATTCTCTGGACACGGATTGCTGTGGTTGGAAACCCTCACCCTCGCGGTGGAGCAAAGGGATTCTGCTCTCTACGCGGAATCTCTGGAAAGCGCACGGGAAGCGTACGAGCTTGCGTCAGCGGCGCGGGAGATTGCATTTCTATCACAAGCTGTACTTTCCTGGTCGCAAAACCTCTTCGACACAGTCCGTGAAGATCCCCACGATGAGACTTGGCGTTACCGGCTGCGCAACGCAGAGTCGGCGCGTCAGTGGCTGTTGGCGGGTCAGCTGATCGACGCGAGAAGCGAAACTGGCCTAACTCGTCTTCAACAGGACATCGCGCGTACCGAAATGAAGATATCTGCGACCGTCACTGAACTGGCTGCAGAGCGTGCATGGGCGCACGCCGTTGGTTCCTCACGCATTGATCCCGCAATGCGGTCCAACCTTGTGGCGTACACCCAGGCCGTGGCGCGCCTGGGCAAGGGAACCGGCAAGTACGCGGATTCTCACCGGCGAGACGTGAGGCGACACCTGGACAGTTGTCGGGGTGCAGTACCTGTCTGGATCATGCCGCTCTTCCGGGTCATCGACCAATTCAAACTGGAAGAGAATATGTTCGATGTGATCATCGTCGACGAAGCTTCGCAGGCGGGAGTGGATGCGGTATTCCTCCAGTATCTGGCTCCCCGGATCGTTGTCATCGGAGACAACAAGCAGGTGTCTCCGGCTGGAGTGGGTGTAGATCGACAGCCAATTGTTCACCTGGCGAAACAGTATCTCTATGACTTCGACAAGGTTGATGCCTGGATCGACCCGACGCGGTCACTGTTTGACGATGCCGAAATGCGTTACGGCGGAAGAATCGTTCTTCGCGAACACAGGCGATGCGTCCCGGAGATCATCGAGTTTTCGAACCAGATCGCGTACCGCCCGAACTCGATTGAACTCGTGCCGGTGCGGGAGGTGCTGCCGGGGAGACTGGCGCCATTCAAGGTGACCCGAACTCCGAATGCCGCACAACCGGTCACGAAGAAAAAGGTCATCAATATTGATGAAGCTGATGCTCTTATCGCGCGCCTCATTCAGTGTCTGGAAGACCCGGCCTACGAGGGAAAAACCTTGGGAGTGATCTCATTGCTGAGTTCCTCAGGGCAGGCTGATTACCTCAAGAATCGGCTTCTCGAGAAGCTGTCTCCGGAGGTATGGGAGGAGCGCGACCTCAAGGTCGGTAGCCCGGCTGAGTTCCAGGGAGCGGAACGCGATGTTGTCTTCCTGTCAATGGTGACAATGGTGCCCGTAGATGGGACGAAACGACTCGCCAAGCTGACTTCGGACACGTACATTCAGCGGTACAACGTAGCAGTCAGTCGAGCCAAGGATCAAGTCTGGTTGTTCCATTCCGCAGGGGTGGATAATTTTGACGGTGAGGATATCCGGGCGCGTCTGCTTCAGTACGCTTACAATGTGGCCACCGCCGCGCCGGAGGCGAAGTCCTCTTCTCTCGTGGCTGATGATGTCAAGGTGGAGCCGTTTGATTCCCTTTTCGAGCAACGTGTCTACAACGAGATCGTGGCACGCGGGTACTTCGTTGTACCCCAGTTCAATGCCTACGGATATCGCCTTGACCTGGTGGTGGAAGGCTCCAACGGGCGTTTGGCTATCGAATGTGACGGTGACCACTGGCATGGGGAGTCGCAGGCTCGTGCAGACAGAGCAAGGCAGCGGGAACTGGAACGGCTCGGCTGGCGTTTCGTCCGCATTTTCGAGTCTGATTTCTATCTGGACAAGCAGGAACAGATGCAGCGCGTGTTTGATGCTCTTGAGGAACGTGAGATATATCCGTATTCTTTGGACCCTTCTGCTACGGATGCACCGTCGAATATCGAGTATATTGAGTCACGGGCTGATCTTGAGGCGGACCGTCGCTTTTCCGTCGAATTGAGGGAGCTCCCTAAACTCACGGAAGATCGAGGGCTTGTAACGGACGCACATGCCCCGACTTTTGGAGATGAACTCGCAGTAGACGCGGAGAGCACCCCAGACTCGGACTACACCGTTGATTTCTCCGGTGTGTATGAAGAACCGACCGAGATCAACGTGCGGGAAGACGAATGGGGGCAGGCTGAGCTTCTTGAGCCTGAAACCGTTGTTTCACTCTCCCGCAACTGGGATCTTTTCTCCGTTGATTCGGAGGGTCCGGCAAAGGGAGCCAGTATTAGCGTCGAATCCGATCCTGTGGGATCCAGCGTGGGCATAAGCGAGTCAGAGGAACCGTCCCTTCCGCCGACACCATCGATGGGGGAATGGTCTCCGAAACTCACCAACGGTGATGTTCAGGCCTATCAGTTCGAAGTCGACTACGAGATGTTCAGTGGGTCATGTGTTTCGGTTCACACCGCCTCGGATGCAGAGATCACAAACGGACTTCTCGACATTCTTGCGGTGGAAGGTCCGATGCTTGGGCATCTTTTGATGTCCCGATACGTCAAAGCAGGCGGCGATTCAAAGGTCACCCGTCAGGTAAAATCGAAGTTGAACAGCGTGATAAGCCGATTGGTCTCCCGGAAGATCATCTGCTTCGATAACCCCACCAATGTCACCGGCAATATCGGTAGGACTTTTCACCTTCCCGACCAACCCACGGTGATCGCGCGCACCCGTGGGGAGCGGGAGCTGGCGGACATTCCGTACCGCGAGCTTCACGCGGTCATGGAATACGTGGGCACTCAGTTCGGTCTCGATGACTCCGAAGTGGTGATGCGTGAGACTCTGAAGACGTTCCACCTGAAGAGACTTACTGACAAGGCGAAAGATATCCTTGACGTGCCGCTGCAGAGGATCCGAGAAGAAGCCAGGTAGTATTCGCCGACGTTGTTCTTAGGAAGCGGCTTTCGGTTCCGTTGCGTGTCTCCTATTCCGCCATCTGGCGCACCGCCAATACATCCAACGTCAAGAGCATTGGTAGGTAGGGCTACGGCGAGAATTGGTGATGCCTACTAAGGTCCAACCTAGAAAAGTGCAGAGTCCCTTGATCGGAAACCTATCGAAGTTCTTCTAACCCAGCTCCACGCCGTCTGTGCTGACGGCGAAGCTGTAGAAGTCCACCGCACACATCACCCGGGTCTCGCCCTCCGCCACCGTGCAGAAGATGGGGCCCGTCGTGATTCGCTGACCGGGCTGGAGCGGCTGCGTGTTCTTCGTCGCCATGAAGATGCGGTTGGCGTTGTGCGTGGTCGCCGGTTCATTCTGGCGGATGGACAAGGCGCTGATGTCGCCCTCACCCTGGTGGGCGCACATGGCCAGCACGGAATCCTCCGAGTACATCTCGCAGTAGGTGCCGTCCGGGCCGACGAACTGCCCGCCCGGCTACTGCGGCATGATGTGGCTCGACGAGTAGCACGCGGCGCCGGTTTCCGGAACGGCGGAAATCTGGTCGACGAAGGAACTGCCCGGGATGCCCATCGACGGTTCCGCAGACTCTCCGGGTGGTTCGGTCGGGGAGAGCGTGCCTCGTCGGTGACGGTCTCTGTGGTCGTGTAGGTGACGGTGGCCTCCACCATCACGGGAGTGGCCTTGTTGTTGTCATCCGTGCAGGCGGTTAGTGTCGCCGCGAGCAGCGCGACACCGAGGATGCGGGGGAGAGGTGTGATGGGTGCCATAGGTGGACCGTGACAATTTCCGTTTGCGGGCGGAAGGATCTGTCGATAAGCGATCCCCGCAACGGAGTACCCTGGTTGCATGGCTTTCGCAGCAGAACAACCCGTCCTCTCGCACTCTGAGCACCGCCCGGTAGGCGAGATCGAGCGCAGTGACGGGCAATTCGAGGTCATCTCGGACTATCAGCCGGCGGGCGATCAGCCGCAGGCAATCAAGGAGCTCGACGAGCGGCTCAACCGGGGGGAGCGGGACATTGTGCTGCTCGGTGCCACGGGTACGGGTAAGTCGGCGACGGCGGCGTGGTTGATCGAGAAGCAGCAGCGTCCGACGCTGGTCATGGCGCCGAACAAGACACTGGCGGCGCAGCTGGCGAATGAGCTGCGGACTCTGTTGCCGAACAACTCAGTCGAGTACTTCGTCAGCTACTACGACTACTACCAGCCGGAGGCGTATATCGCGCAGACGGATACCTACATCGAGAAGGACTCCTCGATCAACGAGGACGTGGAACGCCTGCGCCACTCGGCGACATCCTCGTTGTTGAGCCGCCGCGACGTGGTGGTGGTGTCCTCCGTGTCCTGCATCTACGGCCTGGGCACCCCGCAGTCCTACCTCGACCGGTCGGTGGTCCTCGCGGTCAACGAGGAGGTGGAGCGCGACCGCTTCCTCCGCCTGCTGGTGGACATCCAGTACGACCGCAACGACATCGCCTTCCAGCGCGGCACCTTCCGGGTGAAGGGCGACACGGTCGACATCATTCCGGCGTACGAGGAGCTGGCGGTGCGCGTGGAGTTCTTCGGCGATGAGATCGACGCGCTCTACTACATCCACCCGCTCACCGGGGACGTCATCCGGCAGGTCGACGAGATCCGCATCTTCCCGGCGACCCATTACGTCGCCGGCCCCGAGCGGATGGAGAAGGCGGTCGCCGACATCAAGGCGGAGCTGGCGGAACGACTCTCCGACCTGGAGAATCGAGGCAAGCTGCTCGAGGCCCAGCGTCTGCGCATGCGCACGGAGTATGACCTGGAGATGATCGAGCAGGTCGGTTTCTGCTCGGGCATCGAGAATTATTCGCGTCATATCGACGGCCGTGGACCGGGCACCGCGCCGGCCACACTCATCGACTACTTCCCCGAGGACTTTCTCACCATCATTGACGAGTCGCACGTGACCGTCCCCCAGATCGGCGGCATGTACGAGGGAGACATGTCGCGCAAGCGCAACCTCGTGGAATTCGGGTTCCGCCTGCCGTCTGCCATGGACAACCGCCCGCTGACCTGGGAGGAGTTCGAGGCGCGGGTCGGCCAGACGGTCTACCTCTCGGCCACGCCGGGCAACTATGAGATGGCGGCCGCCGGGGGTGAGTTCGTCGAGCAGGTCATCCGCCCGACGGGCCTCGTCGACCCACAGGTGACGGTCCGTCCGACCCAGGGGCAGATCGACGATCTCATCCACGAGATCCGCGAGCGCACCGCGAAGAACGAGCGCGTCCTGGTCACCACCCTGACGAAGAAGATGGCCGAGGACCTCACGGACTACCTCCTGGAGAACGGGGTGAAGGTCCGCTACCTGCATTCGGACATCGATACGCTGCAGCGCGTCGAGCTGCTGCGGCAGCTGCGCCTCGGCGAATTCGATGTCCTGGTGGGCATCAACCTGCTGCGCGAGGGTCTCGACCTGCCCGAGGTCTCCCTCGTCGCGATTCTCGACGCCGACAAGGAGGGCTTCCTACGCTCCGCCACCTCCCTCATCCAGACCATCGGCCGCGCCGCTCGTAACGTGTCCGGCGAGGTCATCATGTACGCCGACAAGATCACGGACTCCATGGCACACGCCATCGAGGAGACCGAGCGGCGACGGGAGAAGCAGATCGCCTACAACAAGGAGCACGGCATCGACCCGCAGCCGCTGCGCAAGAAGATCGCCGACATTCTCGACCAGGTCTATGACACCGGGGATTCGGGTGAGGCGGGGGATGTGGCGGTCGTCGAGAAGCGAAACGTCGAGGACATGCCGGCCGAGCAGGTGCAGAAGCTCATTGACGACCTCACCGCCCAGATGGGCGCCGCCGCCCGCGAGCTCAAGTTCGAGCTGGCCGGCCGCCTGCGCGATGAGATCCTCGATCTGAAAAAGGAGCTGCGCGGCATGAAGGATCTTGGTATGTAGGATGATCATATGATCAATTACTCCAAGATCGCCGTGGGAACCGACGGTTCTGATTCCTCCCTCGAGGCCGTCCGCGCCGCCGCCAGCCTGGCGCGCGTGTACGACGCCGAGCTGATCATCATGTCCGCCTGGTACGCCGCCTCCGGATCCCTGCTCAACGCCCCGCATTCCGACGTCTCCTCCGTCCCCATCGTCGAGGAGGACGTTGCCGACGACCACCTGCGCACGGCCGCGGACGTCGCGAAGCAGGAGGGGGCCACCCGCATCGAGCTCCGCAAGATCGCGGGGGCACCCGCGGCCGCGCTCACCAAGGAGGTGGCCGAGCTCGGCGTCGACCTGCTGGTGGTGGGCAACAGGGGCGTCAATACCCTCACCGGTCGTGTCTTCGGCAACATTCCCACCGAGGTCGTGCGCAACTCCACGGTCAACGTCATGATCGTGAATACAGCACAGGACCGGATTTAGTCGACAATCGTTGTTAAACTGGCGGTCAACAAATCAATCCCGAGGAAAGGTCCCGAGAGGTTCATGAGCACCTACCAGAAGATCGTCGTCGGCACTGACGGCTCCAAGTCCTCCCTGCTGGCCGTCGAGCGCGCCGGCGCCATTGCTGCCGCCTTCGATGCCACCCTCATCATCGGCTGCGCCTACTACGAGAACAACGAGGACGCATCCAAGACCCTGCGTCAGGATTCCGTCACCATTCTCGGCGACGAGACCGCCCAGAAGAACCTCGCCGCCGGCGAGGAGGCCGCCAAGTCAGCCGGCGCGACCAAGATCGAGAAGGCCGTCCGCCCGGGTACCCCGGTCGAGGCTCTCATGTCCATCGTCAACGAGAACAATGCTGACCTGCTCGTCGTGGGCAACCGCGGCATCAACTCCCTGACCGGCCGCCTGCTGGGCTCCGTCCCCGCGGATGTTGCGCGCCAGTCCGACTGTGACGTCATGATCGTCCACACGGTCGACTAAACAGCTTATCGACGGCCCCGGAACCTGCTGGTCCCGGGCCCGTCGGCGTTCTACCTCTAGGTCATGCACTTGCACCCTGATCAACCAGAGCGCAGGTACCTGTCCCGGTTCGGAGTGTCGTGACGATACTTACATCGGCTATTCACCCTTGGAGGTGAGCTTTTACCGTCGGAGTAGCATCCACCGCCTGCTTCATGTGCATGAGCAGGTCGAGAGCCAGGTCCCTCCGCAGTTCTCGGTGGAACCTCTGGTTGGAGTATGACCGCAGACAGGCATAGCACGAGGTGTCAACGCCACAGCCACAGTTGGACACGCGCCGAATCGCTGCATCCACAACCTTCGGGAAAGCCTCTCTCACCTTGTTGGTGATGCCGGCACCGCCCGGAACCGTGTCGAAGAGAACAATCGTGGGGACACCGTCATGCGTGGCCATGGTCCCGTTGAGGTCGTCGCGGTTAATCTCTAATGCTTCGGATGCCGCCTCAATGAGGGCGTACATCGCGGGTCGCCAATCAGCGTAGTCAGTTCTGAGAAAAGTCGGGACGGAGATGTGTGTGATGTCCGTCTGGTAGGTGTGCCCCAGAGAGCGAGCTTCCGGCCAGGTACGGCACAATGCTTGGGTGCGGGGATTCTGGTGTTCTTTGGGTCTAGCGCTTTCGACGGGAGCGGCGAATCCACAGGTGTCGCAGTACCAGTATCCGCGTTGGTTCGAACCGGTCTCGAGAGCACCCATTTCTGTGCGCTCGGAGTAACGGATGAGCACCTGCGCCTTTTCGAGGCTTTCTCGATCGGCATACTCCATGGCGTTTGATTCGGAGCCGAATTTCTGAACAAACTCAATGCGTCCCCAATGACGGCGTGGAGGCGTCATTCCAACATTCCGCGGAGTTTTTCTGGCCACGAAGCCGTAGGTCGGAATGAGGAACTTTTTCGCGGCCGTCACCGACAGCTGACCGTGGCAGTGCGAGCATTCGTCGCCCGCTATGAATTCTGTCATAGAGGTCTGGATGTGGTGACAGTGTGGGCACTCGGTCCAGCTCCAACTGTGCAGCTTCTTCCCTGGCAGATGGCGGATGCCTGCGGACTCCCATAAATGTCCGCCGGCTACCACCTGTGACCCAGGGGCATAATCACTGATGGCCAGGAGCAGATCTCTCGACAGGTTGATTTTGCTGCCAGCGTCAGAGAAGTTTGTCTGGAGATCGACCGTGTCAACCGGGAAGCTGTATTTGGGCAACAAGTTCTTCTTCGCCAGATAACCGAGTAGGTGCTGGTCAACTAGGGTACGTATCGTGAACTTGTAGGCGTCAGCGGTGGTGCCACGTCCCTGACTCAGTAATTCTGATCGCATCCCGCTGAGAGTCTGGTAATCGTCTTCGACCTCCTCAGCGACATTGGTGAAGAGAGTCAGATAGTCTTTCGCCCAGCCTCCGCCACTGAGGTTCAGTGGTTCGTGTAGCTCCGGCGGCATGATCCGGTAGAGAGCATCGGTGATCTCTTGCGGGACCGGGGACAGGTATTCCTTCAGTAAGGGGAGACCTTTTTCCGCCAAAGAGCTATTCTTGGATCGGACGAGTTCTTCTTCAGGTAGGAAGAAGTCCGCGATTCGTGACCAGGTGCGCTCACGTTTGGCTTGCTCGCGGAGAAAGGAAGCGAACGCCACGGAGAATGCATGGCGCTTGGCAATACGGTCGTTCTCGATCTTGATGAAAGGCGCCGTCATATCACCGTCGATCATTGACACCGGGTCCTTGAAGATCGACATGTCATGCGCCCCGCGTTTCGCAAAGGTGAGGACGAACGCTGCGGATCCGGTGCGGCGGCCGGCGCGACCTGCACGCTGCACGTAATTGGCGGTCCGAGGCGGGACGTTGCGGAGCATCACAGACTGCAGATCACCGACGTCCACACCGAGTTCAAAGGTGGTGGAGCAGCTGAGGACGTTGATGTCCCCGGAAATGAAGCGCTTTTGCACTTCCGCGGCTTCTGTCGGCGTCCACTGCGCAGTGTGTTCTTTCGCGGAGAGTGGAACCATTTCCATGTGTTGCGCAAGATTACGGTAGTGGTTCTGTGACACATCGGGATCAGCCGGGTCGACGGTGTCCAGTGCTCCCGGACACCATCCGTTCGGGCACAGTCCCCGGATGTTGAAGGCGGTGACAGTGCGACAGGTGTTGCACGCGAACCAATCATGTGCGGCACCCGGGGAGACAAATAGAAGTTTGCTGTCCAGAGCGTAGTTCGGATCCTTGGGGTCAGGAACGCGGAGTATCTCTGACCTTACGAGGTCTTCCCAGATGAGCTTCAAAAAGGTGTCGACGTTCCGATCGTTGACGCCTGCCTGGCCCAAGTCCCTGAGAACCTTTGTGATCAGGTTCTTGCGGTTGTTGGTTCCGCGTTGCGGAATCCAAGAAAAAACTCGCTTCTTCGAATCGCGCCCGCCGTCGAAGCGGAAAGTCTGCTGTCCGGTACGCGGCGCGAACCGCTCGTCAACGAAATCAACGTAGTCGGGTGCGATGACCGCCCCCTTGTGCCGGACGTCCTGAACGAGGATATTCACGAAGTCTCTGGCAGCCCGTTCATCACCACTAAAAAGCGAGTTGAGCCGGGGCAGCAATTTCAACCGGGTCATTGCCTCGGGAGCCAACTCCACTCGGGCGAGGCCCATTCCTTCGGTTGAAAGGCGACGGGTGGTTGAAGCGAGGTCAGTAAACACCCACAGGCCCACTTCCCCCAGGAGTTCGTATTTGGAAAGGCGAATTGGCAATGCACGCGACTTCTGGGCAAGCTGGCCCGCTCGAATGATCCACCGCTCAAGCGGGGCACCTTGTGAAAATTCTTCGTCCTCGAGCGTCTCGACAAGAATGCGTCGTTCCAGGAGGCGTCCATAGGAGCTCTCCAGGTACGGGGCGGCATAGGCAGCCGCTTGGCGGGAGTCCGAGAAGGTCAGGAGTTTTCTGCCTGCTCCTACCTTGCGGGCGGATTCCTCGTCAGCTGCCTCCGGCAGAAGCTGGAATAGCGAAGTGGTCAGAACCGCAGGAGCAGCGTTGGCGTCGGTGAGAAGTCGGCGGATCAGATCACGTGCCCGGCCTCCACAGACAGTGCACGTCTCAAGCTTGCCACCCGGCTTCGGAAGCACGCGTACGGAGATCAGTTCCTTTCTCTGGCACCGTCCGTTCCGACAAGAGTGGAAAGTGTCGTCCATGAGCCTTCCGCACGCGACACAGAGTTTTGAGAGGGGAGGAAGCTCAGCCTCCGATATGGTTTCCGGTTCTTCCAGATCGTCTTCGTCCAACTCCGCAGACTGCGCCTCCTCCGACAGCACCACCCAGTGCGGGGTGTCTGTGGAACGGGTGCTGTCCGGTGGAACCAAATAGCCATCGTCGGTGAGTCCGTTGACGTGTACGGCTCCGCACTTGGTACAGGTGCCCAATTCGTAGGCCGGACGATCAGTTCCCGTGACGGTGATCTGCCTGTCGAGAGAAATCACAGGTTCGCCGTCCTCCCGGAAACCCAGGTAGGCACCCTCTGCTGCGCGGACAAACATGTGGTAGCGGGCCGCCAGTACAGGGACGCCGGAATCCGAGAGCACTACACTGCCCAATAGAACGAGCATGTGGGCCCGGTGCATGGCCTCTTCAACAGTGACGTCCGGCCACAGCCTCTGGCCGACGTCGGAAAGCGAGATGCTGTGTTCCGCCAACATGGCGCGGATCTCGACGATGTGCCGCTCCTCGGAGAGCACATCATAGGGTTCCCGCGGGCCAGCCTCGGCGTGGAGTGCGTTCCACAGGGCATCGTCGCCGATGGGGGCGTCGAAAAGCGTGGCTGGAAGCTCCCAGGTGGGCTTGTTCGGGCGACGGAGAATCTCCGCACGAACCAGGTCTTGCCGCAGCGGATTTTCCGCGATGTATTCGAAAGGCTCCCCGAAGAGCGTCGTTCCGAAGTCCATGATGCGCTTCTCGGTGCCTTCGAGTGAGGCACTTGTCGCGATGCACTGTAGGTGACGGTCGCGTCCAACCCGGTCCTTGAGCCGGCGTAACAGCATGGCGACCTCCGTGCCCTGGGCACCGGCGTACACATGCGCCTCGTCGAGGACGATGAACCGCCACTGGTTCGAGTACTCATCGTCGAAGAACGCGTTGTCCTCGGGACGCAAAAGCAGGTATTCGAGCATCGCGTAGTTGGTCAGCAGGATATGCGGAGGTGTCTCCTGCATCTGGTCTCGACTGATCAGTTCATTGGGTAGGGATTTCGCATCAGCTCCGTTGATTTCCCTGTAGATGGTCTCTGCATCCTGGAGCGTCTGCTTGGTTTCACCCGTGTAGCGGCCGAAGGTAATCTCCGGCTTGTCTGCGAGCAGTTCGCGAAGACGTTTGAGCTGGTCATTGGCCAGCGCATTCATCGGATAGAGCAGCAGTGCCCGTACTCCGGGGCCGAGTGTTCCAGCAGCCTGCTCTCTGAGCAGAGTGTCGATGATTGGGATGAGGAAGCTCTCCGTTTTGCCTGAGCCGGTACCGGTGGAGACGATGAGGTTCCGGCCGTCACGGACCTTTTTCAGAGCCCGCTCCTGGTGGCTGTAGAGAGGACGCTGCAGGGAAAAGACGGGGCTGAGTGAGCGGAAGGAATCGTGGAGGATCCCTTGTTGGATCAACTCCTCGGCGGTTGCTCCGGGAGCATAGGGAGGCGTCAGCTGGAGGATCGGCCCTTTGTTGAGGTTGGGGGCTTCATCCACCGCCCGGTGAAATTCCTGTGCAATCCTGCTGTTGCTGGGGCGCAGCATCGTCTTGAGGTACCTCCGGTAATCCCGGATGATGCTGTCGGAGGCTGCCACGGGATCGATGTTGCGAGAGCTGGCGTTGAGTGCTTGTAGACGCTCAGCCTCGGCGGGAGAAAGGGAAGCTTCTGGGAGGTCAAACTCCTCCGGGGGAAACAGTTCCTCAAAGCTGGGAAAATCTTCATTCGACATGGGGTGTGCTTCTTCCGGGATTAGGGACGGGCGTTGAGCGCGGCTGCTTCGGCAGCGACCAGATCGAAGGCGGCGAGTTCCGGGGTGTGTCGGGCGCAGAAGGCCCAGGTATGACGAAGTTCGTGCAGCTCCTTGACAGGCCGGATGATGCGGTGGGCGGCGGCCCGGGCGAGGAGACTTGATACGAAGGAGATGTATGGCACGAACAGCCAGTTGTCCTCCGTCGCACAATGATTTTCCTCGGGGAGGAGGGCCAGGGAGCGGGCCGTCTTCTTCAGCTCAGGATCATTGAGGCGGTCGACGAGGTTCTCCCAGTTCTGGAGAGCACCGAAGAGCTCGCCGATTCGTGAACTCGAGGTGAACTCGCGACGATTCTCCATCCACACCAATTGCGCGGCGACACGGGAGTCAGCGGAGATGAAGGAAGCTCCCACGGCAGAGAAGCCGAGGCTGTCGCGAAGCTTGCTCACGTCCTGTTTCCGCACGAGTGTCAGTTCTGCCGGGCTCAGCACATGCTCCTGCACGACCGGGATGCCCTGACTGGACCCGGTGAAAATCTCCCAGAGTTCATGGCCGCCGACTGTCCGCACGTAGTGCTCGGATTCCGTGCGTTCAGCCGCCGTCGAGGGATCGTCGGCACGCGAGCTCTGCAGGACCCGCAGGTCATTCATCTCCTGAATCAGCCCGATCCAGGGAGTCGGGTGAATGTCGCCGGCGGTGATGATACTGCTGAAGTTCTCGACGGCGAGACCGGAACGGATGAAGGCCTCGAGCTGACGTACCCGGGGGATTTCGCTGTTATCCAGTTCTGCGAGCGAGATGCGGGGCGATGCGGTCAGGTACTCCAGCGTCGTGGCGTCAAACTGGGACAGGGTCGGATGAGCGCGGTTGTGGCTCTGCGCCAAAACATTGTGCATTCGGTCGCGAATGTCCCACACCTTCTGTACTTCACCCGGCAACAGCTCGCGATCACGGGTGAACAGCCACCGATGCTGGTTGAGCGGATCAAGAGCCGGCTCCAACTCGGATTCTCCGACGAGGAGAGATCGGGAGGAGGGGATCTCAGGCTCCCACGTCATCAGAAACTCTTCTTCCCGAGTGTCGATGATGAGGGGTCCGTCTGTCACGAGCTCGGTTGGCAGCTGTCCGTGGGTGCCGGTCATGTTGATCCGGACGGGAGGTGCTGCCGGGTCATGGAGCTTCCAAGCCCAGGTGACCAGAGGTAGGTCGGTGTGGCGCCCGAGACGGAAGTGCAGAAGATCCTTCTTGATTTCGATCCCTGACAACAGGGGTTTTCGGGACACAGAGAACAACAGTGCGGTTGCTCGCTGCCGAGGATCGGGGCGTTGTGCAGAAGGAATTTTAAACCAAGCATTGCGTTCGTACTTGTCCATGCCCTCTCTTACGTAGTCCTCGATGGTGATGAGGTTCCAGGATGCGAGGACCTGAAAAGTCGAGTTGGTGCTTAGCACAGCAGTCAGGCGGCTAACGGGGCAGGACCATACATTGCTGCTGCCTTTCCTGGACAGTCTGATGACTTCCGAGCTAGTGAATTTTCCGTTGCTTGAGAAATCCACGACGCGAAGCTCGACGTCGAGAACTTGTTGCGGAAACTTCAACTGTATTTCGTCGTTGTCGGCGAGCTCGTCGACGTTGACTGTCACCGGGCTGTCTGCCCAGCGTGTGGCTTCTTCGCGAAGCGGCAGCAGGTACTGGAGGCGAGGTGCATCGACCTGGACATCAAG
The DNA here is from genome assembly GCF_042658165.1 of Corynebacterium nasicanis. Classification (NCBI taxonomy): domain Bacteria; kingdom Bacillati; phylum Actinomycetota; class Actinomycetes; order Mycobacteriales; family Corynebacteriaceae; genus Corynebacterium; species Corynebacterium nasicanis. The sequence goes on from NZ_JBHSQE010000004.1 coordinate 211,701, forward strand.
GTAATAGACCGCAGGTTCACTGGCACTGGCGATCGAGAAAGAGCGGGTACGGTGTTTCGGGCCGAGCGCTTTCAAGCCAAGTGGATGTTTGATCCTCACCTTGGGGGAGGAATTGAATTCAATCCATGCCCTCGACAGGCCGGGTTTTTTCTCTGGCATGTGGGGGACTCGGAAACGACCCCTTTGAACGGCTTGTTCGAAAGAGAGCTTGGCGCCCAATCCCTCGGCCATGTTGAAAATCCGTCGCATGTGTATTCGCTCCCCACGTCGTACCACCACCTCGTATCGTCCGACCCATGGATCATCGAGCTCGTCAAAGATGGCGAATGGCGTGTCCCGGTAGTCATCCTCGACCTCGTAGTAGTCGAAGCTCTCGCGGTTCCCTTCGGAATCAACGAAGAAGTACTCCAGAGACCAGAGAGACTGGTCGGATGGAATAAGGATCTGGGGGGACTTGGAAAACACAGGTTGGAGGTCGCGGCCCTTGAGATACGGGATGGTGGCATCCTTGTCCACCCACTGAGCCTCCACCTTCCGATCTACGGAGAGGGTAATTCTGTGGGCACCTTGCTTGACGGTTAGCGACTTCAGCCCATCGGCCGGTGCTCGCCGGACGGACCATCCTGGCCATCCGCGGACAGGGCCTAAGTCCTCGGGAGAAAACAGGGAGTTAATGCTCATGGAAGCGTCGAGCACGGTTCGAGTCTGAGCCAGAACCAGGGAATCTTGGATGCCTAGCTTGCTCTGGTTAGCACGCAGTCCACCGTCCCAACGGAAGATCAGGAAGGGCAACTGCCGGTTGATCTCCAGCCCCAGTTTGGCTGGAGTTCCGTCGGGGAGGAGGAGTGACAGCCGAGAGAACGGCTTGTCAAGGACCAAAGAAGTGCTCTCAAATCCACCGGTCGACCAGTCGAAGTCAGGCATCACGCTCACTATTTCGTCGTCGATATGCACCATCCAGGGGGCAAGTTCTCCCTCACGGTATAGACCTCGGGGAATGGCCGGGAAGACGACGCGTAATGCCATTCCTTCCAGATCCAGCGACAAATATGGCTGTTCGAGCTCGACAGAGGAGTCAGCGGCCGCTGCCTCCTCCTTGAGGGGAGTCCCACCCGAAGTGACCAAGTGGACCAAATGCGTAAACAGTGGTTCCGGCAGCCCGTGGGTGCCTTGGAAATCTGCGGGATCTACCCCTGATTGAGAGAAGTAGGCGCGGACTTCTTCGATGCGGGAAATGACGTCGGCGGCTCTGGCGGGGATGTGAGTAGCGAGGTTGTGTACAGCGACGGGGATCCCGTGGTTCCGGGCCTGATGGGAGAACTCGTTGACGGCATAGTGCCCACAGTCGTCCGAATCAGGGAAATGTAGGTTTCTGGTGTGTAAGTCGCCGAGGTACGAAAGAACGCTACTCAGGTAGCGATTGGGAAGCACGGAATGCAATTCGATAGTTCCCACGTAATCTCGCCCGGAGAGGTCGGCTGTGGTGAAGGTAGCCAGCTTCTTGCGCTGCAGAATTCGGTGGAGGTCCCTGCGCACAATCGACTCCAGTCGACTGCTATCCCGGATACCGATGAGCTTTCGGAACTCGCCCCAAAAACTATCTGAGGAGTTCAGAAGGGCGGTTCCTGTGAGTCCTGCGATGAATACCAGGGGAAAGTCGTCGATGAGCTTCTCGACGGCTAGCGGGTACTGGATGACACCTTGGAGTGCCTCACCCAGCAACCCGAGGAGCCATCGGTATTCGTCGGTTGTAAGTCCCATGTCCGCAGCCAGAAGCGGATCCGGGAGCGCCACCTTTGTGCCCTTGTTGTCAATGGGAGAAATCCGCCAGGAGAGCTCGCGCTCAGCCGCGCCCATTCGTTCCGTGAGGGTTCCGAAGCCCTCGGACTCCTCGACCAGGTCGCGCACGGTTCTTGCTCGTTGTCCCTTTGTCACTTGTGCTCTTTCAGTCACTGTCCCCGGAATTGGATATGTCTAACCTTATCCAGTGCAGCTGACGGAGGGAGCGCAAATTGGAACAAACGTGTGGCCTACGGGGACACCGGCCACTCACCCACCACCGTCAGCGTCTGCGTCGCGCGGGTGACAGCGACGTAGAGGTCCTGCCAACCCTGGGGCGACTGCTCGACGATGCGGGCGGGGTCGAGCACGATGACGTGGTCGAACTCGAGGCCCTTGATCTCGGAAACGTTGGAGGGGGTGATGACCTGGGTGAGGCCGTCGTCACGCACCTCCGGGATGGAACCTGCGGGCAGCCACACGACCTCGTGCCCGGACTCGCGGATCGCCACGGCCGGGGTCGCCGCGGGGTCGATGACGGCCAACACCTGGTTGGCCACCTCCATGATCTCCACCGGGGTGCGGTAGTTGACGGTCAGTTCGTGGTGGCGGAAGCGGCTGCCCACGTAGGGTTCGAGGGTCGCGGCCCAGGTGTCCACGCCAGCGGGGGAGCCGGTCTGGGCGGTGTCGCCGACCAGTGTCATCCAGCGCGCGGGGCTGCGGCGGAAGACCATGCGCCATTCCATGGGGGAGAGCTCCTGCGCCTCGTCGACGATGACGTGCCCGTAGGCCCACTGCAGGTCTTCGCGGGCGCGTTCGGCGGTCGAGCGGGAGTCGCGGATGAGCTGGCGCTGGGCGAGGGTCTTGGCGTCGATGACGTCTCCGGCGGCGAGGTGTTCGGCGTCGAAGATGTCGCCGAGGTCATCGTCATCCACGGAGGCCGAGGACTCGAGGATGTCGAGCAGGTCCTGCGCGTCCTCGATGTCGTCCTCGGTGGTGGCGGCGTCCTCATCAGTGTCGGGCAGGCCGATGAGGACGGCGAGCTCGTCGAGAAGCGCGGCGTCACTGGCCGCCCACGGCGAACCGTCCGGTCGCCACAGCGCCTCCCGCGTCTCCTCGTCGTAGTCGGCGGCGGCGAGGTCGATCGCCTCCCGCGACTCCAGCAGGCCGCGCAGCACGTCCTCGGGGGTCAGCTCCGGCCAGAATTCCTCCACGAGCTTCTCGACGCCCCCTTCCTCCGCCAGGTCATCATGCAGCTGGTCGATGTCCGCCCGGGAGAGCAGATTCGCGCCGCCGAGGGGGTCGGCGCCGATCTTCTCCGCCAGCTGGAGGGCCAGGGACTCGATGAGGTGCTCGGCGAAGATGGCGCGCGCCTCGTTGTGGGGGCGTCGCGAGCGGCGGGCGCGGGTGCGGGCGGCCTTGACGAGGGGGGCGTCGATAAGCAGGCGGAGCGAGCCGTGGGTGAGTTCGACGGGAGCGGCGGGGAGCGTCTCATGCGCGCGGACGGCTTCGCGCAGGATGGTCACCATCTCCTCCGAGCCCTTGATCTCCCTGGTCAGCAGGGATTCCGGGGCGCTTCCGGAGACACCGGGGAAGAGATCGCCGATGGTGGAGAGGACCACGCCGGTCTCGCCGAGTTCCGGCAGGACGCGCGAAATGTACTCGAGGAAGGTTGAATTCGGGCCGACGATGAGCACGCCGGACTTCGAGAGCTGCTCGCGTGCGGTGTAGAGGAGGTACGCCACCCGGTGCAGGGCGACGGCCGTTTTGCCGGTGCCGGGGCCGCCCTCGACGACCATGACGCCGCGGGTGCCGTCGCGGATGATGAGGTCCTGCTCGCGCTGGATCGTCTCGACGATCGAGGTCATGTGGCCGGTACGCGCGGCCTGCATCGCCTGGACCAGCGCGGATTCACTGCCCACGCCCCCGCGGCCGAGCCCGGCGTCGGGTCCCGAGAGCCACTCGTCGTCGATGCCGGTGACCGCGCGGACCCGCGTGCGGATGTGACGGCGCAGGTGCACGCCCTCCGGCTGCGCGGTGGTGCCCAGGTAGAAGGGGCGGGCCATGGGGACGCGCCAGTCGAGGAGGAGGGTGCGGTAGCCTTCCTCGCGGATGTCGAGACCCATGCGACCGATGTAGCGACGGTCCAGCTCCGGATGGCCGGGGACGGGGTTCTCGGGGACGGTGTCGGGATCGTCGATGTCGATGCGCCCGAACACGAGACCCAGCTGCGCCAGGTTGAGTCGGTCGAGCCTCGCATTGAGCCCGTGGTACTCGGTCTCACGGCGGATGAGTGCGTCGGCGTCCGGGTTGGCCGGGTCCACCTCGAGCTGCACCTGGCGTAGTCGCTCGTTGGCGGCGGTGACCTCGGCGTCGAGACGCGCGAACAGGTCATCAACGTAGGCCTGCTCGTGGGCGATCTCGTTGTGGTTGCTCACCTGGATCTGAACCTCCTGAAAAGAACGGACCATCCAGGATAGCGCGTGGCGGGGCCAGGGTGGTGTTGGCACGTGAACCACTCCTGTCACAGACCGCGACCTGGGGAAACGGCGGACGGCCGATAAGTTCACGTGCCAACGCAAGGGGAGACACCACGAAGAGAACCCCCGCCGCAGCGGGGGTCAACTCCTCGGACTCTTAGGCGCCGAGCTTCTTCTGCGCCTTGCCGATGGCCTTGTCGGCACGGGACTGCAGCTTGCCGGCGTTCTTGCGGGCCTGCTTGGCGGCGCGGCCGGACTTCTTCTCGGCGGCGACGAGGGCCTGATCGGCGCGCTCCTGGGCCTTCGTGGCGGCCTGGACGAAGCCCTTGCGGGCGGTGGCGGCGTTGTCCTGGGCGGCGGTCAGCCAGTCGTCCTTGTTGTCCTGGAAGTAGTCGCTCACCTTGTGGGCGGCGCCGGCGGCAGTCGCGGTGGCTGCGGCAGCCGTCGCGGTGGCGGTGTCCTTCCAGTCGTCCTTGTTGTCCGCGTAGTAGTCCTGCGCGCGGTGGGCGTACTCGCTCACCTTGTCGGAGGCCTCCTCGAACCAGTCGCGGGCGGAGTCGCCGAACTTCTCGGTCTCGGTCTTGGTCGGAAGCGCGGCCTGGACCTTCTTGGTGGTCACCTCCGCGGCCTTGTTGGCGCGCCACTTCAGACCGGGCTTGCCGGCGGTGTCGGCGGAGGTGATGAAGAGGCCGCCGAGGAGCGCCAGGTTGGTGAGGAAGCCGGAACGGCGGGCGCTGCGCTCGGACTTGTCCTGGGTCTCCCAGAAGGCGTGGCGGGAGATCATCGTGGGGATGGCCGTGGCGGCGAGCACGGTGGCCGAGACGCGGGGCAGGAAGCCGACGGCCAGGGCGCCACCGGCGGCGACCTTGGTGCCTCCGACCGCGCGGACGACCAGCTCGGGGTCACGCGGGACGCGGCGGGCGTACTCGCGGGGCAGGATCGCACGGGCGCGCTTGATGAGGGTCTCAGCAGCCTCCGTGTGCTCGGAGGTGTTGAGCAGGCTGTCGGCGCCGTCGGCGATGTAGACGGAGGCGATCATGGGACGGGCGATCTTGCGAAGCATCATTGTTCTCCTTGACTTATGCGTGTTCCATGCGACGGTTTGTACCTGTTCCACTGTAGCGAGGAATTCTCACCAGCGGCGCTCCCACCAGTCGTCCAGGTGGGGGCGCTCGGCGCCGAGTGTGGTGCCTTCGCCGTGGCCAGGGTGCACGTGGGTGGCGTCGTCGTACTTGTCGAAGATCCGCTCGGTGACGTCCTTGAACAGGCGGACGAAGTCGCTCTCCGAGGTCGTCTTGCCCAGCCCGCCGGGGAAGAGACTGTCGCCGACGAAGAGGTGGGTCTCGCCGTCGATCTCGGCGGTGAGGGCCACGCCGCCGGGGGTGTGGCCGCGGAGGATGGCCACGGGGAAATCGTGCCCGGCGAAGGGGAGGGTGTCGCCGTTGTTGAGCTCGACGTCGACCTCCGCGGGCAGGGCAGGGGAGTCGAGGAAGGAGGAGTAGTGGGTGGCGCCGGTCTTATCCAGCACCTCGACGAGCGCCCGGTGGTGATCCGGGTGGCGGTGGGTGGTGAGGACGGCGGTGATGCGCGCGCCGGCCTCCTGGGCGAGGTTCAGGAGCACCGGGGCGTCGTCGGCGGCGTCGATGAGCAGGGCCTCGTCGCCGGAAACGAGGAGGTAGCAGTTGTTGTCCATCTCTGAGACAGAGATCTGATGGAGGGTGAGGTTGTCGGTCATGTCACCCAGGGTAGCCCTGTCCGCTTCATCGGTAGTATGTTCGAGGGCATAGTGAAACGGGAGGAACCCATTGGCTGACCGCCTCATCGTGCGCGGAGCGCGCGAGCACAACCTCAAGGGCGTCGACATCGACCTGCCCCGCGACACCATGGTGGTGTTCACCGGACTGTCCGGCTCGGGCAAGTCCTCACTCGCCTTCGACACGATCTTCGCGGAGGGGCAGCGTCGTTATGTCGAGTCGCTGAGTTCCTATGCGCGCATGTTCCTCGGGCAGATGGACAAGCCGGACGTCGACTTCATTGACGGTCTCTCGCCGGCGGTGTCCATCGACCAGAAGTCGACCAACCGTAACCCGCGGTCGACGGTGGGCACGATCACGGAGATCTACGACTATCTGCGTCTGCTCTTCTCCCGCGCCGGCACCGCGCACTGCCCGGTGTGCGACGAGAAGATCACCCGCCAGACCCCGCAGCAGATCGTCGACCAGGTCCTCGCGCTGGAGGAGGGCCTGAAGTTCCAGGTTCTGGCCCCGGTGGTGCGGACCCGGAAGGGTGAGTTCGTCGAGCTGTTCAAGGACCTCGCGTCCCAGGGTTTTTCGCGCGTGCGCGTCGACGGGGAGGTGTACCAGCTTTCGGAGCCGCCGACGCTGAAGAAGCAGATCAAACACGATATCGACGTCGTGGTGGACCGCCTCCAGGTCAAGGCCTCCCAGAAGCAGCGCCTCACCGATTCGGTGGAGACGGCCCTGGGGCTGGCCGACGGCCTCGTGGCCCTCGAGTTCGTCAGCCGCGCGGAGGATGATCCGGAGCGCTATGTCCTCTTCTCGGAGAAGCTGGCCTGCCCCAACGGACACGCCCTCGACATCGACGAGTTCGAGCCCCGCGCCTTCTCCTTCAACTCGCCTTATGGCGCCTGCCCCGCCTGTGACGGTCTGGGTACGCGCACCGAGGTGGACATCGACCTCATCATCCCGGACCCGGACGCACCGGTCATCCGCGCCGTCCAGCCGTGGACCGCCAGCCCCAACGCCGGGTACTTCGAGAAGCTCGTGGAAGGCCTGGCCGCCGCCCTCGACTTCGATCCGGAGACGCCCTACAGCGAACTGACCGCCACGCAGCGTAAGGCGCTCGTCCACGGTTCCAGCACCGAGGTGTCGGTGCGCTACAAGAACCGCTACGGGCGGATCCGTAACTGGACCGCGCCCTTCGAGGGCGTCATGGCCTACCTGCACCGCAAGATCGACCAGGTGGAGAGCGAATGGTCCAAGGACCGTTTCCTCGCCTACACCCGGGAGGTGGCCTGCCCGACGTGTGGTGGCGCCCGTCTCAAGCCGGAGATTCTCTCCGTGAGGCTCGAATCGCAGGAGCAGGGCGCGCTGTCCATCGCCGGGCTGACGGAGCTCTCCATCGCCGACGCCCGACACTTCCTGGACACCCTCGTGCTGGGGCGCAAGGAGGAGATGATCGCCGGGGCCGTGCTCAAGGAAGTGCAGGCCCGCCTGCAGTTCCTTCTCGACGTCGGATTGTCCTACCTCACCCTCAACCGCGCCGCCGGCACCCTCTCGGGCGGCGAGGCGCAGCGTATCCGCCTGGCCACGCAGATCGGCTCGGGTCTGGCGGGTGTGCTCTACGTCCTCGACGAGCCCTCCATCGGCCTGCACCAGCGGGACAATCAGCGGCTCATCGCTACCCTCAAGCGCCTGCGCGACATCGGCAACACCCTCATCGTCGTCGAGCACGACGAGGACACCATCCGGGAGGCCGACTGGCTCGTCGACATCGGTCCGCAGGCGGGTGAGTACGGCGGCGAGATCGTCTACCAGGGCGAGCCTGCCGGCATTTACGACGCCGCGGGCTCCATCACCGGCGACTACCTGTCAGGTCGGCGCGTGCTCGGCGTCCCTGCTTCTCGACGCCCCGTCGACCCCGACCGCCAGCTCACCGTCGTCGGCGCCCGCGAGAACAACCTGCAGGGCATCGACGTGTCCATCCCGCTCGGCGTCCTGTGCTGCGTCACCGGCGTCTCCGGGTCGGGCAAGTCGACGCTCATCAACCAGATCCTGGCGAAGACCCTGGCCAACGAGCTGAACAAGGCGCGTCAGGTGCCGGGTCGCGCCAAGCGGGTGGAGGGCACCGCTCACCTGGACAAGCTCGTGCAGGTGGATCAGTCGCCCATCGGCCGCACCCCGCGGTCCAACCCGGCGACGTACACGGGTGTCTTCGACAAGATCCGCAAGCTTTTCGCGGAGACCACCGAGGCGAAGGTACGCGGCTACAAGGCCGGACGCTTCTCCTTCAACATCAAGGGCGGGCGCTGCGAGGCCTGCCAGGGTGACGGGACCCTGAAGATCGAGATGAACTTCCTGCCGGATGTCTACGTGCCCTGCGAGGTGTGTGACGGCGCGCGCTACAACCGCGAGACCCTGGAGGTCCGTTACAAGGGCAAGACCATCGCCGAGGTCCTGCACATGCCGATCTCCGAGGCCGCGGAGTTCTTCGAGCCCATCAGCTCGATCCACCGTTACCTGCAGACGCTCGTCGACGTCGGCCTCGGTTACGTCCGCCTCGGGCAGGCCGCGACCACCCTGTCCGGCGGCGAGGCCCAGCGCGTGAAGCTGGCTTCCGAGCTGCAGAAGCGCTCGCAGGGGCGCACGGTGTACATTCTCGACGAACCGACCACCGGCCTGCACTTCGAGGACGTGCGCAAGCTCATGCTCGTCATCCAGGGGCTGGTGGACAAGGGCAACTCGGTCATCATCATCGAGCACAACCTCGACGTGATCAAGGCTGCCGACTGGATCATCGACATGGGTCCGGAGGGCGGCTCCGGCGGCGGCCAGGTGGTCGCCGAAGGTACCCCGGAGGAGGTGGCGAAGGTGACCGGGTCCTACACCGGTCAGTTCCTCGCCGAGGTGCTCTGATCGCTGCGCCGTCGCGTGCGCAGTGAGGCCATCGCCAGCAGCGCGATACCGGAGACGAGGAAGGCCAGGGCCCGCGGCAGGCCCTCCAGGGTGCCGAGGTCGAAGAACACCAGCTTCACCACACCCGCCACCGCGAGCACCATGCCGGCGCCCAGGGAGGCCCGGTCGGACAGCCCCGGGGCGACCAGGAGAATCCAGGCGGCCAGCGCCATCCACAGCACGCTCACCAGGGCGTGGCCGATGAGGTAGCCCAGCCACATGCCGTTGGTGCCGCCGATGAGGTTGCCCAGCCACGTGGCGGCGGTGACGACCGTGACCATGGACAAGTGCAGCCCTGCGACGGCGAAGAGAACCTGGGCCGCCACGGGCAGCCCCCCGAGGACCTTCCGGTGGGCCAGGACGACACCGAGGAACACCGCGATGAGTCCCGCCTGGACCAGCGCGATGTGGTCGGTGAGCCAGAGGGGGGACTTGTTGAGCACGTTGCGGGACAGCATGAACGTCACCGTGAGGGCGGCACCCAGCCAGAAGGCCCAGGGCGCCACGCGGGTCTCACCCTGGGAGTCGAGCCAGATGACGGCGATGATCGCGGCGACGAAGAAGAGGGCGACGACGATGGTGGCGTCGATAAGCACGCCCGCGCCGAACGGGGGAGTCAACCACCACACGAGGACGAAGGCGACCGCGGTGGCGCACACCCCGACCACTCCGAGCAGGTGATCGTGGCGGTATCCGAGGACCGCCAGCGCGACGGTGGCGGGCACGAGCAACCAGATCGCCCACGTGTCCGCGGAGGTGAAGGCCGCCAGCACGAGCAGACCCAGGGGGACGGCGAAGGTGGTGAAGACCTCGGCGCGATCGTCCTCCAGCGGGAAGCGTAGCGAGACGGCGGCGAAGGCGAGGGCCGTGCCCATGCCCACCAGCGAGGCGACCAGGGCGGACGTTTGCGGGGCGGCGAAGAAGTAGTCGAGGACGGTGGTGGTCACCCAGAACTGGATGAGCAGCGCCATGAGTCCGGCGATGATCCGCACCTCGCGCTGCTGCTTGACGCGCGTCACCCCGAGGAGGGAGACGGGCAGGAGCATCGTCAACCAGCTCGCGGGAATGTCCGCACTGTAGAAGCTGGGGACGACGGCGATGAGCGAGAGCCCCATGAAGAACGCCACCCAGCGGATCGTGCGGGCCTCCGTGAGCGCCAACAGCGCCAGCCACACGGCCAGCAGCACGACCACCGCCAGCCAGGCCGGCCACCAGCCGAGTTGGGTCACCAGGGCCCACAGGATGACTGTCGACACCAGCCACGCCGTGACGATGAGCGCCGTCACCCCGGCCTCCATGCCGGCGGTGTCGCGGTCGGTGACGCGACGTCGATAAGCATCCAGCCACAGGCCCGCGCCGAGCAGCGCCGCCGCCAGCAGAGCAGAAAGGAGCACGCGACCCAGCGGGCCGAGCAGTCCAGCCTGGATGGCCAGCGCCACCGCCAGGCCCACGCCCGCGACCGTGATGAGCGAACCGACGACCGCCACCGCCCGGATGACCTTCGTCTCGGTCGGCACCGGGGGCTTCGGGGGGCGGGCGGGTTTCTCCGGGTAGCGGGGTCGGAAGCGTTCGTAGACCTGGGCGGGGACGGGGGCGGGGGCAGGCGCGGGAACCGGGGCTGGCACGGGGGCCGGCGCCGGCGTTGTGTCCTCGAGGAGGCGGGAGAGGGAACGGCGGGCGTCGGCAAGCGCGGCCTCGGCGGCCTCGATGCGGCGGAGGGTGAGTCGCAGCTCCATGGCGTCGCGGGGATCGGCGGTCATACGATCACCCTATGCCTGCATGAGGCTCCCGGCGACCTTCTACAATGAAGTTCATGAATCGCCAGGACCCGGAGACCTCGGTCTTCCCGGCACAGGAGTACCGCCGCCCGCGGGAACGCTCCGGCCTGGCCCTCGTCCTGCTGGCCCTGCTGCTGTTGGGAACCGTGGTGCTCGGCGTGTGGATCTACCACACCTTCCTGCGCGCGGACGAGGCTCCCGTGACGCCGCCCCCACCCCCGCAGACGACGGTGGTGACGGTGACGCCTACACCGTCCACGCCGCCGCCCACGACCACGGTGACGTCAACGACCCAGACCACCCCAACCACCTCGACGACCGAGCCGCCCACATTCCGCGCCCCTGACTACGCGGTGCAGTGCGCGGCGAACGTCACCTGGCGCATCTTCCGCGCCACGGACCAGACGAGCTGTGGCTTCGCGGAAAACGTCGCCGTCGCGATGCGCCCGCACGCAGGCTCGACGACTGCGCACGAACTGACGGTGCACAGCCCCGTCACGGGCCAGAACTACCGCATGACGTGCGTGCCGGAGGGGGACAGTTCCTTCACGTGCCGCGGCGGGGACAATGCCGTCGTCGTCCTGGAGGCCCGCGAAATACGGGACTGACCCGACCGGGGTATAGTTCCCAGCCGTGAAGAAGTGGTTGTCCGGGGCGCTGGTGCTCCCGGTGTTCGTCGGCCTGCTGGCCGGATGCGTCCGCGACGGCGCGGCGGAGGATCTGCACCAGGAAGCCGCTGCGGAGGACATGCTCAACGCCGCCGCCATGCGCGAGGAACTGTTCGCACTCGCCGCGGAGGTGGGCGCCGATCACGGCGGACGGGTCGGCATCGCGGTGGCCACCGGCGAGGACGTGATCCATGTGGGCCTGAGCGGCAATTCCTACGCCTGGTCGACCATCAAGGTGCCGGTGGCGGTGGTGGCGGACCGGGAAGGGGTGGCCACCGATGACCTCATCGAGGCGGCGATCAGCTCTTCCGACAACGAGGCCGCCTACTACCTCTCCCAGGCGATCGACCACGACCTCGCCGACCTGGACCACGCCCCGGAGCTGGCGGAACTGCCCGGCGAGACCTTCTGGACACTGAAGGAGCAGGCGCAGTTTGCCGCTCAGCTCCCGTGCGTGGACACCGCCGGCACCACCTACGCCGCGATGGCCGACATCGTGGACTGGCAGCAGTACGGCCTGGCGAACATCAAGGGCGCGCATTTCAAGGGCGGCTGGGGGCTCGACGGACCGATGCTCTACGCGGTGCGGCAGATCGGCACGGTGCCGGTGAAGGGCGGATATGTGGGGGTTGCGATCATGTCGTACCCCGATGACGGTGACCATGACACGGGCGTCGATATCCTCGACGCCCTGAGCCTGGGCATTGCCGATCTCATCGACACCCACGCCCTGGGGTCAGCCGCGATTTGCACCGCGCGCTGATGACACGCTAAGGTTGTCCGCACTACCACCCGTGCACCTTCTCCAGGGGTTCGGGCCACAAGCGGAGATCATCCCACCTCATGCCGCCGACGTCAGTCGGTTGGATACAGGTCAAGCGTAGGGCCGTTATGCGGCCTTATCTGAGATCTCCCGCCGCCGGATACATCCGGCAGGCGGGTTTTTCTCGTGGGGAAGATCCTCGCAGGTGGCACGGTATGTTTCACGAAACCCGCTACTTGAGGAGTTACACATCAGCGCTGAAGCTCGCATTAATGAGCGTATCCGAGTTCCCGAGGTCCGCCTGGTCGGCCCGGGTGGTGAGCAGGTCGGAATCGTCCGCACGGATGATGCCCGCAAGCTCGCATACGAGGCAGATCTCGACCTGGTCGAGGTGGCCCCGAACGCCAAGCCGCCGGTCGCGAAGATCATGGACTACGGAAAGTTCAAGTACGAGCAGGCCCAGAAGGCCCGCGAGTCCCGCAAGAACCAGCAGCAGACTGTGGTCAAGGAGCAGAAGTTCCGTCCCAAGATCGATGACCACGATTACGAGACGAAAAAGGGCAACGTGATCCGCTTCCTGGAGAAGGGATCCAAGGTCAAGGTGACCATCATGTTCCGCGGTCGTGAGCAGTCGCGTCCGGAGCTCGGCTACCGGCTCCTCGAGCGCCTGTCTGAGGATGTCAAGGATTACGGCATCGTCGAGACGCGCGCCAAGCAGGACGGCCGCAACATGACCATGGTGATCGGACCCCTCCGCAAGGGCAAGAAGTAGACACCGTTTTCAACCGGGATTTAAGGACTTAACTCTCATGAAGCAGAAGACCCACAAGGGCACCGCCAAGCGTGTGAAGATCACCGGCTCCGGCAAGCTGCGCCGCGAGCAGGCCAACCGCCGCCACCTCCTCGAGGGCAAGCCGTCCACCCGCACCCGTCGCCTCAAGGGCACCGTCGACGTGGCCCCGGCTGACACCAAGCGCATGAAGCGCCTCCTCGGCAAGGCTTAAGACAAGCCGCCTTTCCACCCCCACATCTCAATCGTTTAAGGAAGTATCACCGTGGCACGTGTCAAGCGGTCCGTCAACGCCAAGAAGAAGCGTCGCGCAATCCTCAAGTCCGCCAAGGGCTACCGCGGCCAGCGCTCCCGCCTCTACCGCAAGGCCAAGGAGCAGTGGCTGCACTCCATGACCTACGCCTACCGCGACCGTCGCGCGCGCAAGGGCGAGTTCCGCAAGCTGTGGATCCAGCGCATCAACGCCGCTGCCCGCATGAACGACATCACCTACAACCGCCTCATCCACGGCCTGCGCCTGGCTGAGATCGATGTCGACCGCAAGATCCTCGCCGAGCTGGCCGTCAGCGACTTCGCTGCCTTCTCCGCTCTCTGCGAGGCCGCCAAGGCTGCTCTGCCGGAGGACGTCAACGCCCCGGTCGCCGCTGCCTAAAGCTGCTTATCGACGTCCCGCTGGTTCGCCCGGCGGGACGTTCGTGATTCCGGGGTGGGGTCGTTGACGATTTCGTCAGACGCGGGCGGTCAGATCCAGTGTCTTAGGTCCGGGGTGTTGGTCGTAGGGTGCCGGGGGTGGGTGACGAAATCGTCATGGGTCCGACGGTTGACGATTTCGTTAGACGCGGGCGGTCGGATCCAGCACCTTAAGTCCGGGCTTCCGTGCGTAATCCGCCGGGGGTGGGTGACGAAATCGACACCGGGGAACCTTTCCCCAGTTTCCCGAGTCCAATAGCTCATGGACCTAAACGGGGAGTACTGGACGACAGAGGAACTGAAGGACCAGGGGGTGTCGGAATACCAGATCAAGCGGGCGCTGAAGGCGGGGACGTTGCACCGCCTGGCGCACGGCATCTACATGCGGGAGGAGCCGGGTGGGTGGGCCCTGCTCAGAGCGCTGCATCACCGCTACCCGGAGCTGGTGTTCCGCGGGCACACGGCGGTGTCGATCTACGGTCACCGGGACACCGTGATGCAGCCGGTCCTGGGACTGGTGCCCAAGGGCCAGCGTCGTCCGGGCACGGAACGGGTGAGCGTGGGCCGACCCCGCACCATCAATGGCGCAGAGTTCCAGGGGTTGCCGGTGGTGACGCCGACCGAGGCGATCGCGGAGGATTCGATGCTGCACCGGGTGGGGCGGTTGAAGTTCCTGGAGCAGCTGTACAGCGGTTTCGACGGGCGCGAGCGCTTCGAGCGGGACCACGCGCAGCTGACGCAGGACCTGCAGGATGCCCTCGCGCCGTTGCTGGGGAAGTGCGTGGTGGGGGCGTCGAGCCAAATGGAGCGCTTCTTTCACCTGGAGTTGCGGGCGCGGGGGATCGAGAGCATCCCGAACTTCCGGCTGGGGCCGTATACGTGGGACGTGGGCGTCGAGAAGAGTACGACGGTGATCGACCTCGACAGCCTGCTGTTTCACGGCAAGGAGAACTCGCGGACCTTCATCATCGACAGGTGGAAGGCGAACCATGCGGAGATGATGGGGTGGGGACATCTGCGGTTTACGGATGCGTGCTTGCGGGATCCCGTCGCGAAGCGGAAGGCGATCGAGGAAATCGAGCATCTGCTGGAGCATCGCGCGGCGACCGGCCCCGGGCAGGCGGTGGCAGGGCGGGTGGAGGTGGGCGCGTGGGAGGTTCACGATCATCTGCGGAATGTGACTTAGACGCAAGCGGGCGGGGAGGGCTCCCCATCAGCTGGAAGCTGGGAGACCTGCAGTTTTAGGCTGACATCAGTCACTGATCAACCCCCTCACTCAGGAGAACAAGATGTCCGAGTTCTACGACCAGAACGGTCTTCCCCTCAACGTCCAGCCGCAGTACACCGCCCCGGCTCAGCCGCAGTACCCGGCCCCGGTCCAGCCTCAGTACGCGGGCCCCATCCAGCAGAAGTCCGCCTTGCTGGCCGCGCTGCTGTGCTTCTTCTTCGGCATCTTCGGTGTGCACAACTTCTACCTCGGGCACACCAACCGCGGTGTGATCATGCTGGTGCTGTCGTTTGTTGTTCTGCTGACCTGGTGGATGGGGGTCGGTCTGGTCATCCTGGGGGCGCTGCTCATCTGGGAGCTGATCGACTTCATCATGCTGCTGACGAAGTCGGGTCCTTTCCAGCGCGATGGTCGCGGAGTACCCCTGTCGTAGGTTGGGCGGGGCCGCGGGGGCCGGGGGAGTGTTAGGATCCCAGCCGGCCACCGACCCCTTTCTCCCGCAAGGACCTCAACCATGACGAACCCTTTCAACCAGCAGCAGTACGACCAGAACGGTATGCCGATCGCGCAGCCGATGTACGCACAGCCGCAGTACGGCATGATGCAGCCGCAGGCGCCGGCGAAGTCGTGGGTCGTGGCGATCCTGCTGGCGTTCTTCCTCGGGTCTCTGGGCGTGCACAACTTCTACCTCGGCTACACCAACCGTGGTGTGGTGCAGCTGGTGCTCACGATCTTCGGCTGGGCCACCACGGTGCTGCTCATCGGGTTCATCTTCCTGGCGATTGTCTGGGTGTGGGTGCTCATTGACTTCATCTTGATCCTGCTGCGCTCCGGCGGCATGGCCACGGATGCGAACGGTGTCCCGCTGTCCTAGTTGTGTCAGGGTGCACTGCTAGCCTGAAGCGCATGAACCTCGACTTCACGGATCCTTTCACTGAGCGCACGCCCCGGATTGTCAATGCTGCGAAGTTGCAGCGGGCTGCGGGCCGGAAGAAGGCGAATCTGTTCATCGTGGAGGGGGAGAACGCGGTGGAGGCGGCGGTGGCGACCGGCGCCGCCCGCGACGTCTTTGTGACGGAGCAGGCGGCGCGTCGTTTTGAGGAGATCCTCATCACCTGCGGGCATATGGGGGTCTACGTGCACGCTATCGATGACAAGGCGGCGCGGTCGTTGTCGGACACCGTGAGCACCACCGGGCTGTTCGCCGTGTGTGAGCCGGTGCTGTGGACGGTGGGCAAGGCGCTCCGGGGGCGCCCGCAGCTGGTGTCGGTGCCGGTGGAGACTTCTGAGCCGGGGAATGCCGGCACGCTCATCAGGGTCGCTGACGCGATGGGCGCCGACGCCGTCGTTTTCGCGGGGGAGACGACGGATCCGCAGTCGAGTAAGGCGGCGCGGGCCTCGGCGGGGTCCCTGTTCCACCTGCCGGTGGCGCGCAACACCAACGTCAAGGACGTGCTCGGGCAGCTGCGCGCGGCGGATCTGCAGATCCTGGCCACGGCCGCCGACGGGGAGGTCGAGCTGGACGACGCCGCGGAGCTCCTCTCCGCGCCCACCGCCTGGTTGTTCGGCAACGAGGCCCACGGGCTGGGGGAGGAGCTGCTGGGGCTGGCGGACCACCGGGTGCGTATTCCGATCCGGGGGCGCGCGGAGTCGTTGAACTTGGCGACGGCCGCGTCGATCTGCCTCTATGAGTCGGCGAAGGCCCAGGCGCGTGGGCGTCGATAAGCGCGGGTATGCTGTACAGGTCTGAAATTTGCGCCCAGGTGAAAAGGTAAAGGCACGTGTCTGACACTCCGGAAATTGAACTGACCGAGGCGGGGCTTGGCGCCGCCGCGGACCGGGCTCTCGCCGCTTTCGATGCGGCGACGACCCTCGAGCAGCTGAGCGTCGCTCGTCGCGACCATCTCGGCGATGAGGCCCCGATCCCGCAGGCCCGCCGCGCGCTCGGCACCCTGCCGAAGGAGCAGCGTAAGGACGCCGGCCGCCTGGTGAACATGGCGCGTGGGCGCGTCGAGAAGCACTACAACGAGGTGCTCGCGGACCTGGAGGTCCGACAGCGCGCGGAGCAGCTGAAGGCGGAGAAGGTCGACGTCACGGTGCCGACCACCCGTGAGCAGGTCGGCGCCCTGCACCCGATCACCTCGCTCATGGAGACCATTTCCGACATCTTCCTCGGCATGGGCTGGGAGATCGAGGACGGCCCCGAGGTGGAGGCCGAGTACTTCAACTTCGATTCCCTCAACTTCCTCCCGGACCACCCGGCCCGCACCCTGCAGGACACGTTCCACGTCGGCGAGGAAGGCTCCCTGCAGGTCCTGCGCACCCACACCTCCCCGGTGCAGGTGCGGTCCATGTTCGACCGCGACGTGCCGCTCTACATCGCCTGCCCGGGCCGCGTGTTCCGCACCGATGAGCTCGACGCCACGCACACCCCGGTGTTTCACCAGGTGGAGGGGCTGGCCGTGGACAAGGGTCTGACCATGGCGCACCTGCGCGGCACCCTGGACCACCTGGCCAAGACGCTGTTCGGCCCGGAGACCAAGACCCGGATGCGCTCGAACTTCTTCCCCTTCACGGAGCCCTCGGCGGAGGTCGACGTGTGGTTCCCCAACAAGAAGGGTGGCGCGGGCTGGATCGAGTGGGGCGGCTGCGGCATGGTTCACCCCAATGTCCTGCGTGCCGTGGGCGTGGATCCGGAGGTCTACACCGGTTTCGCGTTCGGCATGGGCCTGGAGCGCACCCTGCAGTTCCGCAACGGTCTGTCCGACATGCGTGACATGGTCGAGGGTGACGTCCGTTTCACCCTGCCTTTCGGTATTCAGAAGTAACCCCGGTTCAGAGAGGAACTCCAACACAATGCTGCTTGCACAGAACTGGGTCACCGGACTGCTGCGTCACGCCAACCCCACTTTCGGCGTCACCGCTGAGGAGCTGGATGCCGGCTACGTCCGCGTCGGTTTCGAGACCGAAGGCTACGAGCCGATCCCGGAGACCACCGGTCCGCTGGTGTTCGGCGTGGTCAAGGAGATCAAGGAGCTCACCGAGTTCAAGAAGCCGATCCGTTACTGCCAGGTCGACGTCGGTGACGCAAACGGCACCGGTGAGCTGCAGGGCATCGTCTGTGGCGCGACCAACTTCGTCGAGGGCGACACGGTTGTCGTGGCCCTCCCGGGTGCGGTCCTGCCGGGCAACTTCGCCATCGCCGCCCGCAAGACCTACGACCACATCTCCAACGGCATGATCTGCTCGGCCGCGGAGCTGGGTTTCACCGACAAGTCCGCCGGCATCCAGACGTTTGATCCCTCTTACGGACAGCCGGGCGAGGATGCCCGCGAGGCCCTCGGCCTGGGCGACACCGTCTTCGACGTCAACGTCACCCCGGACCGCGGCTACGCGCTGTCCGCCCGTGGTCTCAGCCGCGAGCTGGCTTCGGCCTTCGATCTGACCTTCACCGATGTGGCGCTCGAGCCTGCCGTCGGTGGCTTCGATCTGTCCGGCGTGCCCGCCGCCGCCGGTGAGCTGCTGCCCATCGACATCCGCCCGGAGACGAAGACCATTCGCTTCGGCCTGCGCAAGGTTACCGGCATCGATCCGGCCGCCGAGTCCCCGTTCTGGCTGCAGCGCGAGCTCATGCTCTCCGGCCAGCGCCCGGTCAACGCCGCCACCGACGTGACCAACTACGTCATGCTGCTGCTCGGCCAGCCGATGCACGCCTTCGACGCCGCGCAGATCACGGGTGGCCTCGTGGTGCGCAACGCCGCCGCCGGCGAGGAGTTCGAGACCCTCGACCACGTGAAGCGCACCCTCGACGCGGCGGATGTGGTCATCTGCGACGACACCGGCATCCAATCCCTGGCCGGCGTCATGGGCGGCACCCGCTCCGAGATCTCGGATGAGACCACCGACGTCTACTTCGAGGCCGCCACCTGGGATCCGCTCACCGTCGCGCGCACCTCGCGCCGTCACAAGCTCTCCTCGGAAGCTTCTCGACGCTTCGAGCGCGGCGTCGATCCCGCCATCGTCGAGGCCTCCCTCGACCTGGCGTGCGCCCTGCTCGTGGAGATCGCCGGTGGTGCAGTCGCGCCCGAGCGCACCATCATCGGCGAGGTCCCGGCCATGCCGACCATCACCATGCCGGTCAACCACCCCTCCGACCTGGCGGGTGTCGAGTACTCCCGTGAGACCGTCGTGCAGCGCCTCGAGGAGGTCGGCTGCACCGTCGCCGTCTCCTCCTGCGGCGGCAAGCTCGAGGTCACCCCGCCGACTTGGCGCGGTGACCTGCGCATCCCCGCTGACCTGGTTGAGGAGGTCCTGCGCCTCGAGGGTCTGGAGGCCATCCCGCTGGTCCTGCCGACCCCGGTCGGTGGTCGCGGGCTCACCCCCGCGCAGCGCCGTCGCCGCGCCGTCGGCCATGCCCTGGCCTACAACGGCTACGCCGAGATCCTGCCGAGCCCGTTCATCGCCAACGACACCTTCGACGTGTGGGGGCTCGCAGCCGATGACGAGCGTCGCAATGCCGTGACCGTGCAGAACCCGCTCGAGGCCGACCGTGCGATCCTGGGCACCACGCTGCTGCCGACGATGCTCGACGCCGTCGTGCGCAATGTCGCCCGCGGGCGTAACGACGTCGCCCTCTTCGGCCTCCAGCAGGTCGCCTTCGCCGGCGCCGATCGCTCTCCGATGCCCTCGGTGGCGCAGAAGCCGAGCGACGCTGAGCTCACCGAGCTTGTCGATTCCCTGCCGTACCAGCCGCTGCACGTGGCCACCGTCGCCACCGGGCAGCTCGAGTACGAAGGTCCGTGGGGCGAGGGCCGCGCCTACACCTGGGCCGATGCCATCGAGTCCGCCCGCGTCGTGGCCCGCGCCGCCGACGTGGAGCTCGAGCTCGAGTCCGTCGAGCAGCTGCCCTGGCACCCGGGCCGCTGCGCCGCCCTGCTTGTCGACGGCCGCGTCATCGGCCACGCCGGCGAGCTCCACCCGCAGGTCCTTGAGGCCCTCGGCCTCCCGGCCCGCACCTGCGCCATGGAGCTGGACCTCACTGCGCTGCCGCTCACCGAGAACTTCCCCGCCCCGGTGCTGTCCTCCTACCCGGCGCTGCACCAGGACATCGCGCTCGTCGTCGACGAGTCCGTCCCGGCCGAGCAGGTCCGCCGTGTCGTGGCCGAGGGCGCCGGCGATCTCCTCGAGGACGTCGAGCTTTTCGACGTCTACCGCTCCGCCCAGCTCGGTGAGGGCAAGAAGTCGCTCGCCTTCTCCCTGCTGTTCCGCGCAGGTGACCGCACCCTCACCGACGAGGAGGCCAACGAGCGTCGCCTCGCGGCCGCTGAGCTGGCGAAGTCGACGTTCGGCGCCGAAATGCGTGCTTAGGTTCAGGAAAGTTCAGTAGGGTCGGGGCATGACCACACCACGTCGTGCCCTGACCCTTCTCTCTGTCCCCGTCCTTTCCGCCGCCGTGCTCATCGGCGGGGCCTCCGGTGCTTCTGCCTCGGAGGGTGATGTCCAGTTCACCAACACCGCCGGCAACGTGCGTTGCGATGTCGTCATGACGCAGGATGGCCCCCACGTCATCTGCGTCAGCGATGGCGCCCGCAAGACCATGCCGGAATGCAACCCGCCGGAGGAGAAGATCCCGGCGGTAATTGTCGCCGGCAACGGCCCCGGTGTCGTCGGCTGCTGGAACCAGGGGCTGACCGGCCCCAAGCGGGCCCTCGGTGCCGGCCAGGTGGGCAACGCCCACGGCATCACGGTGTTCGCCGACCCCATGGGTGGCCTGCACGTGCTCTCCGGCTCGCTGAACTACGTGGCCTACGCAGGAACGACCACGGTGGGGACTAGCCCGGCGGCGATGAGCTCGCAGCTGAGCAGCTAAACCCGGCGGCGGGCGAGGTAGCTGCGGGTCGTCGCCGAACCCCCGGCGATCAGCAGTCCCATGAAGATCACCGGGCCGGGCGGAACCGCCAGCGGCGTGCCGCTGGCAGTCAGGACCCGGATTGTGGTGCCCAACTGACTCACCTCGAGTAGCCAACTGTCGACGATGAGGGAGACCGCGGGCAGACCGGAGAGGATGAGAAGCTGGTCGTTGGAGCCGAACGACCGTGGCTCATCGTGCGTCGATGACGTCGGCGAAGGATGCGACGTGAGTGCGGAGCGCGTCCAGGAGCTCGTCTCCTTCCTTCTGTGAGTACTCCGCTGCGTGGGGATCGTCCCATCCGGTGTCCCAGTGACAGTGGCTTGTCCAGTGGGTAGCCCAGGCCCGAAGTCGTTCCGACAGGGATGCGGGGAGGCCGTAGTCTTCCGGGGCCATCAGGTAGGAGTCCGTACCTGACTCCCACAGGGGGAAGTCAGCTCCCCAGTCAGCGAAGAAGCGGATGGTTCTTCTGGGTTGTGGTGGCACGGCGCCTCCCGTGGTCGGTTGCAGTATTCGTCCAGCCTAGGTGCACAGCGACACGCCAATGCATACTTTTCATGCGGCTGCATAAAGTGCTACACTGGTCAGCATGACACTCAAGGTTGCAGTCGCTGGTGCCACGGGCTACGCGGGTGGGGAGATCCTCCGCCTCCTGCTCGGTCACCCTTCCTTCGTCTCCGGTGACCTGGAGATCGGTGCGTTAACCGCTGGTTCTTCGGCAGGGCAGCAGGTGGCGGGCCTCATGCCGCACCTGCCGCAGCTGGCGGACCGCATCATCGAGGACACCTCTTCGGAGACCCTGGCGGGGCATGACGTCGTGTTCCTCGCTCTGCCGCACGGCCATTCGGGTCCCATCGGGCAGGCACTGGCCGACACGAATCCGGAGACCGTGGTCATTGACTGTGCCGCTGACTTCCGCCTCAAGGAGGCGGGGGAGTGGGAGCACTATTACGGCTCTGCGCACGCCGGCACCTGGCCCTACGGCATCCCGGAGCTCCCGGGCCACCGCGAGGAGCTGCAGGCAGCGAAGCGAATCGCGGTTCCGGGGTGTTTCCCGACGGGCGCGACCCTCGCGGCCCTGCCTGCCGTCGCCGGTGGCCTCATCGTCCCCGACCTCAGCATCGTCTCCATCACGGGCGTCTCGGGCGCGGGCAAGAAGGCGGCCGTCGGCCTCTTGGGTTCTGAGGTCATGGGCAACCTGCGCGCCTACAACACGGCGGGCAAGCACCGTCACACGCCGGAGGTCATCCAGAATCTCTCCGAGGTCACGGACGACGAGATCACTGTGTCCTTCACCCCGGTCCTGGCGCCGCTGCCGCGCGGCATCCTCACCACCATCACCGCCCCGCTCAAGGAGGGCGTCTCCGCTGAGGCGGTGTACGAGACCTACCGGGCGTTCTACGCCGAGGAGCCTTTCGTCCACCTCCTGCCCGTGGGCCAACAGCCGGAGACGCAGAACGTCGTGGGTACCAACATGTGCCACCTGCAGGTCGAGGTCAATGAGCGCGCAGGCGTGCTGCTCATGACCGGCGCCATCGACAACCTCACCAAGGGCACCGGCGGCGCCGCCGTCCAGTGCATGAACCTTGCCCTCGGCCTCGACGAAACTGCCGGCCTGCCCATGGCCGCCGTCGCCCCCTAACCCCCAACCTCGGAAAGCCACCTCATGAGCATCACCACCCCGGCAGGTTTTACTGCCGCCGCCCTCACCGCAGGCATCAAGCCCTCCGGCAACCCCGACATGGCACTTGTGGTCAACAACGGGCCAGAGTTCCACGCCGCCGCGGTGTTCACCCGCAACCGTGTCGTCGCCTCCCCGGTGAAGATCTCGCGCGAGGCCATCAAGGACGGGCAGATCCGTGCGGTGCTCTTCAATGCCGGCAACGCCAACGCCTGCAACGGCATCCAGGGTGACGCCGACGCGCAGGCCTCTGTCGATCAGGTGGCGGAGCTCTTGGGCATCAGCGCCAGCGATGTCGGCGTGTGCTCGACGGGGCTCATCGGCGAGCCGCTGCCGATGGACAAGATCCACGCGGGCGTCGAGAAGCTGGTGCCGGGCCTGGGAGACCACGGCGGGGCAGCGGCGGTCGCCATCATGACCACCGACCTGGTCCCCAAGGAGACATTGGTCAAGGGCAACGGCTGGACTCTGGGCGGCATGGGGAAGGGCGTCGGCATGATGAGTCCCTCGCTGGCGACCATGCTCGTGTGCCTGACCACGGATGCCTCCGCCACCCCGGCGATGCTCGACGAGGCACTGCGCGCAGCCAGCAAAGTCACGTTCGACACCCTCGACATCGACGGCTCTACCTCGACCAACGACACCGTCTTCCTGCTCGCTTCCGGTGCCTCCGGCGTGACGCCGAGCCAGGAGGAGCTCAACGCCGCTGTGCTCGAGGCGAGTGAAGACATCGCCCGGCAGATGCAGGCCGACGCCGAGGGCGTGACCAAGCGCGTCACCGTCACGGTGGAGGGCACCGGCTCGGATGAGCAGGCCGTCAACGCCGCCCGCACCCTGGCCCGCGACAACCTCTTCAAGTGTGCGATGTTCGGCTCCGACCCCAACTGGGGTCGCGTCCTCGCCGCCGTCGGCATGGCCGACGCCGACATGAACCCCGACCGCATTTCCGTCTACTTCAATGGTCAGGCCGTGTGCGAGAACACCACCGGCACCCCTCACGCCCGCGAGGTCGACCTGTCGGGTGCGGACATTGACGTCCTGGTCAACCTCGGAACGAACGGCCCCGGCCGCGCGACGGTCCGCACCACGGACCTCTCCCACGATTACGTCCACATCAACTCCGCCTACTCCTCCTAGGAACCCGCCATGGAAGCACTGAAGAAGCTCAGCAACGAGGCGCGCGCGCATGTGCTCGCCGAGGCACTGCCCTGGCTGCAGCACTTCCGCGACAAGATCGTCGTGGTCAAATACGGCGGCAACGCCATGGTCGACGACGACCTCAAGGCCGCCTTCGCCGCCGACATGGTATTCCTCCGTACGGTCGGCGCCAAGCCGGTTGTCGTCCACGGCGGTGGCCCGCAGATCTCCTCGATGCTCAAGCGTCTGGGGCTGGACGGCGAGTTCAAGGGCGGATTCCGCGTCACCACTCCCGAGGTGATGGAGATCGTCCGCATGGTGCTCTTCGGCCAGGTGGGTCGGGACCTCGTCGGCCTCATCAACTCCCACGGGCCCTACGCGGTGGGTACCTCCGGCGAGGACGCCAGCCTGTTCACCGCACAGAAGCGCCTGGTCAGCGTCGGGGGAGTGCCCACCGACATCGGCCTGGTGGGTGACATCACCGATGTCAACCCGGCCGCGCTCATGGACATCATCGACGCCGGCCGCATCCCGGTCGTCTCCACCATTGCCCCCGGCGAGGACGGCGAGGTGTACAACATCAACGCCGACACCGCTGCCGGAGCGCTGGCCGAGGCCATCGGCGCGGAGCGCCTGCTCATCCTCACCAACGTCGAGGGCCTGTACACCGACTGGCCCAACCGAGACTCGCTGCTGTCGAAGATCGTCGCCTCGGAGCTCGAGACGATCCTGCCCACCCTCGATTCCGGGATGATCCCCAAGATGGAGTCCTGCCTCCGCGCGGTGCAGGGCGGGGTCTCCGCGGCCCACGTCATCGATGGCCGCATCGCCCACTCCGTCATCCTCGAGCTGCTCACCATGGGTGGTATCGGCACCATGGTGCTGCCCGACAACTACGACCGCGGCGATTACCCCGCCGGAGCCGTCTTCAGAAAGGACGCTGACCAGTGACCGATTCCCTCACCCGGTGGAACGAGGTGCTCATGAACAACTACGGCACCCCGCCCATCGAGCTCGTCTCGGGCAAGGGTGCGACCGTGGAGGATTCGCAGGGTCGCGTCCACATCGACCTGCTCGCCGGCATCGCCGTCAACGCCCTGGGCCACGCCCACCCCGCGATCATTGAGGCCGTCACGAACCAGCTCTCCCAGCTGGGGCACGTCTCCAACCTCTACGCCACCGGCCCCGTCCTCCAGGCCGCTGCCACGCTGAAGAAGCGCGTCGGCGACGACTCCGCGCGGGTGTTCTTCTGCAACTCCGGCGGCGAGGCCAACGAGGCCGCCTTCAAGCTGGCCCGCCTCACCGGCCGCTCCCGGGTGCTGGCCGCTGTCCACGGCTTCCACGGCCGCACCATGGGCTCCCTCGCTCTCACCGGCCAGCCGGAGAAGCGCAAGGCCTTCGAGCCGCTGCCCACCGGGGTCGAGTTCTACCCCTACGGCGACGTCGAGTACCTGACCAAGCTCGTCGAGACCAACCCCACGGACGTGGCCGCCATCTTCCTCGAGCCCGTCCAGGGCGAGACCGGCGTGGTCCCCGCCCCGGCCGGCTTCCTGCAGGCCGTCCGTGAGCTCTGCGATGAACACGGCATCCTCATGGTGTGCGACGAGGTCCAGACCGGCGTCGGCCGCACCGGCACCTTCTTCGCTTTCCAGCACGACGGCGTCCTGCCGGACATCATCACCATGGCCAAGGGCCTCGGGGGCGGCATTCCCATCGGTGCGACCATCGCCCGCGGCCAGGCCGCCGGACTCTTCCAGCCCGGCGCCCACGGCACCACCTTCGGCGGTAACCCCGTCGCCTGCGCCGCCGCCAACGCGGTGCTGAGCATCGTCGACGACGCCTTCTGCGCCGAGGTTCGGGAGAAGGGTGAGTACTTCGCGGAGCAGCTGCGCCAGATCCCGGGCGTCGACCATGTCCGTGGGCGCGGGCTCATGCTCGGCGTGGTGCTGGAGAAGCCGGTGGCCAAGGAGGCCGTCACCCGCGGTTTCGATTACGGGCTCATCCTCAACGCCCCGGCGGCCGACGTCATCCGCCTCACCCCGCCGCTCATCATCAGCCACGACGAGATGGACGCAGCCGTCGAGAAGCTCTCGGCGCTCATCACCGACCTCACCAAGGAGGACTGACCATGACCACCCCGAACGTGCGGCACTTCCTGGCCGACGACGACCTCACCCCGGCCGAGCAGGCCGAGGTCCTCGCGCTGGCCGCCGAGCTGAAGCAGGCGCCGCTGTCGAGGCGCCCGCTCGAGGGGCCGCTGTCGGTCGCGGTCCTCTTCGACAAGACCTCCACCCGCACGCGCTTCTCCTTCGACGCCGGCATCGCCCACCTGGGCGGCCATCCCATCGTCGTGGACTCCGGGTCCTCGCAGATGGGCAAGGGTGAGACCATCCAGGACACCGGGGCGGTGCTCTCGCGCTACGTCGAGATGATCGTGTGGCGCACCTTCGCGCACCAGAACTTCCACGACATGGCCGAGACCGCCACGGTGCCCATCATCAACTCGCTCTCCGATGACCTGCACCCCTGCCAGATCCTGGCGGACCTGCAGACCTGCGTGGAGAACCTCTGCCCGGAGGAGGGCCCCGCCGGGCTACGGGGCCGGAAGGCCGTGTACCTCGGCGACGGCGACAACAACATGGCCAACTCCTACATGATCGGCTTCGCCACCGCCGGCATGGACATGACGATTATCGCGCCGGAGGGCTTCCAGCCGAAGGCCGAGTTCGTCGCGCGGGCACAGCTCCGCGCGGAGGAGACCGGGGCAACTGTCGAGGTCACCTCCGACACGGCGGCGGTGGCGGGCGCCGACGTCGTCATCACGGACACCTGGGTGTCCATGGGCATGGAGTCCGACGGCAAGGACCGCCGCACCCCCTTCCTGCCCTACCAGGTCACCGCGGACATCATGGCGCAGGCCAACGACGACGCCATCTTCCTCCACTGCCTGCCGGCCTACCGCGGCAACGAGGTCACTGCCGAGGTCATCGACGGCCCCCAGTCGCGCGTCTTCGACGAGGCGGAGAACCGCCTGCACGCGCAGAAGGCGCTCATGGTGTGGCTGCTGGAGAATCAGCCGTGACCCAGCCCGTCACCCGCACCGCCCGCCAGGGCAAGATCCTGGAGATCCTGGGCAAGACCCGCGTCTCCAGCCAGGTGCAGCTGTCCGAACTGCTTCTCGACGAAGGCGTCGACATCACCCAGGCCACCCTCTCCCGCGACCTCGACGAGCTGGGCGCCAAGAAGATCCGCCCCGATCAGGGTCGGGCGTTTTACGTGGTGGGGCCCGTCGAGAGCCTGCTGGCCGAGCACCTCACCGGCCCGAAGGAGAAGCTGCGCCGCATGCTCGATGAGCTGGTCGTCGGGGTGGACCACTCGGGCAACATCGCGGTGCTGCGCACCCCGCCCGGGGCGGCGCAGTACCTGGCCAGCTTCATCGATCGCGTCGGTCTGGACGAATCGGTGGGCACCATCGCCGGCGATGACACCATCTTCGTCCTCGCCCGCGAGCCCCTCACGGGCCGTGAGCTGGGGGACCTGCTCACCGGCGCAGAGCGCCCACGTATCCTCAATAATCAGTAACACCAGAACCCAAGGAGAACCCACATGTCTGCACGCGTCGTCCTCGCCTACTCCGGCGGCCTCGACACCACCGTCGCGATCCCGTACCTGGCCAAGATGACCGGCGGCGAGGTCGTCGCCGTCTCCCTCGACCTCGGCCAGGGCGGCGAGGACATGGAGTCCGTGCGCCAGCGCGCCCTCGACTCCGGCGCCGTCGAGTCCATCGTCATCGACGCCCGCGACGAGTTCGCCGAGGAGTACTGCCTGCCCACCATCAAGGCCAACGGCATGTACATGAAGCAGTACCCGCTGGTCTCCGCGATCTCCCGCCCCCTCATCGTCAAGCACCTGGTGCGCGCCGCTGAGGAGTTCGGCGGCACTCACGTCTCCCACGGCTGCACCGGCAAGGGCAACGATCAGGTGCGCTTCGAGGTCGGCTTCCGCGACGAGAACCCGGACCTGGAGATCATCGCCCCGGCCCGTGACTACGCCTGGACCCGCGACAAGGCCATCGCCTTCGCCGAGGAGATCGACCTCCCGATCGAGCAGTCCGCCTCCTCCCCGTTCTCCATCGACCAGAACGTCTGGGGCCGCGCCATCGAGACCGGTTACCTCGAGGACCTGTGGAACGCCCCGACCAAGGACATCTACGCCTACACCGAGGAGCCCACCCTGGGCAACGCCCCGGACGAGCTCATCATCTCCTTCGAGGGTGGCAAGCCCGTCGCCATCGACGGCAAGCCGGTCACCGTGCTCGAGGCGATCGAGGAGCTCAACCGCCGCGGTGGCGCCCAGGGCGTCGGTCGCCTCGACATGGTCGAGGACCGCCTCGTGGGCATCAAGTCCCGCGAGATCTACGAGGCCCCGGGCGCGATGATCCTCATCAAGGCCCACGAGGCCCTCGAGGACGTCACCCTCGAGCGCGAGCTGGCCCGCTACAAGCGCCTCGTTGACGCCCGCTGGTCCGAGGAGGTCTACGACGGCCTGTGGTTCGGCCCGCTCAAGCGCTCCCTCGACGCCTTCATCGATTCCACCCAGGAGCACGTCACCGGTGACATCCGCCTCGTGCTGCACGCCGGTTCGATCACCGTCAACGGCCGCCGCTCCAACCACTCGCTCTACGACTTCAACCTGGCCACCTACGACTCCGGCGACACCTTCGACCAGACCATGGCCAAGGGCTTCGTCAAGCTCCACGGCCTGTCCTCGGAGATCGCCAACAAGCGCGACCGCGAGGCGAAGAACTAAATGGAGCAGCACGGTACCAACGAAGGGGCGCTGTGGGGCGGCCGCTTCTCCGGCGGCCCTGCGGAGGCCATGTTCGCCCTGAGCGTGTCCACCCACTTCGACTGGGTGCTCGCCCCCTATGACGTTCTCGCCTCCCAGGCGCACGCCAAGGTCCTGCACTCCGCGGGCCTGCTCAGCGACGCGGACCTGGAGACCATGCTCGCCGGCCTCCAGCAGCTCGGCCGCGATGTCGCTGACGGTTCCTTCGGCCCCGAGCCCTCCGACGAGGACGTGCACGGCGCCATGGAGCGGGGCCTCATCGACCGCGTCGGCCCGGAGGTCGGCGGCCGCCTGCGCGCGGGACGTTCCCGCAACGATCAGGTGGCCACGCTCTTCCGCATGTGGGTCCGCGACGCCGTGCGCGGCATCGCCGTCGGTGTCACCGAGCTTATCGACGCCCTCGTCGACCAGGCCGCCGCCCACCCGAGCGCCATCATGCCCGGCAAGACCCACTTCCAGGCCGCGCAGCCCGTGCTGCTCGCCCACCAGCTGCTGGCCCACGCCCAGCCGTTGCTGCGCGATCTCGAGCGGATCCGTGACCTGGACACCCGCCTGGCGGTCTCGCCCTATGGCTCGGGTGCCCTGGCGGGTTCCTCGCTGCAGCTCAACCCGGAGGCCATCGCGGCGGAACTCGGCTTCGACTCCGCCGCCGATAACTCCATCGACGCGACCTCCTCGCGCGATTTCGCCGCGGAGACCGCCTTCGTCCTGGCCCAGATCGCGGTGGACATGTCTCGCCTGGCCGAGGAGATCATCGCCTGGTGCACGCCGGAGTTCGGGTACGTCACCCTCTCCGACGCATGGTCGACCGGTTCGTCGATCATGCCGCAGAAGAAGAACCCGGATGTCGCGGAGCTCACGCGCGGCAAGACCGGCCGGCTCATCGGCAACCTGGCCGGCCTCATGGCCACCCTCAAGGCGCAGCCCCTGGCCTACAACCGGGACCTGCAGGAGGACAAGGAGCCCATCGTCGACTCGGTGGCCCAGCTCAACCTCCTGCTCCCGGCGATGACCGGCCTGGTGTCCACGCTGACCTTCCACGAGGAGCGCATGCGCGAACTGGCTCCCGCCGGTTTCACCCTGGCCACCGACCTCGCCGAGTGGATGGTGCGCGAGGGCGTGCCCTTCCGCGAGGCGCATGAGGCCTCCGGCGCCTGCGTCCGCCTCGCCGAGGCCCGGGGTGTCGGTCTGGATGAACTGACGGACGAGGAGCTGGCGGGCGTCGATACGCGGCTGACTCCGGCGGTGCGCGAGGTGCTCACCATCGACGGCGCGGTCGCTTCCCGCGCGACGCGCGGCGGCACCGCCGGCGTCCGGGTTGTTGAGCAGCGGGAACGGGTGGCGCAGGCCTCCCGCGAGCACCTCGCGTGGGCGACCACCCCGGTGCGGGGTTAGAGGTCTGTACCGTTCAAGTGGCCGAGTGCGCGGAGGCGACTTAAACTTCCCGCATGAGTGAGGCACAACGCAGGTCAGGCCGAGGATGTTCCGTCATCATCGGCCTGATCTTGCTGATTCTGGCGGTGGTGGCGGTCCTCGCCGGGCGGGGCATGATCAGTGTGCCCGGGATCGGGGGCGGCGGCGGGGGAGTAGTCCAGGTCTCCGGCGTCATCGGTTCGGAGAAGCGCGCCTTCTTCGAGGACCCGCGGGTAAAGAAGGTGCTGGCAGGTCACGGTTTCGAGGTGCGCGTCGACGCGGCAGGCTCCCGGCGCATCGCCACCGAGGTGGACCTGGAGAACCTCGACTTCGCCTTCCCCTCTTCTGCGCCGGCGGGGGAGAAGATCGCCAGCCGTGTCCCCAACCGGGGCACGAGCACCCCCTTCCATTCCCCCATGGCGGTGGCCACGTTCACCCCGATCCTGCAGATCCTCGAGCGCGAGGGGGTGGCCCGGCAGCAGGACGGGCAGTGGTTCCTCGACATGGGGCGCTACGTCGAACTCGCGCGCAGCGGTACGCGCTGGCAGGAGTTGGGCACCGAATACCCCTCCCCGCGCACCGTGCAGATCTCCTCGACCGACATCCGTACCTCCAACTCGGCGGCCATGTACCTGTCGATCCTGTCGTGGGTGGCCCGCGACGGTGCGGTGGTGACCTCGGATGCGCAGGTCAGGGAGGTCGTGGACAGCCTCAGCCCGCTCTTCGTTGGGCAGGGCTACGCGGAGTCCACCTCCGCCGGGCCTTTCGCCGACTACCTCGCCCAGGGCATCGGGGCCCGCCCGATGGTCATGGTCTACGAGGCCCAGTTCCTCGGCGAACAGATGGCGGAGTCCTCGCGCATCCGCGGCGACATGGTCCTGGCCTACCCGGACCCGACGATCAACTCCACCCACATGCTCGTCGCCCTCAGCGACCAGGGGGCAGAGATCGGCCGCCTGCTGACGTCGGACCCGGAGCTGCAGCAGCTGGCCGCCGAACACGGCTTCCGCCCCGGCGACCCGGCCCTGTTCGCCGCGGCCCTGCGCGAGCACGGCATCGCCGAGCCGCCGGCCTTCCTGGCCACCGTCGACCCACCCGTCTTTGACCGCCTGGAGGAGCTCATCGAGGGCGTCGGCGCCTCCTACACCGGCCCCGCTCCCGCGGTGGACACCGAGGAGGATGCCTCATGAACACCTGGAAACGCCTGGTCGCCGGGGTGACCGTGCTGTGCACGGCGCTGGTCCTGTGGGCCTGCGGCGACAGCGAGCTGTCCCTGCCCGGACGCCAGCTCGACGACACCCCGCTGCGGATCGTCGCCGCCACCGAGCTGCAGGATCTGGCGCCGGTCATCGACGAAGCCTCCGCCGACCTCGGATTCCCCATCGAGCTGAGCTTCCCGTCCGGCACGCTCGACAACTCGCGGACGCTTCTCGACGCCGGTTTCGACCACGCCTACGACGCCACCTGGTTCGCCACCAACCGCTACGTCGACATCCTGGGAGCCTCCGCGAAGCTGGCGGACTCCACCAAGATCGGGCTTTCGCCGGTGGCCTTCGGGATCACCGCCGCCAAGGCCTCCGAGCTGGGCTGGGATACCCGCCAGCCGACGTGGGCGGAGATCGCCACGGCCGCCGCCGAAGGAGAGATCACCTTCGGCATGACCGACCCCGCGGCCTCCAACTCGGGATTCTCCGCGCTGGTCTCCGTGGCCACCGCCCTGGCGGACACGGGCGCCGCCCTCACCGCCGATGACATCGCACGTGTCTCCCCGCAGCTGCAGGGATTCTTCGCCGGGCAGACGCTGACCTCCGGCTCCTCCGGCTGGCTGACAGACACTTTCCTCGCGGATCGTACGCGTGCCGACGCACTCATCAGTTACGAGTCCGTCCTGCACACGATCAACCGCGAGCAGGGCGCCGACCTGGTGGTCATCGTCCCCGCCGACGGCGTGGTGTCTGCGGACTATCCGCTGTCCACCCTCGCGGCCCCGGCGCAGCCGGAGGCCCGGGAGAAGGTCGCCGCGCTCGCCGCATGGCTGCTCGAGCGCCCCGAGACGATGACCGACACCTACCGTCGGTTGGTGGACGCCGCGGCGGAGGTCCCGTCTGAGCTCGCCGACCAGTTGCTCATTGAGCTGCCCTTCCCGGCCACCCGGTCCATCACCGACCAGCTCGTCGCGGCCTTCCACAATGAGCTGCGCCCGCCCGGGGACACCGTCTTCGTCCTCGACACCTCCGGTTCCATGGAGGGCGAACGCCTGGCTATGCTGCAGGACACCCTTCGCTCGCTCATCGACGGTTCGGCCCACGCCGCCGCGGGCAGCGTCGGTTTCCGTGACCGGGAGCGCATCAGCCTCCAGCCCTTCGCCGATGCCCCGGCCGCCCCGCTGACGCTGCGCTATTCTGCGCAGGACCCGGAGGCCGCGCGCACCCTCAGCGAAGCAGTGGGAGGGTTGCGCGCCGAGGGGGCCACGGCCATCTACTCCGCGCTCATCAACGCCTACGGCACGGTGTCCGCCGAGCAGGGCGCGATTCCCTCCATCGTCCTCATGAGCGACGGAGAGCTGACCGCCGGTGCCACCCTCGACGAGTTCCGCGCCTTCCACGCTGGGCTCAGCGGCCCGGCGGCGGACATCCCGGTGTTCGTGATCCTCTACGGGGAGGCGAACGTGGGGGAGATGACCGAGGTCGCGCAGCTGACCGGCGGTAAGGTCTTCGACGCCCTCGACGGGGATCTCGCGGCGGCCTTCAAGGAGATCCGTGGATACCAGTGACAACTTCTTCCTCTCCCGGAAGAACCTCATCGGGATGGTCCTGGCCGCGGCGATCATCGTGGTGCACCTTGTCCTCGGGCTGGGATTCCTGTGGCCGGTCGTGGCACTGGCCGCGTGGGGAGCCGGCGTCGCCCTCACCCCGGCGCCCCGCCAGCAGGCGTTGCCGCCGGCGCCTGAGCGGCCCGACGCGGATGAGCTCCTCCGCCGCCTCGACCTGAGCACCCGCGAGCTCTACTCCGCGGGGCCGGCCGCCCCGGTGCTCGACGCCACCGCGGCGCTGCGCGGCTCGCTTCTCGAGGTGCTTCTCGAGTGGGATCACCTGGGGGACGTGCCCGAGCAGCGTGTGGTCATCGAAACGATTATCGACGACTACCTGCCCCGCACCCTCCGCGCCTACCTCGCGATCACGGAACGCCAGCACCCCGTCGCCATCGCGGAGACCGTTGACTCACTGGGCATCCTCCAGGAGGAGGCGACCCGGATCCACCGGGCCGTGGTCAACGACACTCTCCGGGAACTCGAGGACCAGACCCGGGCTCTCCGCCTCCAGTTCGGGCGCCTTCCGGGCCCCGGGTACGATACTGAGTCATGAGTCTCGATCCGAAA
>NZ_JBHSQE010000004.1:244997-247007 GCF_042658165.1 Corynebacterium nasicanis
GTCCTGGTCAACGAGAGGCTCGGCCTGGCCTATCGCATCGACGACGGCATCCCGGTGATGCTTATCGACGAAGCGACCCCCTGGCCGCCCACCGCCGAGTAACGCCCCCACCTGTTTCTTCCTAGTGACGAGAGTTTTTTCATGAACATCATCGACGAGCTCAGCTGGCGCGAGCTCATCAACCAGTCCACCGACCTGGATGCCCTGCGCGAGGCCACCGACACGGAGCCCATCACGCTCTACTGCGGTTTCGATCCCACCGGCCCCTCCCTGCACGCCGGACACCTGGTGCCGCTGCTCATGCTGCGCCGATTCCAGCAGGCCGGGCACCGTCCCATCGTCCTGGCGGGCGGCGCCACCGGCATGATCGGTGATCCCCGCGACGTCGGCGAACGCTCCATGAACACCGCCGACACCGTGGCCGACTGGTCCGAGAGAATCTCCGGGCAGCTCTCCCGCTTCGTCTCCTTCGAGGGGGAGAACGCGGCGCTGCTGCTCAACAACAACGACTGGACGAAGGATCTCTCGGTGATCACCTTCCTCCGGGACATCGGCAAGCACTTCCCGCTCAACACCATGCTCTCCCGCGACACGGTGAAGCGGCGCCTGGAGACCGACGGCATCTCCTACACCGAGTTCTCCTACGTCCTCCTGCAGGCCAACGACTTCGTCCAGCTCCGCCGGAACCACGGGTGCGTGCTTCAGGTCGGTGGCGGCGACCAGTGGGGCAACCTTGTCGCCGGCGTCGACCTCAACCGCCGCATGGACGGCGCCTCCGTCCACGCCATGACCGTGCCCCTGGTCACCGACTCCGAGGGCAAGAAGTTCGGCAAGTCCACCGGTGGTGGTTCGCTGTGGCTCGACCCGGAGATGACCAGCCCGTACACCTGGTACCAGTACTTCATCAACGCCTCCGACGCCGATGTCATCCGCTACCTGCGGTGGTTCACCTTCCTCAGCGCCGAGGAGCTCGCCGAGCTCGAGACCGAGGTCGCCGAGCGCCCCTTCAAGCGCGAGGCGCAGCGCCGCCTCGCCCGCGAGATGACCAACCTCGTCCACGGCGAGGAGGCGACCGCCGCCGTCGAACTCGCTTCGCAGGCCCTGTTCGGCCGGGCCGAGCTGCGCGACCTCGACGAGAAGACTCTCGCGTCGGCCGTCTCCGAGACGGAGGTGTTCGAGGTGGGTGCCGGCGATCCCCGGACCATCGTCGACCTCCTCGTCGGTTCCGGGCTGGTGGATTCCCGTGGCGCCGCTCGTCGCGCCATCAAGGAAGGTGGCGCCTACGTGAACAACGAGCGAATCGAGGGGGAGGAGTGGGAGCCCGCGGCTGCGGATCTCCTGCATGGCTCCTGGCTCGTGCTCCGACGCGGCAAGAAGAACTTCGCCGGCGTCAAGGTCACCGCCTGAATGCTTGACGACGCACAACACCCCACCTGACCAGGGGATTTGTTAAAGGTGGGGGTTGTGGGTAACTTAATGGAGGTCGCCAAGAGCGCCGCGGAGAACACCGCGGAGGGCACGCGGAGACAGAGAGATGAACAACAGGTTGACTTCACGAAAGTGATCATCTAAGGTTGAACGTCCAGCCGCAGAAACAAATCCGGAACTCCGGAAGCGTAGCTGTGTGCGGTTGTTGTGTGAGAACTCAATAGTGTGCCAATGTACTTTTGTTTGTGGTTGTTGGTTGTGTGTGCCGGCTGGCCTGGATGTGTTTCGGGTTGGTGGGTGTGTGCCGGGTGGTACCTTGTCAACAGGGTGTCACTGTAAATAATGCGCGCTGTGCCTTCGGGTGTGGTGTGAGTTGTTGTGGTGCAAGCATGATCTGATGATCGCATGAGTATATTTGTGTGGCTTCTTCTCTCCTCGTCGAGGTGGGGGTCACATGTGATAGACGCGAACATGTCTTGACTGGCCTGTTGGTTGGTTGGGGTGTTTGTATTTTTTTGGACAATCATTTTCATCATTGCCCTTGTGGGGTGGTGGTGTGCTGGTTGTTCGTTTGGTTGGGTT
>NZ_JBHSQE010000005.1:0-158100 GCF_042658165.1 Corynebacterium nasicanis
CGCACGGTGAGGGTCTCGGTGATGTGTTTGCCGCGGGGCATGGTCGCCAGGAAGGGCGGCTTGTCGGCGATGAGGAGGTCCTCGTCGCGGTGGAGGATCCCGATGTCGTAGGGGACCCGGGGCTCGGGGGCCGGCATGCGGTAGAAGAAGACGTCCTGCCCGGGCGCGACGGGGTCGGTGGGGCGGAAGGGGACGCCGCGGCGGTCGACGACGAGCCCGGCGTCGAAACGCTCCTGTAGGGCGCTGGCATCGTCGGCGGGGTGGCGGTGGCGCTGGGTGGCGATGAGGTGCCCGACCCACTCAGCGGCGCTCAGCGGCCCGGCATCCTCGGGGAGGCGGGCGCGGGTGGCGGTGAGGCCGTCGCGGACGGGGAGCGGGGATCGCTGCCCGCGGGGAATATGTATTCTGTCAGTCATGAACGTTGACGCAATCCTTAACCAGGCCATCGCATTTTCCTCCGAGGGTATCGGAGCGGTCATGCTCAACATCGCACAGGTCATTTACACTGCCCTGTTCCCGGCGAACTCCGAGGCGGCGCGTCCGATCCTCATTCCGGCGTAGCAGCAGGTGAGACAAGGCTGCCCTACTCTATGACCCGTTGCCGACTGGTTGTAACAACTCCGGTGAGTGGGGTCGGCAGCGGCTACACTTGATGGTGACACCCACAAACTCATTCACACCAGGAAAGGGCGGAACGAGATGACTCAGGAAGATATCGTCGTCGTCGCAGTCGACGGCTCCGCAGCCTCGCACAACGCTGTCCGATGGGCCGCGAACACGGCCAACAAGCGCGGTATCCCGCTGCGACTGGCATCGTCGTACACGATGCCGCAGTTCCTCTACGCGGAGGGCATGGTGCCGCCGCAGGAACTGTTCGATGACCTGCAGTCCGAGACCATGGAGAAGATCGACGAGGCCCGGGCCATCGCCCATGAGGTCGCGCCGGAGCTCAAGATCGGTCACACCATCGCCGAGGGTTCACCCATTGACATGCTGCTGGACATGTCCCGTGACGTCACCATGATCGTCATGGGCTCCCGCGGCCTCGGTGGCCTGTCCGGCATGGTCATGGGTTCCGTGTCGGCGGCGGTCGTCTCCCACGCCTCCTGCCCGGTCGTCGTCGTCCGCGAGGACAACACGGTCGATGAGTCGACCAAGTACGGCCCCGTCGTCATCGGCGTCGACGGCTCGGATGTCTCCCAGCGGGCCACCGAGATCGCCTTCGCCGAGGCGGATGCCCGCGGTTCGGAGCTCGTCGCGGTGCACACGTGGATGGACATGCAGGTCCAGGCCTCCCTGGCCGGCCTCTCCGCTGCGCAGCAGCAGTGGGAGGAGGTCGAGCGGGAGCAGATCGACATGCTCACCGAGCGCCTCCAGCCGATGACGGACAAGTACCCGAACGTGCCGGTCCGTAAGGTGATCACCCGGGACCGTCCGGTCCGCGCGCTGGTGGAGAACTCCGAGGGCGCGCAGCTGCTCGTCGTCGGCTCTCACGGCCGTGGTGGCTTCAAGGGCATGCTGCTGGGTTCGACCTCGCGGGCGCTGCTGCAGTCCGCGCCGTGCCCGATGATGGTGGTCCGGCCCGACAACGTCTGATCGCCCCCTGAACATCCCCGCGGCGCCTCCCTGGAGGTGCCGCGGGGATTCTGTGTTTCAGTGTGTTTCCGGGGGTTTCGGGCAGATAAAGATCTGTGAACCGATCTGCAACGATCCGATTACGTTGCGTTCTCAGGTTGTCCAAAGGTCGCATGAGTATGGCACACTAGGCATGTTCAACTACGCATGCGTTAATGAGTATCTAAGGAGAACACAATGCTCGGAATGGGAATCATCGCCTGGATCATCATCGGCGGCCTGGCCGGTTGGATCGCCTCCAAGATCAAGGGCACCGACGCCCAGCAGGGTCTGCTGCTCAACATCGTGGTCGGTGTCGTCGGCGGCCTCATCGGCGGTTGGCTGCTCAGCCTCTTTAATGTCGACGTGGCCGGAGGCGGCCTGATCTTCAGCTTCCTCACCTGCCTCCTGGGTGCGGTCATCCTGCTGACCATCGTCAACATGGTCACCGGCCGCAGCCGCAAGTAGGGCCACAACCTCTCCCGCCCGCCCCTCGGGGCGGGCTTTTTCATGCCCGCCGCACCCGCGGACTGTTAAAAGACGTACCGGTTTGTCTATATTGTGTAGGAGAGCCAGTTCCGCACCACCCCAGAAAGGACCGGGTACGTCCGTGGCCGAAGGCACCGTGAAGAAGAAGACGACGAGCAGCCGTCGTCGCAACCGTCCGAGTCCCCGTCAGCGGCTCCTCGATTCCGCGACGAACCTCTTCACCACCGAGGGCATCCGCGTCATCGGCATCGACCGCATCCTGCGCGAGGCGGACGTGGCCAAGGCCTCCCTGTACTCGCTCTTCGGTTCCAAGGACGCGCTCGTCATCGCGTACCTGGAGACCCTCGACGCCGAGTTCCGCCAGGCCTGGGAGCAGCGGACGAAGGACCTTCCGGACGCGGAGGACAAGATCCTCGCCTTCTTCGACATGGCCATCGCGGAGGAGCCGGCGAAGGAGTTCCGCGGTTCGCACTTCCAGAACGCCGCCAACGAGTATCCCCGCCCGGAGGCGGAGTCGGAGCACGGAATTGTCGCCGCCGCCCGGGAGCACCGGCGCTGGATGCACCAGACGATGACCGAGCTGCTCACCGCCAAGAACGGCTACCCCTCGGCGACCCAGGCCAACCAGCTGCTCATCTTCCTCGACGGCGGGCTGGCGGGTGCCCGTTTCGCCCGGGAGGTCACTCCGCTGCAGACGGCCCGCGATCTGGCTCGTCAGATGCTGTCGGCTCCTCCGGCGGATTACTCGATTTAGCCTTCTTCCCCCGGAATCGGGCCTGCCACGCGGCAACTCTCTCCTCCGTGCGCTCCCGTTGGATCTCGGAGCGCACCTTCTGCCGCTCCTTCTCCAGGGCCCGCCGCTCGGCGGTCGCCTCGAGCCACTCCTCTTTCCGGGCGGCCCGCTCGGCGCGCAGTTCCCGGCGGATCCCGGGGATCCGCCAGGGCATCGCCGCGCCCACCGCTTTACGACGCCGCGCGTCCCACACGATCGTCCGCCGCTTACGCAGCGCCTCGCGCGCCCGTTCCCGCTGCTCGCGGGCGGCGTCGTGGAAGCCCTCGGGCAGGGGGATCCGGCGGTCGACGAGCGGGTACATGATGAGGGTCTGCACGAGGGTCCACAGGTTGTTGGCGAACCAGTAGAGGATGATCGCCACCGGCAGCGGACCAGTGAGGGCGATGGACAGCAGCATGAGCGGCACGATGATCGTCATGACGATGAGCAGCTTGTGCACCCCGCGGGCCATGCCGGACTCCCAGTCCATCGTCTGGGAGGTACGCCAGATCGAGGTGATGAGGTTGACCGTGGTGAACAGGATGGCGGCGGTGAGGTACGGCAGGATGAAGCTGCGCACCTCCCCGCTGGTGGTGCCCATCCCGGCGAGGGTCTCCGGGGGCATCGCGATGTAGGCGGGCAGGGGAATTCCGTTCACCCGCGCGGCGAGGAAGGCGTTGATCTCCGCGTCGTTGAGGAAGCCGATGCGGGTGCCCGCGGCGACCTCGAGGCCGTGCTCGGGGCGCGCCATGCGCAACAGCACCTGGTAGAGACCCAGGAAGACGGGGAGCTGGATGAGCGCCGGCACACAGCCTGCGGAGATGGAGTGCCCGTGCTCCTCCCGGAGTTCCTTCTCCCTCCGCTGGTACTCCAGCACGGACTCCCGGTCGGTCCGCGTCGCGTACTCCTCCCGGAGCGCCGCCTGCGCCGGGCGGATGGACACGCCGATGCGGGCGGACTTCACCTGCACCCAGAAGAAGGGGATGAGGAAGCCGCGGACCGTGAGCACCAGGCAGAACATGGAGACGAGCCACGCCACGGAATCGTCCATCCCGAACACCCCGTGCAGCAGCAGGTGCCACAACTTGAGGATGCCGGAGACGGGGTAGATAAAGGGTTCTAGCACGGTGGAAAGACACCTGACCTTATGAACGGGACGTGCATTCTAACGCTAGACTGCAGTGAGCCTCAGTCGATCGTAGCGTTTCCAGGAGAGTATCCCGCATGAGTCACCGTTCCGGAGCCGTCCGGACTCCGTCGCGCGCGGGTTTCAGCGTGACGCAGTTCCTGGGGGAGCTGCTCCTCACCGCGGGAGTAGTCATCCTGCTCTTCGCGTTCTACGAGTCCTACTGGACCAACATCGCCTCCGGGCGTCTCCAGGATGAGAAGGCCTCCGCGCTGCAGGACAGGTGGGGCGAGTCGGAGGGTCAGCGCGTCAACCCGCGGCAGAAGCTCACCCCGGAACTCGGCGAGGCCTTCGCCCGCATGTACATCCCCGCCTTCGGCTCGGACTTCCAGTTCGCCATCGTGGAGGGCACGGACGACGCGGACCTCATGGCCGGGCCGGGACGCTACGTCGAGACGCAGATGCCCGGCGAGGCCGGCAACTTCGCCGTCGCCGGGCACCGGGTGGGCAAGGGCGCGCCCTTCAACGACCTGGGCAACCTGCGGGTGTGCGACGCCATCGTCGTGGAGACCCAGACCGCGTGGGTCACCTACCGGGTGCTGCCCATCGACGCCGCCGGCGACGCCCGCCGGGCGGAGGCCACCGGGTGCCTCACCCCGGAGCAGGCCGAACGGGTCACCACCGGCGAGTACGCCGGGGTGCAGGGCCGGCACATCACCCTGCCCGGCGCCATCGAGGTGATCAACCCGGTCCCGGGCCTGGCCGCCACGCAGGCCTCGCCGGACCTGGAGGGCCTGATCACCCTGACCACCTGCCACCCGCAGTTCTCCAACGCGGAGCGGATGATCGTCCACGCCATGGAGGTCGAATCGACCCCGAAGATCGCCGGGGAGCGCCCGGCAGTACTGGAGGAGAGCTGAGATGTACGGACCACTGTGGCGGGCCCTGCCGGGTCCCTGGCCGGTGAAGCTGCTCCTCGTGCTCGTCCTCGTCGCGGCGGTGTTCCTGCTGCTCATGGAGGTCGTGTTCCCGTGGGTCTCCACCCTCATGCCCTACAACGACGTCGCTGTGTGAGTTACAGCCCCAGGTTGGCGATGACCTCCTTGGCCACCAGCTCCGCCTTGAGCGACTGATCCTGGTTGCTGAACACCACCACCGCGCGGTTGCCCTTCTGCACCGCGTAGACGGAGCCCTCCCGATCCGGCACGAGGCCGGCGCCGGCGCGGCCGCCCGACCAGCCCTCCGGTTCCTCGGCGGGCTCGGTCGTATCGATGGGGGCCGCCCAGTCGACGACGCGGATCGCGGCATCGGTGTCCGGCATGTCGCGCACGATGACGCTCAGCTGCGGTTCCTCCGGGTAGGACCAGAACACGCAGGCCGG
The DNA here is from genome assembly GCF_042658165.1 of Corynebacterium nasicanis. Classification (NCBI taxonomy): domain Bacteria; kingdom Bacillati; phylum Actinomycetota; class Actinomycetes; order Mycobacteriales; family Corynebacteriaceae; genus Corynebacterium; species Corynebacterium nasicanis. The sequence goes on from NZ_JBHSQE010000005.1 coordinate 5,383, forward strand.
GGTGTCGAATCGCGTATCGACGCCCACCCCCAGCGTGCGTTGCCCGTTCGTGTCGGAGACCCACGTGCTGTCGAGGTACGGGCACTCCTCCCAGCTCTCCCGGCCCCCCGGGATCTCCGGCGTGGCCTCCGGCGGGAGGCCCGCATCGGCGACCGGCGGGGCGGTGGTCTCCGGCGGGGCGTCGATAAGCGGCTCCTCCGTGGGGGAGCAACCGACGAGTGCGACGGTGAGGAGGGCGGCGGGCAGGACGCTCGGTAGGCTCAGACGCATGGAGACCAGCCTAGTGGGCCGCACCCGCGCTCCGGACGAGGATGCGCTGACCGACGGCGTGCACATCCTCACCACGATCCTGCTCATCGCGACGCTGGTGTCGTCCGTCAACCTGCCCTTCGGCGAGGCGGCGCTCAACCTGCTGCTCGGCTCGGGTTTCGCTGTCCTCTACTTCTACGGCACGGCGCTGCAGCCGGGCTGGCGGGAGGGGACCTCGCTGGCGTGGCTGCTCAGCCTGACGATGCTGTGGGTGCTGGCCATGCTGCTCTCCCCCGTCGGCATCTACCTGGTGTTCTCCCTCTTCTTCCTCTACCTGCGCGTCATGGATGACGTCCGCGGAGTGGTGGCGGTGGTGGCGGCGACGGCGGCGTCGATACTCACGCAGGTGCCCACCGGGCTGACCGTGGGCGGGGTGATGGGCCCGGCGGTGTCGGCGGCGGTGGTGCTGGCCATCCACTACGCCTTCCGCACCCTGGTGCGCATCAACCGGGAGCGCGAGGAACTGATCACCGAGCTCATGGACACCCGCCTGCAGCTCGCGGAGACGGAACGCGCCGCCGGCGTCACGGCCGAGCGCCAGCGCCTGGCCCACGAGATCCACGACACCGTCGCGCAGGGGCTGTCCAGCATCCAGATGCTGCTGCACTCGGCGGAGCGCGACCTGCAGAACCTCGGGCTCAGCGAGAAGGAACTGGCGGGCCCGGGCCGCTTCATCACCCTCGCGCGGACCACGGCGAAGGACAACCTCGGGGAGGCTCGCGCCATGATCGCGGCCCTGCAGCCGGCCTCCCTCTCGGAGACCTCGCTGGAATCGGCGCTGGAACGCATGGCCGCCGGCTTCGCGGCCGCCGGGGACCTGCACATCGAGGTCGCCGTCGAGGGCCGGGAACGCCAGCTGCCCATGAAGACGGAGGCCGCGCTGCTGCGGATCGCGCAGGGGGCGGTGGGCAATGTGGCGAAGCACGCCGCGGCGAGCCGCTGCCGGGTGACCGTCACCTATGAACCAGCCGAGGTCCGGCTCGACGTGGTGGACAACGGCCGGGGTTTCGACCCCGCGGAGATCGCGGAACGACCCGCCGGGCTGGGGCATGTGGGGCTCGACGCCATGCGTCGGCGCGCCGCGGAGCAGGGCGGGGTGGTGGCGGTGGAGTCGACGCCCGGGTACGGCACCGCCGTGTCCGTGGCAATCCCTGTTCCGGCTCCGGAGGAGTCGGCGACTACACTCGAAACAGAAATGCCGACCGAGGAAGGGGTCTGATGCTCTCATGATCCGAGTGCTGCTGGCCGATGATCATGAAATCGTCCGGATGGGGCTGCGCGCCGTGCTGGAGGAGGCCGAGGACATCGAGGTCGTCGGTGAGGTGGCCACCGCCGACGCCGCCGTCGCCGCGGCGCAGGCCGGGGGCATCGACGTCATGCTCATGGACCTGCGCTTCGGCCCGGGCGTCGAAGGCACCCGCGTGACCACCGGGGCCGAGGCCACCGCGCGGATCAAGGCATCGATGAAGAACCCGCCGCAGGTGCTCGTGGTGACCAACTACGACACAGACGCGGACATCCTCGGGGCGATCGAGGCCGGGGCGGTGGGCTACATGCTCAAGGACGCCCCGCCGGCGGAACTGCTCGCCGCGGTGCGCTCCGCCGCGGAGGGCGATGCGGCGATGTCGCCGGTCGTGGCGGACCGCCTGATGACGCGCGTGCGCACGCCCCGCACCTCGCTCACCCCCCGGGAGCTGGAGGTGCTCACCCTCGTGGCGGCCGGATCCTCCAACCGCGAGATCGGCCACGAACTCATGCTCTCCGAGGCGACGGTGAAGTCCCACCTCGTCCACATCTACGACAAGCTGGGTGTGCGCTCGCGGACCTCCGCCGTGGCGGCCGCCCGCGAGCAGGGCGTGCTCTGACTCTCTAGGAGTTGGCCTTGTCGAAGGCCTCGATGATGGAGGCCGGGATCTTGCCGCGGTCGGAGATGTCGAGCTTGTTCGCCCGCGCCCATTCGCGGATGGCGCGGGAACGCTCGCGCTTGGCGGCGGAGGGGGCGCCCCGGGTGGCGGACTTCTGGGCGGAGGGGGCGGAACGGGCGGCGTCGATCCACGGCTCGAGTGCGGCGCGGAAAGCGGCGGCATTGTCTGCGGAGAGGTCAATGACGTAATTGTTGCCATCGACGCTGAAATGGATAATGTTCACCTCATTGTCAGTGAGGGGTGAATTGTCCAGGTCATCGAAATACTGGGTGATTTCGCGGCGTGCCATGTGTTCTTCTCCTCTGTGGGGTGACGGACAGCTTTATCGTACGTCCACTTTCCTCCCAATGGTAGGTGGAGAGCAGAAAGCCGCAGAATTGCCTGACATTATCTAAAGGCAATTCTGCGGCTCATTCCGTTCTGCCACGTTAAGGGCGGCGGAGCCTGTCCTGAATCTCCTGCGTCACGCCGTCGATATCGCGGTTGATGGTGGCGTGTGCGCGGCGGCGCTGCTCCGGAGTCATGAACTCCGCATTGTCGGTGGCGGTGTGCAGTTCCGCCAGGCGGTCGCGCACATCCTGCACGAAGCCCACCGGCAGCCGGTCCTTCGAGAGGGTGCGGTTGATGCCGTCGATGCGGGCCTTGAGCTCGGCGCCGTGCCCCGAGAACTGGGCCAGCTGCTCGGCGCTGACGCCGAGACGGCGGGCGCGGGTGTCCACCAGCTGCTCGCGGCCGGCGGTGACGGCGCGGTAGATGAGGGGCAGCATCACCGGCAGCGCGACGCGCGCCAGGCCGGCATAACGCTTGAAGGTGCCGGCATTGAGGCGACCCTGCTTGAGCTGCTCGAGGGTGTTCTCGGCCATCTTGCGCTCATGACGGCGCTTGGCTTTGAGCCCCTTCTTCTCTTCCTTGAGCAGGTCCTTCTCGAATTTCTGCAGCAGCTTCTCCTGCTTGAGCTGCAGGCGCGCCTCTTCCTTGGCCTCGTGCCTGGCACGGACCTTGGCGGCCTGAATCTCGGCCTTCGTCTTGGCGCGGCTCTTGCGGATGGCCTCGAAAATGCCCATGTGGATCAGCCTCGGTATTCATCGTGAGATCGTGGTCGGGTTCAACATTACCTGTGCAGGTGGGTTATGCTCACGCCATTGTGAATGCCCAGTACGTGAGCGCCGCTGATCTGGTGGGCTGCCGCTACCGGCAGGTCCAGCGCCTCCGCCACCCGGAGGTGCCGCGCACCCGCACCGCCCTCATGCGGCTGGCGCGCGTCGAGGCCGCCCACGCCGCCGTGTGGGAGCTGCTGCCCACCCGCCCCGCCCGCGGGGACCGGCGTCGTTTCCTGCGTATCGACATCCCGCCCGTCCCCCACGACGCCGATTCCTTCTCCGCCGAGCTGGCGACACTGGAGGCCCTCGCGGCGGAGGCGGACCTCATCACCGGGGCCGTATTCACGGGGGGTACGGGGACGGAGTGGCGGGTGGACGTGGACATCCTCGTCCGGCGCCCGCACGGCGACTACCTCCCGGTGATCATCAGCAACCACCGTGTGGCGCGCGCCGACGAATCCTCCACCACCCCGGTCATCGCCACCTCGCGCCTCGGCCTGGGGGAGCCGGTGGAGGGGCGCTTCCGCCTGCGCCACCACGTCGCCGACGGCCACCGCCTGGCGCTGGCCGCCCGCGCGCTGGAGGACATCGGGGTGGACTGCGGCCAGGGCGCGGTCATCGGGCAGGACCGCTCCCGGGCCTTCCTCGCCCCGACGGCACCCCTGCAGCCGGCGTTGAGCGCGGCGCTCGAGCAGGAGCTGCCCTCCTTCCCCCGGCGGGTGAAGGAGTGCGCCTCGTGCCGCTTCTGGCCGTTGTGCGAGCAGGAGCTGCAGGCCGCCGACGACATCTCCCTCTACCTGGCGGGCGACCGGGCGCGGACGTGGCGGGAGCAGGGCATCACCACCGTGGCGGGGCTTATCGACGCCGACCTCGGCGAGCCCAGCCGCCTCGCCCGGGCCTGGCGCGACGGGGTGGTGCTGCTCGCCAAGGTCGATGAGGTCCAGGCTCCGACGGCGGACGTGGAGATCGACGTCGACATGGAGGCCTACCTCGACCAGGGGGCCTACCTGTGGGGTGCCTTCGACGGGCGGGAGTACCACTCCTTCGCCACGTGGGTCCCGCTGGGCGGGGAGGCGGAGGCCGCGAACTTCGCGCGCTTCTGGCACTGGCTCATGGGGCAGCGGGACCGCGCGCACGCCGCGGGGCAGAGCTTCGCCGCCTACTGCTGGTCCAACCACGGCGAGAACCACTGGCTGACCATGAGCGCGCGTCGTTTCGCCGGGATGGAGGGCATTCCCCCGGAGGCCGAGGTCGCCGCCTTCATCTCCTCGCCCGAGTGGATCGACGTCTTCCGCCTCGTGCGCGCCCAGCTGGTGGGACCCGGCGGGCTGGGCCTCAAGGTGGTCGCCCCGGAGGCGGGGTACACCTGGGAGGACGGGGATTTCGACGGAGAGGAGTCCGTCAACGCCCGCCGGGTGGCGCGGGGCACGGATGCCGCGGCGCTGGAGGCCCGCCGCCGCCTGCTGCGCTACAACGAGGACGACTGCCGCGCGACCGCGGCGGTGCGGGCGTGGCTGCGGGCGGGGGCCCCGGGCGTCGAGAAGCTCTAGACGACCCGCACGGTGAGCACCATGCCCTGGGCGTGGTGCCCCGCGATGGTGCAGCGGCCGCCCAGGTCGGCGGTGAGCACGCCGAGGTCCATCTCCACGTCCTCGCCGGGCAGGAGGCGGCCGGAGTCGACGCCGGAGTCCATCCGCAGGTCGTGGGCGAGCGCGGGGTCGTCGTTGCGCAGGCGGAGAATGACGCGGTGCCCGGCGGGGACCTCGATGACCTCCGGTTCGAAACGGTAACCGACGGCCCGGACCTCGACCTCCGTCACCTCCTCGGCCCCGGTGCCCGCCACGCTGCTCACCGGCGCCCCCGGACCCGCCAGGCCGCCGAAGGCGCCGAGCAGCAGCGCCAGCACCGCGAGGGCGGCCGTGACCTGATTCCAGGCCGGGCGGGGCGCGGCGGGGCGCGGGGGCGCCTCCGTCTGCTTCCGTATGACGGCGAGCTGCGCGCGGGAGGCGCGGCGCATGAGCGGCAGGAACACCGCCAACGTGCCGAGGCACAGCGCGGAGGCCGCGACCTTGAGCCAGGAGTAGTCGGCGGCCAGCCACACCAGCAGACCGCCGTTGATGAGCGTGACGCGAAAGAGCCCGACCCGTTCCATCTCCCGCGTGCCGGCCCGTACCGCGCCGGGACCACCGCGCATGGCGGCGGGCAGCTGGTGGCTCATGACGCCGAGGAGGAGCTGCGCGGCGAAACCGACGAGCAGGGGCAGCACTGGCCGGTGCCCGACCCCGAGCGCGAGGAGCGAGCCGACGAGCCACAGCACCGCCGCCAGCACGGAGACGGAGGCGTAGCCGATGCGGTCGCGGGGATCGCCCAGCACGCGGAACACCTGCCGCCCCCAGCCGACGAGTCCCACGGCCCAGCCGGCGGCGTAGAGCAGCACGCCCGACGGGTGGAACAGGGCCGCGATGGTGCCGGTCAACAGCAGGGCCAGCAGCGGGGTGAAGGGCACGGTGCCGGAGACGCGCCAGATGGCGGGGAAGAGGATGGTCAGCGAGGCCGCGGCGGCGATGCCGACAAAACCGAGCAGCGTGGCCACGAGGTGGGCGGAGCGGAGGGTGTCATTGTGGCCCAGAAGCACGCCCAGCACGCCGCCGACGGGGAGGAAGAGGGCGGAGACGACGTAGCCGGCGACGAGGGAGCGGTGCGGGCGGCCCGCGCCGCGCCACCACATCCGCCCGAGCGTGAGGGCGTGCCACACGAGCGCGAGGGAGATGATTCCGACGCCCGCGTGCAGGAGCGGGTCCAGTTCGGCGATCTGCCCCGCGCCGGTGAGCACGACCCCGAGGTTGAACACCCCCAGGCGCAGGACCAGGGCTTTCCACGGGGTCTCCTGGCCGAGGAAGCGCGCGCTGAGGGTCTGCGACCACAGAAGGATGGAGTTGCCCACCACCCCGAGGGTGAACAGGTGGATGAGCACCCAGCGGTACCCGGGGATGAGGGTGTGGGTGGCTCCGGCGATGAGGAAGAGCAGCATCCACACGGACACCGGGCGGCTGGCGAGGCGGTGCCAGGGCAGGGAGGTCATGCCCTTGACTCTAGCGCCCCATTAAGCGCGAACTACACCGTGACAAATGCGGGGCGTTCCGCCCGCGCCAGGGCCACCGAGGTGGCGAGCACCACCAGCAGGATCGCCGCGAGGAGCAGGATGAACCAGCTCCAGGAGGCCAGCGCGAAGGCGGCTCCGGTGACGGCGCCCACCAGCGAGGAGCCCGCGTAGTAGGAGAAGAGGTACATGCTCGACGCCTCCGCGCGGTGGCTGGTGGCCGCCAGGCCGATCCAGCTCGACGCCGTGGAGTGCATGGCGAAGAAGGAGGCGGTGAACAGGAACAGGCCGAGGAGCGCGCCGGGCAGCCAGCCGGACATCGTGGCCAGCAGGCCGAGGAACATGAGTCCCGCCCCCGCGACGAGCACCCGCCCGCGGCCGTACTTCTCGGTGAGGGCGCCGGCCCGCGCCGAGCTCCACGTGCCGGAGAGGTACATGAGGAACACCACGCCGACGAGTGCCGGGGAGAGCCCGAAGTGGTCGATCATGCGGAAGCCGAAGAAGTTGTAGAGCGAGACGAACACGCCCATGCCGGCGAAGGCGATGATGAACAGGCCCAGCAGGCGGGGGTTGGACAGGTGGCCGAGCATGGCCCGGAACTCCGAACGCACGCCGATCCGCTTCGGCGTGAAGCGCCGCTGCGGCGGCAGCAGCACGGTCATGAGGATCGCCATGAGCAGCGCGACGGAGGAGCTGGCGAGCAGGGCCACGCGCCAGTCGACGATCTCCAGCAGGCCGGCGGGGATGAGGCGGCCGGTGAGCCCGCCGACGGTGGTGCCGGCGATGTAGACGCCCATGGCCCGCCCCAGGTGGGCGGGGTCAACCTCCTCGGAGAGCCAGGTCATGGCCACGGCGGGGACACCGGCGATGGCCACCCCCTGGAGGGCGCGCAGGAGGATGAGGGTGGCGGCGTCCGGGGCCAGCGGCAGCAGGAGACCGAGGGCGGTGGCGCTCAGTGCCGAGATGACGAGCAGGCGGCCGCGGCCGAAGCGTTCGGAGAGGATGGACATCGGCACGATGCACAGCGCGAGCATGCCGGTCGCCGCGGAGACGGTGAGGGCGGCGGCGGTGGGGGAGATGTCGAGGCTGTCGACGAGCGTGGGCAGGAGGGCCTGCGTGGCGTAGAGGGCGTTGAAGGTGGCCAGTCCGGCGGCGAGCATGGCGATGACGGCGCGTCGATAGTCGCGGTCGGTGCGGGTCAGGCCTTCGTTCATGCTTCTTATAGTGGCTCACCGGGGGTCATGTGTAAAATGTGGGAAACGGTGGGTAATGATACGATTCACGCATGAACGATGTGTCTTCCGGGGATCTGCGCGGATTCGTCGAGGTCGCGGAGTCGGGGCACCTCACGGAATCCGCCGCCGCCCTCGGCGTCCCCCAGCCGACGCTCACCCGCCGCATCCGCCGGGTGGAGGCCGCCGTGGGTGCCAGCCTCTTCGATCGCCTCGGGCGCCGCCTGGTGCTCAACGCCCGCGGCCGCGCCTACCTCCCCCACGCCCGGGCCGCGCTCCGCGACCTCTCCGAGGGGCGTTCCAAGGTGGCCCGCCTCATGGACCCGGAGCGGGGCACCGTGCGCCTCGACTTCATGCACTCCCTGGGCACGTGGATGGTGCCGGACCTGCTGCGCGACTACCGCGCCCTCCACCCCGGGGTGGACTTCCAGCTCCACCAGGGTGCGTCCCGCCTGCTCGTCGAGCGCGTGCTGGCCGACGCCGCCGACGTCGCCCTCGTCGGCCCCCGCCCGGCGGAAGCGGGCGAGACGCTGGGCTGGCACCAGCTCGAACTGCAGCGCCTCGCCCTCGCCGTCCCCGAGGGGCACCGCCTGGCCGTCGACGCCCCGGTGGACATGCGCGAGGCGGCCGGGGAGCCCTTCATCGGCATGCTCCCCGGCTACGGCACCCGCCTGCTGCTCGACCGCATCGCCGGGGACCTGGGCTTCTCGCCCCACCTCGTCTTCGAGTCCATGGAGCTGACCACCGTCGCCGGCCTCGTCTCCGCGGGCCTGGGCGTGGCGCTGCTGCCGCTCGACGACCCCTACCTCGCGCCCCGCGGCATCGTCCTGCGCCCCCTCGATCCCCCGCAGCACCGCGAACTGGGCCTGGTGTGGCGCGCCGGGGTGCAGGAGGCGCCCCCGGTGGACCAGTTCCGACGGTTCGTCACGGCGCGCTGACAACGGCGAACGCCGCCGCCCCTCGCGGGGTCGGCGGCGTGGCGTCCAGCTGGAGACTACTTCGCGGCGGCGTAGCGCTCGGCGACGTCCTCCCAGTTGAAGACGTTCCAGACGGCCTTGACGTAATCGGCCTTGACGTTCTTGTACTGCAGGTAGAAGGCGTGCTCCCACATGTCGAGCATGAGCAGCGGGGTGAAGTTCACGGAGATGTTGCCCTGCTGGTCGGTGAGCTGCTCGATGATGAGGCGGCCCGCGATGTGGTCGTAGCCCAGGACGGCCCAGCCGGAACCCTGGATGCCCATGGCGACACCGGTGAAGTGGGCCTGGAACTTGTCGAAGGAGCCGAAGTCGCGGTTGATGGCCTCAGCCAGCTCGCCGGTCGGCTCGCCGCCACCGTTGGGGGAGAGGTTCTTCCAGAAGATGGAGTGGTTGGTGTGGCCACCGAGGTTGAAGGCCAGGTTCTTGGACAGGGCGCGCAGCTTGTCCGGGTTGGCCTCGCCGTTGCGCTCCTCCTCGAGGGCGTCCAGCGCGGCGTTGGCGCCGGCGACGTAGGTGGCGTGGTGCTTGGAGTGGTGCAGCTCCATGATCTCGGCGGAGATGTGCGGCTCGAGTGCGTCGTAGGCGTAGTCGAGCTCGGGAAGGGTGTAGACGGCCATGAGGGTCCTCTTTCTGTTTTCTGTTCCTAACGGGTGCGCCCCCGACTGTACCTTCGGAAAGCGCGGTGCCTCCATGATAGGCGAAAGTTGGAATTTCGCAACGATAGTGTTGCGGAATGAATATATGGATCTGTGGTCTGAACACAGCTGGCCTCCAGGTTTCCCCGGTTTACTGGGATCCATGATGCTCACACTTCTCGCCTCGGCGTACGGATCCACCTTCCTGCTCGTCGCGGGTGTCGTTTTTCTGGCGACGGCGGGGGCCCTCCTGCTGTGGCGGCGGAGGAAGAACAAGGCGGTCACCGCGCTGCTCCTCGTCGTGGCCCTGCTGCTCAGCCTGGGGGCCGGGGGCGTGAGCGTCCTCCGGCAGGCCAGCGGCCTGCAACGCGGCAGCGGCCCGGAATTCACCCTCAACGAGCGCGTCAACCGTTTCACCCTGCAGCAGGACGTGGACCACGAGCCCTTCGCCGGGCTCATCGAGGACGTGGGGACCGCGCGGCTGCAGGAGATGCAGGAGCGCTTCGGTGACAGTGACCTGGTCGAACGCCACCGGGTGCGCCTCGCCCACGGCTACTCCGCCAGCGACATGCTGGCCTACTACGTCTGGCGGATGGAGCGGGAGGAGAAGCCGAACTCCTACTATCGCGCCGTCATGGAACTGGATCCCCGCGCCATCGACCAGGCCCGCCGGGCCGGGGCGCCCGACCCGGACAACCCCCTGCACGGGGCGGTAGTCATGGTCAAGGGCAATATCGCCGTCCGTGGGCTGGCGAATGACTCCGGCAGCTGGGCGCTGGCGGACGCCGTGGCGGGCGAGGACGCGGAGGTCGTTTCCCGCCTGCGCGCGCAGGGGGCCGTCATCGCGGGACGCACCAATCTCTCCGAATTCGCCAACTTCCTCACCGTCGGGGCGCCCAACGGCTTCTCCGCCCGCGGCGGGCAGGCGCTCAGCCCGGCCGGGCCCCTCACCGTGGATCCGCTCGGTTCCTCCACCGGTTCGGCCACGTCCATCGCCCTCGACTTCGCCGACCTCACCGTGGGGACCGAGACCGCCGGCTCCGTCCTGGCCCCCGCCGAGGCGGCCGGTGTCGTCGGTCTCAAGGCCTCGCACGGCGGCTGCTCGATCGCGGGCATCGTGCCCATCGACGACCGCGTGGACGCCGTCGGATTCTTCGGCCGCAGTGTGCGCGACACCCGCCTGGCCCACGACGCCGCCTGCGGACCTCCGACACGCCAGGCTGAGACCCCGCGGCGCATCATGGTCCTCGGTGACATTCCGGCAGCGCTTCCCGCGGGCCTCGAGGCGGTCGCCGCCCCCGAGAAGATCCGGGAGCTCAACGAGCGTATCGATACCGCCCGGACCGAGGAGATCCTCCTCGCCGGGGCCGGGCCCTCCCTGCAACGCCACCTGGCGACCTCCACCGGCAGGGCCCGCACGATCGGGGACATCGTAGACTTCTACGCGGCCCAACCGGAGACCGCGCCTTTCGGCGCGATCACCCTCCGGCAGGCGGCCCGCACCCAGGAGGACGGCGCCGAACACCTGGAGGAGCTGCGGAAGCTCGTCGCCGAGATGGACGAGCAGCTCCGCGCGGCGGGCGTCGACGCCCTGGTGAGCGTCGGCGGCAACCTCGCCAACTACTCCCTCGCCGGCGTGCCGCGCCTGTCCGTGCCCTGGGAGAGGCAGGCCGCCCCCTCCGGCACGACCTCCCCCGAGGTGGCGCTGCAGATCACCGCCGCCCGGGAGGACGCCCTGCCGGAGGTCCTCGCCATCGCGGAGAGCCTGGGCCGCTGAGGGGTACCCTGGGCGCCATGTCCTGGATGTTTGTGAGAACCCCCGCCCTCGTGCCCGCCGCCGAGACCCTCCCCGGCCGCGACACCCCGATCCTGCCGAATCCCCGCCCGCACATGGTCCTGGGCACGCCGCTGACCGGGCCGTGGCGGGAGGGGCAGCGCTCGCTCATCGTCGGCATCGGCTGCTTCTGGGGCGTGGAGAAGATGTACTGGGAGACACCCGGCGTGGAAGGCACCTCCGTCGGCTACGCGGGAGGTGTCACCCCGCACCCGACCTACCGCGAGGTGTGCTCGGGCCGGACCAATCACGCGGAGGTGGTCGAGGTCGTCTACGACCCGGAGCAGGTCTCACTGGACACCCTCGTCGCCATGGCCCTGGAGAACCACGACCCGACCCAGGGCATGCGGCAGGGCAATGACGTGGGCACGCAGTACCGTTCCGTCATCTACACCACCTCCCCGGAGGAGGCGCAGCGGGTGCAGGAGATCGTCGACAAGTATGCCGCGGACCTGCAGGAGCAGGGCTTCGGCGAGGTGACCACCGAGGTTGCGCCGCTGCCCGGCGAGTACTACCTCGCAGAGGATGAGCACCAGCAGTACCTGCACAAGGTGCCCCACGGCTACTGCCCGCACCACTCCACGGGCGTGGCCTGCCGCCTGCCGGACTAGGGCCAGCGCAGCTCGTCGAGGCTGCTTACCGACGCCCCGTCCCGCCCCGTCCTGTCGAGGTACACGGCGTGCATGCCGGCCCGCCGGGCGCCCTCGACATCGTTGGCCCAGGAATCACCGATCATCACCGATCGGTCGGCGCGCACGCCGAGTGTGTCCAGCGCCGCGCGGTAGGACTCCGGCTGCGGCTTCGGGGCGCCGAGTTCCACGGTGGCGCACATGACCATGCCCTCAAGCCACAGGCCCGTGCGCTCGAGCTTGGCGCGCTGCATCACCTCGGCGCCGTTGGTGAGGATGCCCACCCGCAGCCCGCGCTCCAGCGCCGCGTGCAGGGAGGGCAGCGCGTCGGGGAAGGCCCGCCAGTTGGCGCGGTAGACGGCGAGGTAGTCCTCGTACATGTCCAGCGCCGCAGCGTCGGCAAGCTCGGGGCGCCCGATGAACTCCCGGCAGCGTTCGACGCGCTGCCCGAGGTGGCTGACCTCGCCGCGCTCGAAGGCGCTGAACCACTTCTTCTCCAGGACCGCCCAGCGATCCCACTGGTCCCCCTCGATTCCGAGGGCGGCGCTCCAGGCGTTGACGCCGAGGCGGGCGGCGTGGTCGTGATCGACGAGGGTGCCGTCCAGGTCGTAGAAGACCGCCTCCAGGCGCGCGGGAAGTTGCATGGATCACACCGTATATGACCGGGGAGTGAATTCTTGGCGCTCGGGGTGCGCAGCGGCAGGCCGGGCCACATACTGGCGCCGTGAGGCAAGCTGGTGAACGCACGATCACGCGACGCGGCCTGTTGCAGGGCACCCTCATCGCCGGTGCCGCCGCGGTCGCCCCGAGCTCGCTCGCGCGGGTGCGGGCCTCGGACGTCCAGGCCTACGCGGACGCCGACCTGGCGGCGCTCCATGCCCCGCCCCCCTACGGTGACCAGGAACACCACGTGTTCATGCACGGCGTGGCCTCGGGGGATCCGGTGCCGCACTCGGTCATCCTGTGGACCCGCGTGACGCCCTCGCCCGAGTGTGCGCCCGGTTCCGGGCGGGGCCCGGATGTGCTGCTGCGCTGGGAGGTGGCGCAGGACCCGGCGTTCACTCGGCTGGCCCGCGCCGGGACCGCCACCGCGCGCGCCGCGCAGGACCACACCGTCCACGTCGATCCCTTCGGCCTCGACCCGGACACGGTCTACCACTACCGTTTCACCGTCCTCGACGGGGAGCACGCGGGACGCATGTCACGCACCGGCCGGACGCGGACGGCGCCGGGGGAGGGGGCGGGCGTCGAGAAGCTCACTGTGGCGGTGTGTTCGTGCGCGAACTTCGAGGCGGGTTACTTTGCGGCGTATTCGGACATCGCGCGGCGGGCGGAGGCGGGGGAGATCGACATCGTCGTGCACATGGGCGACTACATCTACGAGTACGCCTCGGGGCACTACGCGGGGAAGTACGGGGTGGTGCGCCCGCACGTGCCCACGTGGGAGATCCGCACCCTGGCGGACTACCGCTCCCGCTACGGCCACTACCGCCGGGACGTCGAGCTGCAGGACGCCCACGCCGCCGCGCCGTGGGTGGTCACCTGGGATGATCATGAGATCGCCAATGATTCCTGGGCGGGCGGCGCGCAGGGCCACACCGTCTTCCACGGGGACTGGGGCAGTCGGCGGGACGCCGCCATGCAGGCCTACCTGGAATGGCTGCCCGTGCGCGGCGCGGCGCCCTCGCGCGGCGGACGCATCTACCGCACGCTTCGTTTCGGGCGGCTGGCCGAGCTGCACATGCTCGACCTGCGTTCCTACCGCAGCGCGCCGGGCATGATCCAGCCCGCCGCGCGCACCTCCCCGGACCGCACCATCATGGGGTCCGAGCAGTTCGAGTGGCTCGCCGGGCGCCTGGCCGCGGCGGACACGACGTGGAACCTCATCGGGACGTCGGTGATGATGGCCCCGCTCAACCTCGTCCACGTCGATGCCGGGCTGCGGCAGCAGCTCATGCAGATGGTCGGCCTCGACCTGGCCGGCACGCCCGTCAACGTCGACCAGTGGGACGGTTACGTCGCCGACCGGGAGCGGCTGCTCGATCAGTTGGCGGAGCAGCACCCGCACGGGCGCACCGTGTTCCTCACCGGCGACATCCACTCCGAATGGGCCAACCACATCTGGCACCGGGAGCGGATCGTCGCGGCGGAGCTGGTGTGCTCCTCGCTCACCGCCGCCAACGTCGACGAGTTCCTCGGTGAGGCGGCGGACAACCCGGTGTCCACGACCGCGGAGCGGCACGTCCTCGCCCACAACCCGCACATCAGCCACGTCGACCTCGACGCCCACGGCTACGCGCTGCTCACCGTCCGCCCGGAGCAGGTGAGCATGTCCTGGCAGCGCGTCGTGGACGTCACCGTCGCCGGCTCGCCCGTCGTCGCCGGGCCACAGCTGCGTTACGACGGCTCGCTGGTCACCGCCTGACCGCGTCTCGCCGAATGAACTCGGCCGCGCGCCGGGCCAACGGGTGGTCGAGGCGCACGGCGGCGTGCTCCCCGAGGACCGCATCCCAGTACCAGAGCATCTCCTCGTGGTAGTTGTGCCCGTGCCCGCCGGGGACCGCGAGGGAGTTGAGCTGGTCGAGGCCCACCTGCCAGCCAGACACGAAGGGGACCCAGCGCATGCCGTGGAAGACGTCGAGGCGCTGGGGGCGCGGGGCGGGCACCCCTCGGGAGCCGGGCTCGCGCAGCCAGTCCGGCTCCCGCCACACCAGGTCGCGGGAGAACCACACGATGGGGTCGGAGGCGTGCTGGGCGATGACCACCCGGGGATATGCCCAGCCCTCCGGGTAGGCGCGGCCGCGGTGATCCTGCCGCAGGTGCAGCGGGGTGGCGACGAAGCGCACGTGCCGACCCCCGCCGACGCGCGGGAGCCGCTCGGGGGAGCCGGTGTCGCGGGAGGCGCTGAGCTCGCGGATGAGGCGGGTAAAGTGGGGCGCGCCGGAGAGGAGCACGCCGTCGGTGCGGGCCAGCAGGTCGTCGAGATCCGCGAAGGCGGAGGCGGTGCCGTACGCGCCGAGGGACTCCCCCGCGACGTAGAGCCGGGGGCGGTCGGTGGGGTCCATCTGCTCCAGGCGGTCAAGGACGGCGGAGATGAGCGCCCGGGCGGCGCGCACCGGGGTGTCGCGGTCGACGACGTAGGCCACGGGGGAGGGCAGGTAGGAGTACTGCATGGCCAGCGTCGCGCAGTCGCCGCCGCTGAGGAACTCGACGGCGCCGACGGACCAGTCGGTGATCCAGCCGGTGCCGGCGGTGGTCTGGATGACGAGGGTGTCGCGTCGGAAAGCGCCGGTGCGGTCCATCTCCGCGAGGAGGAGACGGGCCGCGGCCTCCACGGAACGCCCCGGGACCAGCCCGACGTAGAGCCGGATGGGTTCGCGGACGACCTCGAGGCCGGTGACCTCGGCGATGTCCCGGGCCCGGGGGCCGAGGGAGAGCACCGCGCGGCCCTGCGAGCCCACCGCCGACCAGGGCTCCAGCGACCAGGGGGAGCCGGAACGCTCCGGCTCCCAGGGCATCATCGTCCCGGGGAACACCGCGGCGTTGAGGGAGGCCGCCTGCCGGGATATCCGGGCGAGGATACGGCGCACCAGCACCTGGTCGCTGAGCACCAGCGCCACCCAGGTCACACCCCCGGCCGCCAGCGGCCACGCCACCCACAGGGGCATCCAGCGGGAGAGGCGGGCGCCGAGCCGGTCGACGGAGACCTGGGCGGCGTCGCCCAGCAGCAGGAGGGCGCCGTAACCGGCGGTGCCCACGAGGCCGCCGACGAGCGCGTGGCTGCGGCCGCGCTTCTCCGCGCGCACCAGCCGGGCCTGTTGTTCCTGGCGGCGCAGGCTGAGCAGCGCGGCGGCGACGGTGATCCCGGCCAGGAGCGTGTGGCCAGTGCCGGCCCAGAACCAGGCGCGGGGCGACCAGCGGCGGCGCAGGGGGTAGGCCAGCGCGGTGCCCGCCAGGTGGCCCGCCCCCTGCACGATGGCGACATTGGCGGCGGTCACCCACCAGGGGCGCGGGAGTAGGGAGGGGGAGATGGCCCACCAGGTGGCCACCTCGGCTCCGAGGAGACCGGCCCCGAGGTTCGCCGGGAGCCGCCCGCGCCGGGCCATGCGCAGGCCGGGGATGAGGTCATTGACCACCTCGAGCCCGAAGGCCAGCCCTTTGAGCGCCCCGACGGCGACTGGGAGGAGGTGACGGCGCAGAACCCGCATGGTCGCTGATTCTGGCAGAGATTCGAAGGTGGCGCAGTACACACTGCATGTCCGATCGGAAAAGGCAATAATGGAGGTAGTCCCGAGCAGACCACCTCATCCAGACATGATCGGAAATACGGAGACCTCATGCGCACTGCAGTCGGAAACAAAGTCGTCCTCATCGGTGCCGGTGATGTCGGCGTCGCCTACGCCTACGCCCTGGTGAATCAAGGCACCGTCGACCACCTGGCCATCATCGACATCGACCAGAAGAAGCTCCGCGGCAACGTCATGGACCTCAACCACGGCGTGGTGTGGTCCAGCTCCCGCACCCGCGTCACCGAGGGCACCTACGCGGACTGCCGGGATGCGGCCCTCGTCGTCATCTGTGCCGGCGCCGCCCAGAAGCCGGGCGAGACGCGTCTGGAGCTGGTGGACAAGAACATGAAGATCATGAAGTCCATCACCGAGGAGGTCATGAGCAACGGCTTCGACGGCATCTTCCTCGTGGCCACCAACCCCGTGGACATCCTCACCTACGGCGTGTGGCGTTACTCGGGCCTCGACCACCACCAGGTCATCGGCTCCGGCACCGTGCTGGACTCCGCCCGCTACCGCTTCATGCTCGGCGAGATCGAGCGCACCTCCCCGACCTCCATCCACGCCTACATCATCGGCGAGCACGGTGACACCGAGCTGCCGGTCGTCTCCTCCGCCACCATCGCGGGCGTCACGCTCAACTCGCGGGTGGAGAATGAGCCCGGTTTCGCCGAGCGCATCGAGAAGATCTTCGAGGAGACCCGCGACGCCGCCTACGAGATCATCGACGCCAAGGGCTCCACCTCCTACGGCATCGGCATGGGTCTGGCGCGTATCACCAAGGCGATCATCCAGAACCAGGACGTCGCGCTGCCGGTCTCCGCCTATCTCGAGGGCGAGTACGGGGAGCACGACATCTACATCGGCACCCCGGCCATCATCAACCGCGCCGGTATCGCGCGCGCCGTGGAACTGCAGCTCAACGAGCACGAGCAGGAGCGCTTCGCCCACTCCGCCGCCACCCTGCGCGCCATCAAGGAGGAGTTCTTCCCCGCGGAGTGACTCGAGATGCCGAACCGCCCGGATGCAGGCACAATGTGAGGGTACTGACCAACCGAGCGGGAGGACAGCCGTGGAAGCCAGGCTGCAGGAACTGATCACCGAGGTCGACGGACTCATCGACGCCGTCCGGGCGGAGGAGTCACGGGTCGCGGCGGAGATCTCCCGGGTCGCCCCCAACCACCGGGACGGCGCGGTCAACCTCGTGCACTACGCCGAGCTGCGCCAGCATGACATCCGCACCGTGCAGGGTGGGCTCGCGTCCATCGGGGCGACCCGCTTATCGACGGCCGAGCCCGCCGTCCTCGCCCGCCTCCAGGCGGCCCGCAACGTGCTCTCCGCCTACAACGGCGAACCGCTCAAGTACACGGACGTCGAGGTCCGCGACGCTTTCGCGCTGGCCGACGACATCCTCGAGGACCACGCCACCGAACTCCTCGGCTACTCCTCCGAGGAGACGCACTCCCGCATCATGGTCACCCTGCCCACCGAGGCGGGCGAGGACCTCGACCTCGTCCGGGGTTTCGTCGCCGCCGGCATGGAGCTGGCCCGCATCAACTGCGCCCACGACGGGCCCGAGGTGTGGAAGCGCATGATCGACCATGTCCACACCGCCGCGGCCGAGTACGGCCGCGACATCAAGGTGGCCATGGACCTGGCCGGCCCGAAGGTGCGCACCGGGCGGATCGCCCCCGGCCCCGCAGTCGGCCGCGCCCGCGTCACCCGCCAGGACACCGGCCGGGTGCTCACCCCCGCGAAGATCTGGCTCACCCCCGACGACGCCCCCGACATCTCGATTCCCGCCGACCTGCCGGGCCGCCCGACGCTGCCGCTGCGCGTGGAACGGGAGTGGCTCGAGGCACTGGCCCCCGGCGATGAGATCAGCTTCCACGACAACCGCGACGCCAAGCGGAAGTTCGTGGTCACCCGCCAGGAGAACGGCGGGGTGCTGGCGGAAGGCCAGCGCAACGCGTACATCACCAACTCCACCCTGCTGGAGTCCGATTACACCAAGACGCGCGTGTCCGGCGTGCCCCCCACCGAGCAGAGGTTGCGCCTGCAACGCGGGGACACGCTCCTGCTCACCGACGACCCGGCCCCGGCCACCCCCGCGCCGGGCCGGACCCCGCGCATCAGCTGCACGCTGCCGGAGGCGGTGCGCGCCATCGAGGTCGGGCAGCGCGTGCTTTTCGACGACGGGTCGATCGCCGGGCGCGCCGTCGAGAAGCGCAGCGACGGTGAGTACACCGTGGTGGAGCTGCGGATCGACTACGCCGGCCCGAACGGCACCAACCTCGCCGCGTACAAGGGCATCAACCTGCCCGAGACGGTGCTGCCGCTGCCCAGCCTCACGGAGGAGGACATCGCGGCGTTCCGTTTCGTGGCGGAACACGGGGACATCGCCAACATCTCCTTCATCCGCGACACGGACGACGTCGCCTTCGTCCTGGACACCCTCGAGGAGATCGCCGCCGAATCCGCCGACCCGGAGCGGGTGCGTCGCCTGGGCATCGTGCTGAAGATCGAGACGATCCCCGCCTACGAGAACCTCTGCCCGGTGCTGCTCGCCGGTATGCGCCACCCCAACCTGGGCATCATGATCGCCCGCGGTGACCTGGCCGTCGAGCTCGGCTTCGACCGCATGGCCGAGGTCCCGCGCCTCATCGCCCAGATGGCGGAGGCCGCGCACGTGCCCGTCATCACGGCCACCCAGGTGCTCGAGAGCCTGGCCAAGTCCGGCCTGCCCACCCGCGCCGAGATCACCGACGCCGCCTACGCCCTGCGCTCCGAGGCCGTCATGCTCAACAAGGGGCCCCACATCACCGACGCCATCCGCATCCTGCACACCCTGTCCACCAAACTGGGGCGCTCGCAGCGAAAGAATCGGCAGATGTTGCGACAAATCGGCAGCTGGATGCCTGAGAATGACTAGATGGAGATCATTGCGCACCGCGGCTACTCCGCGAAATACCCCGAACTGACCGAGCTCGCCTTCGCGCGCGCCCTCGAGCTGCCGATCCACGGCGTGGAGTGCGACGTCCGCCTCAGCCGCGGCGGCGACATGGTCGTCCTCCACGACCCCATCATCGACCGAGTCGCCGACGGCCGCGGGCGCGTCTCCCGGATGACCCTGTCGGACCTGCGGGAACACAACTTCGGCACCGAGGAGCACCCGCAGAACGTGCTCACCCTTCACGAGCTGCTGGACATGATCGCGCCGACCGACAAACACCTCTACATCGAGACCAAGCACCCCTCCCGCTTCGGCCCGATGGTGGAGGAGCAGGTGGTGCGGACACTGCAGCACGCGGGGATGCTCGACGATCCCCGCATCCACGTCATCACCTTCTCCGCGGCAGCCGTGGTGCGCATGAAGCGACTGGCCCCGCAGGTCGACCGCTTTCACCTGCGCCGCAAGTACGAGCGCTGGGCGAACCCCATCGACGCGCACCCCGGGAAGCCGACCGGACTGGGGCTGTCGCTGCAGCGGGCTCGGAGGCGGCCGGACCTCATCGGGAAGCACGGGCTGCCGACGTACATGTGGACCGTCAATGAGCCCGCGGACATGCTGTGGGCGCGTGACAACGGTGTCGACCTCATGGCCACCGACGAGGTGTCGCTGGCGCTCGAGGTCCTCGGTTCCTCCTGAGGCATATCACCCGACGGATATCTCGCCATGAGTAGGCCGAGAGCCAGGCCCGCCGCCGGAAGGTTGCACTCGACCTACCCATGCCGTGCTCTGCCTAGGGTGATATGCCTTTCGGCAACCCGTCGCCGGGTATCTTTGACGCATGGCCAAGAAGAACAAGAAGAACGAGAACCTGCCCGAGGGTATGAGCCGCCGCCAGGCAAAGCTCGCCGCCCGCGCCGCCGAGCGCGCCGCCCTGGAGAAGGACGCCCGCCCCTACGCCGGCATCGGTGGGGAGGCGGACCTCATCGCCCTGCAGGAGTTCGTCCCCGCCGCCACCGCGAAGGTGGCCGTCGCCGGCACCGACCGCGACATCTACATCTCCACCGTCCTGCCCGGGGGCGCTGCCGCCCTGGTCCGTGAGGATGGCCAGGAGGCCTTCGTGGCCCTGCAGACCCGCATCCCCTCCCAGAACCCGGGCCGCGACCTCGCCTACGCTCTGGCCTGGGTGCGTGACGCCGCCGCCGGCGCCACCCTCGAGCAGGGTGTCGCCGATGGTTCCCAGCCGGCCCTGGGCGAACTCATCGCCGCCGACGCCGAACTGGACATCACCGAACACCAGGACTTCAACTGGTGGATGCCGGCCGGCACCCAGCTCGACCCGGTCACCGCGCAGGCCCTCCAGCAGGCCAACGACGCCGTCGTGGAGTCCCACCGCGTTGACACTGACATCCCCGGTGCCGTGTGGTGGGTCAACCCCGGCGGCGGCAAGGCGCACATCCGCTGGGTGCGTCCCGACGACAACGAGGACGGTCTGCTCAACGCCCTGGCGCGCGTCGCCGCCCGCGGCGAGCTCCACCTCGGTGAGGGCACGAAGTTCGCCGGTGTGTTCCGTACCCACGGCATCATCGTGCCCGTCTTCAATCTCGACCCGAGCGTCTCCCACGACTCCTACGGTGCCGAGCTGAACCGCGTGTCCGAGGCCGTCACCGCCGAGGTGTCCAACGATGAGCAGCTGAGCGCCGACGAACGCAAGCAGCTGCAGAACATCAAGTCCCGCCAGGTGACCATCCGTTAGTCATCCCAGCTCAGACGGTGAAAAGAGTGCGCAGCTGCGCACTCTTTTGCCTTGTCCACATCATGAAAGTTCCGGGCTCATCCACCTAACAGGCCAGGAACTGATCCAGGGTCACGATCGCGTCGTCGGAACCCATTATGATCTCGCCTGGCCGGAGAGCCAGAATTTGAGAGATGCGCGCCGAAGCCTGGCTTGCCTGCGCATTACCGTCAGCTACGAACGCGTTGACAATCAGAAGGAACTCCGGATCGGTGGGTAAGGGATTGCTCGCCTCCACCACGAACGGGGGCTGGACATCAAAATTGTCGATGGTGAATGGCTCGGACACTCCTTCGGCAGAACTCGCCATGAAGATCAGGCTGTTCTTTCCCTCGCCATTTTCGTATGTGATGGGACCAAGAACATAAACTTCATCAATGGGTAGCGTGCACGGCTGCACCATGATGCGGATGGTTCCGTCGTCCCCGAGTGTCAACCCGACTTGGCCCTCCACGGTCGTGTCGATGAGATTTCCGCAAGCCGTCATGGACACCGCAGTGAGGAGCGTCGACATTGCTATTCCGAGTGTGTGGCCTCTGTTTTTCATTGACGCGCTCATTCCTGAAAGAGGTGGGGTAAGCCCCTTTGTATTAGTGGGGCAGGAAGTGGTCGCGGCGATGCGTTTCAGGGGTGACACCTGAGACCTTAAATGTGCGACGGGAAGCGTGCGGGAGAATCTATATATGAGAGTGCTCGGCGTGCCCGGCTACCGCATCGACTCCCACAGCGCCTGCGCGCCCGCCTGGTCCCAGAGGACGACGTTGCCCACGGCGTAGTCGGCGAAACCGCCGACGGGCACAGTTTCGGTCTGCACACCGCTGCGCATGGCGAGGCCGACGCGCGCGAGGTTCCACACATGATCACCCTTGCCCACGGTGAAGGACTTGGCGGTGCTGCCGACGAGGGGGAAGAACTCGAGGGGATTGAGGAGGGTGTTGGGTGCGGTGGCTTCGTCGATAAGCGCGGCGAAGAAGGCACGCTGCCGGTCGACGCGGTCGAGATCACCCATCGGGGTGGCGCGGGTGCGCACGTAACCGAGGGAGGTGGCGCCGTCCATGGTCTGGCACCCGGCCTGGATATCGAGGTTGGCCAGCGGGTCGTTGATCGGTTCGGCGGGGCACAGTTCGACTCCGCCGATGGCGTCGACGACGTTGGCAAGGCCGCCCATCCCGATCTCCGCGTAGTGGTCGATACGCAGGCCGGTGGCGCTCTCCACGGTGGTGGTGAGCAGCTGCGGTCCGCCGTAGGTGAAGGCGGCGTTGATCTTGTCGTCGCCGTAGCCGGGGATGGTGACGTAGGAGTCGCGTGGCAGCGACACCAGCCGGGCCTGTCCGACGGTGGGGATGTGGAGCAGCATGATGGTGTCGGTGCGGCCGACGCCGAGATCGCCACCCGTGCCCAGGCGGGCGGCGTCCTCGTCGCTCAGGCCCTGCCGGGAATCCGAACCCACGAGCAGCCAGTTCGTTCCCGCGGTGTTGGCCACCCGTTGTTCGGGGAGCGCCTGCACGCGGTTGAGCTGGGCATCCGCCCACAGCAACATGGACAACCCCAGCACGACGATGATCGCCACCAGTGCGCCCACCGTCTTCAGCGGCCTGAAGGAACGCTTCTTCCTCCGACGCGGGGCGGGGGCGGGGGGCCGGTAGCTCGCCGGCGCGGGGCGGTACTGCGGCTCCTCCCGACGAGGTGGCATGTACTGCTGGGGTGCTGCTTCTCGACGCGGCGGTCGTTGCGGGGTACGCCGACGCACGGGCCGACCGTAGCGGTCGACCAGGGGTTTGCCGTCGCGCCCGAGCACATAGTCACCGGAATCGCGGGGATCGGAGGAACGGCCGGGCTGGCGGCGGGGCGGGTCCTGCCGCCGGCGGGGGTCACGTTCATGCATGGGGATAAGACTAATACCCGATCCCCAACCACGAGAGATCCCCGCCGATGGCTGCGTAGCCGACGAAGGCGACGGCGTCGATAAGAAAATGGGCGATGATGAGCGGCCAGATGCGGCCGGTCTTCCAGTAGAACCAGCCGTAGAGCAGACCCATGAGGATGTTGCCGAACCCGGCGGAGACCCCCTGGTAGAGGTGGTACGAACCGCGCAGCACGCTGGAGAACGCGAGCGCCGCCGGCAGCCCCCAGCCGAGTTGGCGCAGGCGGGTGAGCAGGTACATGACCACGACGATCTCCTCGCCCCACGCGTTGGCGAAGGACCAGGTGAGCAGGACGGGGATGTTGCCGGTCGTGGCGGGGATGACCTCGCGGGTGAGTCCCAGGTGCAGGGCGGTGGCGTAGAAGGCGAGTCCGGGGATGCCGATGATGCCGGCCAGGCCCGCTCCCCAGCCGAGGTCCGACCACCGGGGGCGGGGGAACTGCCCGGCCAGCAGATACAACGCCAGCGCGCCGTAGGCGAAGAGAGTGCCGGCGGAGGCCAGTTGCAGGCCGAAGTCGATCCACGGGGCGTTCGACAGGGGCTGGTGGAGGGTGATCTGCTGCTCGTTGAGGGGGCGGGAATCGTAGAGTGCGTCCGTGAGGCGCAGCAGTCCGCGCACCCCGGAGATGCCGAAGCTGACGGCCAGGACAATGAGGATCTCGGTCCACAGGCGTTGGCGGGTCACGGGTGCAGCTCCTGCGCGAGGGCGAGGAGTTCACCGTCGCTGAGGCGGATCGCGCCGAGGTGCACGCTGACGGGCCTCTCCCACGGCACCGACACGGCGGCCGCACCGGTCATGTTGAACAGCGATCCCCAGGGTGACCAGCAGGTCTGGGCGAGGAAGTTCTCCTCCGGGTCCAGCGCCGCGAAGTGCCCGATGGGGGGCGGATCGGTGGTGGTCATGGGGCTGAGCAGGGCATCAATGTGCCAGTGCGCGGCGAGGCGGTTCCCGAGGCGATCGGCGTGGCGGTTGGCCTGGTCGAGGCGGGTGCGGGTGACCGCGCGGCCGTGCGCACGCAGCCAGGCGACCAGCCCCTCCGCGGGCCCGGGCAGCCCGGCGAGCTGGGCGGTGAAGATGGTGCGGAAGGCCGCGAAAGTGACCGCGGCGTCCGGGTAGGGGTGGACCTCCACGACCTCGTGCCCGGCCGTGCGCAGGTGCTCGGCGGCCGCAGCCACCGCCCGCAGGTGGGCCTCGTCGACGGCGGTGTCGGCGAACAACGGCTCGGTGAGCACCCCGATGCGGCGGCGGCCGGGGCGGGGGGTGAGGTGGAGGAGGAAGGCGGCGTCGATAAGCGAGCGGGTGAGGAAACCCTGCGCGGCCAGGCGCGGGGCGGAGGGTTTGAACCCGACGACTCCACAGGCGGCGGCCGGCACGCGGATGGAACCGCCGCCGTCGGAGGCGTGGGCGGCGGGCACCAGGCCGCGGGCGACGAGCGCGGCGGCGCCCCCGGAAGAACCGGCCGGTGTTCTGCCTGGCCACAGGGGGTTGCTGGGGGAATCGAGGCCGGGAGGTTCGGTGTAGATCATCAGCCCCAGTTCCGCAGTGTGGGACTTGCCGGGGATGATCGCGCCCTGTTCCAGTAGCGCGGCGGGCAGCGTGTCGGTCGTCTCCGCGAGGCGGGTGCGGTGCGCCGAGCCGAAGGTGGTGGGCATGCCCGCGACGTCCGCGAGGTCCTTCACCGGCAGCAGCAGACCGTGGAGGCGGCCGCGCTCGACCTGCCGGTCGAGGCGCTGCGCGCGCTCATGCGCCTGTTCGAGAGCGAGGTGCGAGAAGCCGTCCCCGGGGGCGACGCGCGCGGCGAGACGCTCGACGGAGTCCGTCGCCGAGAGTTCGCCGGACCGCAGCTTATCGACGAGCTCAGGCACCGACATGGTCATGCGGACCAGAATACGACTGGATAGGCTGGCAGACATGACTGAGACCACCACCGTCGCCTACCTCGGCCCCGCGGGCACGTTCACCGAGGCCGCGCTCATCCGTTTCCAGGACGCCGGGGCCTTCGGGCCGGGCGAGGTGACCCCCCTGCCGGTGAACTCCCCCCGGGAGGCGCTCGACGCGGTGCGCGCCGGGCGGGCCGACTTCGCGTGCGTGGCCATCGAGAACTCCGTCGACGGGGCCGTGACCTCCACTTTTGATGCGCTGGTCGAGGCCGGGGGAGTGCAGGTCTATTACGAGCTGGAGATCGAGATCGCGTTCTCCATCATGCTGCGCCCCGGCATGGCACTGGAGGATGTGCAGACCTTTGCCACCCACCCTGTGGCGCATCAGCAGGTGCGCCAGTGGCTGGCCGCGCACATCCCGGGTGCCCGCTTCGTCCCCGCGTCCTCCAACGCGGCGGCTGCGGAGGCCGTCGCCGAGGGGCGCGTGGATGCCGCGGCCGCCCCCGACCGTGCCGCCGTCCTCTTCGGGCTCGACGTGGTGGCGCGCGATGTGGCCGACGTCGCCGGGGCCCGCACCCGCTTCGTCGTCGTCGGACCGCGTGGGGTGCCGACCCCGCGCACCGGCGCCGACCAGACCACCGTCGTGTTCACCCTCCCCAACGAACCCGGCACCCTGGTCGGCGCGCTCACCGAGTTCTCCCTGCGCGGCGTGGACATGAGCCGCATCGAGTCCCGCCCGACCCGCCGGGCCTTCGGCACCTACCACTTCTACGTGGATCTGGTCGGCCACATCGACGACGCCCCCGTCGCCGAGGCCCTCCGCGCCCTGTGGCTGCGCGCCGAGGACATCACCTACCTCGGTTCCTGGCCCGTGCCCCCGACCCCGGGACGCGTGGCCACCGACCTGAGCCGCCTCGACCGCGCCACCGACTGGGTCCGCGCCGCCCGGGAGGGACGGGCATGAGCGGCCGCCTCATCCTCCTGCGCCACGGCCAGACCCACAGCAACGTCGCCCGCAAACTGGACACCCGCCCGCCGGGGGCGGAACTCACCGACACCGGACGCAACCAGGCGTGGAATGTCGGCGTCGAACTCGTCGAGTACTGCCGGGCCGGCGGGGGCTCCCCGGGGCGCCTCGGCGCGGTGGTCTCCTCGGTGGCGCTGCGCGCCCAGCAGACCGCCCTGCTGGCGATGACCGCCTTCGAGCAGACCGCAGGCCTGCGGGAACGGGAGATGCTCATCGACGTCGAAGTCGGCCTCCACGAGATCTTCGCCGGCGACCACGAGATGCTCTCCGACGACGACTCCCACCGCTCCTACGCCACCGCCCTGCGGGGCTGGCTCGACGCCGACGCCGAGGCGCGCATCCCGGGCGGGGAGACCTATCTCGAACTCATGGACCGCTACCGGCCCGTCATGGAGAACCTCGCCCTCGCGCACCTGGCGGACGGGGCCGCGAAGGACGTCCTCGTGGTGAGCCACGGCGCGGCGATCCGCACCATGGCCGCGCACGCCGCCAGCGTCGACCCCGACTTCGCCTTCGCGGGGTACCTGGGCAACTGCCGCTTCATCGTGCTGGAGCCCGGCGACCGGCCTTTCGGGGAGTGGAAGCTGGTGCGCTGGGCGGACCTGATTCCCTGACATCACACCTTTGCTGACCTGGGGGAATGGGGGGCGTCGATAAGCGCGATGTCAGCTTTTCAGGACTATCCCCACCCGAGCCTCTCCAGGTCGTCCTCCTCGAGCCCGAAATAGTGCCCGACCTCGTGGAAGACGGTCACCTTCACCTGCTCCCGCAGGTCCGCCAGGGAGTGGGAATAGCGCTTGAGCGCCTCCTTATAGATGAAGATGGCGTCGGGCAGAAAACCGGTGTGGTGGTGCGTCCGGTCGGGCAGCGCGACCCCGACGTAGAGCCCCAGGTAGGTGGGGTGCTCGTCGTTGTAGTCCGCGACCTGGATGGCCACGTTGCGCAGTTGCCGGGCGAACTCGTCGGGGATCTGGTCGAGGGCGTCGTTGACCAGGTCGTCGAAATCCTCGTCGCTGATGTCGACCATCAGGGGGCCGGCTGCTCGCGGAGGGGGTTGCGCGGCGGCTGTTCGGCGGGCGGGTGGCCGTCGATGAGCAGGCCCTCGCGGGCGGTGCCGTTGAGGTTGGAGAAACCGCCCTCCGGGGTCGGGTGGAACAGAGAGCAGTTCACGGAGCGGGAGCCACCGATCCACGAGGCCTGCCCCAGCGTGCCCCAGTAGGGCTGCAGCGTGGACTGGTAGAGGGCCTCCTCGCCGCCGAGATGCTCGATGGCGGCCTGGGTGCACACGTCCTGCAGGTGGCGGTCCTGGTCCTCGATGCTCGGGGTGCCCTCGGGGAAGACGGGCGAGAGATCGACGATGGAGGTGGTCTCCAGCTGGTGGTTCTCCGCGCAGTCGACGGTGCGCAGGGAGCGGGAGTCATCGACGAAGACGCACTGCCCGGGCTGCGCCACAACGGCCTGGTCCTGCTCCGCGGCGGCCCCCGTGGTGAGCATGGGCACCCCGGCGGCGTCGGTGGACTGGATGCCGCAGAGCATGGTGCGGTCGCCGGCGGCCCAGGCCTCGGCGGGCGGGAGGATCGGGGCGATGGAGTAGCGGCCCACGGGGTCGAAGCGTCCGCCCAGGTAGCGCAGGGTCGGGGACTGGCACAGCTCCTCGCGCAGCTGGGCCTGGCGGGTGAGGTCGGGGATGGAGGCGGTGCGGCCGAACTCGGAGGAGGGGTAGGCGGCGAGGTTCTCCCGGGCGGAGATCTCGAAGCGGTGCTCCCCGGCGCAGGGGGCCTGCTGGAAGTTGCTCACCGTGCCGTCGGCGGCGATGTCCCAGGTGAGGCAGGCGCCGACATCGGCGGTGGTGAAGGGGGCGGACCCGTTGCCGTTCTCCCGCTTCTCGCCGCTCGCGGGGCCGGCGACGCTGCTCACGGGGGAGCCGTCGCCGGTGGTGGTCTCGGAGAAGAAACCGTAGGAGCCGACGGCCACGGCGGCGGCGAGTGCCGCCACCAGGCCGGTGCGCACAGCTGCCGCGGATCGGGCGGTGGATGTCCTCATAGTGTCCCTATTCTGCCCCTCGGGTGTATCGAAAATCTAGTTACCGGCGCGTGTCACGCGCGTGTTCAGCCGGTAGCGGTCGGTGCGGTAGACGGAGGAGCACCACTCCACGGGCAGCGCCCCGGAACGGGAGAAACGCACGATGTGCAGCAGCGCGGTGCCGGGTGCGATGTCGAGGAGCGCGGCCTGCTGCTCGTCGGCGCCGACGGCCGTGACCACCTGATCGGCCTCGGTGACGGGCACGCGGTAATGGTTCTCCAGGATGGAGTAGACGGAGTTGTAGACGTCGTTCTCCAGCAGATCGGGCACGTGCTCGGCGTTGTACCAGCCGTCGTCGATGGAGTAGGGCTGGCCGTCGCCGAGGCGCAGGCGGCGCAGGTGGGTGTGCAGGGTGGCGGGGGCCGAGCCGAAGAAGTCCAGGACCGGGGAGGGCGCGGGTGCGCGCTCGGAGAGCAGGATCTTCGACGTCGCCGTGACGTCCTGCGCCTTCATCTCGGAGCTGAAGGAGGCCAGGTGCAGGCGGGAGACCAGCGGGTTCGGGGCGACGAAGGTGCCTTTGCCGCGGGCTCGCCGGAGGCGGCCGCTGGCCACCAGGTCCCCGATCGCGCGGCGCACCGTGATGCGGGAGACCCCGTAGGTCTCCTCGAGGACACGCTCGCCGGGGAGCAGGTCGCCGGGGTGGAGTTGGGTGGTGCACATCTCCTCGAGGATCGCCCGCAGCTGCGCGTGCTTGGGCTTCGGCCCGTCCGTGATGACGGTGGCGGGCAACTGAGGGTCGGGGGCAGCAGCCATGTAGTCAATACTAGTCCGGTGGTTATGACCAGTGCAGGGTAATGGGGTTGCGATCGGGGCGACCGGCAGGTGGGCGCGGTAGGCTCGGATGCGTGATTGATCTTAAATTCCTCCGCGAGAACCCCGACGTCGTCCGAGCTTCCCAGGTGACGCGGGGTGAGGACCCGGCGCTCGTCGATAAGCTGCTGTCCGCCGACGAAGAACGGCGCGCGGCGATCTCCGCGGCCGATACGCTGCGCGGTGAGCAGAAGGCCTTCGGCAAGAAGATTGGACAAGCGGCCCCGGAGGACCGCCCGGCCCTGCTGGCGGGCTCCAACGAGCTGAAGGCCCAGGTCAAGGAGTCCGAGGAGGCGGAGAAAGCGGCGGAGGCGGCCGTGCAGGAGCTGCAGATGCAGCTGTCCAACGTCGTCGAGGGTGCGCCGGCCGGCGGGGAGGACGACTTCGTCATCCTCGAGCACGTCGGTGAGCCGCGCGAGTTCGACTTCGCCCCCAAGGATCACCTGGAGCTGGGCACGTCCCTCGGTCTCATCGACATGGAACGCGGCACCAAGGTCGGCGGCGCGCGTTTCTACTACCTCACCGGTGACGGCGCCTTCCTGCAGCTGGGCATGATGATGCTCGCGGCGCAGAAGGCCCGCGCGGCCGGTTTCCAGCTCATGATCCCGCCGGTGCTGGTGCGCCCGGAGATCATGGCGGGTACAGGCTTCCTCGGCGACCACGCGGAGGAGATCTACTACCTCGAGCGCGACGACCTCTACCTCGTCGGCACCTCCGAGGTCGCGCTGGCCGGCTACCACAAGGACGAGATCATCGACCTCTCGCAGGGGCCGGTGAAGTACACGGGCTGGTCCTCCTGCTTCCGTCGTGAGGCGGGCTCCTACGGCAAGGACACCCGCGGCATCATCCGCGTCCACCAGTTCGACAAGCTGGAGATGTTCGTCTACTGCAAGCCCGAGGACGCCGTCGCCCAGCACCAGGCGCTGCTCGACATGGAGCGCGACATGCTCTCCGCCGTCGAGGTGCCCTACCGCATCATCGACATCGCCGGCGGCGACCTCGGCCAGTCCGCAGCCCGCAAGTTCGACACGGAGGCGTGGATCCCCACCCAGGGCACCTACCGCGAGCTGACGTCGACCTCGAACTGCACCACCTTCCAGGGCCGCCGCCTGCAGACCCGCTACCGGGACGAGAACGGCAAGGCGCAGATCGCCGCGACCCTCAACGGCACGCTGGCCACCACCCGCTGGCTCGTCGCCATCCTGGAGAACAACCAGCAGGCCGACGGTTCCGTCGTGGTTCCGGAGGCGCTGCGCCCGTTCGTGGGCAAGGATGTACTCGAACCGAAGAAGTAGGGGAGTGATCATGGCCAAGCGACCGTTCACCAAGCGCCGGGGCTTCTACGTCCCGCGCGAGCTGCCCGAGGTCCCCGACCACCCGGTCGAGGCCCGGGAGCGTCCGTACAACACCATCATCATCCCGCTCGTCCGCGGCCTGATGAAGGCCCAGGGCATCCGGTTGACCGTCTTCGGCGCCGAGAACATCCCGCTCGACGGCCCGGGACTGCTGGCGAGCAACCACACCGGCTACTACGACTTCATCTTCGGCGGTATCCCCGCGCACCTGCGCGGTCGACGCCTGGTGCGGTTCATGTCGAAGAAGGAGATTTTCGACGCCCCCGTCATCGGCCCCCTCATGCGGGCCATGAAGCACCTCCCGGTCGACCGCGCCGCCGGCGCCGCCTCGCTGGTGGAGGCCGTCGAGCGCCTCCGCGCCGGGGAGCTGGTGGGCATCTTCCCGGAGGCGACGATCTCGCGTTCCTTCGAGCTCAAGGAGTTCAAGAACGGTGCGGCCCGCATCGCCGCCGAGGCCGGCGCCCCGCTCATCCCCATGGCCATCTGGGGTTCGCAGCGCATCTGGACGAAGGGCCACCCCAAGCGCCTCGGACGCAGCAACACCCCCGTGTTCATCCGCGTCGGGGAGCCCATCGACCCCAGCGGTGACCCGGATGTGGCGATCGAGCGCCTCAAGGTCGCCATGCAGCAGCTCCTCGACCGCGTCCAGGACGACTACAACCGGGCCTACGGCCCGTTCCCGGCCGGCGAATTCTGGATCCCCACCGAGGACGGCGGCTCCGCCCCCACGCTTATCGACGCCCGCCGGATCGACACCGAAGCCAAGGCCGAGAAAGCCGCCAAGGCGGCCGTGAAACTGGACAAGAGGGCCGACGCCAAGCTCGGCAACGCACGCTCCTTCATTGACAAGGTGAAGGAAAAACTCAGGAGATAAACACCATGGAAAGTCCGGCACCGAAGCTGGTGGCCAGCGATGTCGACGGCACCATCATCACCTCGCAGGAGCGCATCCTCCCGCGGGTCCGGGACGTCATCGTCCGTGCTGTGCAGGCCGGCACCGAGGTCGCCCTGGCGACGGGGCGCCCGCACCGGTGGATTTTCCCCGTCCTGGACCAGCTGCCCATCCGCCCGGTGTGCGTCACCGCCAACGGCGCGGTGGTCTACGACTCCGCCAACGACCAGGTCATCGCCTCCCACACCCTGACCCCGGAAACCATGGCCGAGGTCGTCGACCTGGCGAAAGAGGCGTTCCACGACGTGGGCGGCGTGAGCGTCGGCTGCGAACGGGTCGGCCGATCCGCCTTCGACCCGGAGGAGGAGATGTTCGTGGTCACGCCCGATTTCCTCCACACCTGGGAGGAGCAGGCCTTCGGCGTGCTCCCCGAACACGAGGTGATC
Organism: Corynebacterium nasicanis; assembly: GCF_042658165.1. Taxonomy (NCBI): domain Bacteria; kingdom Bacillati; phylum Actinomycetota; class Actinomycetes; order Mycobacteriales; family Corynebacteriaceae; genus Corynebacterium; species Corynebacterium nasicanis. Next base: position 36,575 of record NZ_JBHSQE010000005.1, read on the forward strand.
AGCCAGCCGGCGGTGAAGATGATCCTGCGCCACGAAGGTTTGAGCGCGCCGGAGATGTTCGACCTGCTCACCCCCTACCTTGACCCGGATGTCGCGCACGTGACGTTCTCCATGAACGAGGGGCTGCTCGAGATCGCCGCTCCCGGGGTGACCAAGGCGCTGGGCGTGTCGACGCTCGCCGCCATGCACGGGATCGACCAGCGTGACGTCATCGCCTTCGGGGACATGCCCAACGACATCGAGATGCTCGCCTGGGCCGGCATCGGGGTCGCCATGGGCAACGCCCGCGACTCCGTCAAGGACGTCGCCGACATGGTCACCGGAACCAACGACGAGGCCGGCCTGGCGCAGGTCCTGGAACGGTGGTTCTGAAGCGCTACGTCGCGGCGATCGACCAGGGCACGACGTCGACCCGCTGCGTCATTGTCGATGCCGCAGGTCAGGTGGTGTCCTCTGCGCAGTACGAGCACCGGCAGATCATGCCGCGCCAGGGGTGGGTGGAGCACGATCCCCGGGAGATCCTGGAGAACACCCGCCGGGCCATAGCTGCGGTATCCCGGGAGGACATCGTCGCGTGGGGGATCACCAACCAGCAGGAGACCGCGGTCGTCTGGGAGAAGGCGACCGGGCGGCCGATCCACAACGCCATCGTGTGGCAGGACACCCGCACGTCGTCCATCGCCGGGGACGATGCGCGGCGGTGGATGAGTCGGACGGGCCTATTGGCGAACTCCTATCCGGCGGGCCCGAAGATCGCGTGGATCCTCGAGCACGCCGACGGAGAAGGGGAGCTGCTGGCGGGCACCATGGACACGTGGCTGCTGTGGAACCTCACGGACGGGAACGTGCACGCCACGGACGTGACGAATGCCTCGCGCACGCTGCTCATGGATCTGCGCACCTGCCAGTGGGATGAGGAGCTGTGCGAGGAGATCGGGGTGCCGCTGTCGGTCCTGCCTGAGATCCGTCCCTCCCTCGGGGATTTCGGCACCATTGACGGGGTGCCGGTGACGGGCCTGCTCGGGGACCAGCAGGCGGCCATGCTGGGGCAGGGGTGCTTCGAGGTCGGCGATGCCAAGAACACCTACGGCACGGGGTTGTTCATGCTGCTCAACGTCGGGGAGGAGCCGCAGTTCTCCGAGCATGGCCTGTTGTCGACGGTGCTCTATCAGCGCGCGGGTGAGAAGCCGGTGTACGCGTTGGAGGGTTCGGTGGCGGTCGGTGGGTCCCTGGTGCAGTGGCTGCGGGATCAGCTGGGGATCATCCGTTCCGCGCGGGAGCTGGAGGAGATCGCGGCGGAGGACAACGGGGGAGTGGTCATCGTGCCGGCGTTCTCGGGGTTGTTCGCTCCGCGCTGGCGCCCCGATGCCCGCGGTGTCATCGTCGGGCTCACCCCGACGGCGGATCGCACGCACATCGCCCGGGCGGCCCTGGAGGCCACCGCCCTGCAGGCCCGCGAGGTGGTCGAGGCGATGGTGGCGGACTCCGGCATTGAGTTGTCGAGCCTGCGTGTCGACGGCGGCATGACCGCCAATGACACCCTCATGCAGTTGCAGGCAGATGTCCTGGGCTGCGAGGTGGTGCGTCCGGTGAACATTGAGACCACCGCCCTCGGCGCGGCCTTCGCCGCCGGGCTCCACGCCGGGGTGTGGTCCTCCCCCGCGGAGATCCGCTCCCTCCTCCACGAAGATCGGCGATGGTCACCCCGTTGGCCGGAGGCGCGTCGTCGGGCGCTGGTGGAGCAGTGGAACCGCGCGGTGGAGAGGTCACTGGGGTGGACGTGGCAGGATTGAGCCATGACGGCTTCGCATCCGAAACAATATGTGGCGGCGATTGACCAGGGCACGACGTCGACACGGTGTGTCATCATCGACGCCGCAGGTCAGGTGGTGTCCTCGGGGCAGTACGAACACCGGCAGATCATGCCGCGTCAGGGATGGGTGGAGCATGATCCCCTGGAGATCTGGGCCAACACCCGCCGGGCCGTGTCCTCCGCCATGGTCGACATCGACGTCTCCCCGGACCGCATCGCCGCCCTCGGTCTGACCAACCAACGGGAGACGGCGGTCGTCTGGGAGAAGGCCACGGGGCGGCCGATCCACAACGCCATCGTGTGGCAGGACACCCGCACGTCCTCCATCGCCGGGGACGATCCGCGCCGGTGGTTGGACCGGACGGGTCTGTTGGCGAACTCCTATCCGGCGGGCCCGAAGATCGCGTGGATCCTCGATCACGTCGAGGGTGCCCGCGCCCGGGCGGAGGCGGGGGAATTGCTGGCCGGGACCATCGACACGTGGCTGCTGTGGAATCTCACCGGCGGGGCGCGCGGGGATGACGGTCACCCGGCGGTGCACGCCACCGACGTGAGCAACGCCTCGCGCACGCTGCTCATGGATCTGCGTACCTGCCAGTGGGACGAGGAACTGTGCGCGGAGATCGGGGTGCCGCTGTCGGTCCTGCCCGAGATCCGTCCCTCCCTCGGGGACTTCGGCACCGTGCGCCGGCGCGGCACCCTGGCGGGGGTCCCCATCGCCGGGGTCCTCGGAGACCAGCAGGCGGCGATGTTCGGCCAGGGGTGCTTCGAGGTGGGCGACGCCAAGAACACCTACGGTACGGGGTTGTTCCTGCTGCTCAACACCGGTGAGCAGCCGCAGTTCTCCGAGCATGGCCTGCTGTCGACGGTGCTCTATCAGCGCGCGGGTGAAAAGCCCGTATATGCCTTGGAGGGTTCGGTGGCGGTCGGTGGCTCGTTGGTGCAGTGGCTGCGGGATCAGCTGGGGATCATCCGTTCCGCAGAAGAAGTCGAGCAGATCGCCGCGGAGGACAACGGGGGTGTGTTCATTGTGCCGGCGTTCTCGGGGTTGTTCGCTCCGCGCTGGCGTCCCGATGCCCGCGGCGTGATCGTCGGCCTGACACGATTCGCCGACCGCAGCCACCTGGCCCGGGCCGCTCTGGAGGCCACCGCCCTGCAGACCCGCGAGGTGGTCGAGGCGATGGTGGCTGATTCGGGCATCGAGCTGTCGAGCCTGCGTGTCGACGGCGGCATGACCGCCAACGACACCCTCATGCAGCTGCAGGCGGATGTCCTCGGGTGCGAGGTGGTGCGTCCGGGCAACATCGAGACCACCGCCATCGGAGCCGCCTTCGCGGCCGGTATCGGAGCAGGCTACTGGGCAGGAATGGAGGAGGTCCGCGCCCTGCAGACACCCGACCGGACGTGGGGTCCGGAGTGGTCGGATCAGCAGCGGGATGACCTGGTGGAGGGCTGGAACCGGGCGGTGGAGCGTTCCCTCAACTGGGCTTAAACCTCCACCGTCAGCCCATCGGGGTCGCGTTCCCGGCGCCAGGGGAGGTAGCGGCGCGGTTCGGGCGGTGAGTTGATGCGGTGCTGGTAGTTCTCGAAACGTTCCGCGGCGGCCTGCGCGGCCAGCCTCTCCCGGAGGCGGAGGCGGCGCTGCGAGAACGTCTGCACCCAGCGCTTCTGCTTCGGGGCGAGAGGCCCGGTCGCGGCATCGACCACGTAGGTGCCGTCGGCGAAGAGCCAGTAGACGTCGCCGGTGTGGTGATCGAGCAGGTAGAAGGCCTGTCTGTCCGTCTTACGGTTGTGGTGGTGGCGGCACAGCATGATCATGTTGGCGGCGGTGGTCGGACCCCCGTCGGCGTGATTGATCCGGTGGTCGGCGTCGCAGTGGGTGGCCTTGCGGGAGCAGCCCGGCCAGCGGCAGGTCCAGTCCCGGCCGAAGAGGTAGGCGCGGATGAGGTCGGTGGTTTCGTAGGCGCAGGTCGCGGCGTCGGCCGCCTCGTCCATGTCCAGCGTCTTGGTGACCAGCTCCTGGAGCGTGGCGGCTGCCTCGGCGGAAAGTAGGCCGCGTTCCGGGTGGTAGACGGGGGCGTCCTCGACATCCTTGGCCGCGTAGACGAGCGTGGTCACCTGGGTGCTGATGTTGCCCAGAATGAGTCCACTGAGAGCCTCCGCCTGGGAACAGTTCTGCTCGTTGGCGACCTGCATGACGGCATCGGCGATCTGGGTACCGGCGGCCTGCCCGACGGAGAGATCGAAGCGCACGTTCCCGCCCGGGAGATCCTGCATGATCAGCGACGAGGTCTCTTCCTCCACCGGGGGCAGGGTGGACATCAGCTCGCCCGGGTTCTCGCAGGTCGCCGGGCCCTCCACCGGCTTGTTGCCCAGGGGGTGTGAGTCGGGGATGGCGAGGTGCTCCACGCTGCGGATCGTGCCGATGACGGTGGCCTTGATCGTGGAGTTCGTCGGCGTCAGCTGGCGGGGGCGGGACGGGGTGAAACGCTCCATGAGGTCCTCGTCGAGGGCCTTCCAGAAGAAGTCGTCGTCCTGGATGGCGATCGGTGCCTCGCACACCGCGCGCTCGATGAAGGACAGCTGCTCCATGTCCAGCAGCCAGGAGTCCTCCACGAAGGCCCGCAGGCGGGGCAGGCGGTCGAGGCAGTCGAGGGCGTCGAGAAAGCGCGCCTGGCGGTGCTTGGGCTCCCCCAGCTGGCTGCGGAGCACCGAGGACAGAGTGGTCCAGTCCTCGTGGCTGCGCACGTCCCGGATGGGCTGCGCGGAACGCCACATCTCGTACTCGGCCTTCACCTTGGACACCCGGAACTCGTAATGGAAATTGCTCTTGTCCAGCACCGCCCACGATGGCTGCGCCATGTTTCTCACCCCCTCGATCCCTTCGCTTTCCCGTTCGAACCCCAACCTAAACCACGACCCCGACACAGGGGTGATTTCCGGGGGTAGCAACGGCGAGCAGCCCCTGAACCGTGAGGTCAGGGGCTGTGGGGCGTCGATAAGCTAGTTCAGCTTGACGTCAACGTTGCCGTCGGAGGGGTTGTAGGTGGCGTAGCCGCCCTCGAAGTCGACGCGGACGAGATCGCCCTCCTGGTACTCCTCGGTGAGCGGCATGCCCAGCGGGCCGAGGTCGAAGCCCTGACCGGCCCAGAGGTCGGCGAAGGCGCCCCACAGTGCGCGGGCCTCGGGGGCGGCGGCCTCGTCGATGATGACGCCGTTGTCGAAGAGCGCGTACGTCGCCTCACCGGTGTTGAGGCCACCGCGCGGGTTGCCCAGCACGGCACCGTAGTTGGTGCCGATGCGGTTGACGGCCTGCTCGATCTGCGGGTTGTTGGCCAGGGTGGACACGATGTCCAGGACCGGCTTGAGGTCGGTGAGCTTGACGTCGTTGAGCACCGCGATGTCACCGACCTGGCGGGTGGTGCCCGGGACGGTGCCCTCGGAGGCGAGGAACGCCACGGCGAGACCGGCCAGCGTGCCGGCGACGGTGAGCAGCGCGGTGGTGTCACCACCTGCGGCGTTGCTCATCATGTTGAGCGGATCCGGCTGCGGGCGCGGCGCGGGCGGCGGGGACTGCTGCGTGGTCGTCGGGGTGACCGGCGTGGTCGTCGTCTGGGGCTGGGTCTGAGTCGGCTGGGTCTGGGTCGGCTGCACGGTACCCGACTTGATGGCCTGGTACTTCGCCTGGGCGATGTCGCGGATGGTGCCCATCTGCGCGTAGCCGTACTGGCCCGGGCAGGTGTTGTAGTGCGCATCGCGGTGGGCGAAGATGTTCGGCAGCGTGGCCGTGGTGTTCGCGGCGAACTTCGAGCCCTGGAAACCGTACGTGTAGTACTGGTTCGTGCCCTTGGGCTCGAAACCGGCGATGGCGGCCTTCCAGCCGATCATGTCGCCGACGGACTTGATCATCGCCGGGGTCGTGGCGACCTGGTCGTAGTTGCCCATCATGGAGATGCCGAAGGTGCCCTTGTTGAAGCCACCGACATGCGCGCCCTGGACGTTCTTGTCCAGGCCGCCGGCGCGGCCCTCGTAGATGGTGCCGAACTTATCGACGACCGCGTTGTACCCGATGTCACACCAGCCCAGGTTGTTGGCGTGGTAGTCGCGCATGCCGCGCATGATGGCCGCGGACTGGGCCTGGGTGTAGCCGTTGGAGCCGGCGGTGTGGTGGACGGCGGCGCCGACCATCTCATTGTCGATGGTGGTGCGGCAGTTGTTGCCCGCGGGGGCGCCCCACCCGGCGCGGGTGACCACCGACGGCATGCCGCGGGTGACGGAATCGGTGGCCAGGGCGATGCCGCCGGCCTCGGCGTTGCCGTCGATGAAGACGACGTCGAGGTCCTCGGGGCTGGCGACGTCCGCGACGGGCTGAATGTCGCCGTAGTTCGTGGGCAGCGGGGCCAGGGAGACGGGCTCCATCTCCGGCTCGCCGAGGATGTCGACGCCGACGATGGAGACCTGGACCTTGTTGGTCGGCTCCACGTAGATCAGCTCGGTGCCGTTCTCGCCGTTGGGGCCGGTCTCGCCGATGGCCTCGGCGTCCCACCAGGGGCCCCAGGAGCCGTCGGGCATCTCGGCGCGGACGTAGGCGGCGAGGTCGCGGTCGTCGAGCCAGGTGATGGCGAACATGGAGAACTGCTCGTCGCGGGTGAACTCCTTCACCGTGCGCGGGCCGGGGACGCCGGACTGCTGGGCGATGGCGGCGTCGTCGATGACGATGTTGTCGCCGGTGGCGAAGGACGCGGAGGTGTTCGACACGTCGATCGGTCCGCTGCCGACGTCCTGGGTCTTGAGGATCTGGTTGCCGCCGAACGCGGCGGAGACGATGAGGGCGAGAGACAGGACAACGGCCAACGTCGGGTTGACGCTGGTCTGCCCTGTGGCGATACGGCGTCGCTGCTGCACGATGGGGACTCCCTGAACAAATTGACGGCAGAAATAGCGGATAAAGGTGTGGCCAAACTGGTCACGAGTGAACTGTAGTACACATCCGGGGTCAATGATACTGGTGTGACAATAATCGTCCCGGCGTGTCGCGCGCGGTGTTGCAGCGGGTGGGGGAGGGGGGCGTCGATTAGCCTGTCTTCCATGACATACGACCTCATTGTTGTCGGCTCCGGCCTGTTCGGACTCACGGTCGCGGAGCGCGCGGCCAGCCAGCTGGGTAAGAAGGTGCTCATCGTCGAGCGCCGCGACCACCTCGGCGGCAACGCCTACTCCGAGGCGGAGCCGGAGACGGGGATCGAGATCCACAAGTACGGTGCGCACCTGTTCCACACCTCGAACGAGAAGGTGTGGGACTACGTCAACCAGTTCACCGATTTCACCGGCTACCAGCACCGGGTCTTCGCCATGCACAACGGCACGGCCTACCAGTTCCCCATGGGCCTGGGCATGATCAACCAGTTCTTCGGGCGCTACTACAGCCCGGACGAGGCCCGCGAGCTCATCCGCGAGCAGGCCAGCGAGATCGACTCCCAGGACGCGAGCAACCTGGAGGAGAAGGCGATCTCGCTCATCGGCCGCCCCCTCTACGAGGCCTTCATCCGCGATTACACCGCGAAGCAGTGGCAGACCGACCCGAAGAACCTGCCGGCCAGCAACATCACGCGCCTGCCGGTGCGCTACAACTTCAACAACCGCTACTTCAATGACACCTACGAGGGCCTGCCGGTCGAGGGTTACGCCGCGTGGCTGGAGCGGATGGCCGCGCACGAGCTCATCGAGGTCCGCCTCGACACCGACTGGTTCGACGTCCGCGATGAGCTGCGCGCGGAGTCGCCGGAGGCGCCGGTCGTCTACACCGGGCCGCTGGACCGCTACTTCGATTTCGCCGCGGGCCAGCTCGGCTGGCGCACCCTCGACTTCCACACCGAGGTGCGGCAGACGGGCGATTTCCAGGGCACCCCGGTGATGAACTACAACGACGCGGACGTGCCTTACACCCGTATCCACGAGTTCCGTCACTTCCACCCCGAGCGGGAGGATGTGTACCCGAAGGACAAGACGGTGATCATGAAGGAGTACTCGCGCTTCGCCGAGGAGGGCGACGAGCCGTACTACCCGATCAACACGCCCGAGGACCGCGAGATGCTCAAGGCCTACCGCGAGCTCGCCGCCGCCGAGGCCCGCGACCAGCGCGTGCTCTTCGGGGGCCGCCTGGGTACGTACCAGTACCTGGACATGCACATGGCGATCGCGTCGGCGCTCACCCTGTGGGAGAACAAGCTCGTGCCGTTCTTTGAGCAGGGTGTGGCGCTCGAACAGGAGCGCGGTCACTAGTTGTGTGCGGGCCCCGGGCGGGAGTAAAGTTAACGCTAGGTTAACAAATGGGAAACCGGAAGTTTTCCCGCTCGAGCGAAAGGCCTGAGACATCATGAGCAGCGACCGTTACGCCATCGTCCGCGAGGATCTGCACCGCCGTTACGGGCAGTACTTCTACGCCCGGACCATCGACGAGCTTCTCGACGCCGCCATCACCTCCGCCGAGGCCACCGCCAAGGTGGACACCTTCCTCCCGGTGACGGTCGAGCGCGAGGTCTCCGAGATCCTCGAGGAGCGGGCCGAGGCGAAGGGGCGCAGTGGCACCCCGCGCCCCGAGGTGCTCTTCGTGTGCGAGCGTAACGCCGGCCGTTCCCAGCTGGCCTCCGCCATCATGGCGCAGGCCGTCGGCGACCGCGTCTACGTCCGCTCCGTGGGCCTCAACCCCGTTGGCGGCATCGACCCGCAGGTCATCGAGGTGCTCGAGGAGCGCGGGATCCCCACCGGGCACCTGTACCAGAAGGAGATCGTGCCCCGCACCGTCCACCGCGCCAACGTCGTGGTGCTGCTGGGCGTCGACGAGGTGCCGGGTATTCCGGCCGACCGCGTCGAGCGCTGGGACATCGCGGATCCGGCCGGGCAGCCCCTGGAGAAGGTGCGCGAGATCGCCGACGCCATCGAGGTGCAGGTGAAGGAACTGCTCGTCGAACTGGGCAAGGCGAACGCCCCCGCCGTCTAAAAGGTCAGAAAGTTAACTTTAAGTTAACTCGCCTGACCTGCGGTTTCATGAGGTTGGACCACAAAAGCCCAGCGCGCCCCCTTGCATGTTTACCTTCCGTTCACTTAAGGTTAACGGTAGGTAAACAACACGAAAGGGAACCATCATGAACTCCACCACCTTCCGCTCCGTCCGCAAGGATCTCTACTCCCGCTTCGGCCACCGCGCCGATTCCGCGATCATCGACGAGATCCTCGACACCGTCATCGCCGAGCACACCGCCACCGCGCGCATCGCCGACTTCCTCCCCGTCCTCGTGCACCGGGAGGCGGCGGGCCGCATCGAGGACCACCTGTGGACCCACGGGGATGTCGGTACCCCGCGCCCCCGCATCCTCTTCGCCAGCCGCAGCAACGCCGCCCGCGCCGTCCTGGCCGCCGCGCTGGCCCGCCGCCTGAGCGACAACGCGATCGTCGCCACGGTGGCCGGCGCCCACCCGGAGAACCGCGAGGACGCCCTCATCGAGTGGGTCATGGATGAGCGCGGCCTCACCACGGCCAAGTTCAAGACCGAGCGTCGCCGCACCCTGGCCGCCGCCGACGTCGTCGTCTACCTCGACGCCGCCGAGCCCCACGACCTGCCGGGTCGCTCCTACGTCCAGTGGGACGTGCCCGCCACCGACGGCATGGGCATCGAGCACATCCGCACCTTCGCCGACACCATGGAGACCCGCGTCGCCGAGCTGCTCACGGCCCTCAACATCCCGGTCCGCAGCGGCGCGGTCGCCGAGGAACTGGCCGCCTAGAAACCGCGGGAGGCGCCGCCTCCCGAGAATCCGCCGGACGAGTACCCGGTCGTCGCCGACGTGGAGGACGTGCTCGGCTGCGCGGCCTCCACATCGGCCGTGTGCCACGCGTACACCGTGCCGTAGGGGAGGTAGGCGCCGGGGCGCCAGCCGCTGTCCCACAGCGCGGGCGCGCGGTTGTCGCGGTCGAGGTCCAGGTCGGAGTCCGCGTAGAGCTTCTTCTGCGCCTCCTCCACGACGATGCGATGCTCCGTGACCAGGTCGGCGAAGTCGTCCATGAAGCGGGGGTCGTCGAGACGCGCGCGGAGGGCGAGGATCCGCTCCCGCAGCTCGGGGGCATCGAGAGTGAGCACGTCCTCGTGCATGGCGGTCAGCTCGCGGCGCCGGATCTCGGCGTCGCCGTGCTCCATCCGCGCCAGCGTCTCGATGTTCGCCTCCGCCGTCTTCATCTTCTCCACCTGTTCGTGCGCGGTGGCGATCGCTTCTCGACGCCCCCGGAACTCCCGGTCCGCCGAACCCGCCGTCAGGCCGTCGAGCTGGTCGAAGGTCTCGTTGAGGCCGAGGAACTGCTCCTTGACCTGCTCCCACTGCCCGCGCAGCTGATCATTGGCCAGCGGCGAGGTGAGCGAGTGGGCGCGCACGTCGATGGCCTGCAGATCCTGGGCCACGCGCCCGTAATCCCTTTGCACCACGTCGAACTGCTGCCGCGCGGTCTGCGCCTGCGAACGCCGGGTACCGATCCAGATGCCCACCGCCGCGAGCAGACCGAGCGCGGCCGCGCCGGCGCCGAGGAGCCAGCCCCACAGCCCGATGCCCCCCGAGGAGGTCTCCCGCACCGCCGTCGGATCGGCGACCGCGCGCGTGCCCTCGAGCATGCCGGCCGCCCAGTTGCCGTCGCGCAGCGGCTGTTCCATGCGGTCGAGGATCCCGTCCTGGCGGCCGGGGGAGTAGAAGCCGATCGCGTCGCACACGTCATCGCCGCAGTAGACGCCCATGCGGCGGGGATCGAGGCCCACGGCCACGATGAGCTGGCCGGGCGCGAACTTGTCGCCCTCCACCGAGATGAGGTCGCGGCGCTGCTCCTCGCCGAAATAGCGCACGGTGTCGTTGAGGTTGTCGTCATTGTCCGGGAAGAGCACGTAGGTGACGCTCGCCACCTCAGCGGGCAGGTCAATGGTCGGAGTGCGGTCGAGCAGGAGCTGCTCGTCGGCGTCGGAAAGATCGTCGGCGAGGTCGATGACCTCGACCCGGTCGGCAGCGGCGGTGGCGGGCGGGAGCCCGAGGAGGGCGATTCCGAGTACGAGGGCGGCGATGAGGGATCTCATGCCACCCAGGATAAGGGTGGCCCGCCGGTGAGTGCGGCGCGGAAATCGGGCCGCGGGCACTACCCTTGTTCCGCAGATGAGTCGAAAGGCGGATTCACCCGACGTGAACGACGTGAAGAACACCCCGAATGCCCCTGTGCGTGAGATGCTGCAGCGCATCCTGCTGCCCCGCAAGGGCGAACCCCATGACGTACGCATGCTCTACCTCATCGAGGCGGAGCAGAACAAGGAGCGTCTGACCTGGCAGGACCGGGTCACCGTCACGGTCCCGGCCGGCGCCGAGGCCTCCTTCCAGACCTACTTCAACGCTTTCCCCGCCAGCTACTGGCGCCGTTGGTCGCAGCTCGAGCACGTCCTGCTGCGCATGCACGTCGCCGGCCAGGCGAGCATCGAGGTCTACCGTTCCAAGATCGACGGCACCCGTGTGGCCGTCGCCGGGGAGCTGGTGACCGACGATGTGGCGGAATTCACCATCCCCCTCTCGCACTTCGAGGACGGCGGCTGGCTGTGGTTCGACGTCACCGCCGAGACCGCCACCACGCTCACCGAGGCCGGCTGGTACGCCGACCGCGCGCCCGGCCCGCAGATCATGCCGGACGGCACGGAGGTCGGACCCTTCGACAAGCGCGTCACCGTGGGCATCCCGACCTTCAACCGGCCCCACGATGCGGTCGCGGCCCTGCAGGCCCTCGGCGAGGACCCGCTTGTCGACGCCGCCATCGACGCCGTCATCATGCCCGACCAGGGCAACCAGCACCCCGCCGACGAGCCCGGCTACGACGCCGCCGTCGCCCACTTCGGCGAGCGCTTCCACGAGTTCCGCCAGGGCAACCTAGGCGGCTCCGGCGGCTACTCCCGCATCATGTACGAGGCTCTCGGCGAGGGCGCGGCCGGGGCACCCGAGTCCCCCTTCATCCTCTACATGGACGACGACATCGCCATCGAGCCGGAGTCCATCCTCCGCGCGGTGCAGGTCGGCCGCTACGCCCGGACCCCGATCATCGTCGGCGGGCAGATGCTCAACCTGCAGGAACGCTCCCAGCTGCGCACCATGGGCGAGGTCGTGCAGCGCCACGACTTCATGTGGGGCGAGGCGCCGCACTCCACCTACGACCATGACTTCGCCAAGTACCCCCTCGGCTTCACCGGCCACGACGGGGACGAGAAGGACCCCGACGCGAAGAACTCCCGCGACCTGCACCGCCGCATCGACGTCGACTACAACGGCTGGTGGATGTGCATGTTCCCGCGCGTGGTCAGTGAGCAGATCGGGCAGCCGCTGCCGCTGTTCATCAAGTGGGACGACACCGAGTACTCCCTGCGTGCCGGCAAGGCGGGCTTCCCGACGGTCACCTGGCCCGGCGTGGCCATCTGGCACATGGCGTGGGCCGACAAGGACGACGCCATCGACTGGCAGGCGTACTTCCACCTGCGCAACCGGCTCATCGTCGCGGCCCTCAACCACGACGGCCCCGTCGACGGCATCATCACCTCGCTGCGCAAGTCCACCTTCAAGCACCTCATGTGCATGGAGTACTCCACCCTGGCGATCCAGATCGAGTCGATGAAGGACTTCCTCGCCGGGCCGGACCACCTCTTCGACATCCTCGAGTCCTCCCTGCCGCGCATCGCCGCGATCCGGAAGAACTACTCCGACGCCGTCGTCGTCCCCTCCGCCGCCGACCTGCCGCCGGCCTCCGGCGCGCCGGGCGTGCCCACCAAGGACATCGGCGGCCGCCTGGCGAAGATCAAGAAGGTCTCCTGGCTGCTCAAGGGCCTCAAGCACTCCCTGAGCAAGGAGGACCCCCGCCACCACGAGACGCCGCAGGTCAACCTGTCCCCGTCCGAGGCCCGCTGGTTCTCGCTCTCGCGTCTCGACGGCGCGACCGTCACCACCGCCGGCAACAACGGCGTCGCCTACCGCAAGCGCGACCGCGAGCTCGCCGAGCGCCTGCTCAAGGAGACGTGGGCCCTGCAGAAGGAGATCGGCGAGCGCTTCGCGGACCTGCGCGAGTCCTACCGCGCCGCGCAGCCCCAGCTGGTCAGCCGCGAATCCTGGAGGAAGATCTTCGAATGAGCAACCGTGAAGTGGACCTGCTGATCCGGATCCAGGACGGGCTCGTCGATAAGCCGGGGGTGATCCCCGCGGCGCGCACGCTCTCCCACTTCGGCGAGCACGCGCTCGGCTGGTTCGCGCTCTCCGGGACGGGCGCGGTCGTCGATAAGCAGCGGCGCCGGCAGTGGCTGGCCCTCGGGGCCTCCGCCTTTCTCGCCCACGCCGCCTCCGTGGTGATCAAGCGCATCGTGCGCCGTACCCGCCCCCACGATCCGCGCATCCGGGTGGGTGTGGGCACGCCCTCGCGGCTGTCCTTCCCCTCCTCCCACGCCACCTCCACCACCGCCGCCCTGGTCAGTCTGTCGGACCTCACGGGTTCGAAGGCCCCGCTCGTGGGCATTCCGGTGATGATGATCTCGCGTATGGTGCTGGGGGTGCACTACCCGACCGACACCCTGGCCGGCGCCGTCCTGGGCGCCACCACGGCGAAGGTCATCACCGCAATCGAGAGGAAGAGCGCGTGAGCGAGTCCCATCCGGTCGAGGAGAAGACCGGCATCTTCTATCCGGAGCCGCACACCGAGGGCATCGACAACACCCGACGCCGTCGCCCGCCGAAGAACCTCCCCGACGCGATGATCAAGGCCCTGCGCCCCAAGCAGTGGGTGAAGAACGTCCTCGTCGTCGCCGCCCCCGCGGCCGCCGGCGCCGAGGCGCTCACCGACGGGCGCACGCTTCTCGACGTCCTGCTCGCCTTCGTCGTTTTCTGTCTCGCGGCCTCCTCCATCTACCTGGTCAACGACGCCCGCGATGTCGAGGCCGACCAGCAGCACCCGACCAAGCGCTTCCGCCCCATCGCCTCCGGCATGCTGCCCGTCGGGCTGGCGTACGGCATGGCGATCGCTCTCATCGTCGCGGCCATCGGGTTGTCCTTCCTAGCCTCCTCCGGCTGGGGGCTGGCGGCGGTCGTGGCGGTCTACATCGCGCTGCAGCTGGGTTACTGCTTCGGCTGGAAGCACCTGCCCGTCATCGACATCGCCCTGGTCTCCTCCGGATTCATGCTCCGCGCGATGGCCGGCGGCGTGGCCGCGGGCATCGAGCTCTCCCAGTGGTTCCTGCTGGTCGCGGCGTTCGGCTCGCTGTTCATGGCCTCCGGCAAGCGCTACGCGGAGCTGCAGCTGGCGGAACGGACCGGCAAGAAGATCCGCCGCTCCCTGCAGGGCTACACCGCCACCTACCTGCGCTTCGTGTGGACCCTGGCCGCCACGGCCGTGGTCATGAGCTACGCGCTGTGGGGCTTCCAGCTCTCCAACGCCGTCGAGGGCATGGCCGGGGTCTGGTACCAGGTCTCCATGGTGCCCTTCACCATCGCGATCCTGCGCTACGCCGCCGATGTCGACCGCGGTGCCGGTGGCGCCCCCGACGAGATGGCGCTGTCCGACCGCGTGCTGCAGCTGCTCGCAGTGCTGTGGATCCTGTGCATCATCATGGCCGTGTACCTGGTGCCCATGCTGTAGTCAGCCACCCTGCTACCATTTCCACCCATGTCCACTCCACCTGCGCGCATCCCCTCCCCGGCGTCCCTGACGCTGTGGAGCGGTGCCGGAGCCGCCCTGTTGCTGGGCATCCTGGCCTTCATCGGCGGGTGGCGGCGCCGGTGGATGAGCGATGACGGACTCATCGTGCTGCGCACCGTGCGCAACCTCCTGGCCGGCAACGGCCCCGTGTTCAACGCCGGGGAGCGTGTCGAGGCGAACACCTCCACGCTGTGGCAGTACCTCATCTACCTCGTGGCCCTGGTCAGCGACGCCCGCCTCGAGGTCATCGCGATGTGGCTGGCGCTGTTGTTCACCACGCTGGCCCTCGGGATCGGGGCCTGGGGCACCGCGCTGCTGCATAGCCGCCGCCCCGCCCTGCTGCTCATCCCCGCCGGTGGGCTGGTCTACCTGGCGCTGCCCCCGGCACGGGACTTCGCCACCTCCGGCCTCGAGTGGGGCCTGAGCCTCCTGTGGATCGCCACCCTGTGGTGGCTGCTGGTGCGGTGGGCGCAGCACACCCCCCGCGTCGGGCGCCACGCCGCCGGGCCGGCCACCGACCGCCTCACCTACGCCCTCGCCTTCTGGACCGGCCTCTCCTGGCTGGTGCGCCCCGAACTGGCTCTCTACGGGGGGCTCGCGGGCCTGCTCCTGCTGGTGGCGGCCTCCTCGTGGCGCCAGCGCGCGCTCATCCTGGCGGTGGCGCTGCCCGTGCCGGCGGGCTACCAGATCTTCCGGATGGGCTACTACGGCCTGCTCACCCCGCACACGGCGGTGGCGAAATCGGCGGGCGACAGTGAGTGGGCCTCCGGGTGGGCCTATGTCCAGGACCTGGCGGACCCCTATTTCCTGTGGCTGGCCCTGGCTCTGCTCGTGGCCCTGGGTGCGGTGACGTTGTGGCGTCTCTCGGCGTCTCCGGCCACCGAGAAGCTGCGCCTGCGCAGCCCCCTGGCCGTCACCCTGCTCATCTTCGCGGCGGGCACGATCCACCTGCTCTACGTCCTGCGCGTCGGCGGCGACTTCATGCACGGCCGCATGCTCCTGCTCCCGCTCTTCGCGCTGCTGCTGCCGGTGGCGCTCGTGCCGCTCTCGGACCTGCGCCGCACCTCCGTGCGGATGGACGCCCTGGCGGCCCTCGGCCTGGCCGCGGTGTGCTGGTGGTCGGTGAGCACCACCCTCACCGGGCACCCCGTCGACTGGGAGACCGACTACGAGGAGCTCGGCATCGTCGACGAGCGCGACTTCTGGACCTTCGCCACCTTCCGGGACAAGAACGACCCGCCCCGCTTCGCCACCGACTTCCTCACGGCGAAGGCGATGAACGACTATCCCGAGGCGATGGAGCGGGCGATGGCGGAGGACGCCGGCCTGGTGACGATGTTCCTCCTCAACGAGGAGGAGTTCTCCTGGACCACCGCGCCGCGCATCCCCCGCGAGTTCACGGAGGGTGACCCCACCGGCCTCGTCGGCTCGCCGCCGACCGTGTTCCACATCAACCTCGGCATGACGAGCATGAATGCCCCGCTGGAGATGCGGGTCCTGGACACCGTCGGGCTCACCACCCCGCTGGCCGCCCGCCAGCCCCGCGACCCGGACGCCCGCGTCGGCCACGACAAGTGGCTGCCGCTGTCCTGGCAGGCCGCGGACACGTCGCTCCACCTTGATTTCCTGCCCCCCTGGTACGACCCGGCGGAGACCGGTCAGGCCCGCGAGGCCCTGCAGACGCCCGCCATCGCGGAACTCATGGCCTCCTATCGGGAGCCGATGGGGCCGAAGCGCTTCCTCCGCAACATCGGCTTCGCCCTCACCGAGGGGCGCACGCTGGAGCTGAGCCTCGATCCGGCGGAGGTCATCGAGGATCTGGGCCCCGTCACCCCCGGAATCAGGTTGGTGTGGGAACATGAATTTTTGCCCGAAGTTCCCAGGTAGACGTGGAGAATGTCACAGACCTGTAACAAATCAATGAGCATTTCGTTACTCTTTGCTCTAGAGTAACTCCAGCAGGGATGCTGTCCACGGCTGCGCAGATCGGTAACGGTCGGGCGGGCGCGGTCGATAGTCCCGTCGAAGTACGCCAAGCCGAGGAGAAAAATGTCCGTCATCACCGGAGCCCGCAGCGTGAGCAGGAAAGCCGTTGCGGCGTTCACCGCCATCGCCACCGCCCTGGCCATCATGGTCGCGGGAGGAACCGGCGTCGCGCACGCCGACAACCGAGGGTGGCTGCGTCCTGACGCCACCGGAACCTGCGACTGGGACGCCGTCGCCCACTGGGTCCAGCGTTGCGACGTCTGGTCCCCGTCCACCGGTTCCAACATCACCGTCCAGGTGCAGCCGGCCGGCCGCGGCGGCAACGCAGGCTTCTACCTGCTCGACGGACTGCGCGCCACCAACCACGCCAACGCCTGGACCGTGGACGTCAACGCCCCGGCCCTCTACGCCGACTCCAACATCACCCTCGTGATGCCCGTCGGTGGCGCCGGCTCCTTCTACGCTGACTGGGAGAACCCGGCCACGTACGACCTGCACAACCCGGTCACCTACCAGTGGGAGACCTTCCTCACCTCGGAGCTGCCGGGCTACCTGCAGCAGCACTTCGGCGTCGCGCCGGACAACAACTCCATCGCCGGCCTGTCCATGGGTGGCACCGCCGCCCTCAACCTGGCCGCCAAGCACCCCGGCCAGTTCCGTCAGGCACTGTCCTGGTCCGGCTACCTGACCCAGACCATGCCGGGCATGCAGACCCTCATGCGCGTCGCGCTGCTCGACGCCGGCGGCTTCAACATCAACGCCATGTACGGCTCGATGATCAGCCCCCGTCGTTTCGAGAACGATCCGTTCCTCAACATGGACGGCCTGCGCGGCAAGGACGTCTACGTCTCCGCTGCCACCGGTATCCCGGGCCCGGAGGACGCGAACTACCCGCTGAACCTCAAGTTCTCCGGTGCTCCGCTGGAGATGCTGGCCCGCGTGTCCACCCACCTGTGGGAGGGCAAGGCCCGTGCGAGCGGCGTCAACGTCACCGCCGACTACCCGATCACCGGTATCCACAACTGGACCCAGTTCGGTTCCCAGCTGCACAAGACCAAGCCGCGCGTCCTCGACGTGATGAACGCCTGGTAACCAGCGTCAGCTGAACCCCGGAAGGATTTCCTTCCGGGGTTTTTTCATTCTCCCCGGCGTGCCCTACGCTGAAGTCTCAAGTTCTACTTAAACTTGAGCACGATCGACAACTGAACAGGCTGTGACGTGAGGTACGGGTGCGCATCCGGGGGAGGGGAACCCCCGGGCGCCACCCGCGCCCCTGCATACGCCGACACCACGACCGCGACCCACAAGGATCCACACCATGCGCGACACCGCATTCCGTTCCCCGCAGCGCCGGCGCCCCTGGCTCGCCGCTGTCGTCACCCTGGCCCTCGGCCTCTCCGTGACCCCGGCCGTGCACGCCCAGAGCTCCCTGCCCGGCAGCAGCGACCTCTCCGACTCCTTCCGCCCCTCCGACCCGCCGCAGCGCACCCCGCTGCGCACGGAGTACCCGGACATCGACAACCTGCCCTCCGGCGTCGCGCTGGAGCGCGTCGAGTGGATCACCAACCGACGCATCGCCCTGTTCATCCGTTCCGCCGCCATGCCCGGGGAGCTCCAGCAGGTGCAGATCCTGCTCGCCCGCGACTGGCACTCCGCGCCCACCCGCACCTTCGCCGAGGTGTGGGCCCTCGACGGCCTCCGCGCGCGCAACGACGACTCCGGCTGGACCATCGAGACCAACATCGAGCAGTTCTACGCCGACAAGAACGTCAACGTCATCATGCCCGTCGGCGGCGAGTCCTCCTTCTACTCCGACTGGCAGCAGCCCGACAACGGCAAGCACTACAAGTGGGAGACCTTCCTCATGCAGGAACTGGTCCCCATCCTCGACAGCGGCTTCCGCTCCAACAAGGAGCGCGCCGTCGTCGGCCTGTCCATGGGCGGCACCGCCGCGATGAACCTGGCGCAGCGCAACCCGCACATCTTCGGCTTCGTGGGCTCCTTCTCCGGTTACCTGGACACCACCTCCGCGGGCATGCCGCAGGCCATCCTCGCCGCCCAGCGCGACGCCGGCGGCTACGACGGCACCCGCATGTGGGGCCAGCCGGGCAGCCAGGACTGGATCGACCACGACCCCAAGCTCGGCATCGAGGCGCTCAAGGACACCAAGGTCTACGTCTCCGCCGGCTCCGGTCGCGATGACTTCGGCCAGTCCGACTCCGTGGCCACCGGCCCCGCCAACGCCGCCGGCGTCGGCCTGGAGATCCTCTCCCGCATGTCCACCGAGACCTTCGTCCGCCACGCGCGCGCCGCCGGTGTCGAGCCCGTCGTCCACTTCCGCCCCTCCGGCGTCCACGCCTGGCCGTACTGGCAGTTCGAGATGACCCAGGCCTGGCCGCACATGGCCAACGCCCTCGGTCTCTCCCGCGAGGACCGCGGCCCCGAGTGCACCACCGTCGGCGCCATCGCCGAGGCCACGAAGTCCGGCGTCATCGGCTCCTGCGTCAACAACGAGTACCCCGTCGAGGACGGCATGCGCCAGGACTTCCGCAACGGCGTCGCCTACTGGTCCCCGGACACCGGCGCCCACGCCCTCTTCGGCGCCATCAACGCCCGCTACCACCACATCGGCGGCCCGGCCTCCTGGCTCGGCTTCCCGAAGACCGGCGAGCTCACCACCCCCGACGGGGTCGGCCGCTACGTCCACTTCGAGCACGGCTCCATCTACTTCACCCCGGCCACCGGCGCCGTCGAGGTCCCGGCCTCCACCATGGCCGCCTGGGGCACCGCCAACTGGGAGCGCGGCCCGCTCGGCTACCCGACGGGCGCCCCGCGCGACGTCAACGGCGGCCAGGTGCAGGAGTTCCAGAAGGGCGCGGTGGTGACCAACTCCACCGGCCGGGCGAACCTCGTCCACGGCGCCATCGGCGCGAAGTACAAGGAGCTCGACACCGTCTCCTCCCCGCTGGGCTTCCCGAAGGGTCCGGAGCGCCCGATCCGCGGCGGCGCCTTCCAGGAGTTCGACAACGGCAACATCTACTGGTCCGCCGCCACCGGCGCGCACTACATCAAGTACGGCGACATCTTCCGTCACTGGGGCGGCCAGGGCTACGAGCAGGGCAAGTTCGGCTTCCCCACCGCCGACCACGCCGCCATCCCGGCCGGCGGCGAGATCGTCGAGTTCCGTAACGGCACCATCAGCCAGGTCAACGGCACCATCAAGGAGGGTTAGGCATGCGTCACGGAATGCTCGCCGCCGTCCTCGTCGGCGCCCTCGCGCTCACCGCCTGCGGGGACGCCACCGTGGACAACAACACCACCACCGCGACCTCCGTCCCGCCGCTCACCCGGGCGCCGAAGGAGAGCGCGTCGACCGAGACGTCGACAAGCAAGGAGACCACCACGCGCCCGCGCCCGGCGGACCCGCAGCCGCAGGACCAGGGTGCCCGCGAGATCGACGAGGTGCCGGAGGTGGCCGTGCCGCGGACCGCCGCCGACGTGAACTACCTCGGCGAACTCAGCGACGCCGACATCGACGTCAAGGGAGTCGAGGACCAGCTCATCGGCACCGCGGGTACCGTGTGCGAGGGCGGGGACAGCGAGCTCAACCGGGCCACGCTGCCCGCCGTCGCGGGCCAGCTCATCGAGCAGGGCCGCACGGACAAGAGTGTCGAGGAGGTCGCCGACATCATCGAGGCCGCCGCGACCAACGCCTACTGCTAAACGGAAGTTCTCCCCATGCGCAAGATCCTCACCATCCTGGCGGTACTGATCCTGGTGCTCCTCGTCGGCGTCGGAACCTTCCGGTTCCTGCAGTCCGGCAAGGACGTGCCGCTGCCGCCGGGCGTGCCGCAACCGACGGAACTGCTCCAGCCGGAGTGGTGCCCCGACGTTGAGGTCATCGCCGCGCCGGGTACGTGGGAATCCGCCGCCGGGGACGACCCGATCCACCCGACGGCGAACGAGTGGAGCTTCATGCTCTCGATCACCCGGCCGCTGCAGGAGCGATTCCCCGCCGAGGACGTCAAGGTGTGGACCCTGCCGTACACCGCGCAGTTCCGCTCCATCCAGGCGCAGCACGAGATGACCTACGACGATTCCCGCCAGGAGGGCCAGTCCGTCCTGGAGACCGAGATGGTCACCATGCACGACGAATGCCCGTACACCGACTTCGTCCTCGCGGGATTCTCGCAGGGCGCGGTCATCCTCGGGGATGTCGCGCACCAGATCGGCCAGGGCAGCGGCGTCGTGCCGGCCGACCGCATCAGGGGTGTCGCCCTGGTAGCGGACGGCCGGCGCGAGCCGGGTGTCGGCCAGGTGCCCGGCACCCAGGTCGCCGGGGTCGGGGCCGAGGTCGCGCTCCAGCCGCTCAACCTGCTCGTGCAGCCGATCGTCCCCGGGGCCACCATGCGCGGCCCGCGCGTGGGAGGGTTCGGTGAACTGCAGGACCGCGTGTGGGACATCTGCGCCCCCAACGACAGCATCTGCGATGCCCCCCGGCAGATCGGCAACGCACTCGAGAGGGCGCAGGCACTCGCCTCCGCCAACGGCGTGCACGCCCAGTACGCCTCCAACCCCGACGTCATCCCCGGGACCACCACCAACGCCTGGATCACCCAGTGGGCCACGGATCTCATCAACCGGTGATCCCGTGCCCCGGTTCGGGTGGCCCCACGGTACGCTGTTTGGTAACGGAACCATCACGAACCGAGACTAACTAGACATGTGCCTGCTCTGTTAGGTTTGGCACGAAGAGATACAGCGCACACACACTTCCACCCGCGGACCCTCCAACCCCGGGTAGACCACGAGGAGAAGCATGGACCTGCAAGCGGCGATGAACCAGTTCTTCAACGACAAGGGCGAGATCGTTCTGGCACCTCAGCTGACCCTCGCGGGTCTGGCGGAGCTCATGTATCAGGGAGACCTCCAGCTCGGTGGCGGAGAACGACAGTGCCTGCGTTTCTGGGACTTCTCCGAATCCCGCGAGGGGACCCCGGTCGACTTCACCCGCACCGAGATCAACACCCGCATCAAGGCCGTCGCCGCGCGCCTGCAGCAGGTGGGCAAGATCGGCGACCGCGTCGCCATCCTGGCCAACAACTCCCCGGAGTACATCTTCGGCTTCATCGGCGCCCTCTACGCCGGCATGACCCCGGTGCCGCTCTACGACCCCTCCGAGCCGGGTCACGCGGACCACCTCAAGGCCGTCTTCGCCGACTGTGAGCCCTCCTTCGTGCTCACCAACACCGGATCCGCCGCCGCCGTGCGCGAGCACTTCGCCGAGATCCCCTCCCGCGAGCGCCCCCGCATCCTCTCCGTGGACTCCCTCCCGGACACGCTGGCCTCCTCCTACATGAACCCGATGATGACCCTGCAGGGCCAGCAGCTCATGGCGTCCATGTCGACCATGCCGGTCGATCAGCCCGCCTTCCTGCAGTACACCTCCGGTTCCACCCGCGTGCCCGCCGGCGTGCAGCTGACCAACCGTTCCATCCTCACGAACGTGCTGCAGATCTTCACCGCCGCCCGCCTGCGCATGCCGCTGCGCCTCGTGTCCTGGCTGCCGCTGCACCATGACATGGGCATCATCCTCGCCCTCTTCGTCACCATCCTCGGCCTGCCGAACGAGATCATGGCCCCGCGCGACTTCATCCAGCAGCCCAAGCGCTGGGTCGACCAGCTCAACCGCCGCGATTCGGACGAAGGCGTGTCCGTCTACACCGTCATCCCGAACTTCGCGCTCGAGCTGGCCGCCCGCTACGGCCGCCCGCAGGAGGGCGAGACCCTCGACCTCTCCGCCATCGACGGCGTCATCATCGGCTCGGAGCCGGTCACCGAGAAGGCCCTGACCACCTTCACCGAGGCCTTCGGTGAGTTCGGTCTCAAGTCCAACGTCCTGCGCCCCTCCTACGGGCTGGCCGAGGCTTCCCTCCTGGTCACCACCCCGCAGGCCAAGGAGCGCCCGATCGTCTCCTACTTCGACCGCGAGCAGCTGGCGGCCGGTGTCGTCGAGCTGGTGGAGAAGGATTCGGAGAAGGCCGTCGCCTTCGCCTCCAACGGCCAGGTCGTGCGCCCGCAGTACCTCACCATCGTCGACCCGGAGACCCGCGCCGAGCTGGCGGACGGCCAGATCGGCGAGCTGTGGATCAAGGGTGAGAACCTCGCCGCCGGTTACCTGGGGCGCGAGGCGGAGACCGCCGAGACCTTCGCCAACACCCTCGGTGAGCGCCTGCCGGAGTCCCGCGTCGACGCCGACACCCCCGACGAGGGTTGGCTGGCCACCGGTGACCTGGGGGCGATCGTCAACGGCGAGACCTACATCACCGGTCGCCTCAAGGACCTCATCGTCATCGCGGGCCGCAACCACTACCCGCAGGACATCGAGTTCACCGTCATGAACGCCTCCGATCACGTCCGCCCGGACTCCCTGGCAGCGTTCTCCGTCACCCCCGACGAGGACGCCGCGGACTCCACCGAGCAGCTGGTGCTCGTCATCGAGCGCGACGACCGTGCGGACGCCTCCGGCGATGCCGCGGCCGTCGAGAAGATCCGGGGCGCGGTCACCGCGGCCCACGGTGTCACCCCGGCGGACATCCGCTTCGTCGGCCCCAACGAGATCACCCGTTCCACGGCCGGCAAGATCGCGCGCCGCGTCATCCAGAAGGCCTACCTCGCCGAGCGCGCCTAATTCCCGGCCTCCGGGTGTAACAGAAAGGGCCACACTGTCGATAGAAACCAGTACGTCCTGACAGTGCTGGACCAATAACAGGAAAAGGAATACCGCATACATGTCTGAGAGCCAGGCCTCCGCGACGATGAGCGTCGAGCAGCTGCGCGGGTGGCTCCGCGACTGGGTGGTGGGAGTCACCGGGCTGGCGCCCGAGGAGATCACCGACACCAAGCCGATGGAGAACTTCGGGCTCTCCTCCCGCGATGCGGTCGTCCTCTCCGGCGAACTGGAGAACCTGCTGGGCGTCCAGCTGGATGCGACCATCGCCTACGAGTACCCGACCATCCAGGCCCTCGCCCAGCGCCTGGCCGACGGCGAACCCGCCGCCCGCACGCGGCCCCGGGTCCGCTACACCGGCGGTACCGAGCAGACCCCGGGCACCCACGACATCGCCATCATCGGCATGGCGGGGCGTTTCCCCGGCGCCGAGAACCTGGCCGAGTACTGGGCCATGCTCGTCGAGGGCCGCGACGGCACCGGCGAGCTGCCCATCGGCCGCTGGTCGGAGTACGCCTCCGAGGAAGTCATGGCCGCGAAGATGGCGGAGCAGACCCTCACCGGCGGCTACCTCACGGACCTCTCCACCTTCGACGCCGAGTTCTTCGGCCTCTCGCCGCTCGAGGCGGCCAACATGGACCCGCAGCAGCGCATCATGCTCGAGGTGGCCTGGGAGGCGCTGGAGAACGCGCACCTGGCGCCGAACTCCCTGCGCGGCGAATCGGTCGGCGTCTTCCTCGGTTCCTCCAACAACGACTACGGCATGCTCATCACGGCCGACCCGGCCGAGGCGCACCCCTATGCGCTGACGGGCACGGCCAGCTCGATCATCCCGAACCGCATCTCCTACGCCTTCGACTTCCGCGGCCCCTCGGTCAACATCGACACGGCCTGCTCCTCGTCCCTCGTCGCGGTCCACCAGGCGGTGCGCGCCCTGCGCGACGGCGACGCCGACGTCGCCCTGGCCGGTGGCGTCAACATCCTCGCCTCGCCCTTCGTCACCACCGCCTTCGGTGAACTGGGCGTGCTCAGCCCCACCGGGCACATCCACGCCTTCTCCGATGACGCCGACGGCTTCATCCGCTCCGACGGTGCCGGCATCGTCGTGCTCAAGCGCGTCGCCGATGCGCTCGCCGACGGGGACGAGATCCGCGCGGTGATCAAGGGTTCCGCCGTCAACTCCGACGGACACTCCAACGGCCTCACGGCCCCGAACCCGGACGCCCAGATCGACGTCCTCGCCCGCGCCTACGCCGACGCCGGGGTGGACCCCCGCGACGTCGACTACATCGAGGCCCACGGCACCGGCACCATCCTCGGCGACCCCATCGAGGCGACCGCGCTCGGCGCCGTCCTCGGCGAGGATCGTGAGATGTCCCGCCCGACGCTGCTGGGCTCCGTGAAGTCCAACATCGGGCACTCGGAGTCCGCGGCAGGTGCGGCCGGCCTCATCAAGGTCGTCCAGGCCATCGGCGAGGGCGTCATCCCGCCGTCGCTGCATTTCGACGCCCCCAACCGCTACATCGACTTCGACGCCGAGCGCCTCGAGGTCGTCGAGGACCCGCGCGAATGGCCCGAGTACTCCGGCCGTCGCATCGCCGGTGTCTCCGGCTTCGGCTTCGGCGGCACCAACGCCCACGTCGTCGTCGCCTCCTTCGACCCGGCGGACTATGAGGACGCCCCGGCCCGCGAGGCCCAGCTGCCCGGCGATTCGGTGCTGCTGCCGGTCAGCGGCCTGCTGCCGTCTCGTCGTCGACAGGCGGCCGCCGACCTGGCCGAGTTCCTGGAGGAGCGTACCGACGCCGACCTCGTGCCGCTCGCCCGCTCGCTGGCGCGCCGCAACCACGGGCGGTCCCGCGCCGTCATCACCGCGGCCACCGTCGAGGAGGCCTGCAAGCGCCTGGGCCAGGTCGCGGAGGGCAAGGTGTCCATCGGCATCGCCGCCGCCGACGCCCCCGCCGCCGCGGGCCCCGTCTTCGTCTACTCCGGATTCGGCTCCCAGCACCGCCTCATGGCCAAGGAACTCGTCGCCGCCTCGCCGCTGTTCCGCGCGCGCCTCACGGAGCTCGACGAGCGCGTCCGTTTCGAGTCCGGCTGGTCGCTGCTCGAGCTTATCGACGACGACGAGCAGACCTACGACACCGAGACCGCGCAGGTCGCCATCACCGCCATCCAGATCGCGCTGACGGATCTGCTCGCCGCCTTCGGCGCGCGTCCCGCCGCCGTCATGGGCATGTCCATGGGTGAGATCGCCGCGGCCTACGCCGCCGGCGGGCTCAGCGCCGAGGACGCCCTGCAGATCGCCTGCCACCGCGCCCGCCTCATGGGCGAGGGGGAGAAGTCCCTGCCCGAGGACCAGCTCGGGGCGATGGCCGTCGTCGAGCTGTCCACCGAGGAGCTCGCGGGCCTCAACGCGGAGGAGTTCTTCGCCGACATCGAGCCGGCCGTCTACGCCGGGCCCGGGATGACCACCGTGGGTGGACCGCGGGACCAGGTGACCGCGCTCGTCGAGAAGCTCGAGGAGGAGGGCAAATTCGCCCGCCTGCTCAACGTCAAGGGCGCCGGACACACCTCGGCCGTCGAGCCGCTGCTCGGCGAGCTCGGATTCGAGACCGCGGGCATCAGCCCGCATCCGCTGCACACCCCGCTCATCAGCTCCGTCGACCGCGGTGTCATCCACCAGCCGGGCGCGACCGTCCACGACACCGACTACTGGCTGCGCATGACCCGCCAGGCCGTCGAGTTCCAGGCCGCCACCGAGCAGGCCTTCGCCACCGGCCACACCACCCTCGTGGAGATCGCCCCCAACCCGGTCGCGATCATGGGCATGATGAACACCGCCTTCAGCGTCGGCCGCCCGGACGCGCAGCTGCTCTTCGCCCTCAAGCGCAAGGTGAGCGAGGTCGAGTCGCTCCGCGACCTGCTGGCCAAGCTCTACGTCGAGGGCGCGCCCGTCGACTTCACCCTCATCCACGGCGCGGGTCCGGTCCTGCCGGCCCCGTCCATCACGTGGAAGCACCAGCGCTACTGGACCAACGCCCGTCCCGCCAGCCACCGCACCGCGGATCTGCCGGGCCAGCGCGTCACCCTGCCCAACGGCGTCGTCGCCTACTCGACGACCGCCGACCTCGTGCCCTCCGCCCTCGCCCTGCTGGAGCGGGCCGCCGAGGCGGTGCAGCCGGGAGCCCAGCTCGTCGCGGCCGAGGAGCACCAGATGCTGCCGGTCAACGGGGAGATCACCACCGTGGTGGACCGCAGCATCGGCGGCCTCACCATCACCGTCCACGGCGTCAGCGACACCGGCGCCACCACGCTGCTCGCGGAGGGCTTCGCCACCGCCCTGGCCCTCGGCGCCCCGAGCACCATCCCGGGCGTGCAGGCCCCGCAGGCCGCCGAGCCGGAGGCCGAGCTGGAGATCGAGGAGGTCCGCTGGGACCCGAGCTCCGGCGAGAGCGTCGAGGACCGCCTGCGGGCCATCGTCTCGGAGTCCATGGGCTACGACGTCGATGACCTGCCGCGGGAGCTGCCGCTCATCGACCTCGGGCTCGACTCCCTCATGGGCATGCGCATCAAGAACCGGGTGGAGAACGACTTCCAGATCCCGCCGCTGCAGGTGCAGGCGCTGCGCGACGCCTCCGTCGCGGACGTCGTCCGCATCGTCGAGGAGGCCGTCGCCGGGCAGCAGAACAGCACCCCGCTCATCACCGCGCCCGTCACCACCCCGAGCGAAAACGACGACGCCCCCCAGGGCGTGGGCGTGGCCCCGCGCGATGCCGCCGAGCGCATGGTGTTCGGCACGTGGGCGAGCATCACGGGCAAGGCCCCGGCGGGTGTCACCAGCCCGCTGGCGTCGATAAGCGAGGACACCGCGCGGCAGATCGCGGAACGACTCTCGGAGCGCGTCGGCGCGGAGATCGACCCGGCGCTCGTCGCCGAGGTGGAGACCCTCGAGCCGCTGGCCAACATCATCCGCGAAGCCCTGGAGACCGAGGTCGAGGGCAACATCCGCGTCCTGCGCGCCCGCCCGGAGGGCTCGACGAAGCCCGCCGTGTTCATGTTCCACCCCGCAGGCGGCTCCTCCGTGGTCTTCCTGCCGCTGGCCCGGCGCCTGCCGGAGGACGTCCCCGTCTACGGCGTCGAGCGCCTGGAGGGCACGCTCGAGGAGCGGGCCGCCGCCTACCTCGATGAGATCCGCGAGTTCTCCGAGGGCCACCCCGTCGTTCTCGGCGGCTGGTCCTTCGGCGGCGCCCTGGCCTACGAGGTCGCGCACCAGCTCAAGGACACCGACGTCGAGATCGCCTACATCGCGCTGCTCGACACGGTGCAGCCCTCCGAGCCGATCCCGGACACGATGGAGGAGACCCGGGCGCGCTGGCAGCGCTACAGCGACTTCGCCAAGAAGACCTACGGCCTCGACTTCCCCGTGCCCTTCGAGCTGCTCGAGACCGCCGGGGAGGAGGCCATGCTCGGCATGCTCGAGCAGTTCCTGGCCACCACCGACGCCTCCGAGCACGGCCTGGCCGCCGGCGTGCTGGAGCACCAGCGCGCCAGCTTCGTGGACAACCGCATCCTCGACCAGCTCGACTTCGCCCGCTGGGCGGAGGTCAAGCTGCCGGTGCTGCTCTTCCGCGCGGAGGGCATGCACGAGGGCGCCATCGAGCTGGAGCCGCGCTACGCCCACATTGACCCCGACGGTGGGTGGTCGGCTATCGTGGACGACCTTGACATCGTCCAGCTCAAGGGCGATCACCTCGCCGTCCCCGACGAGCCGGCCATCGGCGTCGTGGGCGCGCACATGGCCAAGCGGATTGATGAACTGGAGTGATCTGTGACTGACACGTCCACCGCCGACAAGCTCGCGGATCTGCGCGCCCGCCTCGACCGGGCGCGCGACCCGGGCAGCGAGCGCGCCCGCGCCAAGCGGGACGAGGAGGGCCAGACCACGCCGCGTCAGCGGATCGCCGCGCTTCTCGACGCCGGCTCCTTCGTCGAGATCGGCGCCCTGGCCAAGACGCCCGGCGTCGAGGACGCCGTCTACTCCGACGGTGTCGTCACCGGCTACGGGCGTATCGACGGCCGCCCGGTGTGCATCTACGCGCACGACAAGACCGTCTACGGCGGCTCCGTCGGCGAGACCTTCGGCCGCAAGGTCGTCGAGGTCATGGAGATGGCCATCAAGATCGGCTGCCCCATCATCGGCATCCAGGACTCCGGCGGCGCCCGCATCCAGGACGCGGTGACGTCGCTGGCCATGTACTCGGAGATCTCCCGCCGTCAGCTGCCGCTCTCGGGCCGTAGCCCGCAGATTTCCATCATGCTGGGCAAGTCCGCCGGCGGCGCCGTCTACGCCCCGGTGACCACCGACTTCGTCATCGCCGTCGACGGGCAGACCGAGATGTACGTCACCGGCCCGGCCGTCATCCGCGAGGTCACCGGCGAGGACGTCACCTCCGCGGAGCTGGGCG
This sequence comes from Corynebacterium nasicanis, assembly GCF_042658165.1. Lineage (NCBI taxonomy): Bacteria > Bacillati > Actinomycetota > Actinomycetes > Mycobacteriales > Corynebacteriaceae > Corynebacterium > Corynebacterium nasicanis. The sequence goes on from NZ_JBHSQE010000005.1 coordinate 65,310, forward strand.
GGGCCCGCCAGCAGGAGCTCAACGGCAACATCTCCGCCGTCCTGCGCAGCGAGGAGGAGGCCTTCGACTTCGTCCGGGACCTCCTCGACCACCTGCCCCTGACGTGCCATGACCCGGCCCCCGTCTTCGCCGCGCCCGCCGACGAGGAGGTCGCCGAGGCCCCCGAGCTCGACGTGTTCATGCCCGACGACTCCAACGCCGGCTACGACATGCTCGACCTGCTGCCGCTGCTCGGCGACGACGACAACCTCGTCGAGATCCAGGCCAACTACGCCCCGAACCTCATCACCGCCTTCGGGCGTATCGACGGCCGCGCCGTCGGCTTCGTCGCCAACAACCCCATGCACTTCGCCGGGTGCATCGACGCCGACGCCGCCGACAAGGGCGCCCGCTTCATCCGCATCTGCGACGCCTACAACATCCCCCTCGTCTTCGTCGTGGACACACCCGGCTACCTGCCCGGCGTGGAACAGGAGAAGGCCGGGCTCATCCACCGCGGCGCCAAGCTGGCCTTCGCCCTGGTGGAGGCGACGGTGCCGAAGATCACGCTCATCGTCCGCAAGGCCTACGGCGGTGCCTACGCCGTCATGGGCTCGAAGAACCTCACCGGCGACATCAACCTCGCCTGGCCCACCGCGCAGATCGCCGTCATGGGCTCCGCCGCGGCCGTCGTGATGATCCAGGGCAAGCAGCTCGCGGCCGCCCCGCCCGAGCAGCGCGATTACCTGAAGAAGCTGTTCATGGACTTCTACGACGAGAACATGACCAGCCCCTATGTCGCCGCCGAGCGCGGTTACCTCGACGCGATGATCCAGCCGCGGGACACCCGCCTGGCGCTGCGGAAGGCGCTGCGCCAGATGGAGACCAAGGTCCAGGAGGACCTGCCCAAGAAACACACCATCATGCCTATGTAACGGAACGGTCACTGTGCAACGATGTACTGGTTGTACACGCTCGTAGACCGCTAAAGGAGACCTCCCCATGCTGAGCACCGCTGCAGACCTGATCACCGACATCCTCGGTCTGTTCTTCATGATCGTCAACCAGATCGCCCACTTCAAGGGCTAGGTCGACGACCGGTCACCGCCTCCCCACCGCACGGTGGGGAGGCGGTTTCTGCTTCCCGGGGTCAGAAGCGGCGCGCGACGGCACGCCAGCCGAGCAGCAGCAGCCCCGACATGAGGGTGGCCACGAGAATGAAGGACCAGTGCGGCAACGCGCCATGGCGGAAGGCCCAGATCCCCAGCCCGGTGATGACGGTGATCGCCCAGGTGAGCACCCCGGCGGGGAAGGGGCGGTGCGCGTCGAGCTTGAGGCCGAGGATGAACGCCCACGACACCAGGACGCCCACCAGGAAGGGCCACCACGTCGACAGCCAGCCGGCGACGTTGAGGGGCATCTCCTCCGTCTGGTGCGCGATGCGGGCGAGGAGGGCGAAGAGGGCGATGGCGACGATGTCGCTGAGCAGTGCGGCGGGCCGTGTCATGCCCTCCACCCTAATCCGTGGCGTGCCTGGTACCAGAAGTAGAGCACCCAGCCGAGGGCGGTGATGAGGGCGAAGGACACGAGCCGGTAGACGAGGGCGGCGCCGGTCGCGTCGACCGCCGTCATGCCCGCGGCGACGAGGGTGGCGATGATCGCCGCCTCCACCGTCCCCAGCCCACCCGGGGTGACCTGCGCGGAACCGGCGATCTTGGCGGTGGTGTAGGCCAGCAGCACGCCGGCCACGGCCGGGGCGGAACCGGTCACGGCCCACACGCAGAGGTAGAGGGTGAGCACGTCGGCTGCCCGGTTGAGCAGCGACCACCCCGCCACCAGGGCGAAACGGCCCGGGCTGAGGCGGACGGACCCGAGCTCGCCCACGGGGAGCCGGCTGGTGAGAGCGCTCAGCTTCGCGGGGTGGTTGCTCGCCCACCACAGGCCGCCGGAGAGGGCGGCGGTGAGCGCGAGGGTGAGCAGGAGCGACCACACGTTGACGTCGGCGCCGAGGAAGAACACCCCGGCCAGGCCGATGACGACGAGCCACATCGTCGACACCGCGGAGCTGAGCACGAAGAACCAGCCGCACAGCAGGCGGCTGGCGCCCCAGGACCGCTGCATCTGATAGGTGAGCACCGCCGAGAAGGCGGGCCCGCCCGGCAGGGAGGTGGACCAGGAGTTGGAGGCCAGGGTGATCACGGCGGTGTGGCGGAGGGGGATGCGGGTGCCGCCGGCGTCGAGAAGCAGGCGCATGACCTCGGCCATGGCGAGGATGGACACGAGGGCGGCGAGGATGGCGGCGAGGACGCCGCCGGGCGCGGCGTCGCGGAGCCGGCGCGCGCCCTCGCCGAGGAAGGGCAGCTGGTCGCGGAAGAGCACGGCGAGCACGATGAGCACCGCCAGCGGCGCAAGCCACCGTACCCAACGCCACATGCTAGCGGTCCCGGTCGGCCGCGAGGCGGGCCATGAGCTCCGGGAAGGGGATGAGCTCGCCGTCCTGCGCCGCGGTCCGGCCGCCGCGGGCGGCCTCGTCCTCCGGCGTATCGACGACCTCCCCGTGGCCCATCTTCGCGTAGGCCTTCTTGACGAAGCCCGGGGCCCACCAGTTGTCCTCGCGCAGCAGGTGCATGACGGCGGGGACCAGCAGCATGCGGATGATGGTGGCGTCGATGGCCAGGGCGAAGATCATGCCGAAGGCGATGTACTTCATCATGACGATGTCGGAGAATCCGAAGGCGCCGGCCACGACGATCATGATGAGCGCGGCCGCGGTGATGATCGACCCCGTCTGCGCCGTGCCGTAGCGGATGGCGTCGTCGGTGGACAGACCCCGGTCGCGGGCCTCCACCATGCGGGAGACGAGGAAGACCTCGTAGTCCGTCGACAGGCCGTAGACGATGGCCACGATGAGCACCAGCACCGGCGACATGAGGGGGCCCGGGGTGAAGTGGAACAGCCCCGCCCCGACGCCGCCGACGAACATGGCGGTGAGGATGCCGAGGGTGGTGCCCAGCCCGAGGATCGTCATGATGATCGCCTTGGCGGGCAGGATGAGGGAGCCGAACACCAGGGCCATGAGGAGGAAGGTGGCCACGACGATGTACAGCGCCATCCACGGCAGCCGCTCCAGCAGTGCCTCGATGGACTCGATCTCCATGGCCGGGGTGCCGCCGATGTGGACGCTCACCCCCTCCGGCACGTCGAGGGCCCGCAGCTGATCGACGACCGCGCCGTTGAGATCGCGGTCGATGATGCCCGCCGAGAGCACCGTCGTCCCGTCCACGGTGCCGTGGTCCGGGGTGAAGCGGGAGCTGAGGCCCTCGATGTCGCGGACCTGCACGAAGATGTCCACCAGCTGCTGCTCGGTGGCGTCGGTGACCACCAGCTTCACGGGCTCCGTGCGGAAGGCCGGGAAGGTGGCGTTGAAGTCGTCCTGCGCGACGCGGACCTCGTTGCTCGGGGGGAGGTAGGTCTCGTTGATGCCGCCGAACTTCACGCCCGCCAGGGGCAGGGTGAGCGCGATGAGCACCCCGGCGACGCCGATGGTGACCAGCTTGGCGTGCTTCATCGCCCAGCCGGGGATGCGGAACCAGACGGTGTCCTCGAGGCGGCGGGCGGTGCGCTTGGTGCGGCGCACGGTCCACATGTCGATCCGGTGCCCGAGCAGGCCGAAGAGTGCGGGCAGCACCGTCACGGAGAGCAGCGCCGCCAGGCCCACAGCGGAGATCGCCCCGTAGGCCACCGACTTGAGGAAGGCCTGCGGGAACACCAGCAGGCCGGAGAGGGCCACCGCCACCATCGCCGCGGAGAACACCACCGTCTTGCCGGCCGTGGCCGTCGTGGTGCCCACCGCGTCGCGGACGGTGGAGCCCTTGTCCAGCTCCTCCCGGAAACGGGAGACCATGAACAGCCCGTAATCGATCGCCAGGCCCAGACCCAGCAGGGTCACCACGGACTGGGCGAAGACGTTGACCTGGGTGAGGCCGGCCAGCACGGAGAGCACGCCGAGGGAGCCCGCGATGGAGAGCACACCGACGATGAGCGGCATGAACGCCGCCACCGCCGAACCGAAGACGAAGAGCAGCAGGACGGCCACCACCGGCAGGGCGATGACCTCGGCGCGGACGATGTCCCCGGCCATGCCGTCGTCGAGGGAGTCCGCGACGGCCGTGGCCCCCGCCACGCGGGTCTGCACCTCGCCGGGCAGGTCGGCGACCAGGGAGTCCTCGATGGCGCGGAAATCACGCAGGGTCTGTTCCCCGTCGCCGCGCAGGCCGATGGCGGCGAAGGCGCGGGTCCCGTCGTCGTTGATCAGCTGCGCGTTGCGGGTGTCGAAGTAACTCGTGATGTGCGAGATCTCCGAGGGGTGCCGGGTCTTCAGCTCCTCCAGGTGGGAGGCGATGGCGCCGAAGGTCGCCGGGTCGTTGAGGCTGCGGCCGGCAGGCGACTCGAAGAGCAGGATGACGTCGCCGGAGTTGTCCCGGCCGAAGACCTCCTGCTCGATGTGCGCGGCCGCCGTGGAGCTGGAGCCGGGGTCGTCCCAGCCCTCCTGGCTCATGCGCTCGGCCAGCTGGGTGCCGAAGATGGCGTACACCGCCAGGATGGCGGCGATGACGATGAGCGGCACGATGCGACGGTGCCGGTGGGAGAAATGTCCCCACTTCTCGAACATGGGCGGCGCTCCTAGTGGTGGCGACCGGCGAGCAGCGCCGACAGCGGGCGGAAGGGCTGCAGCCAGGCACCCTCGTCGGGCAGCTGGTCGAGGCTGATGCGGGGGAGCGGCTCCCGGAACACGCCGGTGATCTCCTCCAGATCGACGAACTCGATCGTCTCGGAGGCGACGGCCCACGAGGCGTGCTCGTGGAAGCCGATGACGGTGACCGGCAGCCCCTCGGCGGCCAGTTCCTCGAGGGTCTCCTTGAAGTTCTGTCCGTCGGCGGAGGCGACGACGAGGCCGCGCAGCACGCCCTCCGCGTGCCGACGCCGGATGTGCGCCAGCATGTCCGGGTCGACGTCGGAGTCCTCGTCCGTCTTCGGCTTGGCGAACACGGCGAAACCGACGTTGCGCAGCGCCTCCACCCACGGCCGGATGACATCCGCGCCACCCGGCGTGACGTTGGTGAACACGGTGGCCTCCGCCTCGACCCGGCGGCCCGCCTCCTGGCTGAGCTGCCCGGCGCGGGTGAGCAGCCAGCGGCCGATGGCGTCGAAACGCGGGCGGAAGGCGGCGGTGGGCCGGCCGCCGAGGATGGCGCCCAGGCCCATGTCCAGGTTGGGGGCGTCCCAGACGAGCAGCAGGTTCTCCGGCCCGGGGGCCTCCTGCGCGCCGTAGTGATGGGTGGATTCGTGCAGATCGCTCACGGGGGGACTCATTTCGGTGCTATATGGAGATAGGGGGAGAAATCAGGAATTAACGGCGCTGCCACAGGAACTCGGTGATGGTGTGGTCCTTGTCCAGACCCTTGCCCTCGAACTTGGTGATCACCTGGCGGTCCACCAGCTGCGGGCACTCCGCCCACGGCCACTCCCGGTACTCCAGGAGCGGCTCGGAGTGGACGAGCTCGCTGATCCACTCGGCGTAGCCCGCGTGGTCGGTGGCGACGTGGAGCACGCCCCCCGGCTTGAGGCGGGTGGCGATGAGGTGCAGGGTGCCCGTCTGAATGAGCCGCCGCTTGTGGTGGCGGGCCTTCGGCCACGGGTCCGGGAAGAAGATGCGGACCCCGTCGAGGGAGGCCTCCGGCAGCATCCGGGCGAGCACCTCGACGCCGTCGCCGCGCACCATGCGGATGTTGTCGATACCACCGCGCACCACCGCACCGAGCAGCTTCGCCAGCCCGGGCTTGTACAGTTCGACGGCGATGATGTTGGTGTCGGCCTCCAGCGGGGCCATCGCGGCGGTGGAGGTGCCGGTGCCGGAGCCGATCTCCAGGATCGTGCGTGCACCGGAGCGGCCGAACCATTCCTCCAGGTCGATGCGTTCATCGGCGAGGACGCGGCCCAGGCGGGGCCAGTTCTCCTCCCACATCTTCTCCTGGTTGTCGGTGAGCGTGCCGCGGCGGAAACTCACCGCGCCGAGGCGCGGGTAGGCGCGTCCGTCGTCGCCGAAATCGGTCTGCAGGGGGCGGCCGGCCGGCAGGTCGCCGAGGGGTCGCTGGTCATCGGGGAAATCAGAAATAGACATTGCTCATATTCTCCCCCTGTGATGGGCAAACTTCAATTTTCCGGCCTCCGGTTGCGGGGGAGGTTGTGCCGGGTGATCATGGGCGCATTGACTCAGGGGGGAGCGGTGGAGACTCCGGACATGTTCATCCGCGCGGCCGACTGGGCGCAGGCGCGGGACTTCGGGTGCCCGGTGGGACTGCACCTGCGGCGTGTCCTGCTCGATCTCACCGGCCCCCCGCGCGTCGGCGCCTGCACCCTCGCCGGCCCCGTCCCCCTGCCGCCCTGGCCGGTGCGGGAGGTCACCGTCACGTGGCCGGGGCTGGCGGCGGGCGTCGACATCGTCGTGTTCCTCCACCCCGGACCGCTGCCCGCGGCCGTGCGCTCCCGCCTGCAGGCCGGCCCGCCGGCCGTCCTCGTTCTGCCCGCCCTGCCGGAGGTCATGCCCGAGCTGCCGCTTATCGACGCCCGCGTCCCCCTCCTCGCCGGCGAGCTCCGCGCCCTGGCCGCCCGGCACCCGGCGGTCGCCCCGGCGCTGCTGGACATCGCCGGGCCCGCCCCGGCGCCGCGTCCCCGCCCCCGCGTGGCGGTGATCAGCCCGCACCCGGTGGAGGTGGCGCTGCCGGGCTGCGAGATCGTCAGCGGGGATCCGCACGTCGACGTCGTCCTCGCCGTGGCCCCGCCCGGCGGGTGGAGCCCGGCCGATCACCCCACCCTGCGGGACGCGGCCCGCCGCGCCGGGCGGCTGGTGTCCACCGCGCCGCTGCCGGCAGACGTCCCGGGCACCCTCGTCCCCGCCGGGGAGTCGTGGTCCCGGGCCTGCCAGCGCGCCCTGCGGCGCCCGCCCACCCTGCCCGATCCGCGCCCCGGGACGTGGCTGCGGGCGATCGACCTCCTCGAGCGCCGCCGCCCCGGGGACCCGGGGCAGCCGCCGGTGTTCTGGGAGGTCATCGCGCAGGCGCTGGTGTTCGGGGCCCTCGCCGGGCTGGCCGCCGCACAGGTCGGCCCGGCGGTCGGGGTGGGAGCGGCGCTGACGGTGGGCGGGATGCGGTGGTGGACGGGGCGTCGAGAAGCACGGCGGGCGTGGCTCCGGGAGGAGAACGCCCGCCTGCGCGCCGTCCCGCGCGCCCCGACCCGGTGGGTGCGTAGACAACTGGCGAAGGAGATGTAGATGTTCCACGGACTGGAAGGACTCGACGGCGGCGGGGAGCTGCGTCTGGAGCTCGGTGATGACCAGTTCCTCCTCGCCGGGGAGGCCGGGGAGGCCGTCACCCTCGCCGACGCCGGCGGCACGAGCGTCTACGCGGACCTCGACGGCGACGGCATCATCGACCACATTTCCTCCGTCCACGCGGACGGGGGTTTCGACGTCTTCACCGCCGACCCGCACCGGGCGGCCTGGGGGTTGGCCGTGTCTGACCCCGGGAATCCGCCCCGCGAGGCAGCGGCCGCGTGGGGATTGGCCGGGGAAGCCACCCCCGAAAGTGTGCACGCCACGCCCGGGGAATCACCGGAAAAGACCGGGTGGCATCGGATCGAACACGGATAAAGGGCCTGGTTATGACATGTGACACTACTCGCTTAGCCGGTGGGGCCGCCGTGAGAGCGATTTAATGGATAACCTGTAAAGAGGAAACTCTGCCGAGTATCGCAAACGTCAGGAGAACATATGACCACCGAGATCAAGGGCCTCGTCGGCCCGGCCCCGACCGACAACGAGAAGCTCCTCTCCTGGATTGCCGAGGCCGTCGAGCTCTTCCAGCCGGAGAAGGTCGTCTTCGCTGACGGCTCCCAGGACGAGTGGGACCGCCTCACCGCGGAGCTGGTCGAGGCAGGCACCCTCATCCGTCTCAACGAGGAGAAGCGCCCCAACAGCTTCCTCGCGCGCTCCAACCCGGACGACGTCGCCCGCGTCGAGTCCCGCACCTTCATCTGCTCCGAGAAGGAGGAGGACGCCGGCGTCACCAACAACTGGGCCGACCCGGCCGAGATGAAGAAGGAGATGACCGAGGTCTTCCGCGGCTCCATGAAGGGCCGCACGATGTACGTCGTCCCGTTCTGCATGGGCCCGATCACCGATCCGGATCCGAAGCTGGGCGTGCAGCTCACCGACTCCGCCTACGTCGTCCTCTCCATGCGCATCATGACCCGCATGGGCGCCGAGGCCCTGGCCAAGATCGGCACCAACGGCGATTTCGTCCACGCCCTCCACTCCGTCGGCGCCCCGCTGGAGCCGGGCCAGGAGGATGTCGCGTGGCCGTGCAACGACACCAAGTACATCACCCACTTCCCGGAGACCAAGGAGATCTGGTCCTACGGTTCCGGTTACGGCGGTAACGCCATCCTGGCCAAGAAGTGCTACGCCCTGCGTATCGCCTCCGTCATGGCGAAGGAGGAGGGCTGGATGGCCGAGCACATGCTCATCCTCAAGCTCAACTCCCCGGAGGGCAAGAGCTACCACATCGCGGCCGCCTTCCCGTCCGCCTGCGGTAAGACCAACCTCGCCATGATCACCCCGACCATCGAGGGCTGGACCGCCGAGGTCGTCGGCGACGACATCGCCTGGCTCAAGCTGCGCGAGGACGGCCTCTACGCCGTCAACCCGGAGAACGGTTTCTTCGGTGTCGCCCCGGGCACCAACTACGCCTCCAACCCGATCGCCATGGAGACCATGGAGCCGGGCAACACCCTGTTCACCAACGTCGCGCTGACCGACGACGGAGACATCTGGTGGGAGGGCATGGACGGCGAGAAGCCGGCCCACCTCATCGACTGGCTGGGCAACGACTGGACCCCGGAGTCCGGCACCAAGGCCGCGCACCCGAACTCCCGCTACTGCGTCGCCATCGAGCAGAGCCCGGCCGCCGCGCCGGAGTACAACGACCCGCAGGGTGTCAAGATCGACGCCATCCTCTTCGGTGGCCGCCGCGCCGACACCGTCCCGCTGGTCACCCAGGCCTACGACTGGGAGCACGGCACCTTCATCGGCGCCACCATGGCTTCCGGTCAGACCGCCGCCTCCGCGGAGGCCAAGGTCGGTTCCCTGCGCCACGACCCGATGGCCATGCTGCCGTTCATGGGCTACAACGCCGGTGACTACCTGCAGCACTGGATCGACATGGGCAAGGACGGCGGCGACCGCATGCCGGAGATCTTCCTGGTCAACTGGTTCCGCCGCGGCGAGGACGGCCGCTTCCTGTGGCCGGGCTTCGGTGACAACTCCCGCGTGCTCAAGTGGGTCATCGACCGCATCGAGGGCAAGGTCGGCGCCGAGGAGACCGTCGCCGGTCAGACCGCCCGCGTCGAGGACCTGGACCTCACCGGTCTGGACACCCCGCTCGAGGACATCAAGGAGGCCCTGTCCGCCCCCGCCGCCGACTGGGCCCGCGACGTCGCCGATGACGAGGAGTACCTCGCCTTCCTTGGCCCGCGTGTTCCCACCGAGATCCACGAGCAGCTGGGTAAGCTCAAGGAGCGCATCGAGGCGAACAAGAGCTAGTTCGTCCCGCGTCTGAACTTCCACCCCCCAGGTCGACTCCGGTCCCTGGGGGGTGGAGTGTTTTTTCAGTCCTTCCGCAGGACCACCACGAGGTTGGACACGAGGAACTCCCGCAGCCCCGGCACGCGCACCAGCCACCACGCCCACGACGGGTGGTAGCGGGGGAAGGCCAGCAGCAGCCGCGCCCCCTCCACCTCCCGGGCCCAGCGCAGGCCCGCCGCGGCCGAGACCGCGAACAGCGACTCGCCCCACACGTTCTTCGGGTCCCGGCCGTGACGGGTCGCGTATCGACGCCGCGCGAACTCCCCACCCACGTAGTGCTCCCAGATACCGGTCTCGTGCCCTCCGAAAGGACCCAGCCACACGGTGTAGCTGAGCACCACCAGCCCGCCGGGGCGGGTGACGCGCAGCATCTCGGCGCCCATGTCCCAGGGGGCGGGGACGTGCTCGGCGACGTTGGAGGAGTAGACGAGGTCGAAGGAGTCGGCGGCGAAAGGCAGCTCCTGGCCGTCGCCGCGCACCGCGCCCGGCACGGTGATCCCGGCGGCGGCCATCTCCCCCACGGAGGGTTCCACAGGCACGTACCAGGCGCCCCGCGCGGCGAAGGCCGCGGCGAAGTAGCCGGGTCCGCCGCCGACGTCGAGCACCGAGCGCCCGGACAGGGGGGTGCGGGTGGTGTCGGTGCTGAGGGCGTCGAGAAGCGCTGCGGTGTCCTCGGCCAACGGCCGGTAGAAACGCGCCGGATCCGCCTGCTCGAAGCGGAGGGAGCGCAGCAGGGACCAGGAACGGGCGAGGGTCGCGAGACGGCGGGTACGGCGGAACACACCCTGTAGGCTAGTCCGGACGATGAAGATCCTTCTGTTGTGCTGGCGCGATTCGACCCACCCGCAGGGCGGGGGCTCCGAACGCTACCTCGAGCGCGTCGGGGAGTACCTGGCGCGCCGGGGGCACGAGGTGGTCTACCGCACCGCCGGGCACACCGACGCGCCCCGGCGCAGCCGCCGCAACGGGGTGCGCTATTCACGTTCCGGCGGGAAGTTCTCGGTGTACCCGCGGGCCTGGTTCGGGATCCTGCTGGGGCGGGTCGGGGTGGGCACCCTCGGGGACATCGACGTGGTGGTGGACACCCAGAACGGCATCCCCTTCTTCGCCCGCCTGGTGAGCAACGCCCCGACGGTGCTGCTCACCCACCACTGCCACCGCGAGCAGTGGCCGGTGGCCGGGGCGCTGCTTTCTCGGGTGGGCTGGTTCCTGGAGTCGCAGGTGGCGCCGCGGGTGTACCGGGGCGCGCCCTATGTGACGGTCTCGGAGTCCTCGAAGGCGGAGCTGATCGGCCTGGGGGTGGCGGAGGAGAGCATCGAGATCATCGGCAATGGCGTCGATCCCGTGCCGGCGGAGGTGCCGCAGCTGCGCCGCGCCGCAGGCACGACCCACCTGGTCACGCTCAGCCGGCTCGTGCCGCACAAGCAGATCGAGCACGCCATCGACGTGGTCGCCGCGCTGCGGGACCGCGAGCTGGTCCTCGACGTCATCGGCTCCGGCTGGTGGGAGGAGCGGCTGCGGGAGCACGCGCGTCGGCGGGGGGTGAGCGACCGCGTCATCTTCCACGGCCAGGTCACCGAGGACTACAAGCACGCCCTCCTGGCCCGCGCCGACGTGCACCTCATGCCCTCCCGCAAGGAGGGCTGGGGGCTGGCGGTCATGGAGGCCGCGCAGCACGCGGTACCCACCCTCGGCTACCGCTCGGCCGGCGGCCTGCGGGACTCCATCGTCGACGGGGAGACCGGCGTGCTCGTGGACACCCCCGCCGAACTCACCGTGTGCACCGCGCGGCTTCTCGACGCCCCGGAGCTCCGCGCCCGCCTCGGCGCAGCCGCCCGCGAGCGCGCCCGGGGCTACTCCTGGGAGCTCACCGGCGCACGCTTCGCCGCACTGCTGGAGCGAGTGGCAGCGCCAGCCAGCTGAGGAGCAGCGTCAGTCCGAGGGTGCGGGAGCGCGGTGCGGCGGTGGTCTCGGTGACCTCCCCCTCGGCGACGATCAGCCCCACGCCGAGCTCGGCGAGGCGCTCCAGGTCCCGCTCCTCCCACGCCTCCTGGGAGGCGGTCCAGCGGGGGGTGGGGGCATCGACCACGACCCCGTCGACGACCAGCGCCCCTGATTCCACCGTGGACAGGGCCTTGCTGAGGGGGTGGATGATGACGGTGCCGTCGGCCCGGCGGGCGAGCGGCGGGGTGTCGACCAGCAGGACGTCCCGCCCGGCGGCGCGCTCCACCAGGGAGGCGTCCACGGTGATCTCCTGGGGGGCCAGCGGGGCCAACGCCAGCGGGGCGTCCGGCACCTGCAGCAGCGCCAGGGCCAGGGCGCCCGCCGCCCAGCGGTGGGTGAGGGCGGCCGCGGCGGCCACGTAGGCGGGCAGCGCGAGGGCGCTGAACTTGCTGGCGTCGCGCAGCAGCCCCGCGCCGGGGACGTGCGCCACCACCCAGGTCAGCGCCTCGGGCCACAGCCAGGCGAGCAGCGCCCCGCCGAGACCGAGCCCCGCGATGAACAGCAGCGCGCGCGGCACCCGGCGCGCCCGGGTGAGCAGCACCGCGAACAGGAGCACCCCGCAGAGCGCGAAACCGAGCTCGCGGGAGGCGGGGACGGCCGCGGCGTTCCAGATTCCGCCCAGCCCGAGGAGAGAACCGGCCGTGGTGGCGCCGGCCTCGGCGCGGGGGGCGAAGGCGGCGACGGAGGCGGCGCTGGCCGCGGCGTCGCCACGCAGCAGGCCGGGGAGCAGCCACGGCAGGCAGCAGGCCAGCCCGAAGGCCAGGGTGGACACGCGGTGGCGCGCGGTGCCCACTCCGGTGAGCAGCGCGAGCAGGGCGCCGGTGGGGGTGAGCGAGGCGGCCCACAGGGCGATCCACTGCAGGTTCGTGCGCCCCGTCAGCCCGGCGGCGGCGATGAGCGGGAGCAGCCACGCCGCGATGACCAGCGACCAGTGCCCCTGGAGGAGGCGCTCCACGGTGAAGGGATTCCACAGTGCGACGGTGAGGGCGGCGAGTGTCGGCACCCGCCCCGCCCCCTGGAGGCGGGCGAGCAGCACCGCGCCATACGCCCCGGCCGCGGCGCCCGCGACGAGCAGCAGGCGCGCCACCCAGGAGGCGGGCACCACCTGACCCAGCAGCGCCAGGAGGCCGTCCTGGGGGACGTTGCGGCCCGGCAGGTCACCCGTGCCCAGCGCCCCGGCGGACAGGGCCGGGGAATCGAGGACGAGCATGTCGCGCAAGGCGAGCTGTCCGGGCCACAGCAGCGGCCACAGCAGGGCGCCGATGAGGATCCCGGCCCACAGCGGCGCCCAGTGCAGCCGGGGCACCTAGCGGCTCCGGCGCTCGCGCAGCAGCAGGACGACCGCCCACAGCGCGGCGAGCAGCGCCAGCGCCTTGCCCAGCACGGCGAGGATCTGCAGGCTGCGCAGCGTCGTCAGCACCGAGGAGGCCTCCGCGCTCTGCTGCGCGATGGTGGCGTCGTCCCATTCCGAGACGGTGTGGTAGATCGTGTAAGCGGGGTCCGGGGCGAAGGAACGGTGGGTGGTCTCCTCCTCGCCCGCGGCGAAAAAGAGGTGGTACTCGGCGCGGATGTCGATGATGGTGCCGGTCTCCGGCTCCACCCACACGCGGCGGTCCACCGCATAACTGGGGATCCCGACCGCGGAGTCGGCGAGGTGGTCGAGCAGGCCGTTGACCTCGGCGGGCATGCTGATGGCGCGGGAGGAGGTGCGGTCCATGTGCCGGTCGTCGAGGCGGTGGTGGAACTCGAAGGTCTCCACCCCGTGGTGCTCGGTCTCACCGACGTAGTCGAGCAGCAGCGGCTCCTGGGCGGTCATGTCGAACCAGGGGTAGGACTGCCGGGCGGTGGGGAAGGGGAAGAAGTACTGCAGCCCCTCCCGGACGAAGGGTTCGGAGGCCATGCCGCTGGCCAGGTCCGGCACCGAGATGCTCATCTGGCTGACCGGGGTGCCGACGGGGAAGGTCGAGCGGGCGTCGAGAAGCACGGAATCGTGCATCTCCGTGAGGACGTCCTCGCCGAAGCGCACCTGGATGACCGCATCCGCCTGGACGGCGTCCGCGGTGTCGGACTCACTGGTGGTCAGCGCGGTGACCTGGCGGGAGGGCACGGTGAGCACATAACAGGCGTACGAGGCCGGCAGCGGGGTGGAACCCTGGCATTCGGGCCGGTCCCGGTTCGCCGCGGGAATACCCTGGGAGCCGTCGATGGGGGCCAGCAGGCTCATCGTCTCGTTCGGGCGGGTGGAAAACGTCAGCGACTGCCCGACGTCGAGCGGGCGCAGCAGGGCGATGACGGCCGGAGGCACGGCCGAGGAGAGGACGAAGAGCAACGCGGCGATCAGCAGCAGCTGGATCGGACGACGTCGGAACAAGCTCTGTGACACGGCTCGGGTCCTCTTCGTTAAAATCGCCGGGAAAGGAGGTGGTCCGCGTGGTTGTCGCAGCGGATTCCGTTCCCGTTTCCTCCACAGTCTACAAACCCGGCCACCTGCCCGGGCTCGAAGGCCTGCGGGCCGTCGCGGCCCTCGGGGTCGTGCTCACCCACGTGGCCTTCCAGACGGGCCTCGACCCGGCCACCCCCGCGGGCGCCGTCCTCGCCCGCTTCGATTTCTTCGTGCCCGTCTTCTTCTCCCTGTCCGCGTTCCTGCTGTGGCGGGGGCACCACGCGGATCGTCGCTTATCGACGCACACCCGCTACCTCCTCCGCCGCGCCGGCCGCATCCTCCCCGTCTACCTGGCCTGCGTGGTGGCGGTCATCCTCCTGCTCCCGGAGGCGGCGCGGATGAGCGGCGAGCAGATTCTGGCCAACCTCACCCTCACCCAGGTCTACTGGGCCGACGGCCTGGCCCCGGGGCTCACCCACCTGTGGTCGCTGAGCGTGGAGGTGGCCTTCTATCTGGCGCTGCCGCTGCTCGCGCTCACCCTCGGCCGTCTGCCCCGGCGCGGGCGGATCCTCGCCATCCTGGGGCTGGCGGTGCTGTCCCTGGGCTGGGCGTATCTGCCCTTCGTCGTCGACGATGCAGAGGTGAACCGGCAGATCTGGCCCCCGGCGTACGTGGCGTGGTTCGCGGTGGGCCTGCTCGCCGCGGAGTTCGAGGGCCGGGTGCCCGCCGGGCTGACCCGGGCGCTGCGGGTGCGCTGGGTGTGGTGGGCCCTGGCGCTGCTCATCGCCTGGGTGGCCGGGCAGGAGTGGTACGGCCCGCTGGGGCTGACCCACCCGGAGCCGGAGGAGTTCGTGCGCCGCGTCCTGGCGGGCACCCTCTTCGCCGCGGTGCTCGTCGTGCCGGAGGCGCTGGCGCCGGGGACCCGCTGGCTGCGGCACCCGGTGACCCAGACGCTGGGGCGCTGGTCCTACTCGATCTTCCTGTGGCACGTGGCCCTGCTCTCGCTGGCCTTCCCGCTCCTCGGCCGGGACTATTTCTCCGGAGGCTTCTGGCCGGTGCTGCTGGTGACACTCGGGCTGACGCTGCCCGTCGCGGCCGCCAGCTTCGTCTTCCTCGAGGAACCCGGGAAGAGGCTGGTGAGGGCCGCGACGAGCAGGAGCGCCAGCACCACCGAATCCCCGGCGTAGTCGCCCACCGGCCACGGACCGCGCGCCAGCCAGGCGCCCGCGGTGCCCACCAGCGCCCCGGCCAGCAGCCCCGGGGGAATGAGGGTGAAGCGGCACACGGCCAGGGCGAGGGCCGCGGCGAGCAGCCCCGGCCACCCGGCGAGCACTACTGCGCTCAGCGCGCCGAGGCCCAGCAGCCAGGGGCTGGCGGTGGCCCGCAGGCTCTCCTCCCGGCGCCGCGAAAGTGCCAGGACGGCACCGGCGGCCAGGGCCACCAGCAGGGCGAGCGCCCCGCCGCCGAAGAGCAGCTGCCGGTAGAGGCGGTCGGGGGCGAAGCTGAGATCCACGGTGCCCGCGGCGCCGGCGGGGACGCGGAAGGCCTGGGTCGCGGCGTCGACGGTGACCGGTTCCAGCTCCCGCTCGCCCAGGGTGGCCCGCAGGCCGGGGTGGGCGGCGCGGCCGGTGATGAGCAGCCGATCCTCCTCCGCGGCGCGCACGGTGCCGTCGCTTCCCTCCCAGGCGGGGGAGGGGGAGAAACCCTCGGTGGTGAGGGTGACCCAGGTGGCGTCGGTACGCAGGGTGTGGCGGCCGGGCGCGAGCTCCACGACGTCGCCGGGGGAGTACGCCGTGCCGTCGAGGGTGAGGTCGGCATCGGCGTCGACCTGCAGCGTGAGCGGGCGCGGCGCGGTGAAGGCGCGGATGAGGTAGCCGGTGTCCAGGGTGAGGCGCTGGAAGAGGAACTGCTGCACGTCCGGGGAGGTGTCCGGGACGGTGACGATGCGTTCCAGCGGGTGCCCGGCGATGCTCACCTCGGCGATGCCGACCGCGTCGCGCAGCTGCAGGCGCAGGGCATCGTGAGTGCCGTCGAGGGTGAGCGTGGTGGGTTCCGGGCCGAGCTCGACCTCCCGCCCGTTGATCTCCAGGACCGAGTCCTCGGTGGTGCTGACGGTGACGACCGGGTCGCGCAGCGGCTGCTCCGGGAGGAGTTCCAGCCACTGCCCCCGCGCCGGGCCGGGCGTGGGCCACCAGGCGGTGTCCTCCACGCCGTCGACGGCCGCGGTGGGCGAACGCGCCGGGTCGGCCCCGCCGAAGCTGGTGGCGTCCGAGGCGGAGGAACTGGCCCGGACCTGCCCGCCGGTGGATTCCACCCGGGTGAGGGGACCTGCGGAGGGGTAGTCGGGGACGGCGTTGCGCACGTCGGCGCCCTCGGAGAGCGCGGCCAGCGGGGCGGAGACCGGGCCGGTGAGGGAACCGTAGTTGCGCACGGTCAGGGCGGGGGTGTCGGTGACCACCTCGGCGCCGGCATCGACGAGCACGCGCGGGCCGGGGCCGTGGAGCATGTCGAGGACCGCGAGTGATTCCCCGCCCCCGGCCACCCGCACCGGCTCGGCCGCGCTGAGCATCATGTCCGCGTGCGGGTCGAGGATGAGCACCTCCACCTCGCCGAAGCGGTGCCGCTGCGCGTCCAGCGGTCGCAGGTCCAGCTCCCGGCCGTCCTCCAGGTCGTGGCGGTGCAGGAGGGCACCGATGCCGAGGCGTCGGAGCGATTCCGCACCCGCCACCGGATCGTGGTGGAGCACGGCCAGCACCCCGTCGAGCCCGCGGATCGCCTCCGGAGGGACGAGGGGGACGGCGTCGCGGACGGCCCAGGGGACGTCGAGAAGCGGCTGCGCGGGTTCATCCCGCGTCCACCCCCACGTCTGCCGGGCGAAACTGGCCTCCGGGACGATGAGCGTGCGCGTGCCGGCGGCCTCGCGGTTGAGCAGGTTCGTCGCCTCCTGCCAGTAGCCGGGCACATGGTCCCAGGTCCCGCGGGGCAGCAGGCGGCCCGACCAGGCCGGGGCCAGGGCGGCCACGCCGAGGACCAGCACCAGCGCGGCCGCCGCTTCTCGACGCCCCGCCGCCCGCGGCAGGTGCCCGCCCAGCCCGGCCAGCCCGACGAGCAGCGGAATGCGCACGAGGGGGTCGAATTTGTGGAGGTTGCGGAAGGGGGCGAGGGGGGCGTCGAGAAGCTCCAGCCACGGGGCGGCGAAAGGCCCGTGCGCGGCCCCGAGGAGGGTGACGCCCACGAGCAGCATGCCCACCCACAGGCCGCGGTGCGGGGTGGAACGCAGGGTGAGCCCCGCCAGGCCGAGGGCGGCGACGGCGGCGGTGAGCAGCACGAACGTCGGCGAGCTGACGAGGAGGAACCCGGCCGTGCGTTCGGTGTCGACGAAGGGCGCCCAGCTGGTGGTGCCGCGCAGGATCTCGATGAGGTTGAGCCAGCGGGTGGTGACGAAGGAGGATTCGATGTAGTCCGTGAACGGCGGGGCGTGGCGTCCGAGGATGAGCAGCGGCCCGATCCACCACGCGCTGACGGCGGCGCAGGCGGCCAGCCAGCCGAGGGCGGTGGGCAGCGCGCGGGCGTCGCGACGCAGCAGGCGCCAGCCGAGGACGAGCCCGGCGGGCAGGCAGGCGGCGAGGGTGGCCGTGGCGTTGACCGCCCCCATGAGCGCGACCGGGAGCACCGCGGCGGCGACCGCACGCAGCCCGAGGCGGCCGAGGAAGGGCAGGATCACCCACGGCGCGAGCATGACCGGCCACGTCTCCGAGGAGATCGTGGTCAACGTGCTCATCGTCCGCGGCGAGAGGGCGAAGAGGAAGGCGGCGAGCACCTGGAAGGGGAGCGTGCCGGTGCCGGTGCGGCGCAGCAGCAGGAGGAAACCCGAATAACCCACCCCCAGGACCAGCCACCACCACAGGCGCTGGGCCAGCCAGTCGGGCAGGGGATCAGTGAGCAGGAAGAACGCGCCGTGCGGGAACAGGTAACCGTAGGCCTGATTCTGCAGCTGCCCCAGCGTGAACGTGTCCGTCCAGGCATGCGTGGCCTGGGCGAGAAAACCGTGGGGGTCGGCGGTGAGATCGTGCTTGGTGTCGGCGGCGACCTGGCCGGGCTGCTGCAGGAGGCTGATCAGCCCCAGGATGATCCAGCCGAGAAGGTGCATGGATTAGCCGCGGGTGCCGTACTCCGGGCCGCCCAGCAGAGCCTCGTCCGCGGGCACGGCGTTGCCCTGCGGGACGGTGTCCTGGCCGGAGAAGGAGGCGATTCCGATCACGGAGACCACGCCCAGCGCCACGCCGACGACCGCACTGGCGATCACGGAGCTCAGCGAGCGACGATCAACGGATCCGGAAGAGTAGGACATGGCCCCTGATGCTACTCCCCCGACACCGGCGGAACAACGAGCACCGGGATGCCCGCGTTGTGCAGCACACCGTCCGACGTGGAGGACTGCCACAGGGACTTCCACCGGCTCGCCCCGCGCGAGCCGGTCACGATGACATCCGGGCGCAGCTCCTGCGCCGCCTCGCAGATCGCCGACCACACCGTGGTGTCCGCCTCGACCAGGTGGGCGCGGGCCTCCAGCCCGAGTTCCACGGCCCTGTCCACCCCGGCGCGGCAGGTGTCGCGGGCGCGGAGGTAGGCGGCGTCGTCCTGCTCGGCATCGGTCACCCACTCCGCCTGGTGCAGGCCCGAGACCCCCACCGCGCGGGCGGCGGTACGGTGCACGGGCTCCCACGCGGTGAGGATCTCCACCCGGCGTGGGAGCAGCAGCCGGGCCGCGTACTCCAGGGCGTTCCGGGACTCCGCGGACCCGTCGAAGGCGAGGAGCATCGTCGGCTGGCCAGGGGAATGTGGGGAGGTCATGAGGCCACTCTAACGGGCTGTCGGGCAGACTGTTAGGGTGCGCCACGTGACCCTTCTCCGCTTCGTCTCCGCCCTCCTCGCCGCCGGGTGCCTGGCCGCGTGCGCAGCGGGGTCGGGGGAATCTGCGGCGCCCAGTTCAGTGGCCAGTTCGGCGCCGAGTTCGGCGGCGAGTGTTGAGAAGACCCCCGAGGACATCGCCCGCCAGCGCGTGCCGCAGGAACAGCGCGCCAAGGCCGCCTCACTGCTCGTCGTCGGCGTGGACAATTACGACGACGCGCTGTGGAAGCTGCAGCAGGGGGTCGGCGGGATCTTCATCACCAGCTGGGCGAACCCGGAGCTGCTGTCCACCGAGGGGCGCAACATCGTCGCGCTGCGCCGCGAGATCGGGCGGCCGTTCTCCGTGTCCATCGATTTCGAGGGCGGACGGGTCCAGCGGCACGCGGGAATCATCGGGCCCCGTCTGTCGCCCCGCGAGATGGCGGCCACGATGAGCCCCGAGCAGGTGGAGAATTACGCCCGTGAGCTGGGGAATTCCCTGCGCTGGTACGGGGTGACGGTGGATTTCGCCCCGGTCCTCGATGTCGACGCCCACGGTCTCGAGGTGGTCGGCGACCGCGCCTTCTCCCGCGACCCGGTCGTCGCCGGCGATTACGGGGCCGCCTTCGCGCGCGGCCTGCGGGCGGCGAACATCACGCCCGTGTTCAAACATTTCCCCGGTCACGGTCAGGCGAGCGGGGACACCCACCATGAGCTGGCGGTCACTCCGCCGGTGGGCAGCGTCGTCGAGCATGATCTCCCGCCCTACGCCACCGCGCTGCCCGAGGTGGACGGATCAGTCATGGTCGGGCACATGGTCGTCCCGGGGCTGGGCGACGGGCACACCCCCTCGAGCCTCGACCCCGCGGTGTACGAGCTGCTGCGCTCCGGCGATTACCCCGGTGGGCGGCCTTTCGACGGGGTCGTCTACACCGACGATCTCACCGGGATGCGGGCGATCACGGACCGCTACACGCTGCCGCAGGCGGTTGTCGCGGCGGTGCGTGCGGGCGCCGACCAGCCGCTCTTCTCCTCCGGCGGCGCCCTCGTCGCCGCCATCGACGCGGTGGATGCCGCCGTCACCGCCGGGGAGATCCCGGCCGCGCGTCTCGACGCCGCCGCCTACCGCGTGCAACTGCAACTCCTGCAGACCGGTAGTTGATTCTGCCCCGCAAAGTAGGCAAAGACACGCGCGGCCACTAATGTGGCCAGTGTGAGTGAGTCAAACAGCCAGGACAGCGGCGGAAAAGGCCTCCGGATCGCCCTGGGGGCGGTCGTGGGCCTGTTCGCGCTCTTCGGAATCATCTACGCGGTGGACTACGCCCTGACCCAGGGGGACGTCCCGCGCGGCACCACCGTCGGTGGCGTCGACATCGGCGGGATGGAGCCGGCGGAGGCGCAGGCCGTCCTGGAACGGGAGCTCGGCGGCAAGGTCCACGAGCCCGCCACCGTCCGCGCCGGCGAGCGGGAGGCCACCTTCGTGCCCGCCACCGCGGGGCTGTCCATCGACTACGCGGAGACGGTCGCGCAGATCGGCACCGAATCCCTCAACCCCTTCCTCCGCCTCGAGGGCCTCATCGGTTCCGGGCGGGAGGCAGACATCGTCTCCCGCGTCGACGACGCCGCCCTGGCACCGGAGCTCGAGCGGCTCCACGCCGAGCTCAGCGCCGCGCCGGAGGATGGCGTCGTCGAGCTTATCGACGCCCGCGTCGCCGTCACCGACCCCGTCAACGGCCACGAGATCGACCCCGCGCCGCTGCGCGAACGCGTCACCGCCGACTGGCTCGACCCCGCCGGCGTCGAGGTCGAGGCCACGATCACCCCGCCCGCCATCGACGAGGCCGCCGTGCGCAAGGTCGCCGAGGGGGATGCCGCCGCTGCCGTGGCCGCTCCCCTCACCGTCACCGGCCGCGACGACATCAACGGCGTCATCGAACCGGCCCGCATGGGCGAGGTGGTCACCTTCGTGCCCGTCGACGGGGCGCTGCAGACCGAGATCAACACGGAGGCCGCGCAGGGCATCCTCGCGGAGAAGCTCGGTGAGACCGAGGCCCGCAAGCAGAACGCCCTCATCGACTTCTCCGGCGGATCCCGCCAGATCACCCCCAGCGTCGACGGTGTGAAGATCGACTGGGAGGCCACCCTCGAGGGCTTCCGCGAGCGTGTCCTCGCCTCCGGGGACGAACGCACCTGGGAGGCGGTCTACGAGGATGACCCCGCCACCTTCACCACCGAGATGGCCCAGACCGCGACCTTCGACCAGGTGGTCGGTGAGTTCAGCACCTCCGGTTACTCGGCGGCGTCGGGGGTCAACATCTCCCGGGTCGCCTCCATCGTCAACGGGGCCATCGTCGCGCCCGGCGACACCTTCTCCCTCAACGGCTACACCGGCCCCCGCGGCGCCTCCCAGGGCTATGTCGAATCGGGCATCATCATCAACGGTCGCGCCGGGGAGGCTGTCGGCGGTGGCATCAGCCAGTTCGCCACCACCCTCTACAACGCCGCCTACTTCGCCGGCATGCAGGACGTGGCGCACACCCCGCACAGCTACTACATCTCCCGCTACCCGGCCGGCCGCGAGGCCACCGTCTTCGAGGGCGCCATCGACCTGCAGTTCCGCAACAACTCGCAGTACCCCGTGCGCATCGAGACCGCCGTCGGCGGCGGCGACGTCACCGTCCGCCTCACCGGCGTGAAGACCGTCACCGTCGAATCCGTCAACGGCGGCCGCTGGGCCCCCACCCAGCCCCGCGAGCAGACCGTGTCCGGCAACGACTGCATCCCCTCCGGCGGTATCCCCGGGTTCACCACCTCGGACACCCGCATCATCCGCGACCTCTCCGGTGCCGAGATCTCCCGCGAGACGCAGACCACGCGTTACGATCCCCAGCCGATCGTGAAGTGCTCCTGATGTCCCGCGTCTTCGCCTACCCCTGGACCGACATCTACCGCCTCTACGTGCAGAAGGTGGAGCGCAAGGGCCGCACCGTCGAGGAACTCGATGAGGTCCTCGGCTGGCTGACCGGCTACACCCCTGCGCAGCTGCGGGAGTTCGGCGGCGACCTGCGGGCCTTCTTCGCGGAGGCACCGGCGATGACCCCGGACGTCGATAAGATCACGGGCGTCGTGTGCGGCGTGCGTGTCGAGGACGTCGAAGACCCCCTCATGCAGCAGATCCGCTGGGCCGACAAGCTTGTCGACGAACTGGCCAAGGGCAAGGCCGTCGCCAAGATCATCCGGTCCTGAGCCGCCCGTCCGGCTGACTTCGGTGGGGTTCCCCAGGAGGGTACTGAATTCGACCGCTGGGGTCAGCCCGGCGGGCGATCGGGCAAAGCCCTCTGCTACCTTCCTTGCTACCACTCCGGAAAATGGCAGCAAAAAGCCCCACCTATCATTACTGATGGTGGGGTATTCCCGGTGGAGCCGGCGACGAGAATCGAACTCGCACTCTCAGCTTGGGAAGCTGATGTTCTACCACTAAACTACGCCGGCAGCTGCGCGGGTGGCGCTACCGGGGAAGTCTAGCACCGGGGTGGGGGCCGCCGGGAAATCGGCTGGTCGGTATGCTCGAACTCGTGCTTCTCTCCGACCGTGACATCCGTTCCGCCATCGATTCCGGTGCGCTGGGTATCGAGCCCTACGAGGCCGACAACGTGCAGCCCTCGAGTATCGACGTCCGCCTGGACCGGTTCTTCCGCGTGTTCAACAACTCCAAGTACACGCACATTGACCCGAAGCTGCAGCAGGACGACCTCACCAGCCTCGTCGAGGTGGCGGAGGGGGATGCCTTCGTGCTGCATCCGGGGGAGTTCGTCCTGGCGTCGACGCTGGAGAAGTTCACGCTGCCGGACAACCTGGCCGGGCGTCTCGAGGGCAAGTCCTCGCTCGGGCGGCTGGGGCTGCTCACGCACTCCACGGCAGGCTTCATCGATCCGGGCTTCTCCGGCTACGTCACCCTGGAGCTGTCGAATGTGGCGAACCTGCCCATGACCCTGTGGCCGGGGATGAAGGTGGGGCAGATGGCGATCTTCCGGATGTCCTCGCCCGCGGAGGTGCCCTACGGCACCGGGTCGCTGGGGTCGAAGTACCAGGGGCAGCGGGGTCCGACGCCGTCGCGGGCGTATCTCAACTTCCCGCAGGGTTAGCGGCTTATGGCGACAAGTGCCACCCCCGCCTCCCCCCAAAAGACGACATTCAGTTTCAGTTAAGCCTGCGTTCATTCTGCGCCGGTACAAAGGGCAGTTATGCGTATGACTGTCATCGGCACCGGATACCTGGGTGCAACCCACGCGGCCTGCATGGCTGAGCTCGGCCATGAAGTGCTCGGCGTGGATGTGGATTCCGCCAAGATCGAATCGCTGAAGAACGGCGTCGTCCCGTTCTTCGAGCCCGGTCTGCCGGACGTTCTCTCCCGCAACCTGGAGTCCGGTCGCCTGGATTTCACCACGGACTACCAGCGGGTGGCGGAGTTCGCCACCGTGCACTTCCTCGGTGTCGGTACGCCGCAGGAGCGGGGCTCCTACGCGGCGGATCTCACCTACGTCTACGCGGTGATCGAGGATCTGGTGCCGTTGCTGGAGGGGGACCACATCATCTTCGGCAAGTCGACGGTCCCCGTCGGCACCGCCGACAACCTGCAGAAGCGCGCCGATGAGCTGTGCCGGCCGGGCACCACGGTGGAGATCGCCTGGAACCCGGAGTTCCTCCGTGAGGGCTTCGCCGTCCAGGACACGATCACCCCGGACCGCATCGTGCTCGGCGTGCGCTCCGGCGAGTCCCGGGCCGAGGAAGTGGCCCGCGAGGTGTACGCGCAGTCCATCGCGGACGGCACCCCGTTCCTGGTCATGGACCGCGTGACCTCGGAGCTGGTCAAGGTCTCGGCGAACGCCTTCCTGGCCACGAAGATCTCCTTCATCAACGCGGTCTCGGAGATCTGCGAGATCGCGGGGGGTGATGTCACCAAGCTGGCCGACGCCATCGGGCATGACGACCGCATCGGCCGTAAGTTCCTCGGCGCGGGCCTCGGCTTCGGCGGCGGCTGCCTGCCGAAGGACATCCGCGCCTTCATGGCCCGGGCCGGTGAGCTGGGAGCAGACCAGGCGTTGACGTTCCTCCGGGAGGTCGACGCCATCAACATGCGGCGCCGCGACCGGGTCGTGCAGCTGACCCGCGCGCTGTGCGACGGCAACCTCCTGGGCCACCGCGTCACCGTGCTGGGCGCCGCCTTCAAGCCGAATTCGGATGACGTGCGGGATTCCCCGGCGCTGTCTGTGGCCGGATCGCTCTCCCTGGCCGGCGCCGATGTCTCCGTCTTCGACCCGAAGGCGATGGACAATGCCCGCAAGGTGTTCCCCACCCTCGGCTATGTCGACTCCGTCGAGGAGGCGCTCGAGGGGGCGGATGTGGTCGTGCTGGCCACGGAGTGGCAGGAATTCCGCGATCTCGACCCGGAGGCCGCCGGTGAGCTGGTGGCGCGCCGGGTGATAATTGACGGCCGTAATGTTCTCGACGTCGATAAGTGGCGGGCCGCGGGCTGGAACATCCAGGCCCTGGGCCGCACGCTCTAACGCCGCGCCGGCACCGTCCACGCCGCGATGAGGGTGGTGAGCGGTACGGCGAGGGTGAGCGCCAGAGCGCCGATGCCCGAGCGCAGCAGCTCGGTGGCCACGATGTCGCTGGTCAGCGTCTGAGTGAGCGGGCGCTGCGCCACCGAGATGAGCAGCAGCAGCGGCAATGCCGCGCCCGTGTAGGTGAGCACGAGGGTGTAGACCATCGAGGAGATATGGTCGCGCCCCACCTTCATCGCCCCGAGGAACAGGCGCCAGGGGGAGGCGTCGGGGTCGAGGTCGGAGAGTTCGTTGACGGTCGAGGCCTGGGAGATGGTGACGTCGTTGAGCACGCCGAGGGCGCCGATGATGAAGCCGCACAGCAGCAGCCCGACGATGGACACCTCCGGCAGGTAGAGCAGGATGGTGAGGTTGTCGTCGGAACCCAGACCCCGCAGGTGGGTGGAGTCGATGGCCAGGCGCGCCAGGCCAGCGGCGACGGCTAACGCGATGAGTGTGCCGGCCAGCGCCGAGGCTGATTTCCAGTTGAAGCCGTGCACGAGCGGCACGACGATCATGAGGATCGCCGCGCCCGCCACCAGCGCCAGCGCCAGGGGATCGCGGCCGTGCAGCAGCGCGGGCAGGAGGAACACCGCGATGCCCACCAACGTGAGCAGCAGCCCGGCCAGCGCCCGCACGCCGCGCCAGGCGGCGAAGACGATGATCATCAGCGCGATGAGCACGCCCCACACCGTCAGCGGCACGGCGCGCTGGAAGTCGCCGAAGGTGTAGACGGTGCCCTCCGGGGTCTCCGAGGAGGTGAGCAGGATGGCATCGCCCGCGGCCAGCTGCGGCTCGCCGGGCAACCCGAAATGGACGAGCTGGGTGCGCCGCCCCGCGTCGGGACCGGAGGTGATCTCGACGAGCGAGCGCTCGCAGCGCTGATCCGAGTGTTCCAGGGGGACGACCGGGGAACCGTCGAAGGCCTGGCCGGTGGAGGGGGAGGTGCAGGCGGCGGCGTCGACAAGCAGCACCTCGCCGCTTACCTGCGTGTGGTTGAGGTTGAAGGTCGTCGCGAAATCGGGGCTGACCTGGGGATCCTCCTGGGGTGGCCAGAGTCGCCACAGCCCCACCACCGTGGCCAGGAGAGCCAGGACGAGGAATCCGAGGAGGACCTGTCGCCAACGGGACGGGGCGGTGTCGCGTGCGTGGTGGGAACCCATGGTTCTGCACCCTATCGCGGATAGCATGTGTGTATGAGTTCGCCCTTCTCGCTTTCCGACGCCCCCGTCACCTCCCTGCCGGGCTTCCGGAGGGTGTTCCCCCGCGGGCGTTTGACGCTGGGGATCGCGCTGCCCCTGGCGTCCGGGGACCCGGAGGCGCCGGGCGTGGATCTCGCCCGGCAGGTGGAGCTGGTGCAGCGTGCGGAGCAGGGAGGGTTCGCGGCGGCCTGGCTGCGCGACATTCCGCTGCGGGTGAGCGATTTCGGCGATGTGGGGCAGGTGTGGGACCCGTTCACGTACGCGGGGTACCTGGCGGCGTCGACCAGCGAGATCGCCCTGGCCACCGGGGCGGTCGTGCTGCCGGTGCGCCATCCGCTGCACCTGGCGAAGGAGGCGGCGAGCATCGACCATCTCAGTGCCGGCCGGTTCCTGCTGGGCCTGGCCACGGGCGACCGGCCCGTGGAGTACAAGGCCTTCGGCCTGGAGGAGGGGGCCCGTGCGGAGGTCTTCCGCGAGCACCTCGACGTGATGAACCAGGCATGGACCACCGAACGACAGGGAATCCGCTGGTCGAAGGGGCGCATGTGGGGCGGGGACATCGTGCCCAAGCCGCTGGCGGTCCGGCCGCCGGTGCTCACCGTCGGCTCCTGCCTGCAGTCGATGGCGTGGCACCGGGAACACGCCGACGCCCACGTCACCTACCACCGGCCCCTGCCCACCCAGCAGAAGTACCTGGCCGAGTGGCGTTCCGCGGGCGTGGACAAGCCCTTCGCCATGCAGATCGCCCTCGACCTGCACCGGGATCCGGACGCGGAGGCCGGGCCGATCAAGTTCGGGTGGAGCGTCGGCGCGAAGGCCCTGGTGCGCATCCTCCGGCAGCTGGAGGACATGGGGGTGGACCACTGCCTGCTCGGGCTCAAGAGGGGGACCCGCCCGGCCGATGAGGTCCTGGAGGAGCTCATCGATCAGGTGGTGCCGGAGTTCTCCGCTACTGCTTGTAGCTGACCAGGAAGTTGCCCAGGCGCTCGATGGCGTTCTCCAGCTGGGAGGCCCACGGCAGGGTGACCAGGCGGAAATGGTCGGTGTGCGGCCAGTTGAAGCCGGTGCCCTGGACGAGGAGGATCTTCTCGGCGCGGAGGATGTCGAGCATGAGCTTGGCGTCGTCGTGGATCTCGTAGACGTTGGGGTCCAGGCGCGGGAAGGCGTAGAGGGCGCCCATGGGCTTGACGCAGCTCACGCCGGGGATCTCGTTGAGTTTCTCGTAGGCGATGTTGCGCTGGTTGAGCAGGCGCCCGCCCTCGCCGGTGAGCTCGTAGATCGACTGCTTGCCGCCCAGCGCCACCTGGATGCCGTGCTGGGCAGGCACGTTCGGGCACAGACGGGTACCGGCGAGGAGCTCGAGGCCCTCGATGAAGCCGCGGGCGTGGTCCTGCGGGCCGGTGAGCACCATCCAACCGGCGCGGTAGCCCGCGACGCGGTAGGCCTTGGACAGGCCGTTGTAGGTGATGGTGAGCAGGTCCGGGGCGAGGGTGGCCAGGGAGATGTGCTCGGCATCGTCGTAGAGGATGCGGTCGTAGATCTCGTCGGCGAGGATGAGCAGCTCGTGCTCGCGGGCGATGTCGACGATCTGCTCGAGCACCTCCCGCGAGTACACCGCACCCGTCGGGTTGTTCGGGTTGATGACGACGATCGCCTTCGTCCGCTCCGTCACCTTCGCGCGGATGTCCTCGATCGAGGGGTTCCAGTCGTCCTCCTCGTCACACAGGTAGTGCACCGGGGTGCCGCCGGACAGCGAGCAGGCGGCGGTCCACAGCGGGTAGTCCGGGGCCGGGATGAGGACCTCGTCGCCGTCGTTGAGCAGGGCCTGCATGGTCATGGTGATGAGCTCGGAGACACCGTTGCCCAGGAAGACGTCCTCGACGTCGAAATCCGGGAAGCCCTCGATGACCTCGTAGCGGTGGAACACCGCGCGGCGCGCCGGGATGATGCCCTTCGAGGTGGAGTAGCCCTGGGAGGTCGGCAGCGCGGCGATCATGTCGCGCATGATGACGTCCGGGGCGTCGAAACCAAAGGTCGCCGGGTTACCCGTGTTGAGCTTGAGGATGTGGTGACCATCCGCCTCCAGGCGCTCCGCCTCCGCGGATACCGGGCCGCGGATCTCGTAGAGGACGTCCTTCATCTTGTTCGACTGATCGAAGGTACGGCGAGGTCGGCGGACGGGCGGGGGAGTGTCGGTCATGGCCTACATGTTGCCACTACTTCCGGCCGCGCTCCAACGCCCGGTTGACGAAATTCATCGCGTTGTTCGTCAGTTCGGTGGTCTGGGCGCGGCGTTCGACCCGCAGCGCGGCCAGCTTGTCCTGCTCAGCGAGGCGCAACTCCGCGGCGCGCAGGCGCTCAGCCGTGCGCAGCTCCTTGATGCGCTGCTTATCGACGGCCCGTGCACTCGGCACATGCCAACTCTCCGGTCCCACCTTGAGCACGTACAACAACAGCCACAACGTCGGGATGAGGAACCACAGCAGCCCCGCCACCGGCGTCACCGAGGAGAGCAGCACGGTGCCGACGGTGACGCCGATCGTCGACAAGCCCATGATCCCCAGACGCACCTTGCGTCCCTCCCGGAAGGCGGACTCGATCTCCTGCGCGGAGTAGAGCTTGCTCACCTCCTGCGTATTCCCGTGAAACTGCGGGATATCGACGAACAGCGGTTCCAGTTCGCCGTACACCTCCGCCTGCGCAATCACCTGGCAGCGCTCGTCGTACTGATCGACCGTGAGACGCCCCTCCGCGAAGGCACGCCCCAAGGTCGACATCGCGGAGCTGCGCTCCGCATCGCTCAGTCTCATGTCCGGCCGATTCGTGGGGTACCTCAGGTTCATGACCTCAGTCTAATGATTCCGGCGGCACCTGCCTTCAGGGAAGACCCCGATTTCAACGCCCCACAATGGGGAGCTCTACCGATACCGGTCGAAGCGAAGAAATGCCAGGATGAAACCATGACATCCCGACTCGCCGCACACCTCACCACCTGGAAGGCCTGGTACGCGATCTTCGCGGTCCCGGCCTTCATGCTCGCCAGCCTCGTCGTCATCGGCGGGCCGCTGCTCACGCCCGTGTCGTTCCTGCTGTTCGCGTTCCTGGGCCTGCTGTTCATCGCGCTCGCTTCTCGACGCTGGCCCTCCTCCGCCGACCTCGCCCTCCGCCGCGGCCTGACCAGGCGGGATCTGCTCATCATCGGCGTCGCCTGGGCCGTGAGCCACGCCCTGTTCTGGGCACTCGGACGCGGAGCCGGATCTCAGACCGGGCGCGCAGAACAGCTGTTCTCGGAGATGGGCCTGGACGGTCCGCTGCTGCCCGCCGCAGTGGGCCTGCTCAGCGCCGTGGTCCTCGCCCCCGTCTGCGAGGAGATCCTCTTCCGCGGAACCATGCTGCGCCCCATCCACGACGCCTTCGCACGCCGCGGCAAGACCTGGTGGGGAGTCGCACTGGGCATCCTCGCCAGCACCGTCGTGTTCGCCATGCCCCACCTGGCCGAGGACTCCCTCAACCGCATGACCCTGGCCTACCTCATCACCGGCGTCAGCTTCGGCCTGGTCTACGTACTCACCGGATCAATGACGGCCGCCATGATCGCGCACTCCCTCCAGAGCGTCACCGCCTTCGCCCAGGTGCTCTGGTTCGGGCACGGCGACACCACCGTGCATCCCGTGCTGTGGGCGCTGGTCATCACCAGCCCGGTGATCGTCTACCTCAGTGCGCAGCTGCTGCGGAAAATTCTGCCGCAGCGCTGACTCTCAATCTGAGGCCTCGTCCTGGTCATTAGGGAGGTGGGGACGGGCCGCGCCGGGGGCCGGGGGTGCCGCCGGGATGGGGGACGCAGGCACAGATGCGCCCGGGGCTGTAGGCACAGCACTTCCGGGAGCCGGAGGCGTTGCCGGTACAGGAGGCACCGATGCGCCAGGAGCTGGGGGCACTGCACTTCCCGGAGCAGGGGGTGCTGCGGGAACTGGGGGAACTGCAATACCTGGAGTAGGTGGCACCGATGCGCCAGGAGCTGGGGGCACTGCACTTCCCGGGGCAGGGGGTGCTGCGGGAACTGGGGGAACCGCAACACCCGGAACAGGCGGCACCGATGCGCCGGGGGCTGGGGGAACTGCACTTCCGGGGGCCGGAGGCGTTGCCGGTACAGGAGGCACCGATGCGCCCGGTGCTGGGGGCACTGCACTTCCCGGAGCAGGGGGTGCTGCGGGAACTGGGGGAACCGCAACACCCGGAGCAGGCGGCACCGATGCGCCCGGGGCGGGGGGCGTTGCGGGAGCAGGTGGCACCGAAGCGCCAGGGGCCGGGGGCACTGCGCTTCCGGGAGCAGGAGGCGCTGCCGCAACAGGGGCCGCAGGAACCGCAACACCCGGAGCCGGAGGGACGGATGCGCCCGGAGCGGGAGGCGTTGCGGGAGTCGGGGGAACAGCACTTCCCGGGGCAGGAGGCGCTGCCGGAGCTGAGGCAACGGCTGCGCCGGGAGCCGGAGGCACTGCGCTTCCGGGAGCAGGAGGTGCTGAGGGCGCTGCGGGAACCGCCGCACCCGGAGCAGAAGGAGTCGCGGGGGTCGCCGGTGCCACCGGGACAGTAGCCGGGGCAGTCGGCGGGGCATCGTTCGCCTCATCTTCTGGCGGCGCGGCTTCGACTGCAGGGCTGCGTCGCGGGCGGATGACGTCACCGAGGAAGTGGGGGGTGCGGGGGGCGGGCAGGTGGCCGTCGATAAGCACGGAGTCGCGGAGCATCTGGGCGACGTCGCGGACGGCGGGGCGGTCGGCGCTGTCGTCCAGGGCCTTGACGCCGCCGGTGAACATGGTGTTACAGAAGGGGCAGCCGGTGGCGATTTCCGCGGCGCCGGTGGCCAGGGCCTGCTCCGAGCGGAATTCGTTGACGCGGCGGCCGATGGTCTCCTCCATGTACATGCGTGCGCCGCCGGCGCCGCAGCAGAAGGCTTCGTCGCGGGAGGGGGAGATTTCCACGAGGGAGGCGCCGGTGGCCGCGACGAGTTCGCGCGGCGGGTCGTAGACCTGGTTGTGGCGGCCGAGGAAGCAGGGGTCGTGATAGGTCACGGGGCGGCGGTGCTCGGGGCCGCGGGGGACGGGCTGCAGCAGCTTCTCGCGGACCAGGCGGTTGAGAAGCTGGGTGTGGTGGAAGACGTCGAAGTGGCCGTCGAAATCCGGGTATTCGTTGCGGATGGTGTTGAAGCAGTGCGGGCAGGTGGTGATGATCTTGCGTTGACCGGCGGGAACGCCCTCGAAGACGTCGTTGAGGGTGGCGATGTTCTCCGTCGCGAGCATCTGGAAGAGGAACTCGTTGCCCGCCCGGCGGGCGGGATCACCGGTGCAGGTCTCGCCGGTGGACAGCACCGCGAACTTCACGCCCGCGGTGTGCAGCAGCTCGACGACGGCGCGAGTGGTGCGCACGCCATCGTCGTCGAAAGCGCCGGCGCAGCCGACCCAGAACAGGTACTCGGTGTCGGTGAGGTCCGCGATGTCGTCGCCGACGACGGGAACGGGGATGCCGTCGGCACGCGCGGCGTCGACCCAGGAGGCACGGTCCGCCTTGTTGCGGCCCCAGGGGTTGCCCTTGGCCTCGAGGTTCTTGAACAGTCCGGTGAGTTCGGAGGGGAACTCGGAATCCGCCAGCACCCGGAAGCGGCGCAGATCGGCGACGTGATCGAGGTGCTCGATGTCCACCGGGCACTGGTCGACGCAGGCGCCGCAGTTGGTGCAGGCCCACAGGACGTCGTCGGGGACGACGCTGGTCATGCTGAGGACGTCGAGATCCGCGTGCGGGTTGAGGGCGGCATCGCGGATACCGGTCATGAGCAGCTTGGGGTTGAGCGGCTTGTCCGTGTTCCAGGCGGGGCAGAGATCCTGGCAGCGGCCGCAGTCGGTGCAGGTGGAGGCGTCGAGAAGCATCTTCCACGAGGCGTCCCCGAGCGTACCGACGCCGAGCGAGTCCTCCTCCTCGGTGTTCTCCAGCGTGAGCATCTTCCCGCCCGAGGTCATCGGCTTGAGGCGGCCGAGCGCCTTCCGGCCGTCCGGGTTCGTCTGGAAGAAGATGTTGAAGTACGACAGGAAACGGTGCCAGCCCACGCCCCAGTCGAGGTTGCGCGCCATGAGCAGCAGGAAAACCATGCCGCCCAGCAGCTTGAGCAGCGCGAACACCGACACCATCACCGGCGAGGCCGGCAGCAGCGCGGCCAGATGGCGCGAGAGTGCATCCGCCACCGGATGCCCGCCCCCGAACGTGGCGATCTTGCCAGCCTTCACCAGCAGCATGCCCAGGCCCTCGATGAGCACGATCGCCTCGATGGCGCGCGCCGCCGTGGAGTTGGAGCCGAAGAAACGCGAGGTCCGCGACTCCGTCCCCTGCCGCAGCCGGATGATGATCAGCGCGATGATGCCACCGATCGTGCCGACCGCCAGCACCTCCTCCACGAAGCGGTACACACCCCACGACCCCAGCAGCGGCCACCCGCCCGCCGGATTGAACGTCTGGATATACGCCTCAAACCACACCAGCACACCGAAGAGGAAACCCACCATGACCAGCCAGTGCGCCACATTGACCACCGGCCGCCCCTTGAAATGCGTGTGCCCGAAGACCTCAATGACCACGCGCGACAGACGTTGCCACGGGTTGTTCGTCCGCCACCCCGCGGGCAGCGGCTGCCCCGCGCGGACGAAACGGAACATCTTCAGCGCCGCCCTCAGGAAGAGCAGCCAGGCAGGCAGGGACAGAACAATGCCGAGCACACCCAGCGCAATCGTGCTGGACGAGACGGCCTGGTCAACCGGGATCATGCGCCCAGTCTAAAGGCAGGGTCGGACACGACCCGCTTCGCGGCTAATCGACGCCGCGCGCGGTCACACCACTCCCGCTGCTCAGGCGCGGGATCGGTCGGTGGGGAGAGGTGAAAGATAGTGGTGTGTCGAGGTCCTCCGGGGAGTGGTGGGAAAGGTCGATCAGGCTGGACGGTTGGCGTGGTGGCCGACGGGAGCCCCGCTGGCGCGGGGAGAGAGGCCGTTGGAAGACGAGCGTCACATTGATGTGGGCTCAAGCCTGCTGGCGCAGGCCATGTTCACCGTCCAAAAACAGGGTATCACTGAATACATCCATGTGGCGTTCATGAATTCTGGTTCTAGTAAGCTCAAGTTGCGCGGAGCCTCATACCGAAGGCTGCACGGGCAGGGGTGACGGATAGCGGGTAAGTGTTCCGAAAGTCTGAGACTGTTACAGATAAGAGTTTTCTGTAACAACTGGGGCCGATTCGTGAAGGATAAGGCGTGGTGCTTGTTGTTGGGGGTGGTCTCCCCATGAGATATCAGATGTTCTCGCAGGTTTCGCAGTAGCTTCGGAGCTATGGGTCATCAATCAATCCCTCCGCTGAGCTCAGGGGTAGCAGAGGCCATGGCCGAGTTTCGGCGAGGTGCCTCAGCGGCCCTGGCGAGCTTGTGGGCCAAGCTCGATGAGGAGGGGGAATGGATGTCGCTTCCGCAGCACCTCGTCGATACGGCCTGTGTCGCGGCGCTGCTGTGGGATGAATGGTTGGCCGACTCGGTGAAAAGATCGTTGTGTCGGGCCACAGGTCTCGGAGAGGGACAACTCCGCTCGGTGCTCGTGTTTCTGGCGGGCGTGCACGACGTCGGCAAAGCGACCAGGACTTTCGTGCACAAGGCGCAGTTCAGTGAACAAGGGGCGAGCATTTTCGATGGCATCGAGAGGGAGGGACTGTCACTGACAATGTCGCGCCGGGAGGCGGACGCAACGGCCTTCCAGCACGGGCTGGTGGGCGAAGTCATCGTCGAGGAGTGGCTATCTCAACGGGGGTTCAGGGTCGCTGGGTTGGCATCCGTGGTCGGAGCGCACCACGGAATCTCCACCGAGGCGGGCGTGCGGGGTAGGGCGGGAAGGATCGTCCGTTCATATCCACCGGAATGGCGGGCCGTGCACGAGGAAATTCTCGACGGCATGGCCCGCGCTTCTGGGTTTGAGGAGGTACTCCCGCTCATGCCGGAACAGTTGAACCCGGAGGTCACGATGCCACTGGTGGGGCTGGTCATCATGGCGGACTGGATCGCTTCCAATCAGCACGCGTTTCCTCTGGCGGAGGGTGGGGACCTGCTCGAACGTGTGAGGTGTGGATATCGCGATGTGGAGCTCACTGCCCCCTGGCGGGTAGCGGTTGCGGATAAGGGCACTCCCGATGACTTCTTCCGGACCACTTTCGGCTGGCCAGCCGAGTTCATGGCACGGCCCGTCCAACGCGCGGCATTGGAGGCGGTCGAATCGGCCGAGGGTG
Organism: Corynebacterium nasicanis; assembly: GCF_042658165.1. NCBI lineage: Bacteria > Bacillati > Actinomycetota > Actinomycetes > Mycobacteriales > Corynebacteriaceae > Corynebacterium > Corynebacterium nasicanis. Next base: position 99,382 of record NZ_JBHSQE010000005.1, read on the forward strand.
CCTGCCTGCTCATCATCGAGGCCCCCACCGGGGAGGGGAAGACGGAGGCAGCCTTAGCCGCCGGGCAGCGGCTAGCCGCAGACTTGGGGGCGCAGGGCCTGCTGTTGGCGGCCCCGACCATGGGCACGTCGAATGGCCTGTTTCCCCGCGCCCTCGAGTGGGCGGAGCGAAACACCGCGGAAGGTGAAGTCACCTCCATGAACCTGGTGCACTCCCGGAAGCTCTTTTCCCAAGACTTTTCGCGGCTCAAGGTGGCGGGAGTCGGGACCGATGAACCTGGACACGGCTCTGTCGTGGCCAGGAACTGGATGCAAGGGCCGAAGAAGGCCATGCTCTCGAACTTCGTCGTTGCCACGGTGGACCAGGTGCTACTCATGGCGCTGCAGATGCGGCATTCGATGCTGCGCCATATCGGACTGGCGGGCAAAGTCATCATCGTCGACGAAGTGCATTCCTACGACCTGTACATGACCAGCTACCTGCAGATGGCATTGAAATGGCTGGCCCGGTACGGGGTGCCCGTGATCCTTCTCAGTGCGACTCTCCCGAAGGAGACGAAGAAGTCACTGGTGGAGGCTTATCGTTCGCAGTTCAGCCACGAGCCGATCGAGGACATGTCGGAGGCCTATCCGCTACTCACGGTCGTCGATAAGAAGGGCGTCCGGGAGGTGGAGGTGGAACCCCGTCCCACGGACATGGAGGCGAGTATTTCGGTCATTCCCGAAGGGCCTGAGGCATTGGGCACTCTCGTGGACGACCTCATTGCCGATGGTGGATGTCTGCTGATCATCTGTAATACCGTGCGCAGGGCCCAGGAGACGTACCGGGAATTCAGCACGACATATCCGGGTGAGGTGGAACTGCACCATAGTGCGTTCATGGCTGCGGAACGTGCGCACAAAGAGGATGCGCTCCGCGTGGCACTGGGTCCCGACAGCCATAGGGGAGCTGGTCGGCCCGAGCGATGCCTCATCGTGGCCACGCAGGTGGCGGAGCAGAGTCTGGACATTGATGCCGATGTGCTCATCACGGACATTGCCCCAATGGACCTGCTTATTCAGCGCATCGGGCGTATTCACAGGCACCGCCGCCCTGACGAGGATCGCCCGCCGAAACTACGGCCTGCGCAGGTGTACGTGCGTGGCATCGTGCAACGTGAACCGTTCCCCCTACTCGAGGGAGGCAGTGCCGCGATTTATGAGCCGGCGATTCTCATGTCGACGCTGGCGCATCTCCCCGTTGCTTTTCGACGCCCCGATGACATCTCGTCACTCGTACAGGCGACGTATTCGCCCGGCTTTGTTCCTCCTGCGGATTGGGCAGTCGAGTATGCGAAGGCCAAGGCCACCATGCGGAAAAACATGGATCGTGCGGAGAGTCGGGCGTCCACCTTCCAGATCCCCATCCCGGAGCTCGCGAGCGAGCTGGGGCAGTTGTTCGAGCGCTACCACTCGTCCATGGAGAAGCCACTGCTGGGGGAAGAGGCGGGTGCTGCGCAGGTGCGCGACACGGAGCCGACCTTTGAGGCCATCCCGATCATCGGCACGGACTACGGATACCGCCCGCTGCTTTCTCTCGCCCGCAACGATTCTGCGGTGGATCTGGTGGACGACTTCCCTCCCGAGCACTCGATGGCCTTTCACCTCGCCTCCTCCGTGCTGCGCCTGCCGCCACGACTGGCTCGCGGCGACGCCTTCGAAGGAAATATCACGCGATTGGAGCGGGACACACCCGCCGGCTGGGAACACCATCACCTGCTCAAAGGAAAGGTGGCACTCCGGCTCGACGAGAACGGCGAAATCGACCTCAATGGCACCGTCCTCCGCTATTCCTCTGAATTCGGACTGGAAACGCTTGATTCTTCACCTGCAGATAGGAGCAACACATGAATTCACCCCCTAGTTTTTCTTTACTTACCCAACCGTGGATCCCCTGCGTCATGGTGGATGGGCGCAATGAACTCCTTAGCATCCGGGATATTTTTGACGGCCGACACGACGTGGCAGTGATCCGGGGAGACTCCCCGGCGCAGGATTACGCCGTCCTCCGGGTGCTTCTGGCCATCTACTGGCGGGCCCACCACGCGGAAACCCACGTGAGCGCCGGCGGAACCTTCATCTTCAGTGACTGGTTCGGTCGCACGGCGGAGAACCTGGGACAGCCGGACGACCTGGTGGGTAACTACCTCGACGACTATGCCGACCGCTTCGACCTACTCCATCCCCAATTGCCTTTCATGCAGGTCGCTGACCTGCATACCGAGAAGGACACTCGACTTCCTGTGCAGCGTATCGTCCCCGAAGCTGAGGGGCACTACTTCACCATGCGGGCCGGACGCGCACGAGAGTCTCTGGATTTTGCCGAGGCCGCGCGGTGGCTCATTTACACCCAGGCCTACGACTATTCCGGGATCAAGTCGGGGGCCGTCGGTGACGAGCGGGTCAAGGGTGGGAGAGGCTTCCCCATTGGAACCGGGTGGACCGGACGCACCGGAGGGACCGTCGTCGTGGGCGACAACCTCCGGGAGACATTACTGCTCAACACCACGCTGGAAGCGTTGGCCGATGTCACCGACCGACCTGTGTGGGAGCGGGAACCCGATACGGCAGCGGAGCGTCACATCCCCCCGCCAACAGGGGCAGGGGAATCAGCGATGCCCCAGGGGCCGAGTGATCTCGCCACGTGGCAGGGGCGCCGCATCCGGTTGTTCACAGAATCGGGCAAGGTAACGGAGGTGCTCGTCACTAACGGCGACCGTATCCCTGACGCCGGCGCCAATGTACTCGGTGACCCGATGACGCCCTATCGATACAGCAAGAACAAGTCCAAAAAGGATCTGCCGGTTCACTACGCACTCCCTTTGGATCCGAATCGGACGATGTGGAAGTCCCTGGAGCCATTGATTTCCCTGGATCGGGATCCGGGGTTCGACGGCAAGAATGTGGCGCCTCAACGCCCGAAAAACTTATCTCAGCTGGCAGTTCTCGCCGAGAAGCGGGTGGTTCGCCCGGTGCTCAATGTCCAGATGGTGTCTGTGGATTACGGGCCGCAGGATTCTTCGGTGGCCACCACCGTGACCAGTCATCTCGATATCCCTCTCGCGTTGCTGGAGCCGGAGGCCGGGGACATGAGGGCGGATGTCATCGATGTCGCCAGCTCCACCCTGCAGGCCGCCATCGCACTCGGGCAGTTCGCGGGGAATCTCCTCGAAGCTGCTGGCCGTCTCTATGAATTCCAGGCCGATCCCACGGACGCCATCCTCACTGAGCTGGAACCAGAATTCTCCCGCTGGCTCCGCAGTTTCGAGGCAGACCGCTTCGAAGAGCAGGCCGGGACGTGGCAGAAACAGCTGCGGGAGATCATTCTCGAGCGAGCCGCAGAAATGATGCGCGGGGCCGGCCCCAAGGCGCTTGTCGGCCGTGAGATTAGCGACGGTCGGGACGGGGCAAACACAAAGATTCTGTCCGCCGGATCCGCGCACCGGATGCTGCAGGCACGCCTGAAGAAGATGCTCACATATATCGACGACGAAGAGCCTGACAAGGAGACCAATCGATGACACAACCCACCATTGACGTGGCTGAGCGGGACACGCTGTTCAACGCCATCGGCACCACGGTAGCGCGGCTGCAGTCGCAGTTTCTCGGCGACCAGGGGGATCTGCTGAAGACCCAGGCCCGAGGAGAGCTGGCGGAACTTCGTCGCCGCGCCGGGCAACCGATCGATCGAGACCCCCTCTCCCTGGAGAAGACCCTTCTCGTGCTGTCCCCGACGCTCAACGAGAACTCCCTCGGACGCGGTGACGCTCCGTCCCCCTCGGAGGAGGCCGCCTTCCACGCGCTGACGCTGTTTGCCTTGCACATGCAGAGCGCGACCCGCCCCATGCACGTGCCGAAACAGTCCTTCGCCGCCGCATGTGGTCGCCTCTACGCGCTCAGCGATTCCGCCTCTCTCAAGCCGCGTTTCGACGCCCTGTTGCTCGCCCGCTCCTCGCGTGCACGGCTGTCCCACATGAGGTCGATGATCACGCTGCTGCGCGGCAGCCAGCTGGGTTTCGATTATGCGCGGTTCGCCAGCGACCTTCGGGCTCTCGACAGCGCCGACAAGCGTTCCGGCGTCCTCCTGCGCTGGGGGCGCGACTTTGCCATGGGCCGATTCCATACGGCCGATGACACCTCAACCTCCGACAACAACTGACCCGAAAGGAACACCATGTCCCTCATCATTGACATCCACGCCCTGCAGACCCTTCCCCCCAGCCTGATCAACCGCGACGACACCGGAGCTCCCAAGAGTGCTGTCTACGGTGGCGTTCCGCGCCAGCGGGTGTCCTCCCAGTCCTGGAAGCGGGCCATTCGAAAGGACTTCCAAAAGAGCTTTGACCCTGCCAGCGTTGGGTACCGCACCAAGCATGTTGTGGAACTCGTGGTTGACAAGATGCTGGAGATCGACAGCGAGGAGTGGAACGACGAGAGCGCCGCGGAGCGTGTGGCCCAAGCCTTCAAGTCCGTGGGCATCAAGCTCACGGAACCGAAAGTGAAGGAAAATGTCGGCGGGGAAGAGAAGGAGCGGATATTCCAGCAGGCCGGCTACCTGCTCTTTCTCAGCCCGCGACAAATTGAGCAACTCGCGCAGGCCATCGTTAAAGCCGAGGGGAAGAACTTAGGAAAGGGCGACGTAAAGAAGCTTCTCGACACTGAACACAGCGTTGACATCGCGATGTTCGGTCGCATGGTCGCCGATGATGCCGCCTTCAACGTCGATGCCTCCGTGCAGGTGGCGCACGCCATCGGAATCCACGAATCAGAGCCGGAGTTCGACTTCTTCACCGCAGTTGATGACGTCGTAGAGAACCATGACGAGACCGGGGCCGGAATGATGGGCACGGTACAGCTCATGTCTTCGACGTTGTACCGCTTCGCCACTCTCGACGTGGAGTCTTTGGCGGAGAATCTTGGTGATCGCGAGGCAGCAGTGACGGCGGCGGTGGCGTTCGTGCGTAGCTTCATCACCAGTCTGCCGACCGGTAAGCAGAACACCTTCGCTCACAACACCCTCCCAGAGCTGATCTACGTGGCGGTTCGTGAAGATCGATCCATTTCACTGGTCAACGCTTTCGAGAACCCGATCTCCGGGGACAACAACACAGGGCGTCGCCTGGCCGGCGCCCAGGCACTGGCTGCGGAGGAAAGGGACATTGAGAACCAGTACGGTTTCCGTCCCACTCAGGCCTTCGTTGTCGGCCTCGGAGGTCTGGAGGAACCATTCGCGGACATCGCGACAGTCACCACGCTTCCCGATCTCGACGCACAGGTGCGCGATGCGATCTCCGGAGCGGGTGCCTGACCATGGCCCATTCACTCCTCCTCCTTCTGAAGGGGCCCATGCAGTCATGGGGTGACTCCAGTCGCTATAAACAGCGCACCACAAACCCGGTGCCGACGAAGTCCGGCATCGTCGGGCTGCTCGCGGCGGCCCAGGGACGCCGACGGACTGATCCCGTGGAAGACCTGGCGGAACTCACCCTTGCGGTGCGAGTCGACCAACCGGGAAGCCTGTTGCGCGACTATCAGACGGCGATGGCAGAGGGTGCGAAGCACGCCAGCCTGGTCACTCGGTACTACTTGTCTGATGCGGTTTTCGTCGCTGCCGTGGAAAGCCCGCACCGTGAGATCGTCGATGGCCTGGCTGCGGCTCTCCGCAATCCCCGCTATCCGCTCTATTTGGGACGACGTTCCTGTCCGGCACCGGTGAATCTGGTGCTCAAGGTGGTGGACAAGCCGGGGGTGGAAGCCTTGCATGCGGAAGAGTGGCACGCCTCTCAAAGCCACCGCAAAGCCCGGGCCAAGAGCGTCGAGCTTCCGATCTACCGTGATGCCCGACCTGGCGAAACAGGGATCGCGCGTCAGGATGTTCCTGTATCCTTTTCGCAGGAACACCGCGTGTACAGATGGCGGAACGTCGTCCTCGAAGAATCAGGTGTCAAGGTCAGCAATGACCTGGGGACGTCGGTCGATCCCTTCTTTGAAACGGTGATTTCATCATGAGCACACTGACCCGTATCTATCTGAATCCGCGCAAGCGAGACGGGCGGAAGCTTCTGACTAATCCGGAGGCGATGCATGCGGCTGTCCGCTCAGCTTTTCCTCCGGACATTGACACCACAGAAACGCGGGTGCTCTGGCGTATCGACTCGCAGGGGGATGAGCATGTCCTCTACATCGTCGGGCCAGAGAAGCCGGATGCATTGCATATCGTCGAACAGGCCGGCTGGGATACTCGGCCCCCGCAGAGTGCTGACTACCAGCGACTGCAAAGTTCGTTGATGAAGGGACAGCATTGGCGTTTCGGACTCGTCGCCAATCCCATTGTGTCAAGGGCGGGAGAGCGTGGCACCCGCGGCAAGCCGTTCGCACTCGTCACCGCGGAGCAACAGCTTGCCTGGCTCGCAGATCGCGGGCCCGCCGCGGGTTTCAGGTTGCTCGATGACGCCAGGGTGACCGGGCGTGAACGCCTTGTCTTCAATCAGCGAAAGGCAAGCGGAACCCGTCGTATTACCGTGGTGACTGCCCGATTCTCCGGAACGCTCGAGGTGACTGACGCGGAGGCACTGCGCGCCACGCTCAATCAGGGAATTGGACGGGCCAGGGCGTATGGCTGTGGCCTGCTGACTTTGGCCCGCATCGGGGCGTAGACGATGGCGAATCCGAGCGAAGTGCCCATCGTCCGCAAGGAACTCGCGCGCGTCGATAAGCGAATCAGCTTTCTGTACGTCGAACGAGCCGTCGTCAATCGAGACAACAATGCACTGACCATCTCGGATCAGCGAGGGTCCGCCTACGTCCCCGCAACGGCGCTGGCGGCACTTCTCCTGGGGCCAGGCACCCGCGTCACGTACGCAGCCATGGCTTTGCTTGGCGACGTCGGCGTGTCGGTTGTCTGGACCGGAGAGAAGGGAGTTCGCTACTACGCGCACGGGCGCCCTCCTGCGAAGTCGTCACGCAATGCCGAAGCACAGGCAGCCATCGTCAGCCATCAGCGCCGACGTCTCGCATGCGCACGCGAAATGTATTCCATGCGGTTCGCCGACGAGGACGTTTCTGACGCCTCCATGTCTCAACTGAGAGGGCGCGAAGGCGCCCGCATGAAGAAGATCTACGCCAAAGAGGCGGAACGCACGGGAGTGCCGTGGACTCGGCGCAGCTACGACCCGAACGACTTTGATTCGGGCGACCCCATTAACAGGGCATTGACCAGTGCAAGTGCGGCTTTGTACGGCGTCGCACATGCGGTAATCACTGCGCTTGGCTTCGTTCCATCCCTGGGCGTCATTCACAACGGCACAGATCGAGCATTCGTCTATGACATCGCTGACCTGTACAAAGCCGACATCTCCATTCCGGCGGCATTCGACGCGGCTGCAGAGGCGGGATTTGATGCAGGCTCAGATGTTCGCCGCCGAGTGCGCGACAAGGTTGTCGAGTTTCGACTCATGGAGAAAATGGTGAGGGATCTCCATCGACTCATGCGGACGGAGGAGCAGCCGGACGCCTTCGATGTTGAGTTGATGCTGTGGAACGAACTGGAGGTCATTTCCTCCGGTATCAACTGGGCCGAGCCGGAGGGAGTGGACACGACGTGATCGTCCTGGTGGTAACGGCCTGCCCGGCAGGCCTACGTGGAGACCTCACGAAATGGCTGGCCGAGATTTCCCCGGGAGTGTTTGTGGGCCGACCAACCGCGAGGATTAGGGACCTGTTGTGGGAAAGGACCGTTGAGCTGAGCAAAGACGGACGCGCTTTGTTGGTTTACAGTTCCAACAACGAACAGGGAATGGAGTTTCGAACTCACCGACACGATTGGAAGCCCACCGATTTCGATGGATTGGCACTCATGGTCCGACCCGACAAGCGCCAGTCGACGCGCCGAACGGGATGGAGCAGCGCCCGTCGGATGCGAAGTAGTCGCCGCTGATCGAGAAACTTGACACAGTTGTACCCATAGCGACCTACTGGTTAGCATCAGTGCAGCTCACCAAGTGTGCTCCCCGCGCCAGCGGGGATGAGCCCTCACACCCGCCCAGGCTCACACCCGGGTAGGTGTGCTCCCCGCGCCAGCGGGGATGAGCCCCCATCCCCGAGGGGTGGGTCACGATCTCCGACGTGCTCCCCGCGCCAGCGGGGATGAGCCGCATACACATCACCTTATAGCCCCTGGCACGAGGTGCTCCCCGCGCCAGCGGGGATGAGCCGTTGTGTCTTGAGCCAATCCCACTTGGCAACAAGTGCTCCCCGCGCCAGCGGGGATGAGCCCCGTCGACGGTCACCCTGTCAAGGTCATCGGCGGTGCTCCCCGCGCCAGCGGGGATGAGCCCTTATCCGACCCCACGCCCGACGCCTCCGCATGGTGCTCCCCGCGCCAGCGGGGATGAGCCCAGGCCCCCGCCCGCCGCCGCGCTGCCAATTGCGTGCTCCCCGCGCCAGCGGGGATGAGCCCCGGCGACTCACTACGCGGGGTCGCCCGCACCCGTGCTCCCCGCGCCAGCGGGGATGAGCCGATGGCCATTGACGTCGTGGTCCAGGCGACGAAGTGCTCCCCGCGCCAGCGGGGATGAGCCCAAGGTCGCCGGCCTCGTCGGCCTCGGGGAGCTGTGCTCCCCGCGCCAGCGGGGATGAGCCCCCCTCCGCCGGTGTCGCCCTGTCGGTGGGGGAGTGCTCCCCGCGCCAGCGGGGATGAGCCACCTTCGATGGTGAGGGTGCCGTTTTCGTCGGCGTGCTCCCCGCGCCAGCGGGGATGAGCCAGTCGGCGCCGGCCAGCCCTTCGGGGTAGAGCATGGTGCTCCCCGCGCCAGCGGGGATGAGCCCCCGCGTTGACGCCTGGCCCCACGGTGCCGCCGGTGCTCCCCGCGCCAGCGGGGATGAGCCCTGGCGCGCGGCCAGGTGCTGCAGTCCGGCAAGGTGCTCCCCGCGCCAGCGGGGATGAGCCCGCGGTGACGTGCTGCGGCCCGAGATCCCCGGCGTGCTCCCCGCGCCAGCGGGGATGAGCCCCACCAGACCGCGAGGGCGTCCATCATCTCCTCGTGCTCCCCGCGCCAGCGGGGATGAGCCGTGATAATGGGCTTCCCGCCCACCACCGGCGCCGTGCTCCCCGCGCCAGCGGGGATGAGCCGTCCCGGCGGAAGGGCATCGGCGGGCACGATGAGTGCTCCCCGCGCCAGCGGGGATGAGCCCCCCCACCAGTGACACGAACCGCCCCCACAGGGGTGCTCCCCGCGCCAGCGGGGATGAGCCCTGTCCCGTGCAGGCGGTTTGTGTGGGGCATGAGTGCTCCCCGCGCCAGCGGGGATGAGCCCAGCAGTGGAGACTACCGACTCCACACCGGCGGGTGCTCCCCGCGCCAGCGGGGATGAGCCCCGTCTACGGCGGAATCCGCAACGCCTGGAACAGTGCTCCCCGCGCCAGCGGGGATGAGCCCACGTGCTTCACCAGCGCCTCCGCCGTATCCAAGTGCTCCCCGCGCCAGCGGGGATGAGCCCACGTGCTTCGCCAGCGCCTCCGCCGTATCCAAGTGCTCCCCGCGCCAGCGGGGATGAGCCGTGGCTGGGCGCACCCGGGTTGCACGTCACCAGGTGCTCCCCGCGCCAGCGGGGATGAGCCCGCGGCCACGCTGCGGGCGGCCGATGCTACCCAGTGCTCCCCGCGCCAGCGGGGATGAGCCCCGCGCGTGTTGGCGTCCGAGACAATGCGGATGGTGCTCCCCGCGCCAGCGGGGATGAGCCGTGCTTCCCGACGTTCTCCCGAGCCGCGAGGAGGTGCTCCCCGCGCCAGCGGGGATGAGCCCTGCGGGCCGCCATCACCGATCATGACGCTGACGTGCTCCCCGCGCCAGCGGGGATGAGCCGCCCGAACCCAGGGGTGCATATGCCCCATTTTCGTGCTCCCCGCGCCAGCGGGGATGAGCCGCCGGGGTCCTCCCCGCCGGGCACACATTCCGCGGTGCTCCCCGCGCCAGCGGGGATGAGCCCAGCACCGGTGATTACCGACTCCACGTCGGCGAGTGCTCCCCGCGCCAGCGGGGATGAGCCGAGAACGTCACGATCTGGGAATGGGAGCCGCCTGTGCTCCCCGCGCCAGCGGGGATGAGCCCCCCGTCCCGGTCAATGTCGGGGTGCAGGCCGCGTGCTCCCCGCGCCAGCGGGGATGAGCCCGCCTCGAGCAGGGTTTCCGAGTTCTTCGCCGCGTGCTCCCCGCGCCAGCGGGGATGAGCCGAACGCGATTTCACGGATCGTCGGCCCGGGCGTGTGCTCCCCGCGCCAGCGGGGATGAGCCCCAACCGAAATTTCGGGACAGCCGTGGTCACGCGTGCTCCCCGCGCCAGCGGGGATGAGCCCCGCGCGTGTTGGCGTCCGAGACAATGCGGATGGTGCTCCCCGCGCCAGCGGGGATGAGCCGTGCTTCCCGACGTTCTCCCGAGCCGCGAGGAGGTGCTCCCCGCGCCAGCGGGGATGAGCCCTGCGGGCCGCCATCACCGATCATGACGCTGACGTGCTCCCCGCGCCAGCGGGGATGAGCCCACCGGCTCGGGGGCGGCGATCTCCTCGAGGCGGTGCTCCCCGCGCCAGCGGGGATGAGCCGCCAACGCTCACCGGGCGGGACGGCCACCTCAGGTGCTCCCCGCGCCAGCGGGGATGAGCCGGGTCAGAAGGGCGGTTCATCGTCCTTGCCCTGGTGCTCCCCGCGCCAGCGGGGATGAGCCGAACCTGCAGCACTTCGTGTGGCGAGCACGCGCGTGCTCCCCGCGCCAGCGGGGATGAGCCGTTGACCCCGGTAGCAAAAGCGATGGCGATTAGGTGCTCCCCGCGCCAGCGGGGATGAGCCCGCGGCCGAGCGGCTGGGGCTGCAGGGAATCCAGTGCTCCCCGCGCCAGCGGGGATGAGCCCTCGTCCCTCGCGGGGCTTTTCGGGTCGGGCTTGTGCTCCCCGCGCCAGCGGGGATGAGCCCCGTGTACAACGTTCCCGAAAACGCCGCGGCAGGTGCTCCCCGCGCCAGCGGGGATGAGCCGGACTTGATACCCCATGAGCCTCAAAGCCATGCGTGCTCCCCGCGCCAGCGGGGATGAGCCGAAGAAGGTCGATGTCGCCCCCACAGGCGGGAAGTGCTCCCCGCGCCAGCGGGGATGAGCCGCGCACCGGCTTCGCAGTGAGTGCCCGCAGGCGGTGCTCCCCGCGCCAGCGGGGATGAGCCCGTCTCCGGAGATCACACGCCACCGGGCTTCCCGTGCTCCCCGCGCCAGCGGGGATGAGCCCTTCACCGACACCGCCCAGACCATCGCCAACAAGTGCTCCCCGCGCCAGCGGGGATGAGCCCTACAAGATTCCCTACCCGGTCGCCGGTGACCCGTGCTCCCCGCGCCAGCGGGGATGAGCCCCCCTCGACCTCCCCGGCATCACTGACCCTGCAGTGCTCCCCGCGCCAGCGGGGATGAGCCGAAACCCCACCACCGTCACAGGTTAGAGGGGTCGTGCTCCCCGCGCCAGCGGGGATGAGCCCTCGGTGTTGCGGGCGTCCACGTTGGAATAACGGTGCTCCCCGCGCCAGCGGGGATGAGCCGTCCCTGCTGAAGGCGGTCTCCCTGGTCCCGTTGTGCTCCCCGCGCCAGCGGGGATGAGCCGACCACGGTGCCGGCCTGCCCATTGACCGACTGGTGCTCCCCGCGCCAGCGGGGATGAGCCGTGCTCCTGGTAGTGCGACCAGCCGCCGCGCATGTGCTCCCTGCGCCCTCCGGAATCCCCCTGCAGTAGCCTCAGGGAATGAGACTGTGGTCGCTGCATCCCCGGTATCTGGACCAGAAAGGCCTGGTGGCGTGCTGGCGTGAAACACTGCTGGCCCAGAAGGTTCTCGCAGGTGACACCCGTGGCTACCGGAACCATCCGCAGCTGACGCGCTTCCGCACCCAGGATGATGCTCTCCTGGCTGTGGGTGTCTACCTGCGCGGTCTGCATTCCGAAGCCGTGGTCCGGGGCTATCACTTCAATGCGGCCAAGATCTTGCGCCAGGGTTCTGCGCCGCTGATCGATGTCACGCGCGGCCAGATGGACCATGAACTCGGTCATCTGCGGGCCAAGCTGATGGAACGGGCCCCCGAGAGAGTTGCTGTCCTTCCGGTACTCGAGGACGTCGTGCCTCACCCGCTGTTCCGGGTGGTTCCTGGACCTGTGGAGCACTGGGAACGGGTGTAGCCACCCCCAACGCACCTGTCCCCGGCTCCTCCGCAGGGAGGGCCGGGGACAGGTGTCTCGGATGCTGGATTAAAGATGACGGGCAGACGCTGGGTCTGCCCGTCACCGGGTGTTACATGGCCGACATGATCCAGATGATCAGGGCGATGATCGCCAGGACGCCGACGATGGTCCAGATGAGTCCGCTACCGCGCATGATGATGCTCCTTAAGTATTTGCTTGTTGTTCGGTCGTCCTTAAGGGTAACAGTGATCACATCAACGGTGCGCTATCTGGGGGGTTGCTGTGCGGTAACAATTTGCTAAAGCGCTCGTTATCGCAGGTCAGGCCGCTCGCGCCGAAATGCAATACATGCGCCACCCGGCATGTCGCCGCATGCGTGCCCGGCCATGCGGGCGTCGATAAGCGTTCTCTCAGCCGCGCTTCAGTGGACTGTGCTTCCTAGACGTGCACGGGAGTGACGTGTGCCTGGGCGACCATGTCCTCCCACTCGACGATCTTGCGGCGCTCGCGGCCCTCGATGCCGGACTCCTCGCCGAGGCGGCGCTCCTCGGCGTCGAGGCGGTACCACCCCTCCCAGGTGGTGACGGGGATGCCGCGGGCGTCGAGAAGCTCGAGGAGGGCGTCGTCGGACGAGGCGGGCGCGGCGAGGCGACCGGCGGCGGCATCGGCGAGCAGGAGATCGGTGGTCTCCTTGGCGTCGGACTTCGTGTTGCCGATGAGCCCGATGGGGCCGCGCTTGATCCAGCCGGTGGCGTAGAGGCCCGGGACCGGGGTGCCGTCGACGTCGAGGACGTGGCCGCCGTCGTTGGGGATGACATGCTCGACGTGGTTGAACGGCACGCCGGCGATCGGCTCGGAACGGTAACCGACGGCGCGGTAGACCGCCTGCACGGGCCAGTCGGTGAACGTGCTGGTGCCGCGGACGTTGCCGGAACCGTCGAGTTCGGTGCGCTCGGTGCGCAGTCCGACGACGCGGCCGTCGTGGGTGAGGATCTCCACGGGGGACTCGAAGAGGTGGATCTGCAGCGAGTGCGGGGCGTCCTTGGGCTCGCGCAGCGCGTAGCCCTCGAGGATCTGGCACACCAGGTCCTGGGACTTCGAGGCGCCGCGGGCCTCGATGCTGGCCTCGTCGTAGTCGATGTCCTCCGGGTCGACGATGACGTTGACGGTGGGGGAGTGGTCGAGCTCCTTGAGCTCCTGCGGGGTGAACTTCGCCTGCGCGGGGCCGCGGCGGCCGAAGACGTGGACCTCGGTGGCCTGGTTGGTGCGCAGGGTCTCGTAGACGTTCTCCGGGATCTCCGTGACGTTGAGCTCCTCGGCGGTCTTGGCCAGGATGCGGGCGACATCGAGCCCGACGTTGCCGACGCCGATGACGGCGACGGACTGCGCCGACAGGTCCCAGGTGCGGGGGAAATCGGGGTTGCCGTCGTAGAAGCCGACGAAATCGGCGGCGCCGTGGGAACCCGCGGCCTCGACGCCCGGGATGTCCAGGTCGCGGTCGGCCAGGGCGCCGGTGGCGAACACGACGGCGTCGTAATGTTCCTGCAGCTCCGCCACCGAAACGTCGCGGCCGACCTCGATGTTGCCCAGCAGGCGGATCTCCGGCCGGTCGAGCACCTTGTGCAGCGAGGTGATGATGCCCTTGATGCGCGGATGGTCCGGCGCCACGCCGTAGCGGATGAGGCCGAAGGGGGCGGGGAGCCGCTCGATGAGGTCGATGCGGATGTCGCGGCCGATCGACGCGGCGTTCCGGGCGAGCAGATCGGAGGCGTAGATGCCGGCGGGCCCGGCGCCGATGACGGCGACGCGGAGGGTGTTCTCGGGAAGGGGGAAGCTCATGGTGTCCTCTCGGGCGATCTCTAGACTGACTGGTCTGTGAAACTAGCAGGGATCGGCAGATCCGCAAGAATTTGGCCGCCTTTCATTCATTGTTTTCTGCATGAAAACCGGGCCCAGAATTCCATTCAGTGCATAAAAGTCGAAGATAAATGCAGTACGCAGGGTTTTCTTCCGCCGCTTAGGCCACCCTCTCCCCACTCTCCATTGTGATGAACCAAGTTGTCTGCTTGACTCCCTGTCAACGGCCCGGAAGGGCAAGTGTCGGGCGTCGATAAGCGGCCGGACACTGAATGAAATAGACAGATCGGTACAAGAGGAGCGAGCCATGACAACGGCCACCACCACGCGCCGCCCGCGCACCCGCAAGCCGGAAGGGCAGTGGAAGATCGACGGCACCGCGCCGCTCAACCACGTCGAGGAGGTCAAGCAGGACGGCGAGGTGCTTGACGTCTACGACCGCGTCATCAACATCTATTCCCAGCAGGGCTTCGACTCGATCCCGGCCGACGACATCGCCCCCCGCTTCAAGTGGCTCGGGCTGTACACACAGCGCCGCCAGGACCTCGGCGGCGAACTCACCGGCCAGGTCCCCGACGCCGAACTGCAGGACAAGTTCTTCATGATGCGCGTGCGTTTCGACGGCGGCCTGGTCACCCCCGAGCGCCTCCGCGTCGTCGGCGAGATCTCCCGCGACTACGCTCGCTCCACCGCCGATTTCACCGACCGCCAGAACATCCAGCTCCACTGGCTGCGCATCGAGGACATCCCCGCCATCTGGGAGAAGCTCGACACCGTCGGGCTCAGCCCGCTGCTCGGCTGCGGCGACGTCCCCCGCATCATCCTCGGCTCGCCGGTCGCGGGCGTGGCGGCGGAGGAGATCATCGACGCCACCCCGGCCATCGAGCGCATCCAGCGCGAGCACCTGCCCAACCCCGAGTTCCACAACCTGCCGCGCAAGTTCAAGTCCGCCATCTCCGGGCACTCCCGCCAGGACGTCACCCACGAGATCCAGGACGTCGCCTTCATCGGCTCCGT
This sequence comes from Corynebacterium nasicanis, assembly GCF_042658165.1. Lineage (NCBI taxonomy): Bacteria > Bacillati > Actinomycetota > Actinomycetes > Mycobacteriales > Corynebacteriaceae > Corynebacterium > Corynebacterium nasicanis. The sequence continues at coordinate 114,497 of NZ_JBHSQE010000005.1, forward strand.
CCACCCCGAGCACGGCCCCGGTTTCGAGTGCTACGTCGGCGGCGGCCTGTCCACCAACCCCATGCTGGCGCAGTCCCTCGGCGCCTGGATCCCCCTCGACGAGGTCCCCGACGTGTGGGCCGGCGTGGCCGGCATCTTCCGCGACTACGGCTACCGACGTCTGCGCAACCGTGCCCGCCTCAAGTTCCTCGTGGCGGAATGGGGCGTGGAGAAATTCCGCGAAGTTCTCGAAACCGAGTACCTCGGGCGCCCGCTCCTCGACGGCCCCCACCAGCCGATCAACCCCGGCTACCGCGACCACATCGGCATCCACCCCCAGAAGGACGGCCGCTTCTACCTCGGCGTCAAGCCCACCGTCGGCCACACCACCGGGGAACAGCTCATCGCCATCGCCGACGTCGCCGAGCGCTTCGGCATCAGCCGCATCCGCACCACCGCCGAGAAGGAGCTGCTCTTCCTCGACGTCGAGCGCACCGACCTCACCGCCCTGGCCGCCGCCCTCGACGAGACCGGCCTGTACTCCCGGCCCAGCGAATGGCGCCGCAACATCATCTCCTGCACCGGCCTGGAGTTCTGCAAGCTGGCGCACGCCACCACCAAGGCCCGCGCCGTCGAGCTCGTCGACGAACTGGAGGAGCGCATCGGCGACATCGACGTCCCCGTCCGCATCGCCCTCAACGGCTGCCCCAACTCCTGCGCCCGCACCCAGGTCGCGGACATCGGCTTCAAGGGCCAGACCGTCACCGACGCCGAGGGCAACCGCGTCGAAGGCTTCCAGGTCCACCTCGGCGGCTCCATGAACATCGGCGCCAACTTCGGCCGCAAGCTGCGCGGACACAAGGTCCTGGCCACCGAGGTCGGCGACTACGTCACCCGCGTGGTCACCCACTTCAAGGAGCAGCGCACCGCCGACGAGACCTTCCAGGAATGGGTCCAGCGCGCCGCCGAGGAGGACCTCACATGAGCTTCCGCCGCGCGCCCAACCCCAACCGCAACCACCCGCTGCACTGCCCCTGGTGCGCCGGGGAGGAACTCTTCCCCGACGAGGCCGACGACTTCGCCTGGCGCTGCCGCGACTGCACCCGCATCTTCTCCGTCCGCTACCACGGCCAGGACGACCCCGAACACCGCCCCGCCCCCGCCCCCTCCACCAGCGAGGCCATCCAGGCCTCCCTCCACCGACACGGCCACCAGGAGGTGACCCGATGAACCTGCTCACCGTCCACGTCCGCGATCCCCAGCTCAGCCCGGCAGGCCCCACCACCACCGGTGACCTGCCGGAGGAGGTGCGGGAGGAGAACGCGCGGCTCGTCGAGAAGCACGCCGCCGAGCTTGACGACGCCCCCGCCGCCACCATCCTCGCCTGGGCCCGGGAGCACGCGCCCGGCCGCCTCGCGGTGACCCTGTCCATGGAGAACACCGTCCTCGCCGAGCTCGCCGCCTGGCACCTGCCCGAGGCGGACCTGCTCTTCCTCGACACCGGCTACCACTTCCCGGAGACCCTCGACGTCGCCGCCGCCGTCGACGCCCGCTACCCGCAGACCCTCGTCACCGCCCGCCCCACGCTCACCCGCGCGGAGCAGGACACCACCTACGGCGCCCAGCTCTACCGGCGCAACCCCGCCGCCTGCTGCCGCATGCGCAAGGTCGAACCCCTCGCCGTGCACCTCACCCCCTACGCGGGCTGGATCACCGGACTGCGCCGCGCCGACGGCCCGACCCGCGCGAACGCCCCGGCCCTCAGCCTCGACGCCACCGGCCGCCTGAAGATCTCCCCGCTGGTCACCTGGTCGATGGAGGACACCGACCGGTTCATCGACGAGCGCGACCTCATCATCCACCCCCTCACCCGCCAGGGCTACCCGTCCATCGGGTGCGCCACCTGCACGCTCCCCGTCGCCGACGGAGAGGACCCCCGGGCCGGCCGCTGGGCCGGCAACGCCAAGACAGAATGCGGACTCCACTCATGACCACTGCACTTTCCACCCGACTCTCCCCCCACCTGCAGGACCTGGAGAACGAATCCATCCACATCCTCCGCGAGGTGGCCGGGCAGTTCGACAAGGTCGGACTGCTGTTCTCCGGAGGCAAGGACTCCGTCGTCGTCTTCGAGTTGGCGCGCCGGGCCTTCGCCCCCGCGGCCGTCCCCTTCGAACTGCTCCACGTGGACACCGGCCACAACTTCCCCGAGGTCATCGAATTCCGCGACCGCCTCGTCGAGCGCACCGGCGCCCGCCTGCGCGTCGCGGCCGTCCAGGACTGGATCGACCGCGGTGACCTCGTCGAACGCCCCGACGGCACCCGCAACCCCCTGCAGACCGTCCCCCTCGTGGAGACCATCGCCGAGCAGGGTTACGACGCCGTGCTCGGCGGCGCCCGCCGCGATGAGGAACGCGCCCGCGCCAAGGAGCGTGTGTTCTCCGTCCGTGACTCCTTCGGCGGCTGGGACCCCCGCCGCCAGCGCCCCGAGCTGTGGCACCTCTACAACGGCGGCCACCTGCCGGGCGAGAACATCCGTGTGTTCCCCATCTCCAACTGGACCGAGGCCGACATCTGGGAGTACATCGGGGCCCGCGGCATCGAGCTGCCCCCGATCTACTTCGCCCACGACCGCGAGGTCTTCCCCCGCGACGGCATGTGGCTCACCGCCGGCGACTGGGGCGGCCCCCGCTCCGGCGAGGAACCCGAGATCCGCCGCGTGCGCTACCGCACCGTCGGCGACATGTCCTGCACCGGGGCGGTGCTCTCCGAGGCCTCCACCATTGACGAGGTCATCGCCGAGATCGCCACCTCCACCCTCACCGAACGCGGCGCCACCCGCGCCGACGACCGTCTCAGCGAGTCCGCCATGGAGGACCGCAAGAAGGAAGGCTACTTCTGATGTCCACCTCCACCATCCTGCGCACCCGCGAAACCCTGCGCCTGTGCACCGCCGGCTCCGTCGACGACGGCAAGTCCACCCTCGTCGGCCGCCTGCTCCACGACACCCGCTCCGTCCTGGCCGACACCCTCGCCTCCGTGGAGCGCACCTCCGCCGACCGCGGCTTCAACGGCCTCGACCTCTCCCTCCTCGTCGACGGTCTGCGCGCCGAGCGCGAACAGGGCATCACCATCGACGTCGCCTACCGCTACTTCGCCACCGACCGCCGCACCTTCATCCTCGCCGACACCCCCGGCCACGTGCAGTACACCCGCAACACCGTCACCGGCGTCTCCACCTCCCAGGTGGTCGTCCTGCTTGTCGACGCCCGCCACGGCGTCGTCGAGCAGACCCGCCGCCACCTCAGCGTCGCGGCGCTGCTCGGGGTGCGCACCGTCCTGCTCGCCGTGAACAAGATCGACCTCGTCGACTGGTCCGAGGAGGTCTTCCGCGAGATCGAGTCCGAGTTCCGCGCGCTCGCCGCGGGCGTGGGCATCGAGGACCCCCACGTCATCCCCGTCTCCGCCCTGCTCGGCGACAACGTCGTCGAGCCCTCCCGCAACCTGCCCTGGTACACCGGCCCCACCGTCCTCGAGCTGCTCGAGACCGTCGAGGTCCAGCGCGGCCGGGCCCACGACCTGGGCTTCCGTCTGCCCATCCAGTACGTCATCCGCGAGCACGCCACCGACTACCGCGGCTACGCCGGGCGCATCGACGCCGGGACCGTTGCCGTCGGCGACACCGTCCACCTGCCGGAGGGCCGGACCAGCACCGTCACCCACATCGACACCGCCGACGGTCCCGTCGAGGCGGCCGCCGCCGGGGACTCCGTGGTCCTGCGCCTGGCCGATGACATCGACCTCATCCGCGGCGATCTCCTCGCCGGCGCCGACCGTCCCGCGCCGGTGCGTTCCTTCGCCGCCACCGTCGTCGGCCTCTCCGAGCGCAACCTGCGCCCCGGTGATCCCGTGAAGGTCCGCTACGGCACCTCGCTGGTCCGGGGTCGGGTGGGCGAGGTCGAGCGCGTCCTCGACATCGACGGCCTCTCCGACGACATCGCGCCCGCCGCCTGGGGCCTCAACGACATCGCCCACGTGCGTATCGACGTCGCCGCCGACCTGCCCGTCGAGCCCTACGCCGCCCGCGGCGCCGTCGGCTCCTTCCTGCTCATCAACCAGGCCACCGGCGACACCCTCGCCGCCGGCCTGGTCGGCCACCGCCTGCGCTGATGACCGCGCTGCTCACCCTCTCCCACGGCTCCCGCCACCCGCGCGCCGCCGCCGGCATCGACCGCCTCACCGCGGCCGCGGGGGAGAGGCTGGGCGTCACGGCCCGCGCCGCCCACCTGGAGTTCAACTCCCCCTCGCTCACCGACGCCGCCGTCTCCCTCGCCGCCGCGGGGCACCGCACGGCAGTAGTCGTGCCCCTGCTGTTCACCGACGCCTTCCACGCCCGCCACGACGTGCCCGCCGCACTGGCCGCCGCCCGGGAGGCCAGCGGCCTCGACCTTCACCCCGCCGCCGGACTGGGCACCGGCGAGGACATCGCCGATCTCCTCGCCGCCCACACCCGTCCCGCCCCGGGCCGCAGCCTCACCCTCGCGCACGTCGGATCCTCCGATCCGGCGGCGGAGGAGGCCGTGGCGGTGCTGGCCGGGCGCGTGGCCGCCCGCCTCGGACGTCCCGTGGCGGTGCACCGCGCCACGGGGTCTGTGGTGGAGGTGGAAGGGGAGACGCACCTCATCCCGCTCTTTGTCACCGAGGCCCTGCTCCTCGACCGCCTGCTCACCCCCGGCGTCAGCGCCGATCCTCCCCTCGGCGCTGCGCTGGCCGACATCGTCGCCGCGCGCCACCGTGCCGCCCTCACCTAGGACCCCACCATGACCACACTTCTGCTCATCGCCCTCGCGGGACTGGCCGCGCAACTTGTCGACGGCGGACTCGGGATGGGTTTCGGCGTCACCTCCACCACCATCCTCATCGCCCTGGCCGGGCTCGGCCCCGCGCAGGCCAGCGCCGTCGTGCACACCGCCGAACTGGGCACCACCCTGGCCTCCGGCATCTCCCACTGGCGCTTCGGCAACGTCGACTGGAAGGTCGTCCGGCGCCTGGCCATCCCCGGCGCCATCGGCGCCTTCGCCGGGGCGACCGTCCTGTCCAACCTGTCGACGGAGGCCGCCGTCCCGCTCACCGCCACGATCCTCAGCCTCATCGGCGTCAACCTCGTGTGGCGTTTCTCCCGGGGCCGGGTCCGGCGTGTGGCCGGCGGGGAACACTCGCGGGGCTTCCTCGGCGGGCTGGGGCTCTTCGGCGGTTTCATCGACGCGTCCGGGGGCGGCGGCTGGGGGCCGGTGACCACCTCCACGCTCATGACGCTGGGGCGCGCGGAGCCGCGCCGCATCGTCGGCACCGTCAACACGGCGGAGTTCCTCGTCACCGCGGCCGCCACCCTCGGCTTCGTCCTCGGCCTCTGGGATGACCTGGTGGCCAACCTCGCCGCGGTCGGCGCACTGCTGCTCGGCGGCGTCATCGCCGCGCCGCTGGCCGCCTGGCTGGTCACCCGCATGAACCCGACCGTGCTCGGCGGGGTCGTGGGCACCCTCCTCGTGGCGATCAACCTGCCGAAGGTGCTGCCCGTCGGCTGGGTCGGCGTGCTCCTGGTGGTGCTCGTGGGCCTGGCGCTGTCGTGGGTGGGCTACCGGCGGGCCGCCCAGGCGCGGGCCGCACTCGGGGAGCCGGTCACGGGTTCGAGCAGCGAGCCGCAGGGCCAGGAGGTGCGGGTGCTGTAGTAACCGTTCGTGTGGGGGGTGTGCCCCCACGACAACACCCCAGGTCGCCAGGCGCCTGGGGTGTTGTCACACGAACCGTTACTACAGCCCGGCGACGTCTCCGATGACGTAGACGGCCGGGGAGGAGATGGCGTGCTCCTCCATCGTCCGGGCCAGGGTGCCCAGGGTGCAGCGGACACTGCGCTGCTCGGCGGTGGTGCCCTCCTGGATGACGGCCGCCGGGGTGAGCGCGGGCAGGCCGGCCGCGAGGAGCGCCTCCGTGATGGCGGCGACATTGCGCACGCCCATGATGACGGAGATCGTGCCGCCCGCCCGGGCCAGCGCGGCCCAGTCGACGAGCGAATCGGGATGCCCCGGGGGCAGGTGGCCGGAGACGACCGTGAAGGAGTGGACCACCCCGCGCTGGGTGACGGGGATGCCCGCGGCAGCGGGCACGGAGATCGCGCTGGTCACCCCGGGGACCACGGCGCAGGGGATGGCGTGCGCGCGGCAGGCCTCCACCTCTTCGTGGCCCCGGCCGAAGACATAGGGGTCACCGCCCTTGAGGCGTACGACATGGCGGCCGGCCCGGGCGTGCTCGACGAGGAGACGGTTGGTCTCCTCCTGCGCGACCTGGCGGCCGTAGGGGAGCTTGGACACGTCGATGACGGTCTTGTCCGCGGTGTCGCAGAGCTGTCCGAGGTCGTCGGTGGGGCCGAGGTGGTCGGTGAGGATGACATCCGCGTCCTGCAGGGCGCGCATGCCGCGGAGGGTGATGAGGTCCCACGCGCCGGGACCGCCGCCGACGAGGGTGACGTGACCGGTACTCACATGCACACCGGGACGCCGCGGGAGGAGAGCTCGACAGCGGCCCAGTCCGTGGAGCGGGAGGCGCGGGCGGTCCAGCCCTGCCACGAGGTGACGGCGACGCCGCGGGCGGCGAGCAGCTCGAGCAGGCGCGGCGGGGCGTCCTGCGGGCGCTCGGGGAAGACGGCGGCGGTGATCTCGGCGGAGGCCAGGGCCGCCCCGGTGAGGGTGGCGGTGTCGGTGTCTGCCAGCGCCTGGGCGTCGGGGGTGACCACGGCATCGTAGAGCTCGTGGAGCTCGTCGAGGGTGACGTCGCGGCCGGTGCTCACGTTGCCGATGAGGCGCAGGCGCGGGGCGCCGCTACCGCTCGGGGTGGAGCTGATGAGGCCGGCGGGGGCGGTGCGTGAGGTGATGAGGTCCACGAAGACGGGGGCCTGGTGACGGGTGGTGAGCAGGCTCTCGGCGAGGCACATGCCGGAGGCTCCGTCGCTGATGACTGCGATGCGCAGGGGCCGCTGTGCGGGCTCGGGCATGGTCTCTTCCTCTCTGTAGACTGAACTGTCTATGAACAATAGTACAGAGCGGTCTATCGGGCAACGGGGCCCGCTCTTTTCTTGCAAACGTGCGTGCATCGGAATGTGATCTGTGCAACGGTGTTTGGTATGACCGTGAAGACCACCGACCCCAAGCGGGGCGGCCTCGGCGACCGGATCCTCACCGGTATCGAGACGCTCGGCAACAAGCTTCCCGAACCATTCACCCTCTTCCTCGGGCTGTTCCTCATCACCGGCGTCGCCTCGACGCTCATGGCGATGCAGAACATCGAGGTCGCTGTCCCGGGTTCCGAGGAGGACCTGGTCATCCGCGGCCTCTTCACCGGCGAAGGCCTCACGTGGCTGACCACCACGATGGGCGCCAACTACATCGGCTTCCCGCCGCTGGTCACCGTGCTGCCCATCCTCCTGGCCACCGGCGTGGCGGAACGCACGGGCATGCTCTCGGCGCTCATCCGCAAGCTCTTCGGCTCGGCCAAGAAGTGGATCCTGCCCTACGCGGTCGGCGTCGTGGGCGTCACGGCCTCGATCATGGCCGACGCCGCCTTTGTCGTCGTCCCGCCGCTGGCCGCCATGGTGTTCAAGGCCGCCGGCCGGCACCCCGTCGCCGGCCTGCTCGGCGGTTTCGCGGCCGTCGGCGCCGGCTACTCCACCTCCCTGTTCCCGACCAGCCTCGACGCCCTGTTCGCCGGCATCACCAACGCCGTCATGGAGACGCTGCCCGGTATCGCCACCACCGAGGTCAACCCGGTCTCCAACTACTACTTCAACATCGTCTCCGCCCTCATCCTCGGCCTCATCGCCGGATTCATCACCGACCGCGTCCTCGAACCGCGCATGGTCCGCCAGAACGTCCCCGCCGAGGAGACCCTCGCGGAGGGCGAGGACCCCTCCCAGCGCGGCGACCGTGACTCCGAGGGCAACGAGCTCTCCGCTGAACTGAGCCGCCAGGAGACCCGCGGCCTGTGGGCCTCGCTGGTGGCGGCGCTGCTGCTCACCGTCCTGTTCCTGTGGGCCTTCCTCCTCCCCACCTCCCCGTGGCGCAACGAGGACGGCGGCTTCCTCCCGCAGTCCCCGCTGCTGCAGTCGATCGTCTTCATCGTCTTCGCCTACTTCATGGTGCTGGGCATCGTCTACGGCCTCTTCGTGGGCACCGTGACCTCGGTCGGGGACATCGTGGAGATGATGGGCCTGGCCATCAAGGACATGCTCAGTTTCCTCGTCCTGGCGTTCATCCTCGGGCAGTTCGTCGCGCTCTTCGCCTGGACCGGTATCGGCACGTGGACCGCGGTCAAGGGGGCGGCCTTCCTCGAGGGCATCGGGCTCACCGGTTTCGGGGCCATCCTCGCCTTCATCGTGCTCGCCTCGCTGCTCAACCTGCTCATCATCTCCGGCTCGGCGATGTGGACCCTCATGGCGGCGGTCTTCGTCCCCATGTTCGCGCTCATCGGTTTCGAGCCGGCCTTCACCCAGGCGGCCTTCCGCGTCGGCGACTCCGCCACCCAGGTGATCACCCCGCTCAACCCGTACATGATCGTCATCCTCGGCCTGCTGCGCCGCTACGAGCCCGCGGCCGGCCTGGGCACCCTCATGTCCCGTCTGCTGCCCTTCGTCATCCCCTTCTGGCTGGCCTGGGCCTCGTTGCTGGGGGTCTGGTATTTCTTCGACCTGCCGCTGGGCCCCGGCGCCGCGATCTTCCTCAACTAGGTAGCGTGACAAGCGATGACTTCTGCTCAGCCACCCGCCCCGTCCACCGCCTTCCTCGACCACGCCGCCGCCGGTATCGCCGCCCGTATGTCCGAGGTGGCGGCCCCGGAACCGCCGCTTTTCGACGCCTACGCGGCGCAGGAGGAGGCGTGGAGGGTGGCGTCGATAAGCGCGGAGGCGCTGGAGCCGGCACTGACCGCCCTGCTGCGCGACCTGCACGCCCACCCCGAACTCGCCTTCGAGGAGGTGCACGCGCAGGCCGCGCTGACGCGGCTGCTCGCGGAGCGCGGATACCGCGTCGAGCAGGGCGTGCATGAGGTCGCCACCGCGCTGCGCACCTCCTGGACCGCGCCCGGGTTCGACCCCGGCCGCCACCGCACCGTGGCGATCATGGCCGAATACGACGCCCTGCCCGGCATCGGGCACGCCTGCGGCCACAACATCATCGCCGCCGCCGGGGTCGGTGCCTTCCTCGCTGCCGTCGACGCCGCGCAGGCCGCCGGCGTGACCGGGCGGCTCGTGCTGCTGGGCACGCCCGCCGAGGAGGGGCACTCCGGGAAGGAGTACATGATCCGCGGCGGCATGCTCGACGACATCGACGTCGCCGTCATGGTGCACCCCTTCGGCTATGACATCGCCAGCCACCACTGGCTCGGCCGCCGCACCCTGCAGGCCACCTTCCACGGACACGCCGCCCACGCCAGTTCGCAACCCTTCATGGGACGCAACGCCCTCGACGCCGCCACCCTGGCCTACCAGGCGATGGGGCTGCTGCGGCAGCAGATGGCGCCCTCGGACCGGCTGCACGCCATCATCAGCGACGGCGGCCACCGACCCTCCGTCATCCCCGAGCGCGCGGCGCTGGACATCTATGTGCGCTCCCTGCTCACCGACTCCCTCGTCGACCTGTCCGCGCGTGTCGACGACATCCTCGACGGCGCCGCCCTCATGACCGGCTGCCGCGTGGAGAAGACCTGGGACGTCCACCCCGCCACCCTGCCGATCCGCAACAACGAGGCCCTCGCCGCGCGGTGGGCCCGCACCCAGGGGCTGCGCGGGCGCCTGGCCATGCCCGCCGGGGTGGTACCGGATTCGCTGGCGGCGTCCACCGATTTCGGCAACGTCTCCCAGCTGGTGCCGGGCATTCACCCCATGATCAAGGTCGCGCCGGCGGACGTGGCGCTGCACACCGCCGATTTCGCCACCTGGGCGGCCGGCGCCGAGGCCACGCGCGCGGCCGTCGATGCCGCGGCCGGGTTGGCGCAGGTCGCCGTCGACGTGCTTGCCGACGACACCCTCGCCGCCGCCGCCCACGCCGAGTTCGCGGCCGCCGGGGGACGCTTCAGCGTGGCGGAGGAGCTGGGGTAGGGGCGCCTCAGTTCTTACAGGGGCCATGAGTACTTCTCGGTGGTTTGAACCACCGAGAAGTACTCATGGCCCCCGAAAGAGCGGCTTTTCCGCCCGGAGGGAACCATGGGCGCCGGGGAGCAGTCCAATAGTGGGGAAGAAATCACACGAGGGGGCGGGAGAAGGGCATGGGGGACATCGGGGCAGTGCTGGCCCGCTGCACCAGAAGAAGCGACGGGCTGCTACTTCGTAGCGAGCAGACACACCTGCCAGACGTATCAGCAGTCCTGCGCACGCTGGAGAGACACAAGGTGATCGTGCGGTTGGAGCGGGGCGTGTACGTCGAGGCCGAGACCTATGCAGCGCTGAAGCCATGGCAGCGCTTTGACCTGCAGGCAAAGGCGTTGGGTTTGGCCTCTGGGCGGGTGCTCGCCGGCTACTCGGCTGCCGCGGCCTGGGGGTTGTGGAGATATTGCTCGGTACCCCGGCAGCAGATGCTGTATCGACGCAACGGCGGGCGCCCCCGGCGGGGGATCAGGGAGATCCACCACAATCTCGCGGACGCGGAGGTCACCGGCACCCACTTTCGGGCCACCACAGTGCCACGCACCATCGCTGACCTCACCCGGATCCACGGCTTCGGAGCCGGATTCGTCGCCGCGTGCAGTGCGCTGCGGCAGAAGCTGCTCACCCGCGAGGCGCTCGCGGCCTACGACACCACCGGCAAGGAGGGCCTGGCGCACTGGCCGCTCATCGTGGAGAAGGCGACGGACCAGGTGGAGTCGGCGCTCGAGGCGGCGTTTCTGGCGCAGGCGGTGTTCTTCGGGGACTTCACCCTCACCCCGCAGGTCAGGGTGCGGGGGAAGAACGGGACGGTCTTCCTGGTGGACTTCCAGGTCGACGGCACAGACAAGCTGGTGGAGTTGGATGGGCGGGGGAAGTACGGGGATTCCGCGCAGGAGCAGGAGTTCAATCTGCAGAAGGAAAAGGACAGAGCCGACAACCTGCCCACCCAGCCCGAGCGTTTCGGGTGGTCGGAGGTGATGAGTCTGCGGGCGTACCGGTCGCTGCTGCAGCGACTGGGGTTGGAGGCCCGCCGGGATCTGCCGCAGATTCACCGCGAGTAGGATCTGAGCCCATGAGCATTCTCTTTGTCGCCGCCGTGTCCGAGGAAGCCGCCCACCTGCCGGAGGGGGCGGATCTGCTGGTGACGGGGATCGGCACCCTGCCTGCCGCGATCGTCCTCACGGAGGAGCTGTGCGCGCGCCGGGCGGACGGCACGCTGCCGGAGCGCATTATCAACATCGGTACGTGCGGAGCGCTGCGCGATGAGATCCCCAACGGCGTCTACGAGATCGACCGCGTGCACAAGCACGACTTCAACGTCGAATTCACCTCCGATATCGCCGGAGATGCCCTGCCGCGCGTGATCACCCCCGCGGTCACCGGGCTGTTTCCGACCGGGCAGCTGGCCACCGGCGACACCTTCGTCGAGGATTCCGTCACCCGCGAGCGCATCGCCCGGGTCGCCGGGCTGGTGGACATGGAGGGCTACGCCCTCGCCGCCGTCGCGGGGCGTTTCGGCATCCCCATCACCCTGCTCAAGCAGATCAGCGACCGGGCCGACGAGGAGACCGCTCCCGAATGGGCGGATGCGGTGGAGGGCAGCGCGCTCAAGCTGGCGGAGGCCGTCGAGCGGCTGCTTGCTGCGCTGTGACCCAGGGACGCAACTCTGCCTCGATCTGGTCGCAGGAGAGCCCCGCGAGCAGGCCGCGCGCCACCGCGTCACCCATGACCAGCGCGACGTCGGTGCTGTAACCGGTCAGCGGCCCGCAGGCGGCGGCCGCGTCCCCGATGAGCATGACATTCCCCGCCGACCAGCGGGGGAGGTGAATCTGGGCGTTCTCGCGCGGCCGCTCCAACCCGATTCGCGCGCGGGTGGGTGAATCGATGCCGTCGGCGCCGAGTACGACATCGTGGCCCGCGTGGCTCACGGTCTCGGCCCGCACCCCGTAGTCGATGTCCCCGACCTCCCGGGCGAGCATCTCCAAGAGCTCCCGGCGCAGGATCTGCTCCTCCACCTGACAGCCCAGCTCCGCCAGCACCGTCCGGCCCCGCTCGCGCACGGTGACGAAGGAACCCTCGGTGCGCATGGCCGGCGCCTCCTCCACGATGCGGACCTCCCCGCCGAAACGGCGCAGGACCAGCGCGGCACTGAGGCCGGCCGGTCCTGCCCCGATGACGAGGACGCGCACTAGGAGGGATCCGCGGAGTTCACCATCCGCCAGCGCGGCGAATCCTCTTCTTCTCCGGTGACGACGTCGTCTGCGTCGTCGTTGTTCTTGCGCCGCCCCAGAGTCGGGGTCATGGTGACCAGGCGTTCGCGCACTGCGGTGAAGGCCTCCCACGAGGTGAGGTTGGAGCCCTTGGCGGTGGCGATCTCGATGTCGTCGATGGTGATCTCGCCGGCGCGCAGGGCGACGAGCTCGGAGTGGTAGCGGAACCACACGGCCGCGACGGCGGCGATCGGCACGGCCAGGAAGGCGCCGATGATGCCGAAGAGCGTGGAGCCGAGGGTCACCGACAGCAGCACCACCGCGGCGTGCAGGTTCATGGCCTTGGACTGCAGCACCGGCTGGAGGATGTTGCCCTCGATCTGCTGGACCGCGATGATGAGCAGCAGCACCAGCAGCGCGTTGGTCACGCCGTTGGAGACCAGCGCGATGATGACCGCCAGGGCGCCGGCGGTGAAGGCACCGACGATGGGGATGAAGCCCGCGAAGAACGTGATCACCGCGAGCACGAAGGCCAGCGGCACACCCAGCAGGACGAGGCCGATGCCGATGAAGAGGGCGTCGACAAGCGAGACGATCGCCTGCGTGCGGATGAACCCGGCGAGCGTGTTCCAGGAACGCGTCATCACCTCGGTGAGGTGCCAACCGGCGTTCGAGCCGGTGAAACCGCGCATCCACGGCAGGAAACGGTCCCCGTCCTTGAGGAAGAAGAACGTGAGCACGAGCATCACGACGATGGTCACCACGATCGACGTCGCCGCCCCGAGCCCGGTGAACACTCCGGATGCAATCTGGGAGGAGCGTTCCTGCAGGAAGCCGGTGATGTCGTCGAGCACCTGGTCGAACTGGGAGGTGTCGACGTTGAGCGGCGGCCCCTGCACCCAGTCGGAGAGCTGGTTGAGGCCGTCCTGTGCCTGCTTCACCAGCGCAGCTCCCTGATCGCGGACGATGGGGGCCATCGCGGCGAAGATACCGCCGAAGATGGAGAAGAAGCCCACCAGCGTGACCACCGTGGCCAGCGCGGCGGGGAACTTCAGCTTGTCCCGGAGGAATTTCACCGGCGGCCACAGCACGGTGCACACGAGCAGCGCCAGGAGGATCGGCAGCAGCCCGGCCCACACGAAGCCGAGGATCTTGCCGAGGATGTACGCCGCCACCACGAAGATGATGAAGCGCAACGCCCAGCCCGCGGCCCAGCGACCGTCGCGGCCGATGAAGACCGCGCGGTCGGTGACGTCCGGGGCGTCATTGGGGGAGGTGGCGTCGCGGGGTTCGTCGGACAGCTCGGCGTAGTCCGCGACCATGTCGGTGAGGTCGCGGGGATCGGTGCCCGCGGGGCCCGGTTTCTGGGGATCGATAGGTGTGCTCATCAGAACTTCATTCTGCCCCAAAAACCGGCCTGTTGTGTAGCACCCCGAAACGGTGCAGCGTCACGGTGAGCGACTGCTCGAGGAGGAAGGGCAGGAGCTCGCGGCGGCCGTCGGCCAGCACGGGCCCGTCGAGGACGACCGCACCGGCCGCTGCGGCCCGCTCGTAGACCTCGTCCGGCACCGTCCCGAGGGCCCGGATCCGCCCGCCCGGGCGAAACTCCAGGTCCTCGCTTATCGACGCCCCCGCCCGCTCCGCCGCCAGCCGCAGCCGCCACAGGTCGCGCTCCGCCGCCCCCTCGCCGACGTACACCGGCAGGGGGTCGGGCAGCGGGCGGTAGCGGAAGATGTTGGCCTCGCTGCGCAGCCCGGTGAGGTCGTGCTCCCGCGAGAACTCCTCGCGCCACGCCAGTTCGTCGAGCTCCGCGGCCTGCCGCAGCCAGGGATCGGCCGGCGCCTGCGCCAGCAGCTTCTCGACGCCCGCGCTCAACTGCACCTGCGCATGGTCGAGGTCACCGTCGGACCACGTGCCCAACTGGGCGACATAGTTCGGGCCCCCGGCCTTGGCGCCGGACCCGATGACCGAGTCCTTCCAGCCGCCGAAGGGCTGGCGCTGGACGATGGCGCCCGTGATGCCCCGGTTGACGTAGGCGTTGCCCACCTCGACGTGCTCGCTCCAGTAGGCGATCTCCTCCTCGTCGAGGGAGTGCAGACCGCCGGTGAGGCCGAAGCCGGTGCTGTTCTGCCACTCGATCGCCTCCTCGAGGGAGGAGGCGTACATGATGCCCAGGACGGGCCCGAAGCATTCCGTGCGGTGGAACCACGACCCGGGGCGGACGTTGTCGCGGATGCCGGGGGACCAGAACTTACCGGCGACGTCGAGACGCACGGGCTGGAGCAGCCAGGATTCGCCGTCGTCGAGACGCGTGAGGCCGCGCTCGAGTTTCTCGCCGGGCGGCTCGATGAGGCCGTTCATGGTGGTGGCGATGTCGGTGCCGGGGCCGACGCGGAGGGTGGAGACGGCGTCGACGAGCTGCTCCCGGATACGGCGGGATTCCCCCGCCTGGCCGACGAGGATGAGCAGCGAGCTGGCGGAACACTTCTGTCCCGAGTGCCCGAAGGCGGAGCGGTAGATGTCGGCGACCGCCAGGTCCGGGTCCGCGGCCGGGGTGACGATGATGGCGTTCTTCCCGGAGGTCTCCGCGCTGAGATTCATGCGCGGGTTCCACGAGCGGAACAGCTCCGCGGTCTCCGAGGCGCCGGTGAGAATGACGTGGTCGACGTCCTCGTGGGAGATGAGACGCTGCCCGGCGGCGGCCTCATCCGCGCGCAGGAACTGCACCAGATCCTTGTCCAGGCCGTGGCGCTCGAGCCCGCGGTGCACCGCCGCGACCATCACCTCCGCGCACGCTTCGGTCTGCGGGGCCGGCTTGATGATCACCGCCGACCCCGCCGCCAGGGCCGCCGTCACGCCGCCCGCCGGAATGGCGACGGGGAAGTTCCACGGGGGAACCACCACCGTCAGCGCATGGGGGGTGAAGGTGGAGCGGGTGCGGTCGAGGTTGCGCGCCTGCTCTCCGTAGTAGGCGGCGAAGTCGATGGCCTCGGAGATCTCCGGATCCGACTGGTCGACGGTCTTGCCCGCCTCATGCGCCATGATCGTGAGCAGCTCGCCGCGGGCCGCGGCCAGCTCATCGGCGATGCTCTCCAGGACCTCCGCCCGCTCGTGACCGCTGCGGGCCGCCCAGGCGGGGGCCAGCTCGCGGCCGCGGTGGACGGCGGCGTCGACGACCGCGGGATCCGTCACCTCCTCCGCCTCCAGCACGTGCGGTGCGGCGGCGAGGCGCTCCAGCGCCCACTCGCGGTTGGTGCGCAGGGCCGGGTCCGTGTCCGGCTCGTTGCGGAAGCGTCCCTGCACCGTGCGACCCGTTTCGGTGAGGCGATTCTGGGTCCGGCGGGGTGCGGTCGCGGAGGGGTCGCGGGCGGCGTCGATGAGCGCCTGCTCCTGGGCGGACATCCCGTCGCCCGGGGCGAAGAGCGCGTGCAGGAAGTTCTCCTCCGCCGCGTTCTCCTCCAGGCGGCGGACGAGGTAGGAGACGGCGACATCGAAATCCTCGCGGTGAACGACCGGGGTGTAGAGGATCATGCGGCCCACGACATCCCGCACCGCCTGCTGCTGCGCCGGGGACATGCCCTGCAGCATCTCCGCGTCGATCTGCCCGGTGACACCGCGGGCGGTGGCCAGCTCCCAGGCCAGCGCGACAGAGTAGAGGTTGTGGCTGGCCACGCCGATCCGGACATGCGGAGCGAACTCCGGGGTGAGGATGTAATCGAGCAGCCGGATGTAGTTGGCGTCGACCTCATGCTTGGTGGCGTACGGGGCCTGCTCCCAGCCGTGGCTCTCCGCCTCGACCTTCTCCATCGAGAGGTTCGCGCCCTTGACCAGGCGGATCTTGATGGGGGTGGGGCGGGTGCGGGCCCAGTCGGCGAGCTCGACGAGGGCGTCGAAGCTGTCCGGCAGGTAGGCCTGGAGGACGATGCCGGCCTCGAGGTCGCGGAACTCGTCCTCATCCAGGAGCTCGGTGAACAGGCGGATGGTGAGGCGGAGATCCTTGTACTCCTCCATGTCCAGGTTGATGAAGGTGCCGGATTCGCGCGCCGCCCGGTACATCGGGCGCAGCTGCTCCTTGAGGCGGAGGAGGTTGCCCTCCAGGTCCCAGGGGTTGAGCTGGGCCACGAGGCTGGAGGCCTTCACCGACACGTAGGTGACCTTGGGATTCGTGATGAGCCGGAGCGTGCGCTCCGCACGCCGGGTCGCCTCGTCATCACCGAGGACCGCCTCCCCGAGGAGGTTGAGGTTGAGCTGCGTGCCCTCGGCGGCGGCCGAGTCCAGCAGCCGGTCCAGGGCCTTCCCGTCCGCGTCGAGCACGAGGTGGCCGACCATCTGGCGCAGGCGTGCGCGGGCTACGGGCATGACCACCTGCGGCAGCAGCGGTCCGACGATCCCGCCCAACCGGAGGGCGGTCTGGTTGAGGCGGCCCAGGAAGACAGGGGCACCGTCGAGCTGGCGCAGGGCCCGGGCGGCGGTGCGGTTGTCTTCGGGACGGGCCACCCGGTCCACGAAATCCATGGTGAAGCTGACGCCGGCCGGATCGCGGACCAGGTCGGCGAGGCGTTGGGTCGCGGAGGACCCGTCGGTGTGGGAGGTGGCGGCGAGCCAGTCGCGGGCGCGGGAAACGGCGGGGTCGAGCACCTGCTCGACGGAGACAAGCTGGGACATCAGGGGTTCCTTCCGGTGGGTGTGTGCTGGGCGGGGGATGCTCAGCCGGCCACCGGGGGTCGGTCACTGACGTGGCGGGTGCGCGCGAACTGTGAATTCACCGGCGGTCCCTTTCTCCTCGGTCCGGCAGCGGGGTGACGCTGCGGACAACACTGTGGGGAATGTGATGAGGATTACTCTCACTGCTGGTCAGTATAGGGGTTGGGGTGACCATTCGGAACGTGCCCCGGAGGGGGTTGTAGTAACCGTTCGTGTGAGCGTGATTTCCAGGTATGCCGACCTGGGCTTTCTCCTCGCGGGAGGAGCCTGACACGAACGGTTACTCGCAGGCCGGGCGGGGCGGGCGCGGCCGTGAGAGACTGAGGCCCGTGAACCAGGTTGGGGGGCCGGTCATCAGCACCGGGGACGTGTCCAAAGCTGAACGCCAACGCATTTTCCGGGAGTGGAAGCGCGGTGAGTACGTCCGACTCGCGCGCGGACTGTTCATTCTGCGCGCCGACCTCGAAGCTCTCAGTCTCCCGGAGGAGCTGATCCTCCGCGTGGTCGTGCATGCCTGCGCGGCGCCGAAGTCCGTGGTCAGCGGGCGTTCGGCCGCCCTACTGTGGGATATGCCCATTGTGGAGTCGCCCGCGCGTTTCCGTGAACACAAAGTCGAGCTGACCTCGGAACGGGCTCGGGCCCGCACCACCACGGCCGTGACGTTCCGGTTGCTCAGCGGGTCCTACGCCTCCGCGGTGGAGGAGAAGTCCACTGACTTCGGCACCGTCCGCCTCACCGATGCCCTCACCACGGCCCTGGACCTGGCGCGGTGGGCCACCGAAGGGGAGGCGGTGCGCGCTCTCGACCACGGCCTCCAGCATGAGCTCTTCGCCCTGGCGGATGTGCGCACCCGGGTCGCGGAGATGAGGCGGCTGAGCGGGTGGGAGAAGATCCGGCGGGCGGCGCTGCTCGCCTCGCCCGGTTCGGAGAGTCCCCGGGAGACGGACCTCAAGCTGCTCCTGCATGAGCTGGGCCTGCCCGCTCCGTGGCAGCAGGTGGACATCTTCGCCCGTGGCGGGGCATGGATCGGGCGGGCGGACTTCTTCTTCCCCGAGCTGGCGCTCGTCATCGAATACGACGGGCGGGAGAAGTATCAGCTCGACCCCGATGACCCGCACGCCACCCGGGCGAAAGAGCATGAACAGGGTGAGCAGTACCGCATCAACGGGATCATCCCTCTCTACGTCTGCGATGAGACGCTCCGCGACGGCACCGCGGCCGAACTCATCACGGAGCAGGTGCAGCAGTTGCACGGCAAAGTGGCGCCGTACCCCGAGCACCGCTGGTCCGGCGGGCACCCGGCCTGGGAATGCTGAACCGCCCGACCTCTGGTTGCATGGGGGCCATGGATGTCCTCGCCTTTTCCACCGAGACCGCCCCGGCCGACGTGCCGGGGCCGGTTGAGGTGTTCACGCACCCACGGGATATCGCGGTGTTCGTCGAGGAGGCGTTGCGCGATCTGGCGGAGGCGGGCCTGCAGGTCACCGGCCCCGACGTCGCTGAGGTTCATCCGTTGGCCCGCCACATCTCGCGCTCGCAGGTCGTCTACCGGATGGCGCGCGACGCGGACTACACGGCCCGGCAGCTCGTCGAATTCGCCGTGAACGGGCGGTACTGGGTGTTCCGGGTGGGCAACGGTCCCTTCCGCAACCTGGACGGGGAGAATCTCGCCGCGCCGGGCCAGGGGGTGAAGGTGCCGGTGCATCTCGATGCTTATCGACGTCGCCAGAAGAACCTTCGCACTCTGCGCCAGGCCGGGCTGGAGCTCAATGAGCAGATCCCACTCATCCCGGCGGAGGGGGAGGTGCGGCTGCGGGACCATGCGCAGGTGGTTTACCGGCTCGGGGCGCTGGCCCTGGTGGTCGATGCCGCGCGGTCGGTGGGGGAGGGGGTACTGCCCCAGGCCGATGACCTCGTGGCCGCGGAGGCGTTGGCGGGGCCCTCGCTGACGGAGCGGGAACGGGGCTTCCTGGCGGAGCTCGGGACCTTGCGCGCGGCGGCCTTCGCGGGAGTGCAGGTCGAGTGCCCGACGGCGTTGCAGGCGGAGGCGGAGCTGTTCCGTCGTTCCGCCCGCGCGGTGGAGGCTCTGGCCTGGGCGGCGCAGCTGCTGGATCTCCCACCCCAGCGCACCCGCGCGTGGGATTTTGACGTTCGGGAGTGGGCCGGTGAGGCCGCGCCGGAACTCGAGGGGGAGACGACCGCGACGCTGCTCGCACGCTCGCCGGGCCTGCGGGGAGTGACGCAGATTCTCGAGGCCTTCGACCTGGTGCACATCCTCCACCACGGGCTCGAGGACCCCGATGCGGAGACGGATATGGCCGGGATTGCGGGGCAGTGGACGAAGGCCCTCGCGTGGATCTGCTGGCCGACGGGCGCCTGGGGCGAGGCGGAAAGGCTCCTCTGAGCTGGGGAAAAAAGAAAGTTGAGCGGATCGGGAACAACCTTGGATGGTGGCCCGTTGTACAGAGTGTCAGGTTGAGTGCTCCAGGCTCAAGGGTTCTGGTACGTTGGTCTCCAGAAGTTGAGCCGACGGCAGTCAACCTCAAGTACATCCCTTAAACAATCAGGAGGAAACACACACATGGGACGCGCAGTAGGAATTGACCTCGGTACCACCAACTCGGTGGTCTCCGTGCTCGAGGGTGGCGAGGCCACCGTTATCGCCAACTCCGAGGGCTCGCGGACGACCCCGTCCGTCGTCGCCTTCGCCAAGAACGGTGAGATTCTGGTCGGTCAGCCGGCCAAGAACCAGGCCGTCACCAACGTCGACCGCACCATCCGCTCGGTCAAGCGCCACATGGGCACCGACTGGACCGTGGAGATCGACGACAAGAAGTACACCCCGCAGGAGATCTCCGCCCGCACCCTCATGAAGCTGAAGCGCGACGCCGAGGCCTACCTGGGTGAGGAGATCACCGATGCCGTGATCACCGTCCCCGCCTACTTCGAGGACGCACAGCGCCAGGCCACCAAGGAGGCGGGTCAGATCGCCGGCCTCAACGTCCTGCGTATCGTCAACGAGCCCACCGCGGCTGCTCTGGCCTACGGTCTGGAGAAGGGCGACAAGGAGCAGACCATCCTGGTCTTCGACCTCGGTGGCGGTACCTTCGACGTCTCTCTGCTGGAGATCGGCGACGGTGTCGTCGAGGTCCGCGCCACCGCCGGTGACAACCAGCTCGGTGGCGATGACTGGGATCAGCGCGTCGTCGACTGGCTGGTGGAGAAGTTCAAGGCCACCAACGGCATTGACCTGACCAAGGACAAGATGGCCCTGCAGCGTCTGCGCGAGGCCGCCGAGAAGGCCAAGATCGAGCTGTCCTCCTCCCAGCAGGCCACCATCAACCTGCCGTACATCACCGTCGACGCGGACAAGAACCCGCTCTTCCTCGACGAGACTCTGTCGCGCACCGAGTTCCAGAAGATCACCCAGGATCTGCTGGACCGCACCAAGGAGCCGTTCAACCAGGTCGTCAAGGACTCCGGTATGTCCGTCTCCGAGATCGACCACGTCGTGCTCGTCGGTGGTTCCACCCGTATGCCGGCCGTCACCGATCTGGTCAAGGAGCTGACCGGTGGCCGCGAGCCGAACAAGGGTGTCAACCCGGACGAGGTCGTCGCCGTCGGTGCCGCCCTGCAGGCCGGCGTGCTGCGCGGTGAGGTCAAGGACGTGCTGCTTCTCGACGTCACCCCGCTCTCCCTCGGTATCGAGACCAAGGGTGGCGTGATGACCAAGCTCATCGAGCGCAACACCACCATCCCGACGAAGCGTTCCGAGACCTTCACCACTGCCGAGGACAACCAGCCCTCCGTGCAGATCCAGGTCTTCCAGGGCGAGCGCGAGATGGCTTCCGCCAACAAGCTGCTCGGTTCCTTCGAGCTCGGTGGCATTGCCCCGGCGCCGCGCGGCGTGCCGCAGATCGAGGTCACCTTCGACATCGACGCCAACGGCATCGTCCACGTCACCGCCAAGGACAAGGGCACCGGCAAGGAGAACACGATCAAGATCCAGGACGGCTCCGGCCTGTCCCAGGAGGAGATCGACCGCATGATCAAGGATGCGGAGGTCCACGCCGAGGAGGACAAGAAGCGCCGCGAGGAGCAGGAGACCCGCAACAACGCGGAGTCCATGGTCTACCAGACCCGTAAGTTCCTCGAGGAGAACTCCGACAAGGTCTCCGAGGACATCAAGACCAAGGTGGAGGACGCTGCGAAGGAGGTCGAGGAGGCACTCAAGGGCGAGGACCTGGATGCCATCAAGACCGCCGTCGAGAAGCTGTCCACCGAGTCCCAGGAAATGGGCAAGGCCATCTACGAGGCCGAGGCCAACGCCGGCGCCACCCAGGCTGATGCGCCGACCGAGAACGCCGACGACAATGTCGTCGACGCCGAGGTCGTCGAGGATGAGCCGGAGGCCACCGACGCTGAGTCCGGTGAGGAGAAGAAGTAGTGACCCATCCCAACCAGATGCCCGACAACCCGGGCGATCCGGAGCACACCGACCCGGAGGCGACCTCGGCTGACCGCGCCGAGGCCGCCGCCGAGGAGGCTGCCCGCGCCCAGGATGCCGATCCGGAGGTGACCCCCGACGAGGAGTCCGCGGAGATCGACGCCCAGCTCGAGGCCGAGATCGAGGAGGCGCTTGCCGACATCGATCCCGACTCCGACGGCGACGGTGTGGTCACCGACGTGGAGGCGCAGCTCGCCGAGCGCACCGAGGACCTGCAGCGCGTGAGCGCGGAGTACGCCAACTACCGTCGGCGCACCGAGCGTGACCGCCAGGGCATCATCGACGCCGCCAAGTCGTCGGTGCTGGCCCAGCTGCTGCCCATCCTCGATGACCTCGAGCTGGCACGCCAGCACGGTGACCTCAACGAGGGCCCGCTCAAGGCCTTCGCCGACAAGTTCACCGACACCGTCACCGGGCTCAAGCTGATCCCCTTCGGCGAGGAGGGCGAGCCCTTCGACCCGGAGATCCACGAGGCCGTTCAGGATCTGTCCTCCGGTGAGGACAAGGCCCTCGGCACGGTGCTGCGCCGTGGTTACCGCGTGGGCGAGAGGGTGGTCCGCAACGCGATGGTCATCATCGCGGACCCCTCCGCGAAGTAGCGGGATCTCCCGCGTACCTGCACCGCCGTCCGAGACGCACCTCCAGTCGCCCTCGGGCGGCGGTGCCCCGTTTTCATCATCGACACTCATCCCGAAAGGAGGAGATGCCCAGTGACCGTTCAACGTGAATGGGCAGACAAGAACTACTACGCGGATCTGGGGGTCTCCTCATCCGCGTCCGCCGAGGACATCAAGAAGGCCTACCGCAAGCTTGCCCGGGAGAATCACCCGGACAAGAACCCCGGTGACAAGTCCGCGGAGGAGCGCTTCAAGAAGGCGGCCGAAGCCTACGACGTCGTGGGCGACGAGGCCAAGCGCAAGGAATACGACCAGCTGAAGTCGATGCTGCGCTCCGGCGGTGGCCTCGGTGGCTTCGGCGGAGGCGGAGGTGCCGGGTTTCCCGGCGGGTTTCGGCAGACGCAGGAAGGATTCGACGCCTCGGACATCTTCGGAGGAGGATCCGGTGGAGGATTTTCTGCGGACGGCGGTCTGGGCGATATCTTCGGTGGCCTTTTCAACCGCGGCGGCGCTCCTCGCCACACAGCTCGGCCGACGCGGGGCGCCGACGTCGAAACGGACATCACCCTTGACTTCCGGGAGGCGGCCAAGGGCACGACGATCCCGCTCCAGCTGACCGGTGACGCCCCGTGCAACACCTGTCACGGCTCGGGCTCCAAGTCGGGTAACCCCGAGACCTGCGCCGTGTGCAAGGGCTCCGGTTTCACCTCGGAGAACCGCGGGGCCTTCGGGTTCAGCGCGCCCTGTGCGAACTGCTCCGGTACCGGCCAGGTCATCACCGACCCGTGTGTCACATGCCACGGTTCCGGCACCGTCCGCCGTACCCGTTCGCTGACGGTCCGCATCCCCGCGGGCGTCATCGACGGCCAGAAGGTCCGCCTCGCGGGCCAGGGCGAGGCCGGGCCGCAGGGCAAGCCGGCGGGTGATCTGTTCGTCACGGTTCATGTGCGTGACGACGCCGTGTTCACCCGCTCCGGCGACGACCTCGAGGTCACCGTCCCGGTGTCCTTCGCTGAACTCGCGCTCGGGGACACCATCACGGTGCCCACCCTCGACGCGCCCGTGCGCGTGAAGGTGCCGGCCGGGACCCCGAACGGCCGCACCCTGCGGGTCCGGGGACGTGGCGTGCCCCGCAGTGGGGACAGTGCGGGTGACCTCATGGTCACCGTCGAGGTCGCGGTGCCGAAGGATCTCGACGCCGCCGCCACCAGTGTCCTGCGCGAGTATGCGCAGGCGGAGAAGGATTCCGGTTTCAACCCGCGTGCCGGGTGGGCCGGGAACAAGTAGCACCGGAAAGGAGGTGTACGGACCATGAGAAAGGACAAGTCCTCGACGGAGGATCTCGGCGAGGTGTTCGTCATCTCTGTCGCGGCCGAGCTCGCCGGCATGCACGCCCAGACCCTGCGGACCTACGACAGGATGGGTCTGGTCACGCCGGAGCGGACCACCGGCGGCGGGCGTCGTTACTCCCGGAAGGACATCTCCCTGCTGCGCCGCATCCAGCAGCTCAGCCAGGAGGAGGGGGTCAACCTCGCCGGCATCAAGGCCATCATCGAGCTCTCCGAGGAGGTCGACCGCCTCCGGGCCGAGGTGGAGGAGCTCCGCGTCGAGCGGGAGCGTTCCTCCCGCCCGCGGGGTGAGCTCGTCCACGTCCCGCGCTCCACGGCGCTGGTGATGTGGGAGCCGCGACGCGGCCGGCTGCGACGACATCAGGATCAGCGCTGAGACTACCCACGCCCACCCGGAGACCCGGGTGGGCGTGGGTCTTTTCAGGGGCCACCGCAGATCTTCACAAAAGTGGCGCGGATCACTGTATGGTGTGGTGCAGACCACTTCCTCCCGTGAAAGGACACACCATGACCGTGTACGCGAACCCCGGTACCGAAGGCTCGATCGTCACCTACCGCGAGCGCTACGACAACTACATCGGCGGCGAGTGGGTGGCTCCCGTGGACGGCGAGTACATGGACAACATCACCCCGGTGACGGGCGAGGTGTTCTGCCAGGTCGCCCGCGGCAAGGCGGCGGACATCGAGCTCGCGCTCGACGCCGCCCACAAGGCCGCCCCGGCCTGGGGCCGCACCTCCCCGGCGGAGCGCGCCCTCATTCTCCACCGCATCGCCGACCGCATCGAGGAGCACCTCGAGGAGATCGCCGTCGCCGAGACCTGGGACAACGGCAAGGCCGTCCGCGAGACCCTGGCCGCCGACATCCCGCTCGCCGTCGACCACTTCCGCTACTTCGCCGGCGCCACCCGCGCGCAGGAGGGGCGCCTCTCGCAGATCGACCACGACACCGTGGCCTACCACTTCCACGAGCCGCTGGGCGTCGTCGGCCAGATCATCCCCTGGAACTTCCCGATCCTCATGGCCACGTGGAAGATCGCCCCGGCACTGGCCGCGGGTAACGCCATCGTGCTCAAGCCGGCGGAGCAGACCCCCGCCTCGCTGCTCTACCTGGTGGAGATCATCCAGGATCTGCTGCCGGCGGGTGTCCTCAACATCGTCAACGGCCTCGGCGAGGAGGCCGGCGTGGCGCTGTCGGGCTCCGACCGTATCTCCAAGATCGCCTTCACCGGTTCCACCGCCGTGGGCAAGATCATCAACAAGGCTGCCGCCGACCGCATCATCCCGGTCACCCTCGAGCTGGGCGGCAAGTCCCCGTCCATCTTCTTCCCGGACGTCATGGACAAGGACGACGCATTCCGGGACAAGTGCCTCGAGGGCTTCGCCATGTTCGCACTCAACCAGGGTGAGGTGTGCACCTGCCCCTCCCGTGCGCTGGTCCACGAGTCCATCGCGGATGAGTTCCTCGAGCTCGGCGTCGAGCGCGTGAAGAAGATCAAGAAGGGCAACCCGCTGGACACCGAGACCCAGATGGGCGCGCAGGCCTCGCAGGAGCAGATGGACAAGATCACCGAGTACCTGGAGATCGGCCCGCAGGAGGGGGCGGAGACCCTCACCGGCGGCAGCATCAACAAGATCGAGGGCCTGGACAACGGCTTCTATATCGAGCCCACCGTCTTCCGCGGCACCAACGACATGCGCATCTTCCAGGAGGAGATCTTCGGCCCGGTCCTGTCGGTGGTCACCTTCAAGGACTTCGACGAGGCCATCCAGATCGCCAACGACACCAACTACGGTCTCGGCGCCGGAGTCTGGTCGCGTGACGGCCGCACCGCCTACCGCGCGGGCCGCGAGATCCAGGCCGGCCGCGTGTGGGTGAACCAGTACCACAACTACCCGGCCCACGCCGCCTTCGGCGGGTACAAGGAGTCCGGCATCGGCCGTGAGAACCACCTCATGATGCTCGCCCACTACCAGCAGACGAAGAACCTGCTTGTCTCCTACTCGGACAACGCGCTCGGCTTCTTCTGAGCCCACCCGTTGAGCAGCCCCAGCAGCACGGGATCCTCCCAGTAGCTGCTGTGGTCGCCCTCCCGATCGCCCGGCCAGACCCGCGCCCCGAACTCCGGGGATGTCGGGTCTGTCCCGTGTACGCCGGCGGGCAGGGACACCGGGTCGGAAGGGTGCGTCATGGCGTGGATCTGCGGGTCCTCCCCGAGCAGCGTCAGCTCCGCCGCGCTGTTCACCCCCACCCCGGGGCTGCCGAGGAACACCAGGTGATCGGCGTAGAGTCCGCCGCCCGCCGCGGCCGCCCGCCCCGCCACCACTGAGCCGTAGGAGTAGCCGACGACCACCCGGCGCTGCCCGGGGAAGCGGCGGGTGAGTTCGCGCTGGAAAGCCTGCAGTTCCACCCCGGCCCGGCGGGCCGGTTCGTGCGCCAGCGCGGGCCCGATTCCGGCGGGGGCGCGGTAGCCGAGCCACAGCACCGTGGCCCCGCCCGTGGCCTGGGAGATGGTGCGCGCCCGCTCGAGGTGGGTCGGCAGGTGCCCGGGGTCGGAGGAACCGACGCCGGCCACCACCGTGGTCACCGATGCAGCGTTCTCCAGATCGCCGACGGCGGCGACGAGGTGGCCCTCGCCGATCTCGAGAACCTGCACGTCCGGCGGCAGATCGAGGGGGTGGGCGAGCATGTTGCGCTCGTGGATCGCCGCGAGGCCCAGCGCCGGGGAATCCGCCAGACGCTGCTCCGGGGCGGGCGCGTCCGGAGTGCACAGCAGGTCGATCTGCCGGGCACAGGTGTGGTCGAGCAGTTCGCCCAGGGAATGCAGGTCCCGCAGGAAGAGCGTCACCAGGGAAGAGGAGCCGGCGACGCGGTCGGCGAGGATGATCGCGCGGCGGCCGGCGGCGTCGAGCTCCTCCTGCAGGCGGGCCGTCACGTGCAGCACCTGGGCCACGCGCAGCATCTCCTCCGGGGGCAGGCTGAGGGGCCGGGCGAGCAGGTGCAGCCGGGAGACCGCGGCCTCGGCGGCCGCGCCGGAAAACCCGGTGCCGGGCAGGTCCTCGAAGGTGCGCGACAGCCAGGCGTGCTGTTCCGTCAGCCAGCCGGCGTCGACTCCCAGGAGGTGGGCGGTGTGGCGGAGGGAGGGGGCGTCGAGAAGCATCAGAAGGCGGACCTGTCGACGACGTCGACGCGCTCGACGAAGCGGCGCACGTCCGAGACGTGGTCGCGCAGCAGCGACTCGGCGTGGCGGTGGCGGGAATCCCAGGAGGCGGCGGCCCGCCCCAGGGCGGCGGCCGTGCGGGAGCCCGGCGGCAGGGACGGGGAGGAGGGGGCGGTGGTGCGGCGCAGGAGCGTGAGCAGGTGATCGGCGGTGGCGGAGGTGAGCTGCAGGTGGTCCATGCCGCCAGTGTCGACCACGGCGGCCGATCTGCCAACCATGGGGCGGCGCCGCCTGTGGATAACCCGGAGTTATCCACATAGTGTGGGTGCCATGAAGATCGCCGTCGTGCAGATGACCACCGGACCGGATAGCGTGGAGAATTTGGCCCACGCCCTCGGCAAGCTGGAGGAGGCCGCCACGCAGGGGGCCCGCCTCGTCGTCTTCCCCGAGGCCACGAGCCAGGCCTTCGATTCCGGGCGCCTCGACACCCAGGCCCAGGACCTCGAGGGACCCTTCGCCAGCGGACTGCGGGAGGCGGCCCGCGCGCACGGGGTGACGCTCGTCGCCGGTATGTTCCGCCCGGCGGACACCGTCGAACGCGAGGGCAAGACCATCGAGCGCGTGTACAACACGGCGCTTATCACCGGCCCCGACATCCACCGCGGCTACGACAAGATCCATACCTTCGACGCCTACTCCTACCGGGAATCCGACACCGTCAAACCCGGCGCGGAGCTCGTGCTTTTCGACGTCGAGGGGGTCACCGTCGGCGTCGCCACCTGCTACGACATTCGTTTCCCCGAGCAGTTCCGCGACCTCGCGCGGCAGGGCGCCGAGGTCATCGTCGTGCCCACCAGCTGGATGGACGGCCCGGAGAAGCTCTACCAGTGGCGTACCCTCACCGCCGCCCGCGCGCTCGACTCGACCTCGTGGATCGTCGCCGCCGGGCAGGCCCGCCCGGGCGGCGCGGAGATGGCCGGGCAGGCGACCGGGCCGACCGGCATCGGGCATTCGTGCGTGGTGGGGCCGACGGGGCGTCGAGAAGCGGAGGCCGGCTACGAGCCGGAGATCATCGTCTACGACCTCGACCTCGAGCAGGTGGCGAAGGCGCGGAAGTCACTGCCAGTCCTCTGAGTTCTCCCAGGCCTCGGCCTGAATCTGCGCCGCGGGCGTCCCGCCTTCGACGAGCTTCTCGACGCTCGCCCGCACCTTCGCCGCATCCCCCACCACCAGCACATCGCGGTCCGCCCACGCGCCGTAGGAGGCGACGAGCTCACCGACCTGCCCCGTCTGCTGCAGGTGCAGACCATAAGGCGGGCGGGAGGACTCCGTCGCGCCGACCCACCACGCATCCTCCGCGTGCTCCACGACGGGGACGACCGAGAGCCAGTGGCTGACCAGCGCCAGGTTCCACAGCCCCATGAGGTCGTAGAGCTCCCCCGGGTACTCCGCGGCGAAGAACAGGTGCACGCGCGGGCGGTGCTCCCAGGTCAGCATGTCGAAGAGCAGCGCGCGCAGGGGAGCCAGGCCCGTACCGTGGGCGATCATGAGGACATCCCGCTCGCCCGTGACCGTCAGCGTGCCGCGGGGCTGGCCGAAGAGCCAGTAGTCGCCGGGCTTCGGGGTGGCCAGGAGCTGGGAGATGTCCGAACCCTCCAACATGCGGATGTGGAACTCCAGCTGCCCGAAGTCATTGGTGGGCAGCGCGGGGGAGAACATCCGCCACACGCCCGGCAGATAGGAGGTGGTGACGGGCAGGTGCTGGCCCGGCCGGTAATCGAGGGGCACCCCGGCCTCCAGACGCACGACGGAGATGTGCCGGGTGCGGCGCTGCACCCCGAGCACCTCCGCGGACGATGCCGGGGCGATCCCCTCCGCATCGGCCTCCCGCGCGGCGGCGGCCATGACGGCGCACACCGTGTCCAGGGCGCGCGAGGCGGCGTCGGCGTGCGGAAAGTCCAGGGTGTGCAGACCGTGCGACAGAGCGGCGGCGAAGGCCGGGTAAATGTCCGCCGGGAAACCATGACGACGATGATCGCGCCCCAGATCCTGCAGGCGCCCGAGGATCTCCGCGGGCACCGCACCCGTGGCGGGGGTGCGCTCGAGGACCCAGGCGCAGGCGGCCGCCAGCTCGAGATGTGTGTGGCGCAGGGAAATGGGAAAGACCTGCCGGGACTCCAGAACCTCCTGGTAGAGGCGCTGCTGGACGGCATCCCGGAACTCGTCGCTCCGCGCGCGGAGGGTGCTGCCGGTCTCGCTCAGGGTCTGCATGGGTTCCATTGTGCCCGGAGTCTCGGTCGGTAGGCTCCGGGCGACGCCTGCATCGGGATCCTGGGCTAGGGAATGGGTGTTGGTGACCAGCTGAGGAAGGCCGGCATGAGGGGCCTGGCCAGGAACTCAACGTGGGGAACGCTCCGTGCTACGGTAGTTCAACTGTTGAACGAGCGAGTTGGGAGTAGCCATGGGAAGGGCCACCGGACATGTCGAAGACAGTCGGGCCGCGCGGGAGCTCGCGGGGATCAGTCCGTCCGACTACTCCGAGGCGCTGGAGCGTGGGCTGGCCGTGTTCGAGGCCTTCAAGACCCCCAGTGCTCAGCTGACGCAAGCTGATGTCGCCCGCACCCTTGATCTGCCCCGAGCGACGGTTCGTCGGACACTGGTCACGCTGACTCATCTGGGGTACCTGGCAGTGGAGGGTCGGACGTACCATCTGACCCCCAAGGTGTTGGACCTTGCTTCTGCATACCTCATTAGCAACCCCATCACGAGGATTCTCCAGCCGCTCTGCGAACGAGTTGCCAATGAGTTCGGTGTATCTTCCACAGTGGCAGTGTTGGACAAGGCAGATGCCGTCATGATCGCGCGAGCACTCCCGGAGCAGTCGGTCACGTTGGGCGTCGGATTGGGGTACAGGGTGCCGGGCCCCCAATCAGCCCTGGGACGCGTCCTCCTCAGTGTCCTCGATGAAGCGGATCGCCGAGAACGGATCATCGCATCACTGACAGACATGCAGGAAGAGGACATGGAGAAGGAAGTGTCCCGGATCCAGAACGCCATAGCTGGTGCAGCCAGTGACGGATTCTCCTACGTGGCTGATGAGGTAGATCTGGGCTTTCACTCGGTGGCGGTGCCTCTGCTCCGGTGGGACGGCGCACAGATTGCCGCACTCAATGTGGGGACTACACCGGACAAGATTTCGGCGGTGGAGATGACTGGGCCCGTGCGGGCGCGTCTGCAGGAGATTGCCCGCCAGGCCCAGCCGCAGCTCATCTGATGGTCTGGTGGCTGCGCGTGTGCAGCGGCCAGTCCAGATCAATACCCCGTTCTTGCTCCAGCAACCCGGCGAGGGCGAGCACTCGCCAATCATCGAAACGTTGCCCGATGATTTGGACCCCGAGGGGAAGGCCATCGGCCATTCCGAAGCACACAGACGCGGCCGGCTGTCCGGTCTGATTGAACCAAGCCGTGTATCCGGCGTTGATGAACGGATGAATCGGATCGATTCTTTCATCCGCAGCGAGCTTGGCGTCGGGCACAACCGGTGCGATGACGAAGTCGTAGGCGTCCAGGGCCTGCTGCACCTTCATTTGTGCACGCATGACGTCACTGTGGGCCCGGTAGGAATCAGTCGCGCTCAGGTTCTTGGCGCCTGCGGCCCATTGGCCAAGTTCCGGCAGAATCATCGCATCTCTGGTTCCTCCGAAGGCTTCCAGTTCCGCACAGAGTCGGATCTGGAATGTGCGCTCGAGCATCGCCAAGGGATCTTCCTCGAACAATGTGGGAATCTCCGACACGGAGGCACCGTACGAGCTCAGCAGCTCAGAAGCCCGAATCACCGGTTCCAAAACCGTGTCCTCCGCCGCAGTGCCGCAACCGAGATCGGAAAGCACTCCGATTTTGAGCCCGTTCAGTCGTTCGAGGGGCCCTGAGTATGCTCCGGTGTCCTTCGGGAGGGAGAACGTGTCGGCTCGGTCCGGTTGCCCGATCACGGCGTGTAGCGCTGCGACATCCGCCACGCTGCGCCCCATCGCGCCGGGAGAGCGGATGGTATTCGGGGGAGTGTGAGCCACCCTTCCCTGCGTGGGTTTCAGAGCCACGAGGCCGCACCTCGCGGCGGGGATTCGCACCGAGCCGGCAAGGTCTGTGCCCACTGCCGCAGTTCCGATGCCGGCGGCCAGAGCTGCACCTGCGCCCGCGCTCGAACCTCCGGGGCTGAAGTGCAGATCCCAGGGATTCCGCACGATGCCGTACAAGGATGACTGTCCTGTGATGGCCATTCCGGAATCGGGAGCGGTGGTCTTCGCGAAGATGACCGCGCCTGCCTGCCGCAGACGGGCGGCCGGCGGTGAGTCCTTCTCCGCAATCGGGACATCCGAGTAGAGGGCGGAACCGAAGGTCGACTGAGTCCCCTTGAGATCGATGGCATCCTTGACCGTGACAGGGATCCCATCCAGAGGTCCTCGTGACATGCCGGTTTCCCAGCGATGGGCAGATTCTCGTGCGGCCTGCATCGCGCTGTCTGGATCGCACCACGCGATGGCGTTGATCTTCGGGTTGATCTCTTCCATGTGGTCCAGCGTCTCTGCCATGACATCGACCGGGCTCAAGGCGCCGGTGGCGAAGGCCTCCGACAACTGCTGGATGGAGTGCGGGCTGGAATTACTCATGATTCAAAGCTCCAATTTCGTTTCTCTGGGATGGCACGGGTGCCTTGTCGTCGATTGCTTCCACGCGTGTCGCATTCCCGTCGTTGGCACAGGCCAGCGTGATGGCGCCAATCACCGCGACCAGGGCGAAGCCGTAGAAACCCCACGGAATGACCAGGCCAGCGGAGACCAGAAGGCCACCGAGAATGGGGCCGCTGATGGCGCCGAGACGGCCGACGCCGGCAGCCGCGCCGAGGGCGGTGGGACGGATGTGCATCGGGTGGCTGGAGGTGACGAACGCGTACACGATCACCTGCGCGTTCGGGGCGAAGAAGCCGGCTACCGCAACGACGAGATAGATCCACACTCCGCTGTCGACGCTCATCAAGGCGAGGAACACGGCGGACAACGCGAACCAGATGATCGCCGCTGTACGGGGGCTGAACCGGTCTGCCACTCGGCCGGAGACGAACAGGCCGAACATCGTGCCGATGTTCAGGACCGCGAGAAACGCCACGGAGGAGCCGAGGCCGTACCCCGCCGAGTTCATCATCGACGGCAGCCAGGTGCTGAGTCCGTAGACAAGCAGGAGGCCCATGAATGATGCCACCCAGATGGCCACGGTGTTCCGCAGATAGTTCCGGGAGAACAGCATTCTTCCGGGCGCCTTCTGACTGGTTGCGGGGGTAGGAGGCGCGGTCACCGTGTCCAGGCCATAGCGCCGTGCAATGTCGTCGGCCTCGTCGAGACGCCCCCGAGAACGCAGGAACGCCGGCGATTCCGGCAGGTAGCGCAACATCAGTGGAACGAGAATGATCGCGGGCAGTCCACCGATGATGAACAGGGAACGCCATCCGTAGGACTCCAGAAGGAGCATTCCCATGACCGATGCCATGATGGCGCCCGAGTTGTAGCCCACGAACACCAGGGAGTTGGCGAAGCTGCGTCGGGTGGGGGAAGCGAATTCCGTCATCATGAGGATGACCATCGGCAGACATGCTCCGAGGCCGAGTCCGGCCAGGAACTTCAGGAGCCCGAAGATCTCGGGGGTGGGGGCGAACCCACCTGCAGTGGTCAGGATGGAGAATCCGATCACTGAACCGATGATCGTCATTCGCCGACCCACCCTGTCCGCGAGTGGCCCCACCATGAGTGCGCCGATGGCCATGCCGATGAGGCCGAAGGTGGCGATGGTGGTGGCGACTTCCGTGCTGAGCATCCACGACGGGTCATTACGCAAGGACGGGAGCGTCACTCCCATGATCACCAGGTCGTAGCCGTCGAGGAATGCCGCCCCGAGGCACAGCCAGGGAAGCAATCTGGCGTTGGGGTGAAAGATCTTCTGACGCGTGACAGTTTTCATTGACCCTCCTTCTGAAAGAGTTCGATTATTGAACGAATGTCCAACAGTAGGACAAGTATGGGGTGCGGTTGTGATCTTGTCAACACCAAACCGTCGGTGAGACTCCGGGCACATGGTTTCGGGCGAGGTTGGGCGCCCGGGATTCCCTGCAACTCCCATCGCGCGCGAGAAAATATCCTCGGCGACCACCCACCCGCATCAGTAGGGTTGCGCTACGGCCCGCTTTCACGGAGCCGCCGCAGAACGCCACAACGATGGAAAGGTCCCCATGAACACAACGCCGACGAGCGCCGTCACGTCCGTCATGCCGTCCCAGCTGCCCGCCGGGCCGGCGGAACGCACCGTCTACTCCTATGGCGTCCGGGCGGGCGATGACCTCCATATATCGGGCATGGTCGCCTTCGACTCTGAGGCGAACATCGTCGGGGAAGGCGATATAGAGGCGCAGACCGAGCAGGTTTTCCGGAACCTGCAGGCGGTGGTCGAGGAGGCCGGGGGAACGATCAACGACATTGTCTCCACCACCACCTACCTCACGAATGTCGCCGACGCCCCCGTCATCAGCGCCGCCCGCGCCCGATATTTCACCGGGGCGGTCCTGCCCACCCACACCGTCATCGGGGTGGCCGCGCTGGCCCGTCCGCAGTTCCTCCTGGAAATCTCCGCCGTGGCGTACCTGGGCCCGCGCTAAACCGCGCTAAGCGGCACAGCCCCTTCAGAACCCGGAATGATGACTAAGCTTGCATGGATACGCCCCCGACCCGGAGGAGCCCGCGATGATCGAGTTCGACCGCGTCACCCGCACCTATCCCGGTAGCGCACACCCGGCGGTCGAGGGCTTTTCCCATCGCGTGGAACCCGGCTCGACCACGGTGTTCGTCGGCCCTTCCGGCTGCGGGAAGACGACGCTGCTGCGCATGGTCAACCGGATGGTGCCGGTGGATTCCGGCACCGTCCGCGTGCGCGGGGAGGATGTCGCGAGCGTCGATCCGGTCCGTCTGCGCCGCTCCATCGGCTACGTCATGCAGCATTCGGGCCTGATGCCGCACCGCACGGTGCTGGACAATATTGCGGACGTCGCGAAGCTGAGCGGCACCCCCCGGAAGGTAGCCCGCGAGCGGGCCGAGGAGCTGCTTCGCCTCGTTGGCCTCGACCCTGACCTGGGGAAACGCTACCCCGCGGAACTCTCCGGCGGGCAGGCCCAGCGCGTGGGGGTGGCCCGTGGGCTGGTCGCCGACCCGGATATTCTCCTCATGGATGAGCCCTTCGGTGCGGTCGACCCCGTCGTGCGCCGCGGCCTGCAGGAGGAGATCCTCGCGCTCCAGGAGCGGATGGCCAAGACGATCCTCATGGTCACCCACGACATCGACGAGGCCTTCCTCCTCGGCGACACCGTCGTCCTGCTCGGCGAGCAGGCGCGCATCGAGCAGGTGGGCGCGCCCGAGGAATTCCTCACCGCGCCCGCCAACGAGCGCGTCCGCGAGTTCACGGGCGCCGAGGGCCGGGCGCTGCGCGTCGAGACCCGCGACGGGCGCGAGCTCGTCGTCGACCGCCGCGGCCGGGTACGCGGGGTGCTGGAATGAGGTGGGACTGGGTGCTCGCCAACGCCCCCCGAATTGGGGATCTCGCGTGGGCGCACTTCTCGCTTTCGTGGCCGGCCATCCTCGCCTCCTTCCTCATCGCGTTGCCCCTCGGCTGGGCCGCGCACCGGCACTCGGTGGCCCGCGAAGCCATCGTCGTGCTCAGCGGGCTGCTCTACGTCATCCCCTCGTTGGCGTTGTTCGTGGTCATGCCGTTGGTGCTGGGTACCTCGATCCTCTCGCCGCGCAACGTCATCGTCGCCATGACGCTTTACGGCCTCGCGCTGCAGGTCCGCGCCACGGCGGACGCCTTCGACACCGTGCCGGGGGATGTGCGGCAGGCGGCTATCGCGACCGGCTACCCCGCCTGGAGGCGGGTCCTCCGCGTGGAGCTGCCGCTGGCCGGGCCGGCGCTGTTGGCGGGCATCCGGGTCGTCGCGGCGTCGACAATCTCGCTGGTCTCGGTCGGCGCGCTCATCGGTGTCGCCTCGCTGGGCACGCTGTTCACGGAAGGGTTCCAGCGTTCCTTCCCCACGCAGATCATCGTCGGGCTCGTGGGTACGGTGCTGCTCGCCGTGCTTATCGACGCCGCCCTCGTCCTCGCCGGACGCCTCCTCATGCCCTGGACGCGGAGGGTCGGATGAATCAGCTCGCGCCCACGTGGGCCTTCCTCTCCGACCCTGATCGCCTGCCGCTCATCCTCGGGCGCACCCTCGACCACCTCGGATATACGGCCCTGGCCGTGGGGCTGGCGCTTCTTCTCGCACTGCCGCTGGGTCTGTGGGTGGGGCACACGCGCCGGGGTGCGGACGCGGTGCTCGCCGTCTCCGGGGCGCTGCGCGCGCTGCCGTCGTTGGGCCTGCTCACGTGGCTGACCGTCTCCTTGTCCATGGGCGTGCGCCTGCCCCTGGTGCCGGCGACGATCGTGCTCATCATCCTCGCGGTGCCGCCCCTGCTGGCGGGAATTGTCGCCGGGATGGTGGCCGTGCCGCGGCACGTCGTCGATTCGGCCCGGGCCACCGGATATAGCGAGGCGCAGATCCTCCGGCGGGTGGAGATCCCCCTCAGCCTGCCCCTCATGATCGGGGGACTGCGCTCGTGCGTGGTCCAGGTCCTGGCCACCGCCACTATCGTGGCCTACATCGGGTTGTCCGGTCTGGGTCGCTTTCTTATCGACGGCCTCGCGCTCCGCGACTATCCGCAGATGCTGGCCGGGGCGGTGCTGATCACCGTGCTGGCGCTGGTCGTCGACCTCCTTCTTGCTCTTGTTCAGAAAACACTGCAACCGAAAGGACGTGTGTCATGAAACTCCGCGTCGTCACCACCCTGTTCGCCCTCTCCGCCCTCGCGCTGAGCGGCTGCTCCGCCGGGGATGACCCGCTGGCCACCGAGGGGAGCGAGGCCATCACCATCGGCACCGCCAACTTCCCCGAGTCCGAGATCATCGGCCAGATCTGGGCCGCCGCCCTCGAGGACGCCGGCTTCGACGTCGAACTCAGTTCCGGGATCGGTTCTCGCGAGGTGTACCTGCAGGCGCTGGAGGAGGGGAGCGTCGACCTCGTGCCCGAGTATTCCGGCAACCTCGCCCAGTACTACGGGGCGGAACTGGAGGTGGGTGCCACCTCCGAGGACGTTCTCGACGCCCTCCGGGACGTGCTGCCGGAGGGCCTGAGCGCCGGGGACCTCGCCGAGGGCGAGTCGAAGGACTCCTACCGCGTCACCCGCGCCCTGGCAGACGAGCATGGCCTCGCCACCCTCGGTGACCTGGCGAAGCTGGACCAGGTGCGCATCGCCGCGAACCCCGAGTTTGCCGAGCGCCCCTACGGCCCGCCCGGGCTGGCCTCCGTCTACGGCGTCGACGAGGACACGATCTCCGTCGTCCCGATCTCCGACGGCGGCGGCCCGCTCACCATCGCCGCGGTCGTGGAGGGCACCGCTGAGGTCGCCGACATCTACACCACTTCTCCGCTGCTGGATTCCGCCGGCAACGAGGTCGACCTGGTCACCCTCGAGGACCCCGCCCAGCTCATCCTCCCGCAGAATGTCCTGCCGCTCATGCGCGCCGAGGCCATCCCGCAGGAGGCGCTCGACGTCATCAACGGCATCTCCGGGAAGCTGAGCACGGACGTCCTGGTGGAGCTCAACCTGCGCAACATCGGTAAGGAGAAGGCCGAGCCGAGCGCCATCGCGCGTGATTTCGTGGCCGACAACGCGTAGGGATGGGCCCCACCGACAGGCATATCACCCGATAGATAACGCCCCATGGGTAGAGCGAGTGACGGGAGCCGCGCGGGCGCCCGCCACCCGCTCTACCCATGGGGTGCTACTCCTGCCGTGATATGCCTTTCGGCGCGGCGCGGGCTCAGCCCACCGGGTAGCCCTCTACGCGCCCCTCGGTGGCCGGACGCCAACCCAGCGCGGGAGCGACGTGCTCAGCGAAGGCCTGCAGGATGGAGAGGTTGAGATCCACGCCCATCTGGTTGGGGATCGTGAGCATGAGGGTGTCCGCGGCCATGACGGCGGCGTCCGCCCGCAGCTGCTCGATGAGCACGTCCGGCTCCGCCGCGTAGGTCCGGCCGAAGGTGACCGGGGTGCCCTCCCCGAGGGAGCCGATCTGGTCGCGGCCGGTGGCCTGCATGCCGAACATCTCGCGGGAGCGGTCGTCGACGATGGGGAACACGGAGCGTGACACCGACACCCGCGGGGTCCAGTCGTGCCCGGCATCGGCCCATTCCGCCCGGTAGCGGGCGATCTGCTCGGCCTGCAGGTCGCCGAGGGAGGAGCCGTCGGCCTCGGAGACGAGGGTGGAGCTCATGAGGTTGACGCCGTCGCGCGCCGCCTGCTCGGCGGTGGCGTGGGAGCCGGCGCCCCACCACACGTGGCGGCGCAGCCCGGGGGCGTGGGGGAACACCGGCAGCGGCGTGCCGGGCTGGTACATCCGCGGGTACTGCTGCTCGGCGGGGGCGGCCTCGGCGACGGCGTAACCGTCGATCGCGGAGAGGAACTGCTCGAACTTGGCCCGCGCCAGGTCCGCGCCGTTGGGTTCCGCGGCGTGGTAGCCGAAGGCCTCCCAGCCGCGCAGTGCGGGCTCCGGTGATCCGCGGGAAACTCCGAGGGCGAGGCGTCCGTCGGAGAGCAGGTTGAGGGCGGCGGCCTCTTCGGCGAGGTAGAGGGGGTTTTCGTAGCGCATGTCGATGACGCCGGTGCCCACCTCAATGTGCTTGGTGGCGCCGACGATGGCGCCCAGGAGGGGCATGGGGGAGGCGCCCTGCGGGGCGAAGTGGTGGACGCGGAAGTAGGCGCCGTTGACGCCGAGCTCATCGGCGGCGATCGCGAGCTCGAGCGCCTGCCGCAGCGTGTCGGCGGCGTCGGGGCCGGGCTGGTTGCCTATGGCGTAGTGGCCGAAGCTTAGGAATCCGAAGGCTTTCACGCGGCTGATTCTACTTTCTGCTGGAGGATGCGGGAGGCGCGGCGCCCGGCGAGACGACCCGCCCGGGTGGCGCCGACGGTGGAGGCGGTGGAGCCGTAGCCGACGAGGAGGATGCGGTCGTCGGCGGCCGGGGTGACTTCGTCGAGCATGCGGATGCCGCCCTCGCGCCCGCGCAGTCGCAGTGGGGCGAGGTGGCGGAAGGCGGGGCGGAAGCCGGTGTTCCAGAAGATGACGTCGACGTCGAGTTCCGTGCCCACCGGCAGCGGGTCCCAGGACGCGGGGACCTGCAGTTCCTCGCTTCTCGACGGCCCGTACCCCGCCGCCTGCTCACTGAGCGGGCGGCCGAACACGACGCCGTGTTCGGTGATCCGGTCGAACATGCCGCGGGAGACGAGGGTGCCGTCGTCCACGCCCCGCAGGTAGTCCGGCAGTAGGGGGATGCCGGTGGTGCGGACCACGGAGGCGGGGCGCTGACCGGCGAAGGTGCGTTCCCGCACGGCGTTCTCGACGGCGAGGCCCCAGCCGGCGTCGAATTCGCGGCTGGTGAAGTTGGGCGGGCGGTGGGTGGCCCAGATGGTCTCGGTGACTGGGGCGAGTTCGAGGAGGAACTGCACGGCGGACAGGCCGCCGCCGACGACGAGCGTGCGTTGCCCGGCGAAGTCCTCCTTGCGGACGTAGTCCTTGGTGTGGAGCTGGCGCCCGCGGAAGGTCTCGATCCCGGGGATATAGGGGATGAAGGGGTTGTCCCAGGTGCCCGTGGCGTTGAGGACGAGGTCGGCGGTATATTCGCGGCCGTCGAGAAGCGTCACGGTGAGGTGGCGCGACCCGGGGACGGGGGCGACGCGGCGGACCGGGGCGGGGCGCTGGATCTGCAGGTCGAAGGTGTCTTCGTAGCTGCCGTAGTAGTCGGCGACGAGGCGGGAGGCGGGGGTGCGGGGGTCGGGGCGGTCCATGGGCAGGCCCGGGAGGTCCGCGATGCCGTGGGCCTTGCCGAGGGTGAGGGAATCCCAGCGGTGTCGCCAGGCGCCGCCGGGTCCGTCGTTGGCGTCGAGGATGAGGATGTCGCCGTCCGGGCCGAGGGTGTGGCCGCGACGGCGGAGTTCGTGGGCGGCCGCCAGGCCAGCCTGGCCGGCGCCGATGAGGATGGCGCGATAGTGCATGGGCCCACCCTATCATGTTTGGTGACATATCAACAACGGGGGCGGATCTGAATGTTTGGTGAGAATTGAAAAATGTGATGGCCGTCATAGAAAAACCTCAGTAGTGTGGCGGGCACCACATTCCCCATCCTTCCGAAAGGAACCACCATGTCCGCACCCTCTGCATTCCGCGCCGCTGTCGTCGATAAGTTTGGCCCCGAGGTCACCGTCCGCGAGGTCGACCTGCCCCAGCCCGGCCGCCACCAGGCGCTGGTCAAGCTCCAGGCCTCCGGCATCTGCCACACCGACCTCCACGCCGCCGAAGGCGACTGGCCCGTCAAGCCCGAACCGCCCTTCGTTCCCGGGCACGAGGGTGTGGGCGAGGTCGTTGAGCTCGGTCCCGGCGACCATGACGTGAAGGTCGGCGACATCGTCGGCAACGTGTGGCTGTGGTCCGCCTGTGGAACGTGTGAGCACTGCCGCACCGGCTGGGAGACCCTGTGCAACGAGGCCGAGTACGGCGGCTACACCGTCGACGGCTCCTTCGGCGAGTACATGCTCGTCGACACCCGCTACTGCGCCCGCATTCCGGAGGGCTCCGACCCGGTCGAGGTCGCCCCGATCCTCTGCGCGGGTGTGACCGTCTACAAGGGCCTCAAGGTCGCCGAGACCCGCCCCGGCCAGTTCATGGTCATCTCCGGCGTCGGCGGCCTCGGACACATCGCCGTGCAGTACGCCGTGGCGATGGGCATGCGCGTCATCGCCGTCGATATCGCCGACGACAAGCTCGAGCTGGCCACCCGCCACGGCGCGGAGTTCACCGTCAACGCCAAGCATGCCGACCCGGCCGAGGCGGTCCAGGAATATACCGGCGGCGGCGCGCACGGCGTGCTGGTCACCGCCGTGCATGAGGCCGCCTTCGGGCAGGCCATCGGCATGGCCCGCAAGGGCGGCACCATCGTCTTCAACGGCCTGCCGCCGGGGAACTTCCCCGCCCCGATCTTCGAGATCGTCTTCAAGGCGCTGACCATCCGCGGCTCGCTCGTCGGTACCCGCCAGGACCTGGCCGAGGCGCTCGACTTCTACGCCCGCGGCATGATCAAGCCGACCGTCTCCGAGTGCTCGCTCGACGACGTCAATGCGGTTTTCGAGGAGATGCGCCACGGCAAGATCGAGGGCCGCATGTCGATCCGCTACTGAGTGCATTGTGGTCATACCTACTGCCTTATGGTGGTGGGTATGGACTACACCCCCTACAGCCTGCTTATCGACGTCGGCTGGATCTCCCTCCTCATGATCATCGGCAACCTGCTCCGGCGGAAGATCCCGCTGTTCCAGAAGCTGCTCCTGCCGGCGTCGATCACCGCCGGACTCCTGGGCCTGGCCTTCGGCCCCCAGGTGCTCGGGTGGATCCCCTTCTCCTCCCACATCGGCACCTACACCGGCATCCTCATCGCCTTCGTCTTCGCCTCGATGGCCTACGGCATGGACCTCACTCCCTCGGTGCGCACCGGCGCCCGCCAGATGTGGTCGTACTCCACGGGCATGTTCCTCGGCCAGTGGGGGCTGTTCATCCTGCTCGGCGTGTTCCTGTTCAAGCCCTTCTTCGGCACCGACGACTGGTTCGGCATGATGCTGCCCGTGGGCTTCGTCGGCGGTTTCGGCACCGCCGCCGCCGTCGGGCACTCCCTCGAGGAGGCGGGTGCCGTCGCCGCCAGCTCCCTCGGTTTCACCTCCGCGACGGTGGGCACGCTGGCGGCCATTGTCGGCGGCCTCATCTTCGCCAACTGGGGCATCCGCACGGGACGTGCCTCCACCATGCCGGGTGAGCTGCCGTGGGACCTGCGCTCCGGTTACATCGACAACGTCAAGGAGCGCCCGTCCATCGGTCGCGCGACGACCAACCCCTCCTCGATCGAGCCGCTGGCCCTCCACCTGGGCTTCGTCCTGCTCACCGTGCTGGTCGCCTACCTGGTCAACGGCGGCATCAACGACCTCTTCCCGAGCGTGTCCATCCCGCTGTTCGCCATGTCCTTCGTCATCGGCCTGCTGGGCCGGGGGCTGCTCACCGGCGTCGGGCGCAAGGACTTCCTGGACAAGAACACCGTCAACTCCATGTCCGGTGCCGCGACGGACTACCTCATCGCCTTCGGCGTGGCCTCGATCGTGCCTGCCGCAATCGCCGACTACTGGCTCCCGCTGCTCGTCCTCTTTGTCCTCGGCGTCGTCTACTGCGTCTGCATCTTCTTCTTCCTCTCCCCGGAATTCTTCGGTGAGAAATGGCTGGAGCGCGGCATCTTCTCCTGGGGCTGGGCCACCGCGGCCGTCGCCACGGGCATCGCCCTGCTTAAAATCGTCGACCCCAAGCTCAAGTCGGGCACCCTCAACGAGTACGGCGTGGCCTATGTTGGCTTCGCCCCCTTCGAGATCGGCATGACCATCCTGGCGCCCATCGCGGTGCTGGCGGGCCTGACGGCCGGGCTCGGTTGGGCCTCGCTGCTCATCGGCGTGGCGGTGATTGTCGTCCCGATCATCACCAAGAAGACCCCGGGGGCGGAGAAGCGGGCGGCCGCCTCGGCCTGATGATCGGCTGAGAAATGCCGGTCCGGCCGCTGCGGAATAGTGTGGACAACATGTTAGGGTGAGCGCGTTCATGCGGTGAGCGATGCTGTGACGTCGCACACCGCTTCGCTTCACCTGAGGAGAATCCATGATTCGCCGCCTGGCCACCGCGCTCACCGCGACGGCCCTGCTCTTCGGGCTCGCGCTCCCCGCGTCGGCCGACCCCGCCGCGGGACCTGAGCGTGCGCAGATCGCCGCACAGAGCGAGTTTGAGCGGGCGCCCACCGTCATCGCCGTTGACCGAGCCACCGGCCGACCCGTCTCGGACGCCGCCTACAACGTCCAGGTGAACAACCTCATCACCGGGGAGCAGGGCACGCCGAGCGGGCCCTACAGCGTCAGTGTCGATGGCGCCTGGATCGCCCATGATGTCGCGTTCTCCTTCCCGGATGGGCTGCGGGATGGCGTTCCCGTCGATCAGTTGGTGCTGACGGAGGTCAACCCGCCGGACGGCTACCTCCCCGTCGCAGAGCCGATCACCCTCACCGCCACCGTCAACGGGTGGCAGGCCACCGGACCGGTCCTGGAGGTCGCGCCGAACGTCTTCGTCATCGAGTACGACCGCGATGACGCAGGGCAAGGCGTGCCCGGCACCGAGGACAATCCCATCGTCCTCGAGCAGCGTCACTATCCGACGTTCGTGGCCGTCGACGCCACGACGGGGCAGACCCTCTCCGGCTCCTACTGGGGTGGCGAGTCGTGCACCCGCTTCAACAATGATCCGGACTGGACCTGCACGTCGCTCGATGACTATCGCCTCCACATGGACCGGGACGGTCGGATGCTCACCAGTAAGATCGACATGGAGTTCGACGCCCCGCACAATTTCGAGCTGATCAACCGCATGGCTCCCCCAGGCTGCCGCCTCAAGGACGAGTCCGTCTGGTGGAAGGCTGATGCCGAGGGTGCCAAGGTGTATGGCGGCGGCGTCTACCAGCTGGGCGAGACCCGCGAGCGGGTCGACGCCGACGGCAACGTCTTCCGCCAGACACTCATGGCCATCCCCTTCGACTGCGAGAACCCGACGCCCGTGTGCACGGCCGCTGATCGCCCGGTGCACGAGGTGGCCGCCGGCTCGCGCTATGACCAGGGCGAGCGCGGTACCCTCGGGGCCGGCCCGAGCGTGGTCCGCACCGACACCTCGGGCCGCATCGTCAGCGACTCCCTGTGGAGCATCGACGTCTACTGGCAGCCCGCCGCAGGTGCTCCCTGGGAGCAGATCGCAGCGGAGCAGGCCATCGAGCTGCCCGATGACGGCAGCGCCTATACCCGGGATGTTTCCGTCAGGCAGGAAGGTAGATTCGTCTCCGTCTTCCGTGAGCTCCGCGCCGCACAAGGGACCACCCTGCGCGAGCGGACCTATGTCTTCGAGGGGGACTCCGCGACCGGCTGGACCGGCACGGAGGGTGCCACCGTCGCCTTCGATGCCGCCACCGGTGAGATCCAAGTGATCCGTCCGGAGCAGCCGCCCGCGCAGCCCACCCTCTACCGCGTCAACGGCGGAGACTGGGCGATCGGCGAGCCCCTCGGGGGCCCGGCCTGCCAGCCGACCCCGCCGCCGGGTGGATCCTCCCTGTGGCCGCTGCTGCTCGTGCCCCCGGCGCTGAACGCCTCGAGCAACCCGGGTCCGGCGACCCCGGAGACTGTCGCGACCCCGCAGCCGCAGCCGCAGCCGCAGACCCAGACCCAGCAGCAGCCCCAGCCGACGGCAGCCCCGCAGCGTGAGCTGGCCCGCACCGGCGCGGATGTCGAGGTGGTCCTGGCCCTGGCGCTCGCTGCGCTCGTGGCCGGTGGAATCCTGGTGCGCCTGCGTCGCGCGTAGCTGACAAATCCGTGCGGCGATGGCTCGCATCGTCGACGACAACTACAACTGCTACTGTGCCCGCGACATGTGGGCCGAGGTCGACGGTCAAGGCGACAAGGTTGCTAGTGGGCTTAAAGATGCAGGTCCCTGATGTGTTTCGATGGTTGTGGAGGAACTCTCATCTTCACATTTGGGGCTCTTCACGATTTAGAGTGCGTTGATCCGGTTGTGCAGCTGTCCGGAGTGGATCAGGGACCGCAAGATGTAGTGGTCGAGGTTGCGGAACCCCAGGGCGATGCCGCGTAGA
>NZ_JBHSQE010000005.1:158158-158551 GCF_042658165.1 Corynebacterium nasicanis
GAGCTTTTTGCCCTCCGACTTCTTCGGGTGCCCGTACGCCTGGATCATGTCCTGGTAGAACATCCACGTCACTTCCAGGGCCATGTAGTCGTCATCGGTGGCCCACAGCATCTTCAAACGTTGTTTCTGCCGCTGCGTGAGGTAGTTCGTCCTGGTCAATAGTGTGCGACGGTGCTTATACAGCGGATCGTCCTTGCGGCCCCGGCGTCCGGTGGTCTCTCGTTGGAGCCGTTGCCGGCATCCGGTGAGTTTGTCCGCGGCCAGGTGGACGACGTGGAACGGGTCCATGACCTTGGTGGCCTGCGGTAACACCTGGTCCATGGCCGAGGCATAGCCGGTGAACCCGTCCATGGTCACCACCTGCACCTGCTCTCGGAAGCCAGGGTCGCGTTC
>NZ_JBHSQE010000006.1:0-27112 GCF_042658165.1 Corynebacterium nasicanis
GGCGTCGATGATGGTGAAGGGCCCGGCGTCAGCCGCACCGGTGATGGTCAGGCCGATTTCTGCCGTGCGGCAAGTGGTGTCGGCGACGAGGTTGCCACTAGGCTGCACAGCAAGGTCCTGGTTCGGTCAGATGGAAGCTTCGCAACTCTCATCTTGTACCGGCCAGGACCCCTACATGTTGTGCCACCCCGAACCCCACCCCGTGGTCAGCTACGCACTTCAAATCGTGAAGAGCCACATTTGGGATCCCTACATCTTGTGATGAAACGCTGGACTCGCAGTGACCTTCTTTATCTGGTTACGTACTCCAAATTGTAAAGCGCCGCCAAAACTTCGCTTTACAACCCACATAGTCAAGATCCGCGGAACTTTGTCGACCACAAAAGGTACGTTTCAATTTCATCATCTTTGGTAATACTTCGAAAAACTTCTTGGTCCGAAAAGAACAGCCCCGCTCGCGAAAGTCCTGCGTCTACAAAAAGCAACCATTCATCTCGCCGCCAGCAAACACTGACACCAAGATCCGAGGAACACGGCTCGACAAGCCTCTCGCCGACACAAGCATAACGGAAAAATCGAAAGCTATTCCCCGGTACGGTTAACTCAATGTCGGGGCACGCACTACCATCAGAAGTTAGCAATTCGTCAGAGTACAGTATTCCATCTGTCGGGATCGCTAGGTTGAGTCGCAAACTCTGCCAGGTCATTAGATCGATGGTGCCGTGGTAGGGCTCCTGTAAAAACTCGGAAAAGGCCACGCGCCCTGCGCTGGTATGGATTCCTATAGAATCCCAAAAATCTTTGCCAACTTCAAGGACGTGGTTATTCTTCAGGGCAAGATCATTCCAAAAGAGTCGTTTTCCCCATTTTGAGTACACGGGAAGGCATAGCTG
Source organism: Corynebacterium nasicanis (assembly GCF_042658165.1). Lineage (NCBI taxonomy): Bacteria > Bacillati > Actinomycetota > Actinomycetes > Mycobacteriales > Corynebacteriaceae > Corynebacterium > Corynebacterium nasicanis. The sequence goes on from NZ_JBHSQE010000006.1 coordinate 894, forward strand.
AATGCCGAATGCGTACTTCTCTTGAAGCCAACTGAGAAGTTCAGGGGAATCGAGCGAGTAAGGGAGCCGCGGCGGGGGAATCTTCTGAATATCAGTTTGGTTCTGCCACATCAGTTCCCACATTTTCACCAAAGTGATCGCCCTCCTAATGTGCAAAGAATTGAGCTACTCACAGTATCCATGTCGATTGGAAAACCCTTCCTGTTTCGCCAAATCTATCTGAAAAAACCACTTGGAGAACTCGATACGACTCAGCTGGAAGTTCTGCAGATACCACCCAAGAGCTGTCGCTAATTTCCTCGACCTTACATTCCGTCTCGTGGCGATTCCCGAGTGTGCAGTTCAGGAGTTTTAGATCCCGTATGCTTCCCGCACTCTCAGATTGAAACGAAGTCACGTAAACTTCAGTAACCAAGAATTTTTCTGATCTTATAAGGGATTTGACGACTGTGGACTTACTTCCTATCTGATCTGGTGAATCCGTCGGGTCCCAGAAAATATGGTCGACGCCACCTTCGGGGTTGATCTCACCGTAATCAATCAAAAGTGGTTGGGAACCCACGGAGAGCACATCCAAGCCGAGATCATAACCCCTTGAATTCCCTATTAAATAGGTGCTATCTGGATGATCTAGGATGCTGGCACATCCGGGAAGTAGAAGACATATTATTGCGAAAGTGACGGCCAATAGCTGGCGCGTTCTGCTTGTCTCCATTTGGTTTGAGTGGGGGTCCGCGGGTGTCAACTTGGTCCGCACTTAATTTCCTCAGGAGTTTCCCTCGTCATGAAGGGATTTGCATTATAGGCAGGCCTTCCATTAATTAGGGCACTGTTTCCGAATCTCACTTTCCAACGATGCCATGTTCCTGGCTCGCATTCTGCGACGAATACGAAACGGTTAGGATTGGAAGAGGCTCTATTATGGCCTATTGTGGGGTTTCTGTAGTTCCCAATGTGCGGAACTTGAGACCAGGCCCTCCATGAACTTCTGTACATTTTTCCCCCTAGGGACAGGCCGTTCGGAGTAAAATTGCACCAGTTCCTAGCTTGAGCGTGGATTTGATACTCTCCCGTTTGCCTGTGTGTACCCTGTGAAAAGTGGGATATCCCGATTTTCCTCCGCACTGGATTGCTGGGGGAGGCTGGCGGGATAATATCGTTTGAGGAGAGCTTTCTGGCATCGCTGTTGCGATCGATGCTGGTTGGATTAATGTGAGTGCAATTAAGAGGGTGGTCAACATTGCTTGATATGGGCGGGCCATTAGGATGCTCTCTCTGCGAACGTGCATATCTTCCCTCACTCCAGGTGGTCGATAATGGGTAGTGGAGTCGGATCAAATTCCCAAACAAGCGAGTGATCGAAATCGGCTACGCTTCCTTTATTGATTGGTTCAAAATATCCTCTAATGAGTCCGTTCTGGAATGGCTGAGAGGCTTGTAATAGAACCTCTTCTACAGGTGTCCCAGAAGGGTAGCCGAGCGTCCCTGATTCTCTCCCACCTTTAGCCCACTCGAACAGGAAGGGTCCACTTATTCCCCAGGTGCCGGCGTCAGGATGCCAGTACATCTCTCCGTCCTGAAAGACGCTGAACCGCCCAATGCTGTCTGCTGTCTTGGCCTCGTCGGCGATGGGAAATCCTAGGTAACTGTTGGGCCCGCCCATTTCTAGCCACTCTTCCAGGATAAGTCCGTTGATGCTGGCGACCTGTTGTAGAGGACTGCGGTAGATCCGCCCTCCTTGGAAGTGCTGGACCCAACCGTTAAGTTCTCCATCGACAGGTTGTGACCCCTTGACTGGGACCTCTCCTCCGAGGGGATAGCCGAGCCACCCGGTTTCCCAACCATTACGTGCCCAGACCTCAGCATTGCGAACGGCTACTGCGTGTGCCCCGGTATCAGGATGCCAGTAAATAAAGCCGTTCTGGTAGCGCTGCCGGTAACCCTGCCCATCGGGATTGGCGGACATTGGCTCAATCGGCCACAATAGCCAGCTGGTCATTCCCCCAAGTTGTTCATAGCGTTGCAGGATCGCTCCGCACACCTGGTGTGGGCTGGGCCAAAACGTCCGACAGTGAGCGGCGGTGCGCCTCGCCCGCCCCAGAGAGGTCTGTTCTGCAGCAACAGCAACTTCGGCGATATCTGCATCATGCTTGTTCAACTGCGGGGGCAGCACGATGGAATCAGACCACATTTGTCCGGTAGTAATGGCATTTTCTGGTTCACCTGACTCCATCGCGGTACGGATTTGTTGCTGGTATTAGACGACCTCCTCGTCAGTCAACCCGCCGACGCCGTCAACGGTGGGTGGGATGATGGGGTCCTGCTGGAACTCCTGGGCGTAGGTCTCGTGTTCATCTGGGAATACGATCCGTTCAGCTTGTGCAACAGCAAAGAGGGGACATAGTCCAACAGTGGTGATCGTTGCGGTCACAGTGGCCACAATCCGTCGGTTTGTTGTCAACGAGTCTCCTTAATCTGGCTCTCTGTAGGGCCGTGTCCCTGGAACGCGGACGCCGAGGACAACATCTGGAAGCACTTCTCAGTATAGCTTTCGAGCTTCGGGCTTTGTAGAGCTTCATTCTCTTGTTGATGGGGCGGCCTGGGCCTGAAGTTCGTTCCATTGCTGGTGGGCGTCCATCGGTAGGTGGTAGCCCAGCGAGGAATGTAGCCGAAGTTTGTATTACTGCCCAATCTGCTTCGAGGGCTCCTTGAGGGCATTTGTCAACGACGGCCAGCTTTTTCGATCGAATAGCTTCGTTTGAGCGTCGAGTGCAGCGCCTCGGCCATCGTGGGTTCTTTCGAATCTCCCCGCGACCCCACCGGCGCCATGATGTCGGAGTCGACGAGGGCTTGGCCGTAGACAACTAAGCGATGCTGCACCTCACCGTCCCTGTGATGGATCAGCCTGGCGAAGTGCTCACCTGCGCGAAGACGGCCCTCTCGTCCATGTCCGGAACATCATTTGCTTCAGGGGCACGAAGGTCGAGATGTTCCACGGTGAGTCCCGTGCCGCCCAGTGGGAGTTCCTGGCCGAGGTGGATGACTCCATTGTCTTGCCAACGCGAAACGGGTCCAACGGCGAATCTAGGGCCGCACTCCGATGTGGCATCGGATTCGGGCACTCGGGGACCTGCCTGACCAGCATTTGATTTGTTCGGCTTTCTGGACCATGTCGGAACACGCGGGCGTCGAGAAGCGGGGGTGCCTACCATTGAGTCGGAGGGACTCAAAGTTTTTTTGCCTTGAGTGGAACAGACTCAACTCTTGGTGCGTTAGTACTAGTAGATAACTGACAAAAGAGAAAGGAAACGTGCCCATGAGCTCGTTCAACCCCACCACCAAGACCCAGGAGGCCCTGCAGTCCGCACTGCAGTCCGCTTCCGCGAACGGTAACCCGGACATCCGTCCGGCGCACCTGCTCGCTGCGATTCTCGACCAGCCGGAGGGCATCGCCGCCCCGGTGCTCAAGGCCACCGGCGTCGATCCGGAGACCGTGGCCCGGGAGGCCCGGGAGCTGGTCGACGGTTACCCCAAGGCGGCCGGCGCCAACCTGGCCAACCCGAACTTCAACCGCGAGGCACTCAACGCGCTGACCGCCGCCCAGGAGCTGGCCGGTGAGCTCGGCGACGAGTACGTGTCCACCGAGGTCCTCATGGCCGCCATCGCGCGCGGCGATTCGGATGCGGCGGGCTTGCTCAAGAGCCGCGGCGCGACCTATGACGCCCTCAAGGGGGCCTTCCCCTCGGTGCGCGGCGCCACCAAGGTGACTTCGCAGGACCCGGAGGGCCAGTTCCAGGCGCTGGAGAAGTACTCCACCGACCTCACCGCCCGTGCGCGGGAGGGCAAGATCGACCCGGTCATCGGGCGCGACGCGGAGATCCGCCGCGTCGTGCAGGTGCTCAGCCGGCGTACGAAGAACAACCCGGTGCTCATCGGCGAGCCGGGCGTCGGTAAGACGGCCATCGTCGAGGGGCTGGCGCGCCGCATGGTCGCCGGAGACGTCCCGGAGTCGCTCAAGGGCAAGACCCTCATCTCCCTGGATCTGGGGTCGATGGTCGCCGGCGCGAAGTACCGCGGTGAGTTCGAGGAGCGCCTCAAGGCGGTGCTCGACGAGATCAAGAACTCCAACGGGCAGATCGTCACCTTCATCGATGAGCTGCACACCATCGTCGGCGCCGGTGCCACCGGTGATTCCGCCATGGACGCCGGCAACATGATCAAGCCCATGCTCGCCCGCGGTGAGCTGCGCCTGGTCGGTGCCACCACGCTCGACGAGTACCGCAAGTACATCGAGAAGGATGCCGCTCTGGAGCGTCGTTTCCAGCAGGTCTTCGTCGGCGAGCCCTCGGTGGAGGATGCCGTGGGTATCCTCCGTGGGCTCAAGGAGCGCTATGAGGTCCACCACGGTGTCCGTATCCAGGACTCCGCGCTGGTGGCCGCCGCGACCCTGTCCGACCGGTACATCACCAACCGTTTCCTGCCGGACAAGGCCATCGACCTCGTCGATGAGGCCGCCTCCCGCCTGCGGATGGAGATCGACTCCTCCCCGCAGGAGATCGACGAGCTCGAGCGCATCGTGCGTCGCCTCGAGATCGAGGAGGTCGCCCTGTCCAAGGAGACCGACGCCGCCTCCCGCGACCGTCTGAGCAAGCTCCAGCAGGAGCTGGCGGATGAGCGCGAGAAGCTCGGCGAGCTCAAGGCCCGCTGGATGAACGAGAAGTCGAGCATCGACAAGGTGCGCGGCGCGAAGGAGGAGCTGGAGCAGCTGCGCCAGGAGTCCGAGATCGCGGAGCGCGACGGCGATTACGGCAAGGTCGCCGAGCTGCGCTACGGCCGGATCCCGGAGCTGGAGAAGGAGGTCGCCGAGGCGGAGGCCGAGGTGGCGGACGGTGCCAACAACGCCATGCTCAGCGAGGAGGTCACCCCGGACACCATCGCCGAGGTCGTCTCCGCGTGGACCGGCATCCCGGCGGGCAAGATGCTCGCCGGCGAGACCGAGAAGCTGCTCAACATGGAGCTCGTGCTGGGTAACCGCGTCGTCGGTCAGGACGAGGCGGTGACGGCCGTGTCGGATGCGGTCCGTCGCGCCCGCGCCGGGGTCGCCGACCCGAACCGGCCCACCGGTTCCTTCCTCTTCCTCGGTCCGACGGGTGTGGGTAAGACGGAGCTGGCGAAGTCGTTGGCGGAGTTCCTCTTCGACGACGAGCGCGCCATGGTGCGCATCGACATGTCCGAGTACGGCGAGAAGCACTCCGTCGCCCGCCTCGTCGGTGCCCCTCCGGGCTACGTCGGCTATGACGCCGGCGGCCAGCTCACCGAGGCCGTGCGCCGTCGTCCCTACACCGTCGTGCTTTTCGACGAAGTGGAGAAGGCTCACCCCGATGTCTTCGACGTGCTGCTGCAGGTTCTGGACGAGGGTCGTCTCACCGACGGCCAGGGGCGCACGGTGGACTTCCGCAACACGATCCTCATTCTCACCTCGAACCTGGGTGCCGGTGGCACCCGCGAGCAGATGATGGAGGCCGTGAAGCGGACGTTCAAGCCGGAGTTCATCAACCGCCTCGACGACGTGGTCATCTTCGACCCGCTGTCGCAGGAGCAGCTGACCCACATCGTGGAGATCCAGATCCGCCAGCTGGCCGCCCGCCTCGCGGGCCGTCGCCTGACCCTGGATGTCTCCGATGCGGCGAAGTCCTGGCTCGGCGAGCGCGGTTACGACCCGGCCTACGGTGCCCGGCCGCTGCGTCGCCTCATCCAGCAGGCCATCGGTGACCGCCTGGCCAAGGAGCTGCTGGCCGGCGACATCCGGGACGGCGACACCGTCCACGTCGACGTCGCCGACGGTGGCCAGTCGCTGGACGTGACCCGCGGTTAGCCCTGCTTATCGACGCCGCCCGTTCCCCATCCCGGGGGAGCGGGCGGCGTCGCTATGCTCGGGCCCATGGCAGATCCCATCAAGGACCGCGAACTCTACGACGCCCTCCGCGCGGACGGCGCGAGCCAGGAGAAGGCGGCCCGCATCGCCAACGCCGCCGCCCGCACCTCCCGGGAGGAGGTGGGGCGCAAGGGGGGTGAGGCGGGGAGTTACGAGGACTGGACCGTCGATAAGCTGCGCGAACGCGCCCGCGAGCTGGACATCGAGGGCCGGTCCACGATGAACAAGGCCGAACTCATTGAGGCTCTACGAGAGCACTGAGGGCATCCCGGCGATGTAGGCCACCTGCGCGAGGTGCTCGATGGCGTCGATAAGGATCGATGTCATCCGCACGTGCCGGGTGATCGGCTCCCCGTCGTAGGTGTCGATGATCTCGCCCCAGTCGCTCACCCCGCTGATGTACTGGTGGGCGGCGCCGAGGGTCGCGCCGATGTACTCGATGAGCACCGTGAAGTCCTCGACCTGCACGGATGCGGCCTCTGTGTGGCTGTGCCCATAGCCGAGGGTGTCACCGATCTCGCCGAGGCCGACACGCTCCCGGAACTCCTCCCACACCTCCGCGCCGCCGCTGAGGTGCGCGAGCTGCATGTCGATCTCCCGGCCGGTGTGCCACAGCAGCCAGGCGGGGGAATTGGGGTGCCCGCCGGGGTGGGAATTAAGTTCGGCTGGGCTGAGTTCCCGGAGGCGGGGCAGGGTGAGCGCGGTGCGGGCGAGCAAGTCGAGGAGGAGAGTGGTCACGGTATCTCGGTCCATGCGGCCAGACTACCGATCTCCGTACGATGGTCCCATGAACGGCAACGCATCCCCCACGGTCGCGCTCATTCTGGCGGGCGGGCGCGGCAGCAGGCTGTCCCCGCTCACCGATGCGCGCCCCAAACCGGCCGTGCCTCTGGCCGGTTCCTACCGGCTTATCGACGTCGCTTTGTCCAACCTCACCCACTCCCAGATCCGGGACGTGTGGGTGGCCGAGCAGTACCGCCCGAACCTGCTCAACCGGCACCTCGCCGGTGGGCGGCCGTGGGATCTGGACGGCACCCGCCACGGGCTGCGCGTCCTCCCTCCGGGGGAGGGGGACATGGAGGACGGTTTCTCGGAGGGCAACGGGCACGCCCTGTTCCAGCAGCTGGAGGCCGTCGAGGAGTTCGGCGCGCAGACCCTCATCGTGCTCAGCGCCGACCATCTCTTTCAGCTGGATCTGCGTCCGGTGCTCGCGCAGCACGCGGAGTTGGGCAGTGACCTGACGATCGTCACCACGGAGGTGGCGGAGGATCCCTCCCGCTACGGCGTGGTCACCGCCGCGAAGAAGCAGGTCACGGCCTATGACTACAAGCCGGATTCGCCGCGGGGCAGCGTCGTGGCCACGGAGGTCTTCGTCTTCGACGTCGCCGCCCTGCGCCGCGCCTGCCAGGCGCTGCTCCCGGCAGGCTCCGACGGTTCCGAACTCGGCGACTACGGCGAGTCGATCGTCCCGCACCTGGTGGAGCAGACCACTGTCCACGAATACCGCATGGAGGGCTACTGGCGTGACCTGGGCACCATCGACGCCTACTTCCGCGCCCACATGGAGCTCATCGAGGGCACCGGCATCGATCTGCACCGGGCGGACTGGCCGCTGCTGACCAACCTCACCCAGTCGGCGCCGGCGCGCATCGCCCCCGGCGCGGAGATCCACAACTCGCTGGTGTGCCCGGACGCGTTCGTCGCCGGCGCGGTCGACCACAGCCTCATCGGCCCCGGCGTGCGGGTGGAGAAGGGGGCGAGTGTCAGCAGGTGCGTCCTCCTCGGGGAGGTCACGGTCCCTTCCGGCGCGCACCTGGAATCGGTCATCGCGGATCACGGGGCGGAGATCCCCGCCGGGCGTACCGGTCAGACGAAGCCGGGGCCGGGGAACATCACGGTGCTGGTTCAGCAGGGGAGCGACGAGGGGGATGCCCTCACCCCGTGACATCTGTCATGTCGATCGGTGACAAACGCCCCTACCTGCGCAAACGCTTCCCTGTGACCATGGGGGCATGACAACCACACCACCCGCCATCACCGTCCGCGGCCTCACCCACCACTACCGGTCCGGCAAGAACTCCTTCGTCGCCGTCGACGACATCGCGTTCCACGTGGAACGCGGGGAGGTCTTCGGCCTGCTGGGCACCAACGGCGCCGGCAAGACCACCACCCTGGAGATCCTCGAGGGGCTGAGCGCCCCGACCCACGGCGAGGTCCGCGTCCTCGGCCTCGACCCCGTCGCCGACCGGGCGCGCCTGCGCCCCGCGCTGGGCATCATGCTCCAGTCCGGCGGCCTGCCCAGCCAGCTCACCGTCGCCGAGACCCTCGACATGTGGGCCGGCACGTGTTCGACGCCGCGCCCCGCCGCCGACGTGCTTGCCGACGTCGACCTCACCCACCGCGCCGACATCCGCGTCGGGGCGCTGTCCGGTGGCGAGCAACGCCGCCTCGACCTGGCGTGCGCGCTGGTCGGCGATCCGGACGTCCTCTTCCTCGACGAGCCGACGACCGGGCTCGATCCGGAGTCGCGCCGCAACGTGTGGGCCCTGCTCGGCCAGCTCCGGCAGCGCGGGGTGACCATGCTGCTGACCACCCACTACCTGGAGGAGGCCGAGGAACTCTGCGACCGCCTCGCCATCATGCACCGCGGGCGCATCCGCGTGGAGGGCACCCCCGACGGTCTCGTCGCGGCCGTGCCCTCGACGATCACGGCCGCCCTCCCGGCGCAGCACCCGCCGCTGCCCGAGCTGCCCGGCGCGCACCTCTCCCGCGACGGACACCGCCTGCGCATCTCCACCGGGCAGCTGAGCCGGGACACCTTCCGGCTGCTCACCTGGGCCGCCGAGCACGACGTTGCGGTGGAGAACTTCGCCGCCCGCCCCGCCACCCTCGAGTCGGTGTTCCTCGACATCGCCGGCGCCGAGAGCATCACCGTCTGATCCTGCAAGGAGACCCCTCATGTCCACTCTCACCCGTACCCGTTCCCTGGCGCAGGCCGAGGGGCGGCAATTCACCCGCAACCGCACCATTGTCGGCATGGCCATATTCATGCCGCTGCTGTTCCCGCTCGGCCTGTTCTTCCTCTACCGGAGCATCGACACCCCGTGGATGGCGACGGCCAGCGCCCTCGAAATATTTCTCGCCTTCGCACTGCTCTTCGTCCAGTTCTACGCCGTGCTCTCCATGGCGACGACCCGGCGCGACGAACAGGTACTCAAGCGCCTGCGCACCGGAGAGGCCACCGACCGCGAGATCCTCACCGCCCTCTGCATTCCCGGCGCCGTGCTGCTGATGGTCATGAGCATCCTCCTCGGCGCGGTGCTGCTCCTCGGGGGCGCCCCGCGGCCCGTCAACCTGGTCCCGCTGGTGGTGGCGCTGCTCCTGGGCATCGTCCTCAGCTCGGCGCTGGCGTTGCTCACCTCGGCGTTCACCAGCAACGCGGAGGCGGCCCAGGTCACCTCGCTGCCGGTGTTCCTCCTGGTGCTCGGCTCGATGTCCTCCTTCCGTTCCCTGGCTCCGGGACCGGCGGCGGAGATCATCGACCGCACCCCCTTCGCGCTCATCTTCGACCTCGTCCAACTCGGGTGGCTGGGCTCCTTCTCCCCGGAGACCCCGGCGCTGGGCGCGGGGGAGGTGTTCGCGGAGTCGTGGCAGAAGATGCTGCTGCTCGCCCTGTGGACCCTGGCGGCCGGGTGGGCGGCCCACCGCCACATGCGCTGGGACACCCACCGTTAGGCTGGGCCCTGTGACCTCCGCGACCCGCCTGCCCAACCCCGTCCGCTCGTGGCGGGGTCTCGGCAGCGCCGCCAAGTTCCAGCTCTACACCCGCTGGTCCATCCAGTCGGTGGCGATCCTGCTGCCGCTGTTCTTCCTCGTCCCGGCCTTCGGGGTGGAGACCATCCCCGGCTGGGGCCTGGCGCTCATGGTGCTGGTGGTGCTCGGCGCGATGGCGCTCAGCGTCATGGCGCTGGAACTCCAACCGGCCCTCAACGCGCGGGAGCGCCGGGACCACCGACCCTGGTTCCGCGCCGGGCTCGTTATATTGCCGCTCGCCCTCGCCGCCTGCGTCGGGGCGTACCTGGCACCCACCCCGCCAGGGATGCAGACGGCGGCGCTGTTCCTGGCCATCGCCCTCAGCCAATGCCTCTGCCTGGCGTTTCTGCCCTTCACCCGGCGGCGCTGGTGGTGGATCGCCGCCGTCACCGCCGTGCTGGTGCTCACCTTCGGCGGCGGGATGGGTTCGGAGCCAGCCGTTGTCTACCTCGCCCTCATGCCGACGCTCTTCGCCTCGGTGACCCTCATGTCCCTGTGGACCTCCGGTGTCATGCGCGAATCCGAGCGCGCCCGCCATCTGGAGGCGGAACTCAAGGTCAGCGAGGAACGCCTGCGCTTCGCCCAGGAACTCCACGACACCCTCGGCCAGCACCTGGCCGCCCTGTCCATCAAGGCGGAGCTGGCGCAGAAGTTGGCCGAACGCGGTGACGCGCGGCTGAGCGGGGAACTCGCGGATCTGCGCACCCTCGCGTCGACGTCTCTGTCGGAGATGCGGGAGGTCGTGCAGGGCTACCGCTCCGTCAACCTCGCCACCGAGGTCGCCGGCGCCCGCTCCCTGCTTATCGACGCCCGCGTCCCCCTCACCGTCACCGGCGACAGCCTCGATGTCCCCGCCGAGCACCGGGAGATGGCGGCCTGGTTCGTGCGGGAGGCGACCACCAACCTCCTCCGCCACGCCGACGCCACCGCCGCCACGCTCACCCTGGGACCGGCGGCGGTGACGATGAGCAACGACGGGGCACACGGGGACGTCGGTAAGCCGGGTGGACTGGACACCCTCCGCCGCCGCGGCGCCCACCTGGAGACCACCCGCGAGGGCGACACCTTCACCGCCACGCTCATCCTGGAGGAGACGGCATGATCCGGATTGCCATCGTCGACGACGAATCGCTCGTCGCGCAGTCCCTGGCCACGCTGCTCAGCCTGGAGGAGGATCTCGAGGTCGTGGCCGTCGCCGCCTCGGGAGAGGAACTGCTCGAGTGGTGGCGGCGCGGGCAGGAGCTGGACGTGTGCGTCTGTGACCTGCAGCTGGGCGGCATCGACGGCATCGAGACGGCGCGGCGGCTCGGGGAGGTGGGGGTGCTCATCGTCACCAGCCACGCCCGGCCGCGGGCGCTCAAGGAGGCGCTCGCCGCCGGGGTGCGGGGATTCCTGCCGAAGACCTCCACGGCCGCGGACTTCGCCGCCGCCATCCGCGCCGTGCACGCCGGCCGCCGCCACATCGACCCGGAGCTGGCCGCGTGGACGATCTCCGCCGGGGAGTCTCCGCTCACCGAGCGCGAGACGGAGCTGCTGGAACTCGCGGGCCGTGGCGGCTCGGTGGAGGACATCGCGGCGGCGGCGCACCTCGCGCCGGGCACGACGCGCAACTACCTCTCCTCGGCGATGGCCAAGGTCGGGGCGCAGAACCGTTTCGAGGCCTACACCCGGGCGCGGGAGCGGGGCTGGATCTGAGCGGGCGGCACTCCCGCCTAACCCCACCTAATATCGATATATATGAGCACCTTCGTGAGCGCCGACTCTCTGCGGGACGACATCTGGCACGGTCAGCAGCAGACCGTGCTCGCCTCCTACTGGGCCCCGGGCGAGGGCGGCGGCTACAAGAAATACGAATCCGAGCACATGCCCACCGCGCTGTTCTGCGATCCGGCCTATGCGCTGGCCGGGATCCCCAGCTCGGATGAGGGCCGCAACCCGCTGCCCGAGGCCCACTACCTGCAGGACTGGTTCGGCCGCTGGGGCCTGGAGGAGCACAGCCGGGTGGTCGTCTACGACGAGGGCCGCGGCCTCATGGCGGCCCGCGCCTGGTGGATCCTGCGCTGGGCGGGCCTGGAGAACGTGCAGATCCTCGACGGCGGCCTCCAGCGCTGGGACCAGCTGGGCTACCCCATCGTCGGCGGGCCGGGGAACTTCGCCACCTCCGACGGCGGAGCCGTGAAGATCGGGGGCCTGCCCGTCGCGGAGATCGACGACGTCCGTGACCACCTCGCCGGGGGCGGGGTGCTCGTGGACACGCGCGACGCCCGCCGCTTCGAGGGCCGCCGCGAGATCCTTGACCTCAAGGCCGGGCACATCCCGGGGGCGATCAATATACCGGTGCGCGACCTGCTCAACGACGACTGGACGATCCGCACAAAAGAGGAGATCCGGGAGCGTTTCGCCCACGCGGGCATCACCGCGAGCGAGGGAGTCATCCTCTACTCCGGGTCCGGCAACCACTCCGCGCTGGCCATCGCCGCGATGGAGTACGCGGGCCTGGGGTGTGCGACGCATTATGTCGGCGGCTGGTCCCAGTGGGCGGCGGATCCGACGAACCCGGTGGAGCGGGGCTTCTGATCCCACTATTGTCGAAGGTGATGTCCACCATTGCCTTCGCCCTCGCAACAGTCGCCGCCGGTGCGGCCGCTGCGCTGTGGCGTCTCGACGCCCGCCGCCGGGACCCCGCCCCGTCCAGCCGCCAGCTGCCGGGCGCCCTGCGCCGTGAGCGCCGCACCTGGGCGGAGGAGAAGGGCTTCGATTTCGCACGCCGGGACGACTGGCTCAACGACGAGTGGTCCCGCGGGGCGGCCGCTTCCGGGGCGGTGGCCCGCGACATCGTCAGTGGTCAGGCCTACGGGCACGAGATGGTGCTCATGGATCTCGGCGGCGTCAACGTCATGGCCATGCGTCGCGGCGCCAGCTCGGACGTGGTGCTCGACGCCCGCCGCCACGGCCTGGAGCAGGAGTCCTCCGAGGACCTCCTCGAGGCCTTCACCCTCGGTGACTTCACCGTCCTGGCCACCGACATCGGCGTGGCCGAGCGGCTTCTCGACGAACGCGTCACCACCGCCTTCGAGGTCTTCCCCGCGGTGGTCACCGCCGTGTGGATGGAATCCGACTGGGTGCTGGCCCAGACCGCGAAGGGATCGCACCGCGCGGACTGGGAGGAGATGCTCGCCCCCCTGGCCATGCTGGCCGACGCCGCCCGTGCCCTGCCGCCCCGGTCCACCGCGGCGCAGACCCTGCTTCTCGACGACCTCGACCCCACCCGTCACATGCCCGGACCCCCGCAGGCCGGATTCGGGGTGCTCGCCATCGCCCGGGAGGGCGTCGACGCCGGGGAGCGCCCGCTGGTGCAGCGCCCGGAGGAGCCGCTCGACCTGCCCTCGCGCCGCCAGGCGGTGGCGCGCGGCGTGGTGGAACCACGCAGCATCGGGGCGGATGAGGTGGAGCCGATCGCGGACGGCGTCGATAAGCGGGAGCCCGGTGCGCGAGGGCCGCGCATGCCGCGCGACCTCAGCGGCGGATCCTCCCTCTTCGACGACTAAGGTGGCAGGGGAGAAACCCGCACGAGAAGGAGACCCCATGAGCCGCAACGACGTCGACGCCACCCAGCTGGCCGCCCTGGCGGACCTGGTCAAGGACCTGGCCATCGTCCACGGGAAGGTGACGCTGTCCTCGGGCCGGGAGGCCGACTACTACGTCGATCTGCGGCGCGCGACGCTGCACCACGAGGCCTCGGCGCTCATCGGTACCCTCCTGCGCCAGCTCACCTCTGACTGGGACTACGTCTCCGTCGGCGGCCTCACCCTCGGCGCGGATCCGGTGGCCACCGCGGTCATGCACGCCGAGGGCCGTCCGATCGACGCCTTCGTGGTGCGCAAGGAGGCCAAGAAGCACGGCATGCAGCGCCGCGTCGAGGGCCCCGACGTGGTGGGGAAGAAGGTGCTCGTCGTGGAGGACACGACCACCACCGGTAACTCCCCGCTCACCGCCGTCGCCGCGCTGCGTGAGCTCGGCGCCGAGGTGGTCGGCGTGGCCACCGTCGTCGACCGCGCCACGGGCGCTGACGAGGTCATCCGCGCCGAGGGCCTCGAGTACCGCTACCTGCTGGGGCTGGATGATCTTGGACTCTGAGCCCGGCCCCACCGAGTGGGGGGAGGGCCGACACGGCGTCGGCCCCTGGGAGGGGGAGTGGCCGCAGGGCGCGCACTGGGACCCCGAGCTGCTCGCGGAGGGCGACCGGCGCAACGTCGTCGACGCCTACCGCTACTGGCGGCGCGAGGCGATCGTCCGGGACATCGACACGCGACGCCACCCCCTGCATGTGGCGATCGAGAACTTCGAGAACGACGCCAACATCGGCACCGTCGTGCGCACCGCCAACGCCTTCGCCGTGGATACGGTGCATATCGTCGGGCGGCGGCGGTGGAACAGGCGCGGGGCCATGGTCACCGACCGCTACCAGCACCTCATGCACCACCCGGACGTGCATTCGCTGCTGGTGTGGGCGCTGCGGACGGGCCTGACGGTGGTGGCCATCGACAACACGCCCGGGTCGGTGCCGCTGGAGACCGCGGAGCTGCCGCGGGAATGCCTGCTGCTCTTCGGGCAGGAGGGCCCGGGCATCACCCCCGAGGCAGCGGAGGGGGCGCTCATGACCTGCTCGATCGCCCAGTTCGGGTCGACGCGCTCGATCAACGCGGGCGTGGCGGCCGGGATCGCCATGCACGCCTGGATCCGCCAGCATGGAGATCTCGGTCACGCCTGGTGAGTGGGCGTGACGGAAATGCAAACTAATCGTTATCATGGTGTGACTGTGACATGTCAGTACAGTCAGTACACGGCAACGGAGTAGCGAAAAGAACGTGCAGGAGACCTGGGCACACCGCGCTGACCTCGCGGAATCCGCCATCAACGAGCGCCACGGTTCCCGTGTGTGGGGGCTGCCGCGCACCAACCTCGCCGTGGTCAGCTGGCCCCCGACCACGAAGGAACGCCTGTTCCACCACTGGCACTACTGGTGGCAGGCGCACTACCTCGACTGCCTCGTCGACGCCGCGCGGCGGCGGCCGACGCGGGCCCGCCGCCGCGTCATCACCAACACCATCAACGGCATCCGCCTGCGCAACCTCGGTCCGTTGACGAAGAACCGCTACTACGACGACAAGGCCTGGCTGGCTCTGGCCATGCGGCGCGCCGGCGACCTCGCCCAGGTGCCCATGCCCCCGGTCCTGCCGAAGCTCGAGCACAACATCGTCGACGGCATCGACGGACTCACCGGCGTCCTGCCCTGGCGCAGCGGCGAGACCTTCTACAACGTCCCCTCCAACGGTCCCGCGGCCATCATGATGGCCCGCACCGGGCGGCTGGAGGAGGCCCGCAGCATCGTCGAGTGGATCCACGAGCACCTGGTCAACGACGACGGCCTCGTCATGGACGGCATCCGCATGCGCATGCACGGCCCCGAACTCGTGCCCAACATCCACCCCTACTGCCAGGGCGTGACGCTCGGCGCGAACCTGGAGATCGCCCTCGCCCTCCGCGAGAAGGCCGGGTTCTCCCCCGGGGACTCCATCTCCGGGCTCGACGACGCCGAGGCGATGGACGCGGCCATGCCGTACATCACCCGCATCCGTGCCCTCGTGCAGGCGGTGGCCGTCCACATGGCCACCCCCTCCGGGGTCATCGACTGGAAGACCGGGGACGGCGACGGCGGCCTGTTCAAGGGCATCCTCGTGCGCTACCTCGCGGATGTCGCGGTGCGCCTGCCCTCCGACAACGCCGCCAACCGCGCCGCCAAGAAGGTCGCCGCCCGCCTGGTCCTGTCCTCGGCGGAATCCGTGTGGAACCGCCGCCTCGAGGTCGACGGGCTGCCGGTCTTCGCCACCGACTGGACCGCCGACGCCCGGCTCCCGCACAACTTCGGGCTGGCCCCCTCCAGCCTGCCGGAGGCTCTCGGCGTGCTGCGTATCGACGAACGCGACCTCTCCGTCCAACTCTCCGGCTGGATGCTCCTCGAGGCCGCCGCCCGCGTCGTCGCGGACACGGACACCCGCAAACCCTAGACCCGCCCGGATCGGGGGGAGGGGGCCCGGTGATTTCGGCTCCGGGGGCAAGCATGGGCGGTCAAACGCAGGCATAATGGTGTGCGGACCTGTTTGCTTACCCGGAGGATCACCCTATGCCTATCGCGACTCCCGAAATCTACAACGAGATGCTCGACAAGGCCAAGGAGGGCGGCTACGCCTTCCCGGCCATCAACTGCACCTCCTCGGAGACCATCAACGCCGCCCTGCGCGGCTTCGCCGAGGCTGAGTCCGACGGCATCATCCAGTTCTCCACCGGCGGCGCAGAGTTCGGCTCCGGTCTGTCCGTGAAGAACAAGGTCGCCGGTGCTGTCGCCCTGGCCGCCTTCGCACACGAGGCCGCCAAGCACTACGGCATCAACGTCGCCCTCCACACCGACCACTGCCAGAAGGAGGTGCTCGACGAGTTCGTGCGCCCGCTGCTGGCCATCTCCCAGGAGCGCGTCGACGCCGGCGAGCTGCCGCTCTTCCAGTCCCACATGTGGGACGGCTCCGCGGTGCCGATCGACGAGAACCTCCAGATCGCCCAGGAGCTGCTGGAGAAGTCCCGCAAGGCGAACATCGTCCTCGAGATCGAGATCGGTGTCGTCGGCGGCGAGGAGGACGGTGTCGAGGCCAAGGCCGGCGCCAACCTCTACACCACCGAAGAGGACTTCGAGAAGACCATCGACGCCATCGGCACCGGTGAGAACGGCCGCTACCTGCTGGCCGCCACCTTCGGCAACGTCCACGGCGTGTACAAGCCGGGCAACGTCAAGCTCCGCCCGGAGGTGCTCCTCGAGGGCCAGCAGGTGGCCCGCCGCAAGCTGGGTCTCGCCGACGACGCCCTGCCCTTCGACTTCGTCTTCCACGGCGGCTCCGGCTCCGAGAAGGAGAAGATCGAGGAGTCCCTGCGCTACGGCGTCATCAAGATGAACGTGGACACCGACACCCAGTACGCGTTCACCCGACCCATCGTCACCCACATGTTCCAGAACTACGACGGTGTGCTCAAGGTCGACGGCGAGGTGGGCAACAAGAAGGCCTACGACCCGCGTTCCTACCTGAAGAAGGCCGAGCAGTCCATGGCTGAGCGTGTCCTCGAGGCCTGCCAGGACCTCCACTCCGTGGGCAAGACCGTCAAGTAGTCTTCCCCCGCTTCTCACGCCCCGCCTCCGCGCGGGGCGTGAGCTTTTTCCATTACGCTGAGGCCTCATGGCGAAGTTGAGAATCGGCACCCTCGAGCGGCTCCGGCAGGTCGAGGGATCCCTGGAGTCGCGGGCCCTGCGCGTGCGCAAGCGTCTGTTCGCCATCGTGCAGGTCGCCATCGCCGCCGGCCTCGCCTTCTGGGTGGCGCGCGAGGTCATCGGGCACCCCGTGCCGTTCTTCGCCCCCATCACGGTGGTCATCATCCTCGGCCTCACCGGCGGGGAGCGCATCCGCAAGGCGCTGGAGCTCTCCCTCGGCGTCATCGTCGGCGTCGGCCTCGGTGATCTGCTCGTGCACTACCTGCCCCACGGGCCGTGGATGATTCCCCTCGTGGTGGCGATATCCCTGCTGGTGGCGTCCTTCCTGTCGAAATCGCCGCTGGTGAGCAACCAGGTCGCCATCGGCTCCATCCTCATCGCCACCATCCTGCCCCCGGGTACCGAGGGCGGCGGCCCCGCCCGCATGATCGACGCCTTCGTCGGCGCGGCGATCGGCCTCATCACCATCGCCCTGCTGCCCTCCTCGCCCCTCAACTCGGGTCGCCAGGAGGTGTCGAAGCTGCTGGGTATCGTGTCCTCCGTGCTTGACGACGTCGCCCTCGCCCTCGACACCCGCGACGCCGACGCCCTCAACAAGGCGATGGACGCCGTCCACAACACGCAGCCCGACATCAACAACATGCTCTCCGCCGCCGCCCACGGCCGCGAAATGGCCCTGCTCTCCCCGCTCCTGTGGGGCGCCCGGCGGCGCGTGCGTTCCCTGGAACGTATCCTGCCCTCCGTGGAGTACACGATGCGCAACGCCCGCGTCCTCGCCCGCCGCGCCCTCGTGCTGTGCCAGGATGGCGACGCCGTCTCGGTGCGCCTCATCAACATCGTCGACGAGCTTGCCGACATCGCCGCCGAGCTTTCCGACGTCTTCGACGCCCGCACCCCCTCCAACGAAGCGCAGGACATCCCCGAGATCGTCCGCCGCCTGCAGGTGATCGGTGCCCGCTCCGGGATGGACGCGGTCAGCGAGCAGGCCGTCCTCTCCGAGTACGTCATCCTCGCCCAGGCCCGCTCGATCACCGCCGACCTCCTCGAGGTGAGTGGATGGTCACGGGAATCCGCCCTGGCAGCCCTGGCCCCGACGTCCGCGACCCCGGCCTATCAGCCGGAGCAGTGGCCGGGCATCAGCGAGGGGTGAGGATCGCTCCGCCAAGCCCGCCCGCCGGGGGTGGAGAGGGCCGGTTGCGGAGCGATTGTCCCGGGTGGGGTCAGGAGGCCCGCAGGTCGCGGAAACGGCGGAAGCGGGTGCCTCGGGCCACGCGCTCGGCATCTGCGCGTCCGCGATCGGCGTCGTCGTTCTGGTGGTCGCGGGCTTCCCTGGCGTACCTGCGTTCGGCGGTCTGATAGTCGCGGTACTGCTCGCGCGGCTCGTTGCTCATGCCGTGGGCGCTGGTTCCGCGGGAGGCGCGATCCTCGGGGGTGAGGTCGAGGCCGAGGATGTGGTCGGATTCGGCGCGCAGGCGGTCGGCGGATGCGTCGGTGATCGGGTTGTAGTCCCCGAAACCGTGCACCGCGACGCCGGGAGTGAGGGCGACGGGGAAGTCGAAGGGCTCGTAGATCTCGGTGTCCGAGGTTCCGGCGAGTCCGAAATGGCAGGTGAACAGCTCCTGTTCCTCGTCGCTGAGGTGCGCCCCGTCATCGATGTCGGGAGCGTTCCGGAGACAGTCCCGGGTGAAGGCAAGGTGCAGGTCGGGGCCGTCGAGGCGGTGGCCGCGCAGCGGCACGATGCTGGATTCCAGGCCGAAGAGCCCATGGGCGACCTCCACGAAATCGGGCTGGCCGGTGGTGTCGTTGATGTAGACCTCGGTGACGGAGCCGAGCGTTTCGCCCTCCCGGTCATAAGCGGTGGCTCTCGACAGGTCTGCGATGCGGCGGTTCATGATGTCTCTCCTTGCGTCGGACGGAGCTGAAATACTCCGGATAATGCCGAGCTTAAAGGAAGGTTGTGACCCACACCACTGTCACGGACGCCGCGCGGACCTGCCGTTGATTTCCGCGGAAAGCGGAGTATAATTGCTGGCCGGCGCGGGTTTCTGGGCCGAGAATCCGCAGGTGGCGGGAAGTCTCCCGCAGGGGCTGGGCGTCAGGGGACAGTTTTGTGATGCTCCCCACACGGAAAGGGCCGCCCCGTGAGGGGCGGCCCAGACGCGAGTCAGTGACTAGTAGTTGGAACGCGGGATGTGCTGGTCGCCCTCGTCGAGCGGGCGGCCGTCGGCGTCGACGTTGCCGAACTCACGCGGATCGTGCTGCTCGCGCATGGACTCGCCGGCGGCGCGGACGCGGTAGCGACGCAGGCGGGTACCCTCCCGACGCTGCTCGCGGCCGAGATCGGCGGCGTCGTTCTGGTGCTCGCGGGCGTCCTGGGCGTAGTCGCGCTCGGCGGTCTCGTAGTCGCGGTACTGCTCGCGCGGCTCGTCGCTCATGCCGTGGGCGCTGGTGCCGCGGGCGGCGCGATCCTCGGGGGTGCGGTCGAGGCCGAGCTCATGATCGGACTCTGCGCGCAGGCGGTCGGCGGAGGCGTCGCCGTCGCGGCGGTGATCGCCGAAGCCGTGGACGTCCGTGCCCGGGGCCGGGCCACCTGCGGCGGGAATGACACCCGGAGCGGTGACGCCCGGCTGCTCCTCGCCCGTGACCGGGTCGATGAGCTCGCGGTCGCGCAGATCGGCCTCGCGGAGTTCGCGCTCGTGGGTCCGGTCGTGATCGAAACGCTCACCGTAGGCGGTGTCGTAGTCATCGTCGAAACGGTGCGGCTCGTACTCGGTCTCGTTGGGGGTGCCGTCCAGGCCGTAGTGGCGGTAGATGGTGGCGTGGTCCTCCTCCGAGAGGTGGTCGTCGTCGCGGATGTTGGGCGCGTCCTGGATGCGGTCCTTGGAGAAGGCGAGCTGGAGGTTCTCGCCCTCGAGGCGGTGCCCGCGCAGCGGCACGATGCTGGAGCTCATGCCGAAGAGGCCGTGGCCGACCTCGACGAAGTCCGGCTGTCCGGTGGAATCGTTGACGTAGACCTCCTTGACGGAGCCGAGCTTCTCGCCGTCGCGGTCGTAGGCGGTGGCGGTGGTGAGGTCCTGGATATTGCGGTTCATGATGCAGTCGTTCCTTTCGGGAGATCGGATGTTCTGATCCCGAGCGTAAGAACGCCGGAGTGCCTCTGCCACGAGGATCGAGCCCCGCGGAGTCGCCCTTGAAATACTCGCTAAGAGGACTACAATGTGCACCCTGTGCTGGTCACATGTTTCAGTAACCATGAATTGCGCAGGTCAGAGATCGTGGTCTGACCAGCGTGGGTCCGCCGGGAAGATGTGACGGCGACCACAGGATGGGGCGTCGATAAGCGAAACCCCTAATGTGATTCTAATCACATTAGGGGCGAACGATCTGAAGGTCGCGAAGGTGGCGGTAAAACGTCGAGCGCTCGAGCGGGCGCGGGTGACGCACGCCGTCGATGGTCACGGCGAGGGAGGGGCCCCCGGCCTGCACCGCGCGGCCCGTCGCCAGGGAATCGGGGTCCACCGGCGTGGAGCCGGAGAGGCGGTGGGCCAGGCGCTGTCGGAAGGACAGGTCCAGGTCGGCAGGCTCGCGCATGCGTACCGCGGCGATCCCCGGGGCGTCGAGCATGGGGACGAGGCGGGCGCCGAAGGTGCCGTCGAAAAGCACGTCCGCACGGCCCTCGTGACGGACGAGGACATGGTCGTTGACGATGATCTCGCCGGTGATCTCCCCGCCCTCCCACTCGGTGATGGAGGCGGAGCCGGCGACCGCCAGGCCCAGGTCAGAGCGGATGAGCGGGACCGGGCGGGCAGAGCCGGACAGTGCGATCCGCCATGGCTTATCCAGTCCCCAGTTGCGGGCCGCGACCGAATCCTCGACGGGTACCAGCGCCACCTCCGCCCAGAGGTAGTCGCCGCGCATCATCCGGGTGAGCACCGCCGCGAGCGCGGCGTCCGTGCCCACCACGATGACGCGCAGCGGTTCCGGCAGGTGCGGGGCCTGGGGGGCGGGGGCGGGCACGGCCAGATGGGCCACATCCGGCTGCCGGGCGATGTCGTCGAGGGAGGGGGTGGGGTCCTCCGGAAGCAGCTCCGCAGCGATGGCGTCGAGGGGGGCCAGGTCGCGCCGCCCCGGAATATCGGGGACGTTGATAACAGTGCCGGGAAGGTCAACGGGAATATCGACGTCACCACAGCGTAGGATCACCACTCGCATGAGGATTGATCCTACAACCCGTAGTAGAATGGTAAGCCGTCCGTGGCTTTCCACCGCCACGCGTTCCCGAAACTTGAGCGGAAGTGACCCAATAATGGCTGCAATCGTGATTGTCGGCGCCCAGTGGGGCGATGAGGGCAAGGGTAAGGCCACCGACATCCTGGGCGGCGAAGTTGACTACGTGGTCAAGCCCAACGGCGGCAACAACGCCGGCCACACCGTCGTCGTCGGCGGCGAGAAGTACGAGCTCAAGCTCCTTCCGGCCGGTGTTCTCAGCGAGAACGCGGTCCCGATCCTGGGCAACGGCGTGGTGATCAACCTTGAGGCACTCTTCGAGGAGATCGACGGCCTCGCCGCCCGCGGTGCCAACCCGGAGCGCCTGCGTATCTCCGCCAACGCTCACCTTGTTGCGCCGTACCACCAGGTCCTCGACCGCGTGCAGGAGCGCTTCCTGGGCAAGCGGGCCATCGGTACCACCGGCCGCGGCATCGGCCCGGCCTACGCCGACAAGGTCAACCGCATCGGCATCCGCGTGCAGGATATTTTCGACGAGTCCATCCTGCGCCAGAAGGTCACCTCCGCCCTGGACGTCAAGAACCAGATCCTGGTGAAGATGTACAACCGCAAGGCCATCGACCCGGAGACCATCGTCGAATACTTCCTCGGCTACGCCGATCGCCTGCGCCCCATGGTCATCGACGCTGACCGCGTGCTCAACGAGGCTCTCGACGAAGGCAAGCGCGTCCTCATGGAGGGCGGCCAGGCGACCATGCTCGACGTCGACCACGGCACCTACCCCTTCGTCACCTCCTCCAACCCCTCCGCCGGCGGAGCGTGCGTCGGTTCGGGAGTCGGTCCGACGCGGATCACTACCACCCTCGGCATCATCAAGGCGTACACCACCCGCGTCGGCGCCGGCCCGTTCCCGACGGAACTCTTCGACAAGTGGGGCGAGTACCTGCAGACCGTCGGCGGCGAGGTCGGCGTCAACACCGGCCGCAAGCGCCGCTGCGGCTGGTACGACTCGGTCATCGCCCGTTACGCCTCCCGCGTCAACGGCTTCACCGACTACTTCCTCACCAAGCTCGATGTGCTCACCGGCATCGGGGAGATCCCCATCTGCGTGGCCTACGACGTCGACGGTCAGCGTTTCGACGAAATGCCCATGACCCAGACCGATTTCCACCACGCCGAGCCGATCTTCGAGACCATGCCCGCTTGGGACGAGGACATCACCGGCTGCCGCACCTTCGAGGAACTGCCGCAGAAGGCCCAGGACTACGTCCTGCGCCTCGAGGAGCTCTCCGGCTGCCGCATGTCCTACATCGGCGTCGGCCCGGGCCGTGATCAGACGATCGTGCGTCACGACGTCCTGGCGGACTAAGCGACGACGCGGGGGCGCGGGGGCGCGGGGGCGTACAAAGGGGCTGAGGATTCCTCAGCCCCTTTTTGCTGCTCTCAGCGGGTGCTGGCCGGGGGTGGTGGACGCTAGATGTAGTGAGAATCACAATGAGTTTGAACGGTCGACGGGCGGGCTATCGAGCACGTCCATACATTTATTTGGGAAAGTAGTGGTGGGAAAACGTTTCCGCCGGTCTCAAAAAGGGGCTTTTCGGGGATTTATGTCGGACTTGGCGGCCTTTCCGCAGGGCCGCGGGGCAAATGTGGCGGATGTTAGCTTGTGGCGACAATGATCGTGTATATATAAGATGTTTTGCGGTATGTCATGTGCTGCATGCATTAAATTGATCGCCCAATGGAGTTGGATATGGTGCGACCAAAGATGGTTTCCTGTTGCGAAGCTGGACGGAACCTGCGGGTAGGGGAGGTGTCGACTGGGCTGACGGTGAGAGTCCCCTGACGTAATCTCATGCGGAGCAAGGTATGAGAACGAAATGATAACGATCTCAATCCCGAGACCTTCGTTCCTGATACCGCTGCCACCGTCCTGCGTCGCGCCATCACCGGCGCATCAGTTTCTCGAGAGGAACCCCATGCAAGAACCGATCAAGAGCTCCGGCCGCCGGCGTTACCGCCCCGGTATCTCGATCGCGGCAGGTGTGCTGTCCGTCGCCATGATCGCGCCGTTCGTGTCCCCCGTCGTCTCCCCGCTGTCCCTGCCTGTCGCATCCGCCCAGACGGCGACTCCGGCCGCGGGCGGCTCCCAGCACTCCACCGGTGTCTGGGAAGGTGAGCACACCGTCAGTGGATTCGTCTTCATCGACCGGGGAAGCGGATCGAAGCACTACAACGCTAACCTCGGTGACGAATATATCGACGGGATCCAGGTCAGTGGCTACTGGATCGACGAGGACGGCGCCAAGTCGCCTGTCTACCACACCTTCTCGGGCGAGGGCGCACTCGAAGCAGGCCACTTCTCCCTCTTCTTCGCACCGTGGACTGACGCCAACGGTGTCCAGCACACTTTCAATGCCCCTCTCGGCGGCGAGCAGGTGAGCATCTGGGCCACCCTCCCGGACGGATCTCAGTATCAGATCGCCTTCCAGGACTCGTACCCCGTCGGCGACGCCCACAAGCGCTCTCGCGCGGTCTGGTACCCCGCCTGGAACCGCGTCGGAAACTGGCACATTTCTCTGCAGGACAAGCCCGACCCGTCGTGGCTCTCGCTCGCTACTCCCACTGGCCCGCGCAACGACCTCAATTTCCCGAGCACGAACGACGGGCAGGTCGTGGGCACCGTGTTCTGGGACCCGTGGACCAACTCCGCTGACTTCCTCTACCCCACCGTGCAGGCTGACCGCGGAGACATCCTGGCGGAAGGCATCACTGTCGTCGGCTCTTACGTCCAGGACGAAGTCGCCCGTCGCTTCGATCAGTGGAAGAACAACAACCCCAACCACACGGTGGTCCAGTTCCAGGCTGCGCAGAAGCAGATCATGGCGGCCTACACCGCTGAGACCGGCAAGCCTGCCATCGCCGAGACGGTCACTTCCGTGACCAACGCACAAGGCGAGTACAAGCTCCAGTTCCAGGGTCTGTGGGGCAACAGCCACACGAGCCCCGGCATTTTCCGGCCGAACTGGGAAGGCCAGGGAGCCTGGGGTGATCTCGCCAGCTCCCCGCAGTCCGGCAGCTGGCTCCTCGGCAACTGGTCTTCGAAGCACATCAACGCCAATTACATGTACGTCTACCCGGTCCTGCCGGAGGGCGTGTCCGCCACGATGTCGTCGTTCCAGAGTGCCATGTTCGCGCATCCCCACGATGGGGACATCGGCCAGGGCCTGGTCTCGGTCAGTGGGCTCTCCCGCTGGTACAACCTCAACTTCCCCCTCTACGCCCTCGACCCGAGGTTCGACGTCACCCCGTTTGACGCGGTCTCCAACCCGGCGATGCCGGGCGACACGGTCCAGACCACCGCAACGGGCCTGGTCCCGGGACAGACCTATCACATTCAGTGGCAGCGCAGCACCCCCACCGGGCTGGTCAATGTCGGTGAGCCGTGCATCGCTGTCGCAGGCCCGGACGCTACCGTCCCTTCCTGCCCGCTGACGGTTCCCACCGACATCACGGACACCACGATCTACTCGGCGACTCTCTTCCAGCCGGCGGGTGACAACCGCAACGTCTACGGCGTGGATTCCTTCGCCGTCACCCCGAACGCAGCGACGACGCCGCTCGGCTCCCTCGGCGAGCCCTACACCGGAACCTTCACCCAGGATGTTCCGGCCGGCGCCTCGGTGACCTACTCCGCGACGGGGCTGCCGAACGGCCTCTCCATTGACCCCGCCACCGGCGCTATCACGGGTACCCCGGTCGTTGCCGCCGATGGCACGAGCCCGGTCGGAACGGCGCAGGTCGTCATCACCTCCAACATCACCTACGCCGACGGCAAGACCGGCACGACGCAGCGCGCCGTTCCGATCTCCATCACCGACACCCCGCTTGCCGACGCCACCCTCGGGCAGCCCTACACCCAGGCCATTGAGCCGCAGGGCCTCCCCGAGGGGGCAATCGCCTCCGGCATTACTGTCACCGGCCTGCCGTCGGGACTGACGTTCGATCCGGCGACGAACACAGTCTCCGGAACCCCGGACACCGTCGGTGAATTCGACAACGTGGTCGTTTCCTACACCGTCACGCTCGCGGACGGGACCGAGGTTCAGCACCAGGACACCGTTCCGCTCAATATCACCGGTGACCTCGCCGCGGCGTTCACTCCGGCGTACGAGAACACCGCCGCCCAGCCGGGCACCGTCGTCGCTTCTCAGGCTCCGACCTTCGACAACGCTTACACCACTGACGTCGTCGAGACGGGCGCAGCTCCTGAGGGCACCACCTTCGCTGCCGGCACCCTGCCGGACGGCTACGCCGCCGGTACTTCTGCTGATTCTCTGACCCCGGGTCAGGTCTTCGTTGATCCCCAGACCGGCGTTGTCTCCGTCAACCCGCTGCCCGGAGGTGAAGCGTCCGACCTCACCATTCCGGTGCTGGTCACCTACGCAGACGGCACCACGGATACTGCCGCGGCCCTGTTCAACGTCGGCGCCGACAACGCCGCCTCCCTGGACCCCACCTATCAGCTTATCGACGCCCAGCAGGGCGGGAACCCGGTCACCGTCCCCGCGCCGCTCGACCAGAACGGTCAGCAGCTGCCCACCGGCACCACGTTCACTGCCGGTGAGGGCTTCCCCGAGTGGGCGACGCTCAACGAGGACGGATCCATCACCGTTGCTCCGGGAGCTGACGTGCCGGTCGGTCCCGTGGAGCTGCTTGTCACCGTGGACTACCCGGACGGTTCGTCCGAGCAAATTGCCGCAACCGTCAACGTGGTTGACCAGGTTGCGCCGGTGATTGATCCGATTGCGGATGTCACGGTGACGGAGGATAAGGCTATTGAGCCGATCGTGGTGACGTCGGATGATCCGGCGGCGAAGGTGACGGTGACTGGTCTTCCGGAGGGGCTGTCGTTTGATGAGGCCACTG
>NZ_JBHSQE010000006.1:27297-28470 GCF_042658165.1 Corynebacterium nasicanis
ACGTCGGATGATCCGGCGGCGACGGTGACGGTGACTGGTCTTCCGGAGGGTCTGTCGTTTGATGAGGCCACTGGTGAGATCACGGGTACCCCGACTGTTCCGGGAACCTTCGAGGTGACGGTGACGGTGACGGATGAGGCGGGTAACGCTTCGACGGAGACGTTCACGATCACTGTGGAGGCGGCTGATACGACTTCTATCGCCGACACCCTGAACCCGGCGTACCCGACGGGTACCACCGTTCAGCAGGCTCCGGAGACCCCGGTTACTGTTGTTCCGACTGAGAACGGCAATCCCCTTCCTGCTGACCAGGTGGAAGGCTTCACCCAGATGGCCGGCTGGCCGGCAGGCGCCGGTTGGGCTTCACTCGATATCGCCACCGGTGCGATCACCCTGAACCCGACCCTCGCGGTTGCTCCCGGAACCTATGAGTTCCCGGTCCAGGTGCGGTACACCGACGGTTCCACGGATCTCCTCGTGCTGACTGTCGACGTCACTGCGGCTCCTGAGGTTGACTCCGACGCTGACCTTAATCAGCCGGTTTACGGCGAGAACACCACGGTTGAACAGGGCGGGACGATCACTGTTCCGGCCCCGACGAATGCCGATGGATCTGCACTTCCCGTGAGTGAGGATGGTCTTACCGAGACGACCTTCGGCGCAACTGCAGATACTCCGACGTGGGTCACTGTCAACACCGATGGCTCTCTGGTCGTCAATCCGCCGACAACGGTTCCCGCTGGCGAGTACGAGATCCCGGTTCTCGTCACCTACCCGGATGGGTCTACTGAGACCATCACGGCTCCGGTGACCGTTACTGAGCTCGGCGACACCACTGCCCCGGACATCACTCCGATCGCTGACGTCACTGTCACCGTGAACGAGCCCATCGCTGCGATCAAGGTCTCGACGAATGATCCTGATCTGTTGGTGACGGTGTCCGATCTCCCTGAGGGGCTTTCCTTCAACGAGACCACCGGCGAGATCACGGGCACCCCGACTGCTCCGGGAACCTACGAAGTGACCGTCACGGCGACCGATGATGCAGGTAACACCGACACGGAGACCTTCACCATTACGGTTCTTCCGGCTGACACGACCGCTCCGAGCATCAACCCGGGCACGGTGGTTGATCAGGTGCCCAATGATGGCACTGGCAAGGTTCTGGATGAC
>NZ_JBHSQE010000007.1:0-14988 GCF_042658165.1 Corynebacterium nasicanis
GGGCGACCAGGTAGATACCGGCCTTGACCATCGCCGCGGAGTGGAGGTATGCGGAGACCGGGGTCGGGGCGGGCATCGCGCCGGGCAGCCAGAAATGCCCCGGGGCGATGGCGGACTTCGTGAGCGCACCCGCCAGGATGAGGACGATCGCCGCCGTGATGTGCGGGGTGTGGAGGATCTCGGCGAAGGCCGGGATCTCCGAGAGCCGCCAGATACCCGTCTGCCGCCCCAGGAGGATGATGCCCACCAGCATCGCCAGGCCGCCGAGGGTGGTCACCATGAGGGCCTGCCCGGCGGAGCGGCGGGAGGACGCGCGCTCGCCGTAGTACCCCACCAGCAGGAAGGACAGCACCGACGTGATCTCCCAGAAGATGTACATCAGGAGGAAGTTGTCGGAGGTGACCAGGCCGAACATCGCCATGGCGAAGGCGACCATCTGCGAACCGAAGACCGCCAGTCGCCGCGGGTTGGAGTCGAAGTACCCCCAGCAGTAGAACAACACCAGGGAACCCACGCCGAGGATGATGAGGCTGAACAGACCCGCGAGGGAATCCAGCCGGAACTCCAGGTTGAGGTGGGCCGCGGGCATCCATTCCCGGCCGAAACTCAAGGCGCCGCCGTCGGCGAAGGTCCCGGAGAGGAACAGGGAGAGCACCCAGAAGAAGCCCAGGGCCGGCACCAGGGCGAGAATGCCGAAGGCGGGCCGTCCCAGGGTGCGGATGAGGACGGGTGCGACCAGTGCGGCGATGGTCAGGGCAGCCAGAAGTAACAGCACGTCTGCGATGTTCCCTTCGCTTGGAGGCGGGCAGGACAAGGCGCAGACCGCGCGTCCCAAGATTGTCGTCGCCAACGTGCGTGCTGCCCCCAGCGGCACTGAGAAACACCCAAGATTAAGGCGGCGTCGATAGGCGGCGCGGCCAACGATAAGCCATTCTAACCGAAGGCTGTATATACGGTTCCGTTGCGGTCTGCGTGGGGGCACCTTGCGGCGGGCGCGGGCCCACCTTGGGTTGGCACGTGAACCTCACACGTCACAGCCGCCGACCTGGGGAAATCCCGGGTCGGCGGCTCGTTGACGTGCGAACGCCAGGGGCCTATCTACCCATAAATACGCTGGGCGCCCGACGCCAGGGCGGCGGCGATGGAGGCCTCATTGGTGGCGCCGAAGCCCATGGCCCAGGAGGTGCGGTTCTCGTTGTTCTGGTGGGCGACCTTGACGAAGGTGACGGTGGCCTCGAAGAGCTCGGTCTGGTGGAAGGCCAGGATCTCGACGTGGCGGCCGGCGTCGGCCAGCAGGTGGGAGGCGGCGGAGGTGGGGCCCATGGCGGTGATGTCATGGGTGGTGGTGGCCGGCTGCTCGGTCTTGGAGGTGCGGACCATCTCGGCGTGGAAGTGCTGCTGCCCGCCGCGGCCGCGGGTGGCCTCCAGGTGGGAGATGCGGATCTCGGCAGCGGGGGCGTAGGTGGCGATGAACAGGGGCCAGGCCATGCCGGCGGCCTCGTCGCGCATACCGCGGGGCAGACGATGCTCGGTGCCGAAACGCGCGGTGAAGGGGTCCTGCTGGATGTCAGCGGAAGCGTAGGAGGTGGTGGTGACGGGGGCAGAAGTTGCGTTGAACATGATGCGGTCCTTTAAAGGTCTTCGGAAGGAAGGATTTTCTTAAGTGGACCGACTCTTCAGCGGTGAAAAAGCTTAACGACTACTACCCCAGGGTGCGGGGAGTCAGTCCCTAGCCCGCACTGGGGTTCGTAGCCTCGGCTACTAGCTGAAGAGCGATGTTGGTGTACGTCACGGATGCCACTTTATGAGCTACGCCACCCCTTTGGCAACCCGTCGCCTGAAATTAACTTTCCGTTCACCCCCTGTCCTGGCCCCAGGCCTGCAGAAACGCGGCTTCCGCGATGGCCACGTTGATGATTTCGGAGGGGTCGACGGACTCGTCGGGGGAGTGGATGGTGGACTGCGGTTCCTCCACTCCGAACAGTGCGATTTCGGCCTCGGGGAAGGTCTCCTGCAGGGCGAGGGTGAGCGGGATGGAGCCCCCGGAACCGAGCGCCACGGCGTCCGCGGCGCCGTAGGCGTCCGCCAGGCAGCGTCGCAGCAGGGCCAGCGCCGGGCCGGAGGGGTCGGTGGAGAAGGGCTGGTTCTTCTCCTGCACGTCGATGTCGATGTGCGCGCCCCACGGGGTGTGGGCCTTGAGGTGCGCCACGAGGGCGTCCATGACCTCATCGGCGTCGAGCCCGGCGGGCACGCGCACGTTGAGCTTGGCGCTCGCGGTGGCGGGCACGGCGTTGACCGCCTCGGCCACCGGGGTGGAGGTGAAGCCCGTGACGGTCACCGCCGGGCGGGCCCACACCATGTCGGCGGGGGCGTCCTCGTCCGTGCCCATGATCTGCGTCCCTTCGAGCATCCCGGCGTCGCGGCGGAAATCCTCCGGCGGATAGGGCTCGCCCTCCCACTTCCGCAGGTTATCGACACCGTCGATCACCGTACGGCCGTGTTCGTCGCGGAGGGAATCCAGGATGCGCACCAGCGCGGCGACGGCATCCGGGGCGGCGCCGCCGAACTGGCCGGAGTGCAGCGGGGTGCGCAGGGTGTTCACCGTGACCACCACCTGCCCGCCGCCGCGCAGCGAGGTCGTCAGCGTCGGCACGCCGACGGCGGCATTGCCGGAGTCGGCGATGAGGATGACGTCGGCGCGGAACAGCTCCGGCTGCGTCTGCAGCAGGTGATCCAGGCCCTCGCCGCCCTGCTCCTCCGAGCCCTCGACCAGCACGATGAGACCCAGCTCCGTGCCGCCGAAGTCGTTGAGTGCGCGCAGCGCCGCCAGGTGCATGACCAGGTTGCCCTTGCAGTCCGCGGCGCCGCGGCCGTACCAGCGGCCGTCGCGCTCCGTCAGCTCGAAGGGCGGGGAGGTCCACAGGGAATGGTCACCCGCGGGCACGACATCGTGGTGGGAGTAGAGGAGGACGGTCGGCATCCCCGGGGCCGCTTCTCGACGCCCGATCACCGCCGTCGAACCATCGACGGTGTCGTGGGTGGTGACGGTGAGCCCGGCGTCGATAAGCGCCTGACGAGTCCAGGCAGCGGCTCCGGGGGCATCGGGTGCGCCGTGGACGGAGTCGAAGGCGACGATCTCGGAGAGGTCGCGGAAGAGGCGTTCGCGCTGTCCTTCTATATGGGTGCGGAGTTCGTTCATGCCGACCACGATACCGACGCCTTGCACTCGACCGCCCCGACTGCTAGAAACGGGTTAGCACTCAATTCGACTGAGTGCCAGAAATCGATGTCTTCAGCGGGTGAGGTTGGTTCACACTCACCGACCGTGCCGTCGCGGGCGCCTGTTGGAGTGCAGACGTGAGTGTCGTCCTATATCTATAAGGAGCACAAACACACATGGCAAAGATCATCGCCTTTGACGAGGAAGCACGTCGCGGCCTCGAGCGCGGTCTCAACACCCTGGCCGACGCCGTCAAGGTCACCCTGGGCCCCAAGGGCCGCAATGTTGTTCTCGAGCGTGGCTGGGGCGCCCCGGTCATCACCAACGATGGTGTGTCCATCGCCCGTGAGATCGAGCTGGAGGATCCCTACGAGAAGATCGGCGCGGAGCTGGTGAAGGAGGTCGCCAAGAAGACCGACGACGTCGCCGGCGACGGCACCACCACCGCCACCGTGCTGGCTCAGGCTCTCGTCCGCGAGGGTCTGCGCAACGTGGCTGCGGGTTCCAACCCGATGGGCATCAAGCGCGGCATCGAGCAGGCCACCGCCAAGGTGACCGAGGCTCTGCTGGCATCCGCCAAGGAGGTGGAGACCGAGGAGGAGATCGCCGCCACCGCGGGTATCTCCGCTGCTGACCCGTCCATCGGTGCGCAGATCGCCAAGGCCATGTACGCCGTCGGCGGTGGCGAGGTGAACAAGGATTCCGTCATCACCGTGGAGGAGTCCAACACCTTCGGCGTCGAGCTCGAGGTCACCGAGGGCATGCGCTTCGACAAGGGCTACATCTCCGGCTACATGGCCACCGACCTGGAGCGCGGCGAGGCTGTGCTCGAGGATCCGTACATCCTGCTGGTCTCCGGCAAGATCTCCAACATCAAGGATCTGCTCCCGCTGCTGGAGAAGGTCATGCAGTCCGGCAAGCCGCTGCTCATCATCGCCGAGGACGTCGAGGGCGAGGCCCTGTCCACCCTGGTCGTCAACAAGATCCGTGGCACCTTCAAGTCCGTCGCCGTCAAGGCCCCGGGCTTCGGCGACCGCCGCAAGGCGCAGCTGCAGGACATCGCCATCCTCACCGGTGGCCAGGTCATCGCCGAGGAGGTCGGCCTCTCCCTGGAGACCGCCGATCTGCCGCTGCTGGGCACCGCCCGCAAGGTTGTCGTGACCAAGGACGACACCACCATCGTCCAGGGTGCCGGCACCCCGGAGCAGATCGAGGGTCGCGTCAAGCAGATCCGCGCCGAGATCGAGAACTCCGACTCCGACTACGACCGTGAGAAGCTGCACGAGCGCCTGGCCAAGCTGGCCGGCGGCGTGGCCGTGCTCAAGGTCGGTGCCGCCACCGAGGTCGAGCTCAAGGAGCGCAAGCACCGCATTGAGGACGCCGTCCGCAACGCCAAGGCTGCTGTCGACGAGGGCATCGTCGCCGGCGGTGGCGTCGCGCTGCTGCAGGCCGCTGAGGTGCTGGTCGATGATCTCGGCCTCACCGGCGACGAGGCCACCGGCGTGCGCATCGTCCGCGAGGCGCTGTCCGCACCGCTCAAGCAGATCGCCCTCAACGCCGGCCTCGAGGCGGGCGTCGTGGCCGACAAGGTTGCCGGTCTGCCAGCCGGTCAGGGCCTCAACGCCGCCACCGGCGAGTACGTCGACCTCATGGCCGCGGGCATCAACGACCCGGTCAAGGTGACCCGCTCCGCTCTGCAGAACGCGGCCTCCATCGCCGCGCTGTTCCTCACCACCGAGGCTGTCGTGGCCAACAAGCCGGAGCCGGCTGGCGCTGGCATGCCGGAGGGTGCAGGCGACGCCATGGGCGGTATGGGCTTCTAGGAAGCTGCTTATCGACGCCCCGCCGGGGAGACCTTCGCAGGTCTCCCCGGCGGGGTTCCCCCTTTTCGGGGGTGGGGTGGGGAGATTGTGATTCTTTACGTTGGTGATTCGTCACTTTCAGCGGAAATTCAACCTGCGGGAAACCTTCGTTCACCTGTTATTGCCCCGTAATAATACGTTTGTGCAGGTCGTGCCGTTTGGCCTGCACAAATTGCGGAACTGACAGCAGTTTGACAGGGAAGGGTTACGGTCGCGTAATAATAAGTCTCATAGCGATACCACTTGACGGGGCGCAAACTTGTGACAGAATATTCCCCGTGACGCCCTGAGGGTGTCAGTCAAGAGTCAACTCGCTCCGGTTTTCCGCCGGATACATGCTCTCAAGGAGAAATCACATGGATCTCGACATCATCCAGGAGAACCTGGGCAACTTCGCCACCTTCGGCAAGAACATCGGCACCGCACTGCAGAGCATCCCGGCCCTGCTCAAGACCTTCTTCGAGTTCTTCGGCAACCTGGACAACCTGTCCGACAACACCCGCTTCGCCTCTTCCCTCCCGGTCGAGTCCGAGTAGTTTTCCGGCACCTGCCGAACTCCCTGGCCCGGCACTGAACTGCTGAGCCAGACACCCCACTCTTCAAAACTCTCAAGGAGATCTATCATGGCTGCACCGCAGACCCTCGATCACGGCACCGCATTCGACGCTTGGATTGGCCTGTCCTCCGGCTTCAAGTACGAGGGCGAGACCTACCCGACCCTCTTCTCCTACGTCTTCGGCTTCCTGAAGAACGCCGGCGACTGGGCAGACGCCGTCAACAAGCTCATCGGCCTGGTCAACTAGTACCGCGTTCCGATAGTTTCAAGGCCACTCCGACCCCTGCGGGTCGGAGTGTTGTCGATTCCGGGGGAGGGCGATGTTCAGCGCACCCCCAGCTGTGTCAGGGTCTAAGATTATGGTCATGGCTGAGCACAAGGACGACGAACTTCCCGTTATCGATCTCGCGAAGACGGAAGGGTATGTCGTCGACGACTCCGACGAAGATGATCCGGTGCTCCTGCGCCCGGACGGCACCCCCATCGAGACCTGGCGGGAAAACTACCCGTACGATACGCGGACGACGCGGGACGAGTACGAGATCACCAAGCGCAAGCTGCAGATCGAGCTGCTGAAGTGGCAGAACTGGACCAAGGACACCGGCCAGCGCCACATCATCCTCTTCGAGGGCCGCGACGCCGCCGGTAAGGGTGGCACCATCAAGCGTTTCAACGAGCACCTCAACCCCCGTGGTGCCCGCACCGTCGCCCTGGAGAAGCCCTCCCCGCGGGAGTCCACCTCCTGGTACTTCCAGCGCTACATCTCGCACTTCCCGGCCGCCGGCGAGATCGTCTTCTTCGACCGCTCCTGGTACAACCGTTCCGGCGTCGAGCGCGTCATGGGCTTCTGCACCGAGTCCCAGCACGCCGAGTTCCTCCGCGAGGTGCCGATGCTGGAGAACATGCTCCTCGGCTCGGGCATCTCCCTGACCAAGTTCTGGTTCTCCGTCACCCGCAAGGAGCAGCGCACGCGCTTCGCCATTCGGCAGGTCGATCCGGTGCGCCAGTGGAAGCTCTCCCCGATGGACCTCGCCTCCCTGGACCGGTGGGACGACTACACCCGGGCCAAGGAGGAGCAGTTCCGCTACACGGACACCGACGAGTCGCCGTGGATCACCATCAAGTCGAACGACAAGAAGCGCGCCCGCATCAACGCCATGCGCTACATCCTGTCGAAGTTCGAGTACACGAACAAGGACCATGAGGTTGTCGGTACGCCGGACCCGCTCATCGTGCTGCGGGGCCGCGACCAGATCGGCGACTGATCAGGCCCCGTCCTTCCGCAGCCCGCGCCAGATGATGTCGAAGCCCCGCTCCGAGCGGCGCTGCGCCTCGGGCGAGTCGTAGGGGATGCCGCGCACGGCGTACTGGAACAGCTGCACCCCGTAGATGGCGTCGACGGCCGCCTCGATGGTGGCGTCGTCGGCCTCGATCTCGCCGTTGCGCACAGCCTGCTGCAGTGCGGCCTGGAGGCGCGCGATGCGCCGGGAGGCGAAGGACTCCCAGTAGACCTTCTGCAGCTGGGGGTTGGACATCAT
Source organism: Corynebacterium nasicanis (assembly GCF_042658165.1). NCBI lineage: Bacteria > Bacillati > Actinomycetota > Actinomycetes > Mycobacteriales > Corynebacteriaceae > Corynebacterium > Corynebacterium nasicanis. The sequence continues at coordinate 7,177 of NZ_JBHSQE010000007.1, forward strand.
CAGTTCCAGGTGCCGTCGGAAATCCCGGTTCGTGTACGTCTGCCCGACCGTCTCCCGGACGCGGTAGAAGAAGATCTCCTTGAGCGCGTCCCGGATCGGCCCGTGGAAGGTGTAGATGAGGTTCGCGCGGCCCCGGTCGAGGGCGGCGGCGATGAGTTCATTGACGCTCTTCCACCGCCGGTAAATAGCGGTCCGGGAGACCCCGGTGGCTTTGATCACCTCGCGGATGGTGACGGGCTTGCCCTCGTTGAGGAGGCGGGTGACGGCGTCGAGAATGAGCTCGTTGTAGCCTTCCTCGCGGGGGCGGCCGGGGCCGGAGCGCGGGGGCGTCGATTCTGTGAACTCGACTGCGTGAAAATTCACGGGGAATCCTTGGGTGTTCTTGATCCGGGGCGCGGCAGATGTGCGGGGCCGGGGCCGGGGAGTGGAAGTGCTGACTGGTCTCATCATGGGTGGCTGAGTTGTCTAGTTCAAGCACTTTGGCGATGTCCGACTCCCGCTGGCCGGTGCCGGTGGGGCGGTCGCCGGTGGGCTTATCGACGAGAATCTCGAAAAGTGCACGCCAGAGGGGGTCTGGCGGTCGCGGGGCCGCGTGAATGAAATTGCGGAACAATTGCCTGGCAGCGTGGGTGCGCGGGGCCCGGGAGTGTGCGGTGGGGTCGTGAGCCTTCGGCGACCTGCACTTTATGTTGTCAGACCACAGGCGGGTGGGCGGGGGAGGGGTTTTCAGGTTCTTTATGTTTGTGAGCCGCACGAATGCTCTTCCGATCGGCTGCAGCCTCAGGCGGGGCAAAGGTCATATTAAGGTTCGGGCCCGGGTCGCCCGGGCTCCCGCGACGGTGATTGCGAAACAGTGAGCAGAGCTATCCGGGGCGCGATAGTGCCGGTGCCAGGGTGGCGGGGCACTTATAGGTGCAGGTCACGGAGTTGCGGACGGGAGGCGTCGGGGGCTGCGTTCCTCAATCTTCCCCCCGATCATTACCCCCGCCTGAACGCCGCGGCGGCTGCAGGGTGCGCGGAAGGTGCAGGGCCGGACGCTCGCGGGGCGCGCAGCGCCTCCGTCCGCCCTTCCGAGGTCGCCCGGTCTCGCAATTGCGTTGGAGTTCCCGCAACCTGCGAACTTAACGTCTAGCCGATGGGAAAAGGACCCGCCTTTCCCAGCAGACATCGAGTTCGGCCGCACCGGGTTTCCAGGAAGACCTCCGCACCGGCCCTCCCTCCCGACAGAAAGTCGAGTCTCCGAGATGAACACTCTCGCTCAGCGCTCCGCATCCGTCCTGGCCGTCGCCGGCCTCTCCCTCGGCCTGGTGGCCCTCGGCGCCCCGGGTGCCCTGGCCGCCGATCCGGAGCCGGCCGCGGCCACCGCCCCGGCCTCCCTCGTCGACTTCGCCGCCTCCGGCTCCATCACCGTGGTCAAGTCCACGGACGCGCAGGCCGCGACCCACGACACCGGCAACGCCGGGCACTACACGCCGGAGAACCCGCTGGCGGGCGTCACCTTCGAGCTGTTCCGCGTCATGGAGATCAAGAACGCCGCGGACTTCCAGACCGCTGCGGGCTACACCGTGGCCACCGCCCCGGCGGGTACCTCGCTGGGCGCCCGGACCACGGGCGCCGACGGCACCGTCTCCTGGGACAGCCTCCCGGTGGGCCTGTACCTGGTCAAGGAGACCGCGGCGCCGGAGGGCGTGTCCAAGGCCGCCGACTACCTCGTCTACCTCCCGATGACCAATCCCGCCGACACCACCCGCTGGAACTACGACGTGGTCACCTACCCGAAGAACTCCCGCTCGGAGACGACCAAGACCGTCGATGACGCAGACCGGAACGTCGGCGACGAGATCGCGTACACCATCACCTCGGATATCCCCGTGGTCACGCAGAACAACGTCACCAAGTACGAGGTCCACGACCAGCTCGACGGCGAGAACCTGGCGACCTCGCCCGAGCAGGTCTCCGTCGTCGTGGCCGGGCAGACCCTCGTCCCGGGCGTCGACTACACCGTCACCGTCTCCGCGGAGCAGAAGGTCGAGGTGGTCTTCCAGGCCGCCGGGCTGACGAAGCTGACCGAGGCCAAGAAAGCGGACGTCGCCGCCAAGGTCGTCACCACCATCAAGGCCACGGTCAAGGCGATCGGTGCCACCGACGGCGTCGCCACGAACCAGGCGACGGTCTTCCACAACAACCCGTACAACACGAACGAGACCGACGAGCGCCCCTCCGGCGAGGTCACCACCTACTGGGCGAAGCTGCGCGTGCTCAAGCAGGGCGCCGCGGACAAGGCCCTCGAAGGTGCCGAGTTCGAGCTCTACCGCTGCGCCTCGAAGGCGGAGCTGGGGCAGAAGGTGAGCATCGGGGCCGTCTCCACCTGGACCACCGGCGCGGACGGCACCCTGGTCATCGACGGCCTGCATGTGACCGACGTGGAGAACTCCACCCAGCTGATCGACAAGACCTACTGCCTCGTCGAGGTCAAGGCCCCCGCCGGCTATGAGCTGCTCACCGAGCCGGTCGAGGTCAAGCTCGCCCAGGCCGACCGCACCCGCCTCGGTGACGACGCCTTCGCCGTCTCCGTGGAGAAGACCATTCAGAACATCCCCTCCAACCAGCCGAAGCTGCCGCTCACCGGTGGCATGGGTATCGGCATCTTCGCCGGTCTGGCTGCCGCGCTCGTCGCTGTGGGCTCCTGGCTGGCCAAGCGTCAGCCCCGCGCCTGATCGTCGATAATGGGCATTCACACGCGGCGCCGCCGCTCCCTCCTGCTGCCGATCACGGTGATTCTGGCCGGCCTGCTGGCCCTGGTGTATCCCGTGGTGGCCACGCAGTGGAACAACCTGCGGCAGCAGGAGGCCGCGGCGGCCTACGCCCGGCTCGAGCAGGAGGCTGAGCCCTCGGCACTGGCCGCGGCGCTCGCGGACGCGCGCGCCTACAACCAGGAGCGCACGCCGGGGCCGATCCTCGACCCCTGGCTCGCGCGCATCACCGAGGACAACGCCGACTACCAGGGCTATCTGGCCCAGCTGCATGAGCTGGAGACCATGGCGCGTCTGGTGGTGCCCAGCGCGGGCGTCGATCTGCCCGTCTACCACGGCACCTCCGAGGAGGTGCTCGACAAGGGCGTCGGCCACCTCTACGGCTCCGACCTGCCGGTCGGCGGCCCCGGATCCCATGCCGTGCTCACCGCCCACACCGGGCTGACCACGGCGACGCTCTTCGACAATCTTATCGACGCCCGCGTCGGCGACCCCATCTACCTGCAGATCTCCGGGGAGAAGCTCAAATATGAGGTCCATGACACCCGGGTCGTGCTGCCGGAGGAGACCGAGAGCCTCGCGCAGGCCGCGGGGGAGGATCTGCTCACGCTCATCACCTGCACCCCCTACGGGGTCAACACCCACCGTCTGCTCGTGCACGCCCACCGCGTGCCCCTCGACGATGACACCGCGGTCTTCGACAGGAGCGGACTCACCTGGCAGTGGTGGATGTGGGCGATGCTCGCGGGTGCTGTCGTCATCCTCCTGGGCCTGCTCGCCTGGCTCCGCTGGCAGCTGCGGGGAGGCCACGATGTGGTCTGATCGCCTGCGCCGTTTCCTGTGCGCGCTGCTGTGCGCGTTGTGTGTGGGGGTCGTCCCCGCCCACGCCGCGACCATCGTCGGTGACACCGGCGGCCTCGTCGCCGCCGACGTCGTCGACACGACCGGCACGCTCACCCTCACCCTCGACCCCGGCAACCCCCACGATGACCCGCCGCCCGGCCCGGTCGCGGGCGTCGAGTTCACCGCCCGGCGCCTCGCCGGCGTCGACCTGCGTACCGACGCCGGCTGGTTCCAGGCCCGCGCCACGACCCCGGCCCAGGCGGCCGCCGCCCCGCACGACGTCGTGCGCACCGCGATGAGCGACTCTCGCGGAGTCGCCGTGTTCCACGGACTCCCGGTCGGCCTCTACCTGGTCACCGCGGTGGCCCCGTCCGAGGTGCGGCGCGTGCCGCAGGACCTGCTGCTCACCGTCCCCGTCGGGCAGTTGAGCGCGTGGAGCTACGACGTGCTCATCAACGTGAAATACCGACCCGAACATCCCGTCGTTCCGGTGGTACCGGTCCTGCCCACCTGGCAGCCGCCGACGACCCCGGTGGAGAGCCCGCCGGAGGGCGGTGCCGGCTCGCTGCCCGTGACGGGCGCCAGCGTGCTCATCGCGCTCGGCACCGCCCTGGCGCTGGTGGTCTCCGGCACCGCGCTGCTTGTGAGCAACCGCCGACGCATCAACGAGAAGGCCTGACCATGAGAACCTTGACTATCCCCCTGAGCCTGCTTTGCGCGCTGCTTCTCCTGCTGGGAATGGTGGCCCTCAGCCTGCCGGCGGCGTCCGCGCAGGAGGAGCCGACGGAGGAGGCGGAGGTGGTGGCGGAGACGGTGGAGACGGAGCCGGCGGAGGCCCTCGAGCCGCTCGCCGCCCTGGCCGCCCCCGTCGAGCCGGAAGCCCTCGAGCCGCTCACCGCCCTGGCCGCCCCCGCCCCGCAGGGGCAGTTCTTCGACGGCTACTGGGAACAGAATCCCGTGGTCCCCAACCCGCCGATGCCGCAGCGCTGCGGGCTCAACATCGCGCTGGTCTTCGACCTCTCCAACTCCATCGGTGACACCGGCCTCGCCCAGTCCAAGGCCGCGGGCAACGCCTTCATCGAGGGGTTGAAGAACACCCCCACGACCCTCGGTGTCTACAACTTCGCCACCCTGGCGCCCACGCAGAATGTCACGGACAAGCCGCAGCTCGACCTGAGCACGGACGCCGGGGTGAGCGCCGCCCGGCAGGCGATGACGGACCTGCGCCTGCCCACCCGGGTGGGCGACGACCGCGGTGGCACCAACTGGGAGGGGGCGCTGAAGAACGTCGCGGCCTCCGGGGTGAGCTACGACGTCGTCTACTTCATCACCGACGGCGTGCCCACCACCAACAACGCCCTCTACCCGGGTACCGATTACGGCGCCATCACCCACAACATCGACATCACCCGCGCCATCACCGCCGCCAACACCCTCAAGGCGGGCGGGACGCGCCTCGAGGTCATCGCCGTGAAAATGCCCATCGTCGGAGTCTCGGTCCTGCAGGACAACGTGCAGGAGGGATACAACAGTCACGGCGCCCTGCTGCCCTTCTCGGAGTCGACGACGTGGGGGTGGGACAGCACCAACCAGGTGTACTTCTACGACTACTCCGGCAATCTCACCTACGTGTTTGTGCCCCAGGCGTACTGGTATCTCTTCAGTGACGCCGTCCGCGACGGAGCGCTCACCTACGACGAGACCACCAGCGGGACCGGCCGCTACTACTACCTCACGGGGGCGGATGCCACCGCCGCGCCCGCCCACCGCTGGGCCTTCTACTGGGGTTCGGAGGAGTACAAGTTCCGGATGTACCAGCACCGGCTGGCCAAGCCGAGCGCGCTCTCCGTGGCGACCTCGCTGACCGGCAATGCGGCGGACATCCTCGCGCTGCGCTCCTATGATGAGCTCGCCGCGCAGCTGCGCGAGGCGGCGGTGGCGATCTGCGGTGGCACGGTGATCGTCGAGAAGCAGCTTGTCGACGCCCACGGCACCCTCCTCTCCCCGGGCGCGAACTGGCAGTTCACCGCCGATGACGTGCGTTCCACCGACCCCGCGCACCCGATCTACCTCGTCGACGAGAACGCGATCAGGGTGGCGACGGCCAGCGGCACCACCGATGCCGAGGGGCGCGCGCAGTTCGCCGTGAAGACGGACACGCCGCACCGCTCCGGCAGCGTGCGCATCACCGAGACCCAGGCGGAGAAGCACCTCCTGCGGCAGCAGGGCGGGAAGAACGCCGTGTGCCACGACAAGAACGACCGCCCGGTGCCGGTGAGCAACGACGGTGACCTGGGCTTCCGTGTCGACATCGCGACGGATCAGACCATCTCGTGCGTGGTGCAGAACATGAAGGACGACTACCGTTTCTCCGTGTCCAAGTCGGCCCAGCCGACCACGCCCGTCGCCTTCGACGGCACCCTCACGGCGCGCTATGAGATCACCGTGCGCAACGAGGGCGACGCCGAGGCGCGGCTGCGCGACCCCGTCCTCGACCGGGTCACCTACCCCGCGGGGTTCCAGGTCACCGGGGTGGAATTTCTTCTCGACGGCCGCGTGATCGACGGCGTCACCCGGACCCCGGAGGGCTACGTCCTCCCGGCCACCGCCCTGGGGTCCTTCCCGGCCCGGGGAGCGAAGAAAATCGAGGTCCGCGTGCAGGGCACCGCGGGTGACACGGCCGTGCGCGACATCCTCGCCGGCGCGCACGAGCGCTGCGAGACGCCGGCCACCGCCACCCCGCGTAGCCTGCACAACTCTGTCTCCCTCGTCGGCGACGAGGACGAGACGGACAACCACGCCTGCACCGACCCGGAGCAGCCGGGGATGCGTATCGACAAGTCACTCGACGGCGAGATCGGCCGCGCGGAGGACGGGACCCGCACCGTCACCTACCTGGTGACGGTGGACAACACCGGCGGCATCGACCGCACCTACGATCTCAGCGACACCCCCGGCTTCGCTGAATCGGTGCGCATCGAGTACGCGACCATCACCGGCCAAGGCACGGACAGGGTCGAGGGGGCGGGACCTTACCGCCTCGCGGAGAAGCGGGAGATCGCCGCTGGCGCCACGCACACCTACCGGGTCACCGTGCACTTCCGCGGACCCACCGGCGACATCACCCGGAACCAGGAATGCTCCACCGAAGGGGCCGGCCACGGCCTGTTCAATCGCGTCGAGCTGACCTCGGGCGTGCTCAGCGAGGACGATGACGCCTGCGCCCCCGTCCCCGCGCCGGAGAAGGTGTCCCTGCGCCTGGTCAAGGTGGGTGCCGACGACCTGACCACCCCGCTGGCCGGGGCCGCCTTCGCCGTGCATGCCGTCCACCCCGACGGCACCCTCGGGGCCCATGTCACTGACCTCCGCGCGGGCGGCGACGGCTTCCACTCCGGCACTCTCGACGCCGACCGCGAGTACTTCCTCGTGGAGACCCGCTCGCCGCAGGCCTACCAGCTGCTCACCACGCCGGTGAAGGTGAAGGTCGCCCTGTCCGCCGCGGGCCCGCGTCTGGAGATCCTCAACGCGGCGGACGCGGTGAGTGCCACCGTCGGTGACGCGGACGGCGACACGGTCGTGCTGCAGGTCGCGGACATCCGCATCGGGTCCCTGCCCAAGACCGGCGGCCCGGGTGTCGGCACCTTCGCCCTGCTGGCAGGGGTCCTCCTGGGGGCCGGAGTGTGGCTCACCCGGAGGGTGCTGTCAACCGGTAGTTTGACCGGAAAGGGCGTTTCTGTGGATAACGGGTAGTTATCCACAGGCCGCGTTGCGTGCTTCTCGACGGCTGCGTGTTTCCGGTTTAGTGTCCGGGGCATGAACACCCTCGACGCGCTGGCAGCCCTGCGGGCAATGACCGTCCTGGAGGACCTCTCCTCCCAGACGGTCACCCGCGCGCAGCTGGATGCCCTCGGGGTTCGCGATGCGTTGCTGTGGGAGAAGCTGGCTTTCACCTACTACGGGGCCACCAGGTACAAGAAACTCCAGCAGGCCGCACGGGAGGCGGCAGCGGAGTTGTCGCTGGATGCGGTCATCGTCATCGAAAAACACCTCCGCTCACTCCTCCGGGGTGCCTCGATGACCGTGGAGGAACTGCGCGTGCAGCTGTGTGGTTTGCGCGGCACGGTCGCGGAGATCGACCGGGCCCCAGCCACCCGGGTGCGCGACCTCAACCGCACGGTCAAAGATGCCGCGGCGAAGGCCTACGGGAAACGCGCGT
>NZ_JBHSQE010000008.1:0-207 GCF_042658165.1 Corynebacterium nasicanis
CGGTGGAGATTGTGGATACGACTCCGGCGCCGGATGCTCCGGTCATTGTTCCGGGCACGGTGGTTGATCAGGCTCCGAACGATGGCTCCGGCCAGGTTCTGGATGACACGATCACCAACCCGACGGATACCACGACGGGCACGGTCAATGATGCTGATGGCAACCCGATTGCGGGTGCGACGGTGGTTGTTGATCCGGTCACGGGTG
>NZ_JBHSQE010000008.1:263-796 GCF_042658165.1 Corynebacterium nasicanis
TGGTGGTGATTACTGATGGTGGTGTCACTGTTGGTGAGATCCCGGTGGAGATTGTGGATACGACTCCGGCGCCGGATGCTCCGGTCATTGTTCCGGGCACGGTGGTTGATCAGGTGCCCAATGATGGCACTGGCAAGGTTCTGGATGACACGATCACCAACCCGACGGATACCACGACGGGCACGGTCAATGATGCTGATGGCAACCCGATTGCGGGTGCGACGGTTGAGGTTGATCCGGTCACGGGTGTGATTACGGTGACGGTGCCGGAGGGTACTGAGCCGGGTGACGCGGTGGTGGTGATTACTGATGGTGGTGTCACTGTTGGTGAGATCCCGGTGGAGATTGTGGATACGACTCCGGCGCCGGATGCTCCGAGCATTATTCCGGGCACGGTGGTTGATCAGGTGCCGAACGATGGCTCCGGCCAGGTTCTGGATGACACGATCACCAACCCGACGGATACCACGACGGGCACGGTCAATGATGCTGATGGCAACCCGATTGCGGGTGCGACGGTTGAGGTTGATCCG
>NZ_JBHSQE010000008.1:873-31826 GCF_042658165.1 Corynebacterium nasicanis
GCGGTGGTGGTGATTACTGATGGTGGTGTCACTGTTGGTGAGATCCCGGTGGAGATTGTGGATACGACTCCGGCGCCGGATGCTCCGAGCATCAACCCGGGCACAGTGGTCGATGAGATCCCGGCGGGTACCCCGACCGATCTCGATGACAAGGTTGAGAACCCGACCGACAACATGGGTGGCACGATCACCGACCAGAACGGCACGCCGATCCCGGGGACCGTCACGGTCGATCCGGTCACGGGTGCCATCACGGTGACGGTCCCGGCCGACACCCCGGCTGGCCCGGTCACCATCCAGATCACGGATGCTGAGGGCAACCCGGTCGGTGCTCCGATCGACGCGAATGTCACCAACGACACCCCGACGGGCACCACCGCCGACAACACCACCCCGGTGTACATCGGTGGCGATGCGAAGCCGGGCACCACGGTGGTCATCCCGAACATCGGTGATGCCCTGCCGGCCGGCACCACGGTCACGGTTGACGAGTCCGCCCTTCCTGCGGGCTGGTCGGTGACTGTCTCGCCTGACGGCACCCTCACGGTGACCGTTCCGGGCAATGCGCTCCCGGGCGAGTCGGTGACCCTGCCGCTCACCATCACCTACCCCGACGGCTCGATCGACACCGCTAACCCGGTGGTCACGGTGTCCGACGAGGACGGTGTGGTGCCCGGTGGTTCCAGCAGCGACCGCTGCATCATGACCGGCATGGCGGTGGGTGTTCCGCTGCTGTTCCTCATCCCCATGGGGCTGGCGGATCAGCTGAACATCCCGGGCATGAACCCGATGCTCGCTGAGATCCAGCGTTCCCTGCAGGCGACGAACAGCCAGCTGCAGCAGAACATCGGTATCTACAACGGTCCGCAGGCTCAGCTGGTCAACCAGATCAACAACGAGCTGGGCGCCCTCGGTCGCAACGAGTTCGTCCGCGGCGCGGGCCTGGTCCTCCTCGGCCTCCTGGCCAGCAAGCTTCTCATCGATGCGTGTGCCCCGGGTGCCGGTGGCTCCAGCGCGCTGAGCTCGCTGAGCTCGCTGAGCAGCACGGATGACGGTTCGGCAGTGACGGACGAGTAGTCCTCACGCGCACAGGACGCCCGGTTCCCCCAGCAGGGAACCGGGCGTCCTGCTGTGTGCGGAAGGATGGCGGGCTAAAATCATCCCATGCCGAATTCCGCACGTCCCGCCGTCCTCCTCATCGGGGAGTCGGAGGAGCTCACCGCCGCTTTTCGACGTCTCGGGGTCACCGTCCACACCGCCCCCGCCGGGGTGGCGCCGGTGGGCGCGGAACTCCGCGCGCTGGTCGAGCGTCACGGCGTCGATCATGTGGTGCCGCTCGTGGAGGACGTGGACATCGCCGGGTTGGAGTCCCTGGAGGCGTCCGGGGTGGACATTGTGCCCTCCGCGAAGGGCTGCCGCCTCACCGTTGAGCGCGACACCCTGCGCACCGTCGCCCACGATGAGCTCGGCCTGCCCACCACTGCGTACCGCTTCGCGGACACCCGGGAGGAGTTCCGCGCGGCGGTGGAGGAGCTGGGGTTGCCGTGCATCGTCAAGCCGGCGCGCTTCTCCGCGGAGAAGGGCCACCGGGTCCTGCGGGCGGGCGATGACGTGGAGTTGGCCTGGCAGGACCGCCGCGTCATGGTCGAGCGTTTCGTCGACTTCGACCACGAACTCACCATGTTGGCCGTGCGCTCCGTGGACCCGGCCACCGGCCGGCTGGCCACGTGGTTCTGCGAGCCCGTCGGCCACGCCCACCGCGACGGGAAGCTGGCGGAGGCCTGGCAGCCGATGGACGTCAACGTCTCGGCGCTGGAGAACGCCCGCTCCATGACGGCGCGCATCATCAACTCCCTCGGCGGGCGCGGCCTGTTCGCCGTGGAGATGTTCGTCGCCGGGGAGGACGTCTATTTCTCGGCCGTCACCCCGCGCCCGCACGATTCGGGCGCGGTGACCATGTGTTCCCAGCGCTTCTCACAGTGGGACCTGCATGCCCGCGCCATCCTGGGCCTGCCGATCGACACCACACTCATCTCCCCCGGGGCGTGCGCCATCGTCCGCGAGCCGCTGGACCTGGCGCGGGCCCTGGCCGTGCCGGAGTCCGATGTCCGCCACTACGAGAACTTCCCCTCCGTCGCCCTCGTCACCGCGGAGACGGTCGAGCAGGCCCGGGAGAACGCCGCTCAGGTGGCGGCCAGCACCATCGGCTGACGCTCGATCCCGCCCTGCTCGAAGGGATCCCCGTAAGGCTCGAAACCGTGCCGGGAGTAGAAGTCGATGAGCGGGACCTGCGCGTCGAGGACGATGTCGCGGTCCGGGAAGGTCTCGCGGGCCATGGCGATCGCGGCGTCGATAAGCTCGGTGGACACGCCGGTGCCGCGACCGGCGGGGGAGAGGCAGATGCGGCCCAGCTTGGCCTTCCCGTCCTCGTCGATCACCCGCGCCGCGCCCAGGAAGGGCATGGGGCGCTCGGAGAGGTCGTAGGCGAGGAGGTGGCGGGAGGAGCCGTCGATATCGATGTCCTCGATGTCGGTGTGGGCCCAGCCCTGCTCGGTGACGAAGACGTCGGAGCGGAGTTTGAGCAGGGCGTGTATCTCGGCGGCGGAGAGGTCGAAGAAGCGGGACGTGATGAAAAGTGTGGTCACGCCCTCACCGTAGCGCGTCGCATCGGCTGATGCGGGACTCCGGCGTCGTCGAAAAGCTCCCCGGAGGGGGAGAAACCGTAGGCCTCGTAGTAGGGGACGAGGGGGGCCTGGGCGTCGAGAAGCATGTCCCGCCCGGCGCCGAACTCGAGAGCCTGGCTCATGATCTGCCGCGCGAGGCCCGTGCCGCGGGCCTGCGGAGCGAGGCAGAAACGGCCGAACTGCAGGCCCTCCGCCACGGGGAAGAGGCGGGCGGTGCCGAGGAGTTCGTCGCCGGACCAGGCGCAGATGTGCACCGTGGTGTCGAGCGCGTCGGTGTCATCGATCTCCGCGTAGGTGCACTGCTGCTCGTGGACGAAGACGTCGACGCGCAGCTTGTACAGCTGGTGCACCTGCAACGGGCTGAGCTCGGCGAGCGGCCCGGCGGTGAGCCGCATGTCAGATCTCGTACTCGGGGTGCGAGGAGGTGAGCATCTGATCCCACTCGACGATCTTCTTGCGCTCGCGGCCCTCGGCCTCGCCCAGGGCGCGCTCGGCGGCGTCGAGGTTGTGCCAGCCGTCCCAGGTGGTGACGGGAATGTCGCGCTCCCGGAGCAGCTCGAGGATCGCCTCGGGCGCGGGGTGCGCGGGGGCGTCGAGCAGGCCGGCGGCGAAATCCTCGAGCAGCATGCCGGTGGTGTCCTTGGCATCCGACTTGGTGTTGCCGATGAGCCCGACGGGCCCGCGCTTGATCCACCCCGTGGCGTAGAGGCCCTTGACCGGGGCCTCCGTGGCGGGGTCGAGGACACGGCCGCCGTCGTTGGGGATGACGGCGGACTCGACGTCGAAGGGCACGCCCTCGACGGCCTCGGAACGGTAGCCGACAGCCCGGTAGACCGACTGCAGATCCCACGTGGTGAAACGCCCGGTGCCGCGGACGTTGCCGGTGCCGTCGAGCTCGGTGCGCTCGGTCTTCAGGCCGACGACGCGCCCGTCCTCCCCGAGGATCTCCACCGGGGACTCGAAGAAGTGCAGGTAGAGCTTGTTCTTCGCGCCCTTCGGCTCGCGGATGGCGTAGCCCTCGAGCGTCTGGCACACGAGGTCTACGGACTTGGATTCGCGGCGGGCGGCCTCCGAGGCGGCGTCGTAGTCGATGTCCTCCGGGTCGACGATGACCTCGACGTTCTCCGAATGGTCGAGCTCCTTGAGCTCCAGCGGGGTGAACTTGGCCTGCGCCGGGCCGCGGCGCCCGAACACGTGGACCTCCTTGACGGCCGAGCGCGCCAGGTTCTCGTAGACGTTGTCCGGGATCTCGGTGACCTTGAGCTCATCGGCCGTCTTGGCCAGGATGCGCGCGACGTCGAGCGCCACGTTGCCCACGCCGATGACGCCGACCTGCTCGGCGGAGAGATCCCAGTCGCGGGCGAAGTCCGGGTTGCCGTCGTAGAACCCGACGAACTCGCCGGCGCCGAAGGAGCCGTCGAGATCGGAACCCGGGATGCGCAGCTCGCGGTCGCCGGTGGCGCCGGTGGAGAACACGATGGCGTCGTAGTAGTCACGCATCTCGTCGACGGTGATGTCCCGGCCGATCTCGATGTTGCCCAACAGGCGGATCTCCGGCTTGTCCAGCACCGCGTGCAGCGACTTGATGATGCCCTTGATCCGCGGGTGATCCGGCGCCACCCCGTAGCGGATGAGGCCGAAGGGGGCGGGCATGCGCTCGAAGAGGTCGACGCTCACGTTCTCCCCCGACTTCACGAGCAGATCCGAGGCGTAGATACCGGCGGGACCGGCACCGACAACGGCGACACGCAGGGGACGGGACATGGTGGATGGACATCCTTCGAGCCGGGGACAGTTTCGTTCCATAGTACTGACCTCTCCCGCGCGCGAACTATTCCGGGCGGGGGTGCCGATGGGGTGTGGCCTTCCCGGCCTCCGGCGGGGTGGTTCGCGGAAATTCGCAGGTGTGTCACGGGCGTCAACGGGGTGATCTGGGACGCCTTCCCGCAGGATCGGACACGATTCCCACACCTCGTCGCACCGGGCCCGCTCGCCCGTTGATTGCGGCTCTGACCTGGTAGATCTCCCGCTTATCGACGCCCCGCCCCCGCCCCCGTCCCCGTCCTGTGCGGGGTGTCACATTGTGGAATGTCCGGCTATGTCGTGTTAAGTCTGAAAATTCCCGCTGGTACCAGTGTGGCGGAGGCGACATTCGTTATAGAATGGCGACCGATCCCACACGAGCGGCGATCCTGTGTTGCCCGGACGCTCCGCTCTGCGACAGAAAGGTTACGCATGTCTGACCCTCGTTCAGCACTGCTCAGTGTCATCAACCGCAATTTTGCGGGTGTCGACATTGACGGCCTCGCCGCTTCCCTCGGCCTCGGCGTCCGTCGACTCGACGACCACGAGGCCAAGGTCGGCTCCATCGTCACCGCAGGACTTCTCGACGACGGCCCGGCCCTCGTGGTCGGCACCGGCAACCTGCACTTCGACGCGGAGATCGCCGCGGCCCTCGGCCTGCCGATCATCCTGCTGACCGATGCCGCAGGCTCCCACGTCCAGCTCGCCGAGCGCCAGGCGAAGACCCTCGACGCCGTCATCGCCGCCGCCGTCACCGAGGACGGGCTGCGCGACGTCGGGAAGCTGAAGGAGGCCCTCAAGGTCACCGTCTCCCCGGTCATGTCCCCGCCGGTCTTCGAGTCCTGGCTGCTGCAGCGCGCCAAGGACGCCAAGGCCCACATCGTGCTCCCCGAGGGTGAGGACGACCGCATCCTCCTCGCCGCCGGCCAGCTGCTCGACCGCGACATCGTCGAACTCACCATCCTGGGCAAGCCCGCGGAGATCAAGAACCGCGCCGGTGAGCTCGGCGTCGACCTGGGCAAGGCCCACATCGTCGACCACCTCACCTCCCCGCTTCTCGACGAGTTCGCCGCCGAGTTCGCCGAGCTCCGCAAGTCCAAGGGCGTCACCCTCGAGGAAGCCCGCGAGACGATGAAGGACATCTCCTACTTCGGCACCATGATGGTGCACAAGGGCATCGCCGACGGTATGGTCTCCGGCGCCGCGAACACCACCGCCCACACCATCAAGCCCTCCTTCCAGATCATCAAGACCACCCCGGACGCCTCCGTGGTCTCCTCGATCTTCCTCATGGTCATGCGCGGCCGCCTGTGGGCCTTCGGCGACTGTGCCGTCAACCCCAACCCCACCGCCGAGCAGCTCGGTGAGATCGCCGTCGTCTCCGCGAAGACCGCCTCCCAGTTCGGTATCGAGCCCCGCGTGGCCATGCTGTCCTACTCCACCGGCGCCTCCGGTTCCGGCCCCGACGTCGAGCGCGCCATCGAGGCCCTCCACAGCGCGAAGCGCATCAACCCGGAGCTCAAGGTGGACGGACCGCTGCAGTTCGACGCGGCCGTCGACCCGGGCGTCGCGAAGAAGAAGATGCCCGACTCCGACGTCGCCGGCCAGGCCAACGTCTTCGTCTTCCCGGACCTCGAGGCCGGCAACATCGGCTACAAGACCGCACAGCGCACCGGCTCCGCCCTCGCCGTCGGCCCCATCCTGCAGGGCCTGAACAAGCCCGTCAACGACCTCTCCCGGGGCGCCACCGTCCCCGACATCGTCAACACCGTCGCCATCACCGCCATCCAGGCCGGAGGAAACTAATGACCTACGCACTCGTCCTGAACTCCGGTTCTTCGTCCATCAAGTTCCAGGTCCTCGACCCGACCGCCGACGCCAACGACGACCCGTTGGTCTCCGGCCTCGTCGAGCAGATCGGTGAGCCGCAGGGCAGCATCGTCATCAAGATCCGCGGCGAGAAGTTCTCCTTCCAGGAGCCCATCCCGGACCACGCCGTCGGCCTCGAGCGCTCCTTCCAGATCATGACCGAGCACGGCGTCGGCCCCCACGACGTCGACATCTCCGCCGTCGGCCACCGCGTCGTCCACGGCGGCAAGGTGTTCTCCACGCCGGAGGTCATCACCGACGAGGTCGTCGAGATGATCCGCGACATCATCCCGCTGGCCCCCCTGCACAACCCGGCCAACGTCGACGGCATAGTCGTCGCCCGCGAGATTCTTCCCGACGTCCCCCACGTCGCCGTCTTCGACACCGGCTTCTTCGCCGACATGCCGCCCGCCGCCGCCCTCTACGCCGTCAACGCCGAGGTCGCCGGGGAGAACGGTGTCCGCCGCTACGGCTTCCACGGCACCTCCCACGAGTTCATCTCCCAGCAGGTCCCCGCGCTGCTGGGCAAGGACCCGAAGAACGTCAACCAGATTGTCCTGCACCTGGGCAACGGCGCCTCCTGCTCCGCTGTCCAGGGCGGCCACGCCATCGACACCTCCATGGGCATGACCCCGCTGGCCGGCCTCGTCATGGGCACCCGCTGCGGCGACATCGACCCGGGCATCATCTTCCACCTCTACCGCACCGCCGGCCTGAGCATCGACGAGATCGACACCCTGCTCAACCGCAAGTCCGGCATCAAGGGCATGTCCGGCGTCAACGACTTCCGCGAGCTGCGCCAGATGATCGAGGACGGCGACACTGACGCCTGGTCCGCCTACAACATCTACATCCACCAGCTGCGTCGCTACATCGGCTCCTACATGATCGCCCTGGGCCGCGTCGACGCCATCACCTTCACCGCCGGTGTCGGTGAGAACGCCAAGTTCGTCCGCGAGGACGCCATGGCGAACCTGGAGATGTACGGCATCAAGATCGACCCGGAGCGCAACGACCTCCCCAACGACGGTCCCCGCGAGATCTCCACCGACGACTCCGCCGTGAAGGTCTTCGTCGTGCCGACCAACGAGGAGCTGGCCATCGCCCAGAAGGCCACCGCTTTGGCAAGTAAGTAGTTCCCCCCTCGCGTTGGCACGTGAACTAGCGCCCCACTTTCCCTCAGCCCAGCTCAGGGGGTGGGGTGCTTGTGGTTCACGTGCCAACGCAAGGTGATACCAAGCGTGAAGGGGTGCGCACGGTTAGTCTGACGCCATGACACGGGTCGGGGGGCCTCTCATCGACGTCGCCACACTGACGTCCTGGGAGCAGAACAAGGTATTCAGGGATCCGGCGTGGCGGAAGCTCGCGAAGGGGATCTACATCAGGGTGGCGGACTGGAACGGTCTCACGTCACGGGAGCGGGCGACCGCAAAAATTGTGGCGGAGGGGGCGGTTGCGGAGGCCTCGCTGGCCGCGGGGAAATCGGCGGCGGTCATCCATGGGATGCCTCTCAAGGGGTGGGAGTCCGAGCATCCGCTGGAGTTCGCCATCTACGGCGCGACGAAGCCGAAACGCGCGGGCATCACGTTCCGCCACATCTCCCTTCGGCAGACGGTGGCCTGGCAGGAGGTGGAGACGCGCTTCGGAAAGGTGCAGGTCACCCCACCCGCGGCCACCGGGCTGGACCTGGCGCGGTGGCATGATCTCAGCACCGGCGTGCGGGGCCTGGACCACGCCTTGGCGGCGGAAGATTGCACCCAGGAAGACATCGCGGCGGCACTGACAAGGGCGAGAGGCCAGCACGGGGTGTCTACGATGCGTGATGCCGCGGCCCTGGCGACGCCCTGGTCGGAGAGCCCCCGGGAATCCGACATGAAGGTCGCGCTCTGGAAGGCGGGGGTGCCTGCTCCCCATCAGCAGGTGGCACTCTACGACCGGAAGGGCAACTTCGTTGCGCGGCTGGACTTCTTCTGGCCGGAGATCGGCTTCGGCGCCGAGTATGACGGGGGCGGGAAGTTCGCGGGAGAGTTCGGAGTCCCGGTGGAGGTGGCCTGCCGGGAGGACGTGACCCGGCAGCACCGGATCTCTCACCTGGGGGTGATCAATTTCCGGGTGAGCAACGCTACCGCGAAGGACGGGTCGGCGGTCGCGGGGATCGTGGAGGTGTACCACCTGGTGGCGGAGCGGGGCGTGCCGCTCGACCCGGCGCTGTGGCGCTGCGAGGGAGGGAAGGCTTGGTAATACCTTGGGTTGGCACGTCAACCCCAACCGTCACACAACGCGACCTGGGGTTATGCCGAAATGGGCGCAGGTTCACGTGCCAACGCAAGGGGGAGAGGCCATCAAAACCACGTCATTGGCCGCACCTGATTCGCCAAATCCACCAGCGCGTACCGGTGCCGGGCGAAGGGCGCCTGCCGGGCCTGTTGCCGCAGGGTGTACGCCAGGCCATAGCGCAGACCCCGCTGGGTGAAGGCGTAGTCGAAGAGGTCGTTGGGGGAGGCGGCGGATTCCACGGAGGCGTCGCGCAGGAAGTTCAGCCCGGCGGACATGACGGCGATCTTGATCTGCAGGAAGCGGGGCTCATTGGTGGGGATCTCCTCCAGGCGGCGGGCGGCTCTTCTGATGCGGGATTCAGTGAGCGTGCCGGAGATGAGCTGGAGGATCGTGGTGAGCTGGGCCATGCGGTGGTGGCGGGAGGCCTGGGGGACGCGGTCGAGGGCGGCGACGGCCATCTCGATCTGTCCCTCGGCCATGAGTTGGCGCGCCAACCCGAAAGCGGAGGACACGGTGGTGGGGTTGGTGGCCCACACCAGCCCGTAGAGGCCCATGGCGTTGAAGCGCAGGAGGGCGGGGTCCTGGGTGACGTGTTGCCAGGTGGGGTGGATCTGGCCGAAGGTCTCGGGGTCGACGGCGTCGAGGCTGGTGCTCAGGAGGGAGGCGGCGCGGGCGACCTTCTCGGGGAGGAGGGCGGCGTGGTGGTGACCCAGCTGCTGCAGGATGAGCTCATCGACGGCGGCCAGGGCCAGTTTCGGGGCGGATTCGCCGGGGAGAATGTTGAGGACTTCGGCGAAGTGTTTCTGGGCGGCGACGTAGTCGTCGAGAAGCAGGGCGGTGACGCCGGAGTACCACTGGAAACGCCAGTCGCGGCCGAGGCGGCTCTCGAGGGAGGAGAGCCAGGTGCGGGCCTGGCCGGTGAAGCCGAGGTCGAGCATGGCGCGAACGACGCCCAGGGGGATTTCGGCGGACTGCTCGTATTCGGGGGTCTTCATCGCCTGGCGGAGGGTCTCCAGGGCCTCCTGCGGCTCAGTGTAGGAGGAGCCGGAGAGCATGCCGGCGCCGACGTCGCTGCGGTCGATGAGCGGGGCCGGCAGGGCGGAGACGACTTCGGGGGAGGTGATGCGGACGGTGCGGTCGATGCCGTCGATGAGTTGGTCGGTGCGGAAGACGAGGTGTTTGGTGCCGAAGGTGGTTCGCTGCGGGGAGAAGAGGGAGTGCTGGGCGGGGAACTGCTCGCCGGTGCGGATGGCGATGACCTCGCGGAGCACGCCGTAGAGCTGCGTGGACATCTCGGCGATGTCGCGGAAGCGCTGGGTGGGGTCCTCGTTGGTGGCGCGGCGCAGCAGGCGGTAGAAGCTGAGGTGCTTGCGGAAGAGCGGCTCCGTGGAGGGGGAGGGGATGCCGGGGAGGTAGGCGCCGGTGTCGTCCTTGGGCAGGGGGACGGTGAGGGCGACGAGCGTGCGGCCGATGGTGTAGATGTCGCTGGCGACACTCGGCCCCTGGCTCGCCACCTCCGGCGCCTGGAAGCCCTTGGTGCCGTAGATGAAGCCGTAGGCGCCGATGCCGGAGACGGCGCCGAGGTCGATGAGTTTGACCTGGTCCTCGGTGACGATGATGTTGTCGGGTTTGAGGTCGTTGTAGACGACACCGCGCGAGTGCAGGTAGTCGAGGGCGGGCAGCACCTCGATGATGTAGGCGATGGCGAGGTCGACGGGGAGGACGTGGTTCTCGTGGGTGTTGCGGCGGGTGCGCAGCGAGGGGCCGCCGACGTACTCCATGACGATGAAGCCGCCGGGGACGCGGGGGTCGTCGATGAAGTTGTAGATCTTGACGATTCCCGGGTGCGTGATGTCCGCCAGGAACTCCCGTTCCGCGACGGCGGCGCCCATCTCGTCGGCGGATTTCTCCGACTGCATGCCCTTGAGCACCACGAGGCGCCCCGACACGAAATGGTCGTTGGCCAGGTAGATCCACCCCATGCCGCCGTGGGCGATGACGCCGAGGATCTCGTACTGCCCGGCGACCATGTCCCCCGGCTGCAGGTGCGGGGCGGGGATGCCCTTCGCCTCGGCCTCGGCCGGGTCCTGCAGGGCGTCCTCGGGGTTGGCGGGGAGGATGAAGGGGAGGTTGACCATGCCGTCGGCGACGGAACGCCCGCCGCGTTCGGCGCCGCGCCTCTCGCGGAAGGTCGACAGGGCGAGTTCGCGGGCGCGGGCGGAGGTGTCATCTCTTAACGACGCCGCCGTCGGCGCCGTATCCGGCCCCGTCACCGCCGCGGTGCCGACGGTGAGGATCTCCTCGTGCTGGTCGCGCATGTTGCCGAGGTCGGTGATGAGGGCGTCGAGGCCGTCGTCCTCATCGGCGAAGGGGTCGAAGTGGACGGCCTGGGTGCCGGGGTCGTCCTCGTGGTCGGGGTGGGTCACGGCTGTTCCTCCTCCGGGGGCAGGGGCGGGTCCTCGGGGCGGTAGACCAGCTGGGGTGGTCCGGAGGTGGCCAGGTAGATGGCGAACCAGCGGTCGTAGAGGCGCCACCAGGTGCCGTCGGCACGCACCCTTTCGATGGTGGCGTTGACCTGGCGGACGAGGCCGTCGGTGTTGAGGTAGTCGTCGGAACGCGCGACGGCGACGGCGTAGGACTCGGAGGCGAGGGATTCGCCGACGATCTCCGTGTAGGGGTCCTGGGCGGCGATGCCGGAGAGGATGGTGTCGTCGGAGAGGATCGCGTCGGCCTGGTTCTGCTGCAGCGCCACGAGGCAGTCCGCCCAGCTGCGGGTCTTGAGGATCCGGGACTGCGGAGCGTTGATGCGGGCCTTCTCCAGGGCGGTGGATCCGTCGGTGACGCACACCGTGCGGCCGGGCAGCTGGGAGACACCGGTGATGGCGGAGTTGCCCATGACCAGCAGGCGGGAGTCGGTGGTGAGGTAGGGGGTGGAGAAGGAGACCTCCTGCTGGCGGGTGCGGGTGATCGTCATCGTGCGGATGATGAGGTCCACCTCGTGGTTGTCCAGCGCGGAGGCCCGGTTGGCCGATTCGACGAAGCGGAAGTCGACGCGCTCCGGGTCGTCGAAAATGTCGCGGGCGATCTCCCGGGCGAGGTCGACCTCGAAGCCCTCGAGCTCGCCGGTGACGGAATCCCGGAAGGAGAGGAGGTTCTGCGACTGGTCGACGCCGACGATGAGGCGGCCGCGTTCCATGATGTGCGGGATCGTCAGCTGCAGGTCGGGGGGAGAGGCGTAGGGGCGCAGCGAGCCCTCGACGTCCCAGGTGTTGATCTCGCGGGGTTCCTCCGCGCCGGGTTCCTCGACGGAGGAGCCGGCCGGCAGCGGCGGGCCGTAGGCGTGGGCGACGGGCCGGGTGGGGGTCGGGCGTTCGTGCTCGGGTGTGCGCTGGAACTCGATGGTGGGCAGGGAGCAGCCGACCAGGGAGAAGGCGAGCAGGAGGGGGAGCAGGCGGCGCATCACAGGTACTCCTGCAGGCGGGGGCGCACGCCGATCCACACGGCGAGGACGGCGAGGATGCTCAGGAGCAGCACCGCGGTGGAGACGAGCTGGGTGGCGGCGAGTCCGTCGTTGATGAAGGCGCGCATGGAGGAGCGGGCGTCGGCGATGAGGCGGGAGAGGGCGCCGTCGAGACGGTCGTAGGCGGCGGCCGCGGTCGGCGGGGAGCCGGGGACGAGCGTGGTGGTGGTGGCCAGGCGCACGGCCTCGGCGTAGTTGCCGGTGTTCATGGCGACGACGAAGCGGGCGTGCGCGCCCTCCCAGTCGGCCAGGGCGGTGCGGGCCTCGATGATCTGGGCCCGGTTGGCGCCGGAGGCCAGCGGCGTGTGCCCCTCGGCCTGCTCGAAGTCGTCGAGGGCGAGGTTGATGGCGTCGGTGGTGGTGCCGAAGGATTCGGAGGTGTCCGCGACGGACTGGCGGCGGACGAGCGCCAGGGTCTCGGAGGTGCGGGCCTGCTGCGCCTGGATACGGGAGGCGGTGAGCGAATCCCAGGGCATGGAGGCCTCGGCGAAGCCGCGGGTGCCGGCCTGCCAGGTGCTGAAGTTGGAGGCCGAGACCCACACGATGGCCAGGGTCATCAGCGCCGTCGCGGCAAGGAATCCGCGGTTGAGGCGGCGGCGGGTCATACGGAACAGCAGCCACTGGGCGCCGACTAGGAAGAGCACCGCCGCGAAGAGCCCGGAAAGGGGCACCCACTGGGGGCGGGTGAGCTGGTTCTGTTGTTCGCGGACGGCGGAGGAGGTGGTGGAGAAGAGGGTGGCGGCGTCGGGAAGAATCTGTTCGCGCATGAGCGAGGACGCCTCCGCCATGTAGGCGACGCCGACGGGGTTGCCGAGGCGGTTGTTCGTGCGGGCCGTCTCGACGAGGCCGGTGTAGATGGGGATCTGGCGTTCGATGTCGGCGATGAGCTGCAGCGTCTCACGGTCGGTGAAGGCGATGCCCGCGGCGGATTCGGTGGCGGACATCATGGCCCGGTCGATGGCCGCGTTGTAGCGGGCGCGCGTGCCGGCGGATTCGACGCCGGCCTGCACGAATCCGGTGGTGGCGATCGTGTCGGCCAGCGACAGGGAGGTGTAGAGGTTGTGCGCGGCGTAGCTCATCGGTTCGGTGGTGGTGAGCAGGACGTCGAGCTCCTGCTGCCGGTCCGAGGAGGACTGTGACATCGACCAGCCGGCCGCGAGGATGGCGGTGGAGAGGATGACGGAGATGGCGACGAGCTTGCCGGGGGTCGTCGCCAGGAAGGAGAAGATGCGCCGGAACCACAGGTAGGGCACCGCGAAGGTGTCCATGATGCGCGCCATCGCGCCGCGGCGCCGGTGCTCCTCGTCGGAGGTGACGTCGTCCAGCCAGTGGTCGCGCGTGTCCTCGGGGACGTCGGCGCCGTCATCGTCGACGGTGCCTGCCGACGCCCGCGTCGAGCCGTTCCCGGGTGTGCGCAGGCGGGTGCGACGGTAGTGCAGGAGCGTGCCCGTGGGGCCGGGGGTAGTACCCCCCGGGGCACGCTCGGGTGGATCCGTCGCGCCAGTCATTGCCACATGATAACCCGCTGAGTGTGTCCTGCGCCATGCCCCGCGCCGCGGCTACGCTCGAGCATATGGACGGTGACGGAAACGGTTGGGCCGCCGGCCCCGGCACGAAGGTGTGGGGCCGTTTCGGGGCGGCGGGGCTCATGCTCCTGGCGGGTGGGGAGGACCCGCAGGTGCTCATGCAGCACCGCGCGCTGTGGACCAATAACGGCGGGACGTGGGCGCTGCCCGGCGGGGCGCGTGACTCGCATGAATCGACAGCGGAGGCGGCCCTGCGGGAGGCCGTCGAGGAGTGCTCGGTGGAGCCCTCCCTCATCGAGGTGCTGGGGGAGGTGGTGACTGCGGGCCCCTATCCGGCGGACCCGGAGCAGCCCGAGCTGGCGGGCGGGTGGACGTACACGACGGTGCTCGCGCGGACCACCACGGGCGAGGTGCTGGGGACCTTCCCCAACGAGGAGTCGGTGGAGCTGAGGTGGGTCGCTCTCTCAGAATTGACTCAGCTCCCACTCATGCCTGCGTTCGCGGAGGCGCTCCCGGGACTTGTTCAGGAGATTGACAGCTTGTCGCTCTGAGTCGTGTGGCAATGTGGAGGCCATGATCGAAGTTGAAGGCCTGAGCAAGGACTATGGGGATGTCCGGGCGGTGGATGACCTGACCTTCGTGGTCCAGCCGGGGATCGTCACCGGGTTCCTCGGGCCCAACGGGGCGGGCAAATCGACGACGATGCGCATGATCGTCGGCCTCGACACCCCGACCGCCGGCACCGCCCTCATCGCGGGCCGCCACTACCGGGAGTTCACCCGCCCGCTCACGCAGGTGGGGGCGCTTCTCGACGCCAAAGCAGTCCACCCCAACCGCTCCGCGGCGAATCACCTCCGCTGGCTGGCACAGTCCAACGGACTGCCGCCCCAGCGTGTCGACGAGGTCCTCGACCTCGTCGGACTCAGCGGCGTGGCGCGGAAGAAGGCCGGGGGATTCTCACTCGGCATGGGCCAGCGGCTGGGCCTGGCGGGGGCGCTGTTGGGTGACCCGCGCATCCTCGTCCTCGACGAGCCCGTCAACGGACTCGACCCGGAGGGCATCCGGTGGGTCCGCGGGCTGCTCAAGACGCTCGCCTCCGAGGGGCGCACCGTCCTCATCTCCTCGCACCTGCTCTCCGAGATGGCGCTGACGGCCGACCGGCTCATCGTCATCGGGCGGGGGAAGCTGGTGGCGGACACCACCACCGAGGAGTTCATCCGCCAGCACTCCGCGCAGACGGTCCTCGTCCGCGCGGAGGATCAGGCGGGGCTCGCCGCCCACCTCACCGCGGCCGGGCTGGACGTGAGTGCCAACGGGCAGGGCCTCGACGTGGCGGACAGCAGCACCGAGGAGGTCGGCGCGCTGGCCTTCACCGGTGGTTTCCAGTTGCATGAGCTGTCCATGCGGCAGGCCTCCCTGGAGGACGCCTTCATGGACTCCACCGGGCAGGCCGTGCAGTACCAGGCGCGGAAGGACTAGGAGAAGAATGTTCCTCAACACTCTGGCGGCGGAGTTCACCAAGCTCCGCACGACGGCCTCGTTCTGGTGGACGACGGTGCTCTTCGTGGCCCTCGGCCTCGGCTGGGCGGCCATGACGGGATTGACCACCCTGGAGGCGGACGGCGGCTTCCCCACCCTGTGGGCCGCGACGATCTCCACGACGGTGTTCATCATCGGCTTCCCGGTGCTCATGATCCAGGCGATCATGCTCGTCACCACGGAATACCGCTACCACCTGCAGTCCTCCTCCTACCTGGCCACGCCCCGGCGGTGGACGGTGGCGCTGGCGAAGCTGCTGCTCTACGCGGCCTTCGCGGCGGTGCTCACCTTCCTGGTGGTCATCGCCGGGTTCTACCTGGCGAAGGCCCTGGCCCCCGACTCGGCGGCCGATCTCTTCCACCCGCTCGACGACCCGGGCGCCCACCACATCATGTGGGTGTACCCCGCGGCGGCGGCGATGACGGTGATGATCAGTCAGGGCGTGGCGCTGCTCCTGCGGCAGACGGCCGGCACGGTGGCGCTCATGCTCATCTGGTTCATGGGCCTGGAACAGATCTTCCGCCTGGTGCCCAAGATCGGCGCGGACATCGTCCGCTTCCTGCCCTTCGAGAACCTGGGGGCCTTCGTCAACGAGACGCAGCTCGACGGCGTCGCGTGGAACACCTACGGCTCCGGCGCCTACTTCCTCGTGTGGGCCCTCGTGGCCTGGGTGGCGGGGGTTATCGTCCTCCAGCGTCGCGACGCCTGAGTCAGCTCAGCAGCGCATACAGCAGCGTGATCGAGGCGGGGACCGCGAAGTACCACACCGCCATCATCACCGCGGTCAGCGTGTAGCCGCGCGCGGCGACCCGCCCGGAGAATTCCGCCAGGCGGATGATCCACCTCCGCAGCGGCGGCAGGACGATGACCAGCAGCGTGGACACCACGTTGAAGGACACGTGCACGAGGGCGGCCTGCACCGCCAGGGCGCCCAGGGGGCCCGGCACGGCCAGGGCGGCGAGCAGTGACATGAGCGTGGTGCCCACGTTGGCGCCGAGGGTGACCGCCAGGGCCTCGCGCATCTTCAGCGAGCGGGTCACCGCGAAGGGCAGGAGGGAGGAGATGGTCACCGAGGACGCGTTGACCGCCATGGTCACCATCGCCCCCGAGAGCACCCCGAGGGCGTCCGAGGCGCCGGAGGAACGCTCCAGCAGGGTCCGCGTGGTGGCGGCGGTGAGCACCGAGAGCTGCGAGTTGAGGACCCGGATGGCCCCCAGCACCAGCAGCGTGCCCACGAGGATCGAGGCCACGGCGGCGGCGTGCGGGGAGAGCAGGGAGCCGAGGAGACCCTGGGTCCCGAGGGCGTCGATAAGCGGGGCGAAGATGGAGGCCAGCTCGCGACCCGTGCCGGAGGCGCCCTCGCCGACGACCGAGACGGAGACGAGGTTGGCGAAGCGCGTGAGCGGGTGGAAGAGCATCTCCAGGAGGAACGCGAGGAAGACGAAGATCGCGTTGAACCACGTGTGCAGCGACGCCGACGCGAAGGCGCGGCGGAAGCTGCGGCGGTGCCCGAGATAGCTGAACGAGACGATCATCGGGGTGATCGTCGTGCCGATGTTCGCGCCGAGAATGATGGGCACCGCCACCGCCACGGACACGCCGCCGGTGCCCACGGCCATGACCGTCAGCGCCGTCACCGCCGTCGAGGACTGGATGGCGGCGGTGGCCATGATGCCGATGAGCAGCCCGATCACCGGATTGGTGGCGAAGTCGAAGAGACGGCCGACGGCGGGGGAGCCGAGCGCGTAGGCGCCGTCGAGGAGAAGGTAGACCGCGACGAACATCATGAGGATCGCGCCGACCACCCCCATCCAGCGGACGAAGGCGCCGAGGGTGGACAGGGCGACGAAGTCGCGCTCCGCCGGGATCTGTTTCGGGTTGATGAAGTGATGCGTGCCGGGAAGGGTGCTGTCGAAGGACATGCCTCCCCCTTCGCTGCGCTTCATCTCGTGGCCACGTTTCAGACAACTGATGTCCACCTGAATCTATCACCCCCGGTGGGTGGACACCATTGGGCTAAGGTCTGCTGAATGAACACCCCACGGCAGCTCACCGTCCCGCTGCTCCTGGCGCTGGCCCTGCTCTCCGCCTCCGCCCCCTTCGCCACCGACATGTACCTGCCGGCGCTGCCGGATATCGTCCGTGACCTGGACACCACGCGCGGCATGGTGCAGCTCACCCTCTCGGCCTTCCTCGCCGGACTGGCCATCGGGCAGCTGCTCATCGGGCCGCTGTCCGACGCCATCGGCCGCCGCCGTCTCATGCTCGTCGGCACCGTCGTGGCCCTCGTGGCGGCGGTGGGGGCGGGCCTCGCGCCCGGCATCGAGGGGCTCATTCTCGCCCGCCTCATCCAGGGCCTCGGGGCGGGCGCCGCCATCGTGCTCTCCCGCGCCGTGGTGCCCGACCTGGCGGCCGGCGACGCGGCGGCCCGGGCCTTCGCCCTGCTCATGACCATGCAGGGCGTGGCGCCGGTGCTGGCCCCGGTCATCGGCGGGCTCCTCGCTGAACCGATCGGCTGGCGCGGCCTGTTCTGGGTGCTCGCCGGGCTGGCGGGCCTGCAGGTACTCATGGTGCTCACCGTCATCCCCGAATCCCTCCCCCCGGAGCGGCGCAGTCCCGCCACCCTGCGCGGGGTGCTGGGCAACTATGCCCACGTGCTGGCGAACCCGGGCTACCGCGGTTACCTGCTCACCTTCGCGGCGGCGTTCTCCGCGATGTTCTGCTACATCTCCGCCTCGCCCTTCCTCATGCAGGAGCAGCTGGGGATGTCGGTGCGGGGCTTCGCCGCGATGTTCGCCGTCAACGGTCTGGGCATCATTGGCGGCAGCCTGCTCAACACCCGCCTCATCGGGCGGGTGCCCACCGAAAGGCTCCTGCTCGGGGCGCTGACGGTGCAGCTCAGCGCCTCGCTCCTGCTGCTGGCGGTGACGCGCTTCCACCCGCGCGCGTGGCTCATCATGGTGCTGCTCTTCGTCATCGTCGCGCAGATTTCGATCGTCATGGGCAACTCCACCGCCCTGGGCACCGGCCTGGTGCGGGAGCGGGCGGGCTCGGCCTCCGCGCTCATGGGCTTCGCGCAGTTCGGCATCGCCGGCCTGGTCAGCCCGCTCATGGGGCTGGGTTCCGACGCCGGCGTCACCATGGCCACCGGCATGGTCACCTGCTTCCTCGTGGCGCTCGGCGCGGCGCTCTACGCCACCCGCCTCACTGCAGGGCCGAGGTCAGCTTCATGACGTTGTCCACGTAACGACGGAAGAAACTCCGGTCGTTCCACTCCTCCAACGTGAGGCGGCGGGAGACGGCGAGGTAGGCGTCGGCAAGTTCGTTGAGGTCGGTGAGCAGATCGCCGCGCGCGATCATGAGCGTGGCCTCGTAGTTGAGGCCGAAGCTGCGCATGTCCATGTTCGAGGACCCGACGGTGCCCATGGAGGTTTCCGAACCCGGGTCCGCGATGTTGAACTTCGAGTGCAGGATGTAGGGCGCCGGGAAGAGATGGATGCGCACCCCGGCCTCCAGCAGGACCTGATAATAGGACGACTGCGCGTGGTGCACCATGAACTGGTCGGACTTCTCCGAGACCAGCAGATCCACCTGCACGCCCCGGTAGCAGGCGGAGGTCACGGCCTCCAGCAGGGACTCGTCGGGAATGAAATAGGGCGAACACAGGACCAGCCGGTTCTTCGCGGCGTGGACGATGGAGTTGAACATCCGCAGGTTCGGCTCGGTGGTGTAACCGGGGCCGGAGGGCACGAGCTGGACGATGTTGGAGGTGTTGTCCGGCTCCGGGCACGCGGGATCCTCGACCTCGTGCTCGGGGGGTGGGGCGACATCGAGCAGCTCATTGGTCTCCGCGTACCAGTCGACGGCGAAGAGGAAGGACATGGACGCCACCACGGGGCCCGTCACCTCCACCATCGTGTCCACCCACTTGCGGCCCATACGGACGTTCGCGCTCATCAGGTAGGAACGGTCGATCATGTTGATGGAACCCATGAACCCGACGCGGTCGTCGATGACCAGGAGCTTGCGGTGGTTGCGCAGGTCAGGGCGGCGGAACTTGAAACGCCAGGGTTTGAGCGGGAGCATGAGGTGCCAGTGCACGCCGATCTCCGTCAGCCGCCGACCCAGCCGGAAATAACCCGGGTACTTGAGCGAGCCGATCTGGTCGAAGAGGTAGCGCACCGTCACCCCGCGGTCGACGGCGCGTTCCAGGGCGCGGAAGAAGGGGTCCGTCGTCTCATCCCAGGCGGTGATGTAGATCTCGACGTGGACGTGATCCTCCGCCTCGTCGACAGCCGCGGCCATGCGCCGGATCGTCTCCTCATAATCTCCGTACACGCCCTGGTTGTGGGCGACGACGGCCGGCAGGTTGGTCAGCCGGCGGTTGAGCTTGATGATCGCCTGCGTCTCCGGGCGCAGGTCACACCCCTCCGGCCAGTCGGGGACATGCGACTGCACGTCCTCGATCATCACGTTTGCTTCGCGCTGGATGCGGTGACGACGCCGGTTGATGTACGGCGAACCCATGAGGAGGAAGAGGGGGAGCCCGATGAAGGGCAGCAGCAGAATCGCCAGCAGCCAGGCGGTGGAGGAACTGGGTCGACGACCCTCCGGCACGAGACCGATGGCGATGATCTTGATGGTGTAGTCGACGATGAGGCCGACGAGTTGCCAGGAGTTGAGGTCGAGGGCGAGAGTCACGGCGTTCAGCGGACCTCGTCGAAGGTCGCCTTCTCCACGTAGTCGACCACCACCGGGGCATGGTCGGAGGCGCCCGTGCCGGCCCGCTCCTCCACGTCGACGAACGCGGCGGTGGCGAGCTTCGCCAGGGCCGGGGTGGCCAGCTGGAAGTCGATGCGCATGCCCTCGCCCTTCTGGAAGCGCAGGCCCTTGTAATCCCAGTACGTGAAGCGCTGCTCACTCAAGGGGCGGGTGGTCTCGGTGAGGCCGGCGGCGACGAGCCCGTCGAAGCAGATCCGCTCGGGCTCCGTGACGTGGGTCTTGCCGGCGAAGAAGTCGATGTCCCACACGTCCTCGTCGAGCGGGGCGATGTTGAAGTCGCCCAGGTAGACCGCCTTGTCGGTGGAGTCGGCGCGCACGTGCGCGGCGAGGGCGTAGAGCCAGCGGAGCTTGTAGTCGTAGTGCGGGTCGGCGATCTCGCGCCCGTTGGGCACGTACAGGCTCCACACCCGCACCCCGCCGCACGTGGCTCCGACGGCGCGGGACTCGATGATCTGCTCCGCGCCGGGATCCTTGTCGAAGCCCGGCTGCCCCGGGAAATGATCAGCGACATCCGTCAGCCCCACCCGCGAGGCGATGGCCACCCCGTTCCACTGGCTCGTGCCGACATGCGCCACCTCGTAGCCGGCGGCCTCGAAGACGGCGTAGGGGAACTTGTCGTCGCTGCACTTCGTCTCCTGGATCGCCAGGACGTCCACATCATGGCGTTGGAGGAAGGCGATGACGCGCTCCGCGCGCGTGCGCACGGAATTGACGTTCCAGGTGACGATCCGCATGCCGTACAGACTACAGGCAGGTCAGGCGGAGGCGTTGAACATCCACAGCACCCCGAACTGGTCGCGGACCTGACCGTAGTGGTCGCCCCAGGGGGCCTGCTCGAAAGGCATCTCCACCTCGGCGCCACCCGTGACGAAGGCGTTGATGATGCCCTCCGCCTCCGCGACGGAATCGAACTGCAGAAGGAGGGAGTAGACGTCGCTGCGGAGGCCGGGGGCGTCCTCCTCCATGGCGTCACCGCCGGCGATGCTCACGGGGCCGGAGTTGAGGGTGGCGTGGGCGACGGCGTCCGGGGCGGGCTGGAAGGGCCAGTCCTCGGTGGGCACGTCGCCGTAGGTGAGGAGCTCCAGCTCCCCTCCGAAAATCTGCTGGTAGTGGCGGAAAGCCGCGGCGGCGTTACCGGGGAAGGAGATGTTGGGGCTGAACTGCATGGCCATGGGGGGCTCCTCGGGGGTGAGTGGTGTGCCTCACAGTGTAGACCCGCACGGCCTCTGCCGCGCGGGCTGCCACAGTCGTCTCAAGCGCGCAACTGCGCGTAGCGGTGCCGGTGGTGCTCGACGAAACCGAGCTTGGCGTACAGCGCCCGGCCCGCCGCGTTGGAGGCGATGACCTGCAGGTAGGCATCGGTGGCGCCGCGGGACGCACCCCAGGAGAGCATGGCGGCGCCGAGCAGGGTGCCCAGGCCGCGGCGCCGGTGCTCCGCCGCCACCTCCACGGCGGAATAGCCCAGCCACAGCCGCTCATCCCCGGAGGAGGTCAGGGTCCCGCGGGTGATGGCGACCGTCTCCCCGGAGGGGGCCAGCAGGCGCCCGAAGCCCATTTCGCCGTCGATCTGGTCCTGCAGGAGGCGCAGCGCCTCCACCGGCAGGGGGCGTCCCCGGAAGTGGTAGAGGGCGAGCCAGTCCGCGTCGGGCTGCTCGTCGATGCGGAAGGTGTACTCGGAGCCGGGCAGCTCCGTGGGGGTGAGGGACCGGGCCATGACGATGATCTCCGGGCCCAGCTCCCAGCCCCCGGCCGCGACGAGTTTCTCCGCCGGGGAGCCGATCCGCTCGGGGATGAGGATGGTCACGGGTAGTCCGTGCCGCCGGTAGAAGGCGGTGATCTCCTCCATCGGCACCGCCCCGAACCCGGCGGAGGGTCCCAGCGGGGCCGCGGAGTTGGAGCGCTCGGTGATGCCGTCGCCGGCGCGCATGAGCCACTGGCCATCCGTGGTCCACGTGTGCTCGATGCCGGGGAAGGCGCGGGCGGTGGCGGTCTCCACCGCGCGGATGTCGGAGTTGCGGATCCGCCGCGGGGAGAGCTTCTTCACCACCGTGATCAGCTCTTCGGGGATCTCCAGGGGCGCGGCCTCGGAGACGAAACCGCCCACCGACTGCGGCCGCACCACCAGCGGGGAGACGCTCACCACGTGGCCGATGACATCGGAGAGGTGCCCCGGCGTGTCGGGGAGCCGGCGGCGGACGACCACGCGGTCGCCCACCGCCACGTCGTCGGAGCGGAAGATACCCATCTAGTGCCCGAAGGGGTCCTCGTCCTCGCCCGGCATCCACGTGTGCCCGGCCTCGGTCCACCCGTACGCCTTGATGGTCTTCTTCGCCTGGCGCTTGTGGCGGCCGATGAGCACGTCGGTGTAGAGGAATCCGTCG
Organism: Corynebacterium nasicanis; assembly: GCF_042658165.1. Classification (NCBI taxonomy): domain Bacteria; kingdom Bacillati; phylum Actinomycetota; class Actinomycetes; order Mycobacteriales; family Corynebacteriaceae; genus Corynebacterium; species Corynebacterium nasicanis. The sequence goes on from NZ_JBHSQE010000008.1 coordinate 23,255, forward strand.
AGGTGGCCGACCTCGTGCTGCAGGCAGCGTGCGAAGAAGCCGGTGCCCTCGACCTCGATCTCGTTGCCCGCGGCGTCCAGTCCGGTGACCTTCGCCCAGCTCGCGCGGCCGGTGGGCCACGTTTCGCCGGGCACGGAGAGGCAGCCCTCGTCCGCGGTGCCGTCGTCGGCGGGCATGGTCTCGGGGATCTCGCTGGTCTCGAGCACGGGGTTGATCACGCAGCCGGTGTGCTGCACGCCCTCGTCGTCGGGGCAGTCGTAGACGAACAGGCGCCGGCCGACGCCGATCTGGTTGGCCGCCAGGCCGACGCCGTGGGCGACCTCCATGGTCTCGTACATGTCGGCGATGAGGGTCTGGATCTCCTCGCCTCCGATGTCGGCGGGGTCGACGGGCGTGGTCGGGGTGTGCAGCACGGGGTCGCCGTGGATCACAATCGGGCGGATCGTCATGGCCTACAGTTTAGGCATGTCCGGCCTGAGTGAATCCGATGCCCGCCTCCTCGCCTTCGAGGAACGCGCGCCGCGTTCGGCCGGAGTGAAGGAGGAGCTGATCCGCGCGGAGTTGGGGATGAGCCCGGTCCGTTACTATCAGCGTCTCAATCTGCTTGTCGACGTCCCCGCGGCCATGTCCGCCCATCCGGTTCTGCTCGGCCGGCTGCGGCGGATCCGGGACCGGCGGGCGAGTGAACGCGCCGCACGTGATGAGCCGCAGGGCCGTGCTTTAGACTGACCCCTGTGACGCATGTGAATCCGGAGAATCAGTCAGAGTCCACCACCAGTTCCGGCCTGCCCCTGCGGGGCCTGGCGATGGTGCTCATCGCCGTGGCCGTCCTGCTGGTGATGTGGGGGCTGTACGCCGCCACGCAGAACCAGGATTCCGGGGGAGAGCAGGCCGCCCCCACCACGCCCGCCGTGACAACGGCGGCGCCGCAGTCCACCCCTACCCAGACCGAGACTGAGCCTGAGACGGTGACCGAGACCGAGACCAGCGCACCTCCGGAGACCCCGGCCCCCGCTCCTGCCCCGCAGGAGACCCCGCGCCTCAACGTCATCAACAACTCCACCGTCCCGAACCTGGCGGCCGACGTGGCGGACCGCCTGCGCGGCGACGGTTTCGAGGTCGGCGAGGTGGGCAACATGGCCGACCACATCCTCCCCGAGAACACAGTCTTCTTCCAGCCCGGCAACGCCGACGCGGAGCAGCGCGCCCGCGAGCTGGCGGAGCGGGTCGGCGGCGTGGCCCGCGAGTACGAGGGCTTCCTGCCGGAGCGCACCGACGGCCGCAATGATCTGACGTTGGTGCTGGTGAATCAGGTGGCCCTCTGATGGCTCCGGCGCCGATCCCGTTCCGCCGCTCGCCGCGCCCGACGCTCGGCGTGGAGTGGGAGGTCGCGCTCGTCGACCCGGAATCCCGGGATCTGGCGCCCAAGGCGGAGGAGGTCATCGACCTCGTCCGGCGCAGCAACCCGGAGGTGCACCTGGAGAAGGAGTTCCTCCAGAACACCGTCGAGCTGGTCACCGGCGTCCATGACACGGTGCCGCAGGCGGTGGCGGAGCTGGCGCACGATCTCAACGTGGTGCGCGACGCCGCGGATTCCCTCGGGCTCAAGGTGTGGGCCTCCGGGTCGCACCCCTTTTCGGACTGGCGGAAGAACCCGGTGAGCGCGAAGATGAGCTACGCCGAGATCATCAACCGCACCCGCTACTGGGGCTCGCAGATGCTCATCTGGGGCATCCACGTGCATGTCGGGATCTCGCATGAGGACCGCGTGTGGCCGATCATCAACGCGCTCATGACGAAGTACCCGCACCTGTTGGCGCTCACGGCGTCCTCGCCGGGCTGGGACGGCATCGACACCGGCTACGCCTCCAACCGCACCATGCTCTATCAGCAGCTGCCCACCGCCGGCCTGCCCTACCAGTTCGCCACGTGGTCGGAGTGGGAGTCCTATATGCATGACCAGGGTATTTCCGGGGTGATCAACCACACCGGGTCGATGCACTTCGACATCCGCCCGGCCCCGAAATGGGGGACGGTGGAGGTACGGGTCTCCGATTCGACCTCCAACCTGCGGGAACTGGCAGCGGTGGTGGCACTGACGCACTGCCTCGTCGTGCACTACGACCGCATGATCGACCGCGGGGAGGAGCTGCCCATCCTCCAGCCCTGGCACATCGCGGAGAACAAGTGGCGCGCCGCCCGCTACGGCATGGAGGCGCTCGTGATCACCAGCCGCGACACGGACGAGCGCTGGGTCACCCAGGAACTCAGCGACCTGGTCGACGAGCTCTCCCCCCTCGCCGAGGAGCTGGGGTGCCTCCCCGAGCTGCACCTCATCCCCGAGATCCTCGAGCGCGGGGCCGGCTATCAGCGGCAGCGCCGGATCTTCGAGAAGTCGGGCGGCTGGCGCGAGGTCATCGACGCCACCTGCGCCGAGATGGAGGAGATGGTGCCGCGTGACTGACGTCGTCTTCGTCCCCACCCTCGGCCGGATGCCGGACACGTGGACCGAGGTCATCCGGCTGCTGCCCGCCGACTGGACGCCGTGGCTGCCCAATCCGGCCCTGGGCGGCCTCGAGCAGTACCTGGACAAGCAGGAACTGCGCCGGGTGGTCCTCGTCGGTCACGGCACGGGCGCGCTCGCCGCGCTGGCGTTGGCCACGGCGCAGCCGCAGCGCGTCAGCCACCTCGTGCTCGCCAACCTGCCGGGGAGAGGGTTCCTCCGCCGGCGCCGGGAGGTCGACGCCCCCGTGCCGACGGTGCGTATCGACGTCCCCTACGACCGCGATGCGGCCGCCTTCGTCGCCGCGCTCGGCGACGCCCTGGGGGCTTAGCGCCGGCGGATGGAGCGGTCGGCCGGGGCGTCGTTACGCGACATGTCCTCCCGCTCGCCGTACAGGCCCTCGCGGCGCGAGACGCGGCCGAGGCGCTGGGCGGTGACGGGGGAGGTCATCGCGGCGAAGATGACCAGGAGAAGGAGCACGCCGAGATCGCCGCGTTCGGCGATCCCGAACTCCGGGTCGCCCGTGACCTTGAGCAGCGCGCCGAGGATCGTGAGGATGAGCCCGGTGGTCTGCGGCTTGGTGATCGCGTGGATGCGCGACATCGTGTCGGGGAAGCGCACCACGCCGACGGCGGCGGAGAACACGAGGAAGCCGCCGGTGATGATGAGGACGAGGGACGTGATGTCCGCGAACAGTGTGAAGGTCATGGTTAGCTACCGTCCCTCTTGCGGAAGCGGGCGACGGACACCGAGGCGATGAAGCCCAGCAGCGCGATGACGAGCATCGCGTTGGCGACGGTGGTGTCCAGCGTCCAGCAGATGTAGGTGGCCAGGGCGCACTGGAGCATCGCGACGAAGCCGTCGAGACCCAGCATCCGGTCCATGGAGTTCGGTCCGATGACGATCCGCCACGTCATGATGATGAAGGACACGGCGAAAAACGCGGAGGGAATCAGCAGGAAGGCGGTGTAGAGCTCGTGGTTCACGCTCAGCTCCTCTCGAAGATGCGGATCATGCGGCGCTCCAGGGTGGCGATGGTCTCCAGCTCGCGGGCCAGGGCGGCCTCGGTGCCGGCGTCGAGCAGGTGGACGGTCCACATGCGGTTGGCGATGTCGATGTCACTGACCGAGCCGCCCGGCTGGAGGTTGTAGAGGACGGTCGCCAGGGACAGGACCAGCTCGTTGGACACCCGCATGGGCACCTTGACGATCGCGGACTTCGGCGGGGCCGCCGGGCGCAGCGCCAGCCACGCCACCTTCACCGACGCCACGCCCAGGTCGCGGAACCAGCCGAGCATGTGCAGCGCGAGCAGTCCCCAGTGGACGCTCAGGCCGGCGATGGGCATGGCCGGCAGCGGCAGGGCGAAGACGATGAGCGAGCCCACCAGCAGACCCGAGATGAGGTTCGCCCAGGTGAATTCGCCCATGAGGAGGCACCACATGACGGTGATCCACACGATGAACCAAAGGCGGAAACGACGGCGGAGTCCGGAGATCACGGCTGGGCCTCCTCGGTGGTGGTCTGGATGGCGGGCTGCGGCTCGGGCAGGAGGTGGTCGCGGTTGCGCAGGGTGTCGGAGCCGTCGTCGAGACGCTGCTGGTCGAGGGTGCGGCTCGGGTTGTCGGCGGTGGTGCCCAGGACGGCGGAGCGGTAGATGCTCACGTCCTGCGCGCTCTCCGCCGCGCGTCCGGTGACGCCGGCGATGGGCCCGGCCAGCACCGTCACGGCGAGAGAGGCACCGATGAGGGTGGCTGTCGACGCGACCATGCCGAAGGGCATGCGGCCGACGTCGTCACGCTCGACGAACTCGACCTCGTCGGTGATGTCGGCCAGGGGGGCCGGGCGGGCCATGGCGACGTTGCCCTCGGGGGCGTCGGAACGGTCGCGCCAGAAGCCCTTGGACCACACGAGCACCATGACGTAGAGGGTGAGCAGCGAGGTGACCACGGCGCCGCCGATGAGCAGCCACGCCATGAAGCCACCGACGTTGGCGCCGGCCTCGATGAGGATGATCTTGCCCAGGAACCCGGAGAACGGCGGGATGCCGCCCAGGTTGAGCGCCGGGATGATGTAGAGCACCGCGATGACCGGGGCGGTGTACGCCAGCGAGCCGAGGCGGCGCAGCGAGGACGTGCCCGCCTGGCGCTCGATGAGGCCGACGACGAGGAAGAGCGCCGTCTGCACGAGAATGTGGTGCACGGCGTAGAAGATCGCCCCGGACAGGCCCTGGGAGGAACCGAGCGCGATGCCGAAGATCATGTAGCCGATGTGGCTGACCAGGGTGAAGGACAACAGTCGTTTGATGTCGTTCTGCGCCATGGCGCCGAGGATGCCCACGATCATCGTGGCCAGACCCACCCACATGAGCAGCCCGTCGAGGGAGCCGTCGGTGAACACCACCGAGCGCATGCGGATGATGGAGTACACGCCGACCTTGGTCAGCAGGCCGGCGAACACGGCGGTGACCAGGGAGGGGGCGGTGGGGTAGGAGTCGGGTAGCCAGGCGTCGAGGGGGAAGACGGCGGCCTTGATGCCGAAGGCGACGAGCAGGGTGCCGAAGATCGCCGCCCGGGTGCCGGAGGGCACCTCCTCCATGCGCATCCCGATCTGCGCCAGGCTCATCGTGCCCACCGCCGCGTAGACCATGGCCAGGGCGAAGAGGAAGATCATCGACGAGACCATCGACACCATGACGTAGGACACGCCGGCGCGCACGCGCGAGGGCGAGGCGCCGAGGGTGAGCAGCACGTAGGAGGCGACGAGGAAGACCTCGAAGCCGACGTAGAGGTTGAAGAGGTCACCGGCCAGGAAGGACATGTTCACGCCCATGCTCAGCAGCATGTAGGTGGGCAGGAACACGGCGACGGGCTCGTCCTTGCCGCCGTCGCGGATGCCCTGGCTGATGGCGTACCACATGACGCAGAACAGGACGACGGAGGAGACGGTGAGCATGACCGTCGAGAGGCGGTCGGCGACGAGCGTGATGCCGATCGGTGCGTCCCAGCCGCCGAGCTGCACCGTCTGGATGCCCTCGAGGTCCACGACCATGACCATGGACGCGGTCAGCCCGATGAGGATGAGCAGGGTGCCCAGGGCGATGGTGCGCTGGATGTGCGGGTGCCGCCCGGCCAGCAGGGCCAGCGCCGCGGCCACCGCCGGCAGGATCACCGGCAGAGGGATGAGGAACGGCATGTACGGCAACAGTGCGTCCACGAAGGGGGTGAGTGTCTCAGTCATCAACTTCTCCCTTCACCGGAGCTTCGAAGAATTTCGGACCGAAGGAGTCTCCCTCGGAGGTGACGCGCCCGGTGTCCGGGTCATCGGAGGCGTCGTGGTCGGGGGCGGCGCTCGCCGTGGCGGGGCGCGCCGCGATGGCGGCATCCTCGAGGTCGTCCTCGATGACGTCCGCGGTGCGGTAGCGGTACTGGCGGTAGGCGAGCGTGAGGATGAACGCCGTCAACGCCATCGCGATGACGATCGCCGTGAGGATCATCGCCTGCGCGAGGGGGTCCGCGACGTTCGTCTCGTCATGCACCAGCGAGGAGCGCCCCATGATCGGCGGGGATCCGGCGGAGCCGCCCGCCTGCAGGATGAGCAGGTTGGCGCCGTTGCCGATGAGCATGAGGCCGAGCATCATCTTGGTCATCGCGCGGTCAAGCACGAGGTACACGCCCGCCGAGACGAGGGTGCCTGCCGCGAGCAGCAGGAAGAGGTTGGCCACCATCTACTTGTCTCCTTCCGGGGCGCTCAATGCTTTGCGACGTTCCGCCGCCCGCGCCATCGATCGCGCCCGATCGCGGGCGCGCTGTTTGCGCATCTCCTCCTCCTGGTCGAGCTGGCCGCCCAGGGAGGAGAGGATGTGCATCATGAGGCCGACGACGATGAGGTAGACGCCGGCGTCGAAAAGCAGTGCCGACGGCAGGGACATGTTGCCGATGAGCGGCAGATCGACCGAGTCGTACCACGACGTCAGCGGCGGGTGGCCGAGGAACATCGGCCAGATCGCCGCCAGCGCCGAGAGGAACAGGCCCGTGCCGAGGATACGGCCGGAGTCGATCGGCAGCGCCTCCTCGAGCTCCGCGCGACCACCCGCGACATAGCGCAGGGTGAAGGCCAGCGCGGCGACGAGGCCGCCCGCGAAGCCACCGCCCGGGGCGTTGTGCCCGGCGAAGAAGAAGTACACCGAGAGCGCCATCATCGACGGGAAGAGGATGCGGGTGGCCACATCCACCATGAGGGAACGGTTCTGGGCCCGCTCCGTCTCCACACCCGCGGCCAGCCATCGACGACCGGTGACGGTCAGCGTCGGGCGGCGCGAGGAACGGTTGAAGGAGCGGGTGCGGTAGATGAGCGAGGACACGCCCGTCGCCGCGATGACCAGCACCGACACCTCACCGAAGGTGTCCCAGGCGCGCAGGTCGACGAGGAGGACGTTGACGGCGTTGGCGCCGTGCCCGATGTCCTGCGCCAGGTCCGGGATGAACGTGGCGATGGGCACCTGGGAGCGGGCGTTGATGGCGAACATCGTCACCACCGTCACCGACAACCCGACCGCGATGGACAGCCACGCGCGGATGCGGTTGGCCTTCGGGCCCGGGGACCATTCGGTGGTGGTGGGCAGCTTGCGCAGCACGAGCATGAAGATGACCATGAGCACCGTCTCCACCAGCGTCTGCGTCAGCGCCAGGTCCGGCGCGCCCTGGAGCGCGAAGAGGACGGCCAGGGCGTAGCCGGTGACACCGACGAGGATGACGCCTGAGAGACGGTTGTCCATCCGGGTGGCCGCGATGGCCGCCACGATGATGATTCCCGACGCCAGCGCCTGCCACGGGGAATCCCACAGCACCATGCGCACGTCGGGACGGTCGCCGAGGACGAGCACCACCATCGGCAGGGTGATGAGCACAGTGAAGATGATCCCCAGGTTGACCACCAGCGAACCACGCTGCGTGGAGGCCGTCAGGCGCAGGGAGATGGTGCGCAGGAAATCGAGCACCGAATCGTAGGCGGCGTCCGCGGAACCCAGCGCGGGCTCCTCGAACTGCGCCCGGGCGATGAGCGTCCGCTGCCAGTGCAGCACGACACCACTGATGATGATGACGATGGACAGCAGCAGCGGGATGGTGAACCCGTGCCACAGAGCCAGGTAGGAGCTCTTCTCCCCTGGGGCCAGCGGCAGGACGTTGTCCAGGTGCGCGGTGATCGCCGCCGACAGCGGGCGCGGGTAGACGCCGAAACCGACGGTGCAGGCGGTGAGGATGAGCGGGGCGATCCACAGCGTCGGGCCGATGGCGTGCATCCGGGCCACCGCCTCGGAGGTGCCGCCGCCCGACTCATGCTCCGCGGGCTTCGTGGCGAAGGCGCCGTAGAGGAAGCGCAGCGAATACGCCATGGTCAGCGCGGAACCGACGACCACCGCCACGAGCATGAGGTTGCGCGGCATGCCGACCAGCAGCTCTTCGTGCATGACCGCCTCGATGACGGACTCCTTGGCCACGAAACCCAGCAGCGGCGGCATGCCCGCCATCGACAGCGCCGAGATGATCGCCAGCGTGGTGATGAAGGGCTGCCGCTTCCCCAGGCCCGAGAGCTCCCGGAGATCGCGGGTGCCGGTGGCGTGGTCGATGGCACCGACGATCATGAACAGGGTGGCCTTGAACAGCGAGTGCGCGAACGTCAGGGCCAGGCCGGCGAGCATCGCCTCGCGGGAACCCACCGCCACCACGGCCGTGATGAAGCCCAGCTGGGAGACCGTGCCGTACGCCAGGACCAGCTTGAGGTCCTGCTGCCGCAGCGCCATCCACCCCGCCATGAGCATGGTGAACAGGCCCAGCGGGATGACCACCAGGTGCCACGTGGTGACCACGTGGAAGTCCGGGGCCAGGCGGGCGACCAGGTAGATACCGGCCTTGACCATCGCCGCGGAGTGGAGGTATGCGGAGACCGGGGTCGGGGCGGCCATCGCGCCGGGCAGCCAGAAATGCCCCGGGGCGATGCCGGACTTCGTGAGCGCACCCGCCAGGATGAGGACGATCGCCGCCGTGATGTGCGGGGTGTGGAGGATCTCGG
>NZ_JBHSQE010000009.1:0-403615 GCF_042658165.1 Corynebacterium nasicanis
CAGCACACCACCACCCCACAAGGGCAATGATGAAAATGATTGTCCAAAAAAAATACAAACACCCCAACCAACCAACAGGCCAGTCAAGACATGTTCGCGTCTATCACATGTGACCCCCACCTCGACGAGGAGAGAAGAAGCCACACAAATATACTCATGCGATCATTAAGATCATGCTTGCACCACAACAACTCACACCAAGAACAAGCCTCAGTGCGCATTATTTACAGTGACACCCTGTTGACAAGGTACCACCCGGCACACACCCACCAACCCGAAAACACATCCAGGCCAGCCGGCACACACAACCAACAACCACAAACAAAAGTACATTGGCACACTATTGAGTTCTCACACAACAACCGCACACCCGATTCACACCACTTGTCGTGGCGCTGCTCTGAGCGACGAGTTAGAAACTTAATCAACCGGACCGACTGAAGTCAAATCCCTGCAGATCTTGTTCTGTCAGGGCCTGTTTTCCTACCGCCTGCTCACATTCAGCCTCTCTCTCGGAGTTGCTGTCTGCGGGGCGTTGTCGGTCGCGCTGACTCACATAAAGTTACACACTGCGCTGTACCAACACAAATCCCCAGGTCAGTACCCATATCGATCACCGATAAAGCCCCCTGCTTTCCGCTACAGCGTCGATGAGGTGGCGAATGTCGGCGCGGGTGAAGTCGAGCTTCACGGCTTCGTCGATAAGCGGGACGAGATAGTCGCCGGCGAACTCTTCGCGGCGGCGCGCGAGGATGAGGTCGCGGGCGCCGGCGGTGACGAACATGCCGATGCCGCGTCGCTTCTCCAGGACCCGGGAGTCGACGAGGAGCGTCATCCCCCGGCGGGCGGTGGCGGGGTTGATGTCGTGGAAGTCCGCCAGTTCGTTGGTGGAGGGTGCGCGGGAGCCGGCGGCGAGGCTGCCGTCGACGATGGCGTCCTCGATGAGTTCGGCGATCTGCCGGAACAGGGGCGCGGTGGCATCCATCGCGAACCTCCTTGGTTGGTTAGTTAGCCTACTGACGAACCTATCCCAGAGATAACAAGTTGGCTACCGCGCACCCCTCGACCTGCGGGTTCACCCTGAAACCCCTGCCCGGCATCGACGTGTCGCACTGCTTTGAGGCATGCTGGTAGGGAAGAAAAGCAACTTAGGATACGAACAAACAGAAATTAGGAGCCATGCTTGAGCGCACACTTGTCTTCGTCGACACCTCTTACCTCCTGGCGAGTTTCTACAACTCCTGGGAAACAGGTGCCCGTGCACAATTAGAAATCGATCTGCCCGAGGTGGTCAACGTCCTCGGCGGCATGATCCAGAACCAGCTGCAGCAGGCGATTCACCGTCAGCTCTGGTACGACGGCATCCCCGACACCGGTCCGCACCGTTATCAGCGGGCCTTGCGTACCTGCGACGGTGTGCAGCTGCGCGCCGGCCAGCTCATTGAGTGGGGTGAGCGTCGCACGCAGAAGGCGGTGGACACCCGCCTCGTCGCCGACATGGTCGTCGCGGCCTGCCGCCAGCAGGTCTCCGACATTGTCCTGGTCTCCGGCGACGCCGACATGATTCCCGGCGTCCACGAGGCCACCAACCACGGCGTGCGCGTGCACCTCTACGGCTTCGGCTGGGACTCCATGTCCTCCGCTCTGCGCCACGCCTGTGATTCCACGACGATCCTCGACCCGCGGGAGGACTTCGCGGAGGCCATGCAGCTGCAGGTCCTCGAGGGCCCGCTGCCGCCGGTCGTCCGCGAACGTCCGCTCGCGGACGCCGAGCCCATCGAGGAGCTCGGCATGACGGAGGTCCCCAGCCCGGGTGACCTCGCTCCCGCGGAGGCGGCCGACGCCCCCCTCGCGCCCTGTTCCGAGAAGGAGACCCCGGAACGCACTTTCGCCCCGGCCAATCCGGTCTCGCAGGCGCCTTCCCCCGTGGAGGCTGCCGTCCGGGAGGCCAGTGAGGAGGACCAGGAGCCAGCTTCTCCGAAGCCGAGCGCCCCGAAGCCGTCCATGATGGCGCCGCGGCGCAAGCTGCGTTCCCGCTACGTGCCGCTGCCGGAGGAGGTCTGGTCCTCCGCCGGTTTCCAGACTCCTTTCGACGTCGGGCAGCAGTACGCGACCTGGTGGTACGAGAATGCCGCCACCACGGAGCAGCGCGATTCCGCGCATCTGCTCTCGGGTGGCGGCCTGCCCCCGGAGATCGACCGTCCGCTGCTGCAGTTCGCCTGCGAGACTCTCCACGAGTACACGCTGAGCGAATCGCAGCGCGTCAACCTCCGGGACGGGTTCCACTCGGGGATCCGCGGCGTGCTCATCAACTTCCGCCGCGAGGTCCGCGAGTAGTTACGCCCTACTTATCGACGTCGCCGGGCTCCTCGGGGATCATCCCCTCCCCGGCGGCGTCGGCTTTTGCCTGCTCGTCGGATTCCTCGACCGGCTCGGCGTCGACAAGCTCCGGCTGCCCCGGCTCCTTGTCGCCCTGGGTGAGTTCACCGGCGAGGGAGGCGCGGATTTCCGCGAGACGCGCGGCTGCCTTCATGTCCGTACCGGCGCTGGTGATCTCCGCCATGCGGTCACCGACGGAGTGCTGGGTGAGTTCCTGCGCGCCGAGGGCATCGGCGTAGCGCTTCTCGATCTTGTCGCGCACCGCGTCCAGGGTGGGCACGTTGCCGTCGGGACGCAGCTCCTGCATGGAGTCCATGGCCCGGGTCGCGGTCTCCTGCATGGCGGCCTGGTCGGCCTGGGCACGGAGCTGGTCGATCTGCGAGAGCTGCTCGCGAAGGCGGGCCTCCGACTCCAGCTGCTGCCGGGTGGCCTGCTCGGCGTTCTGGCTGGCCTGGGCGTGCAGCTGCTTGGTCTCCTCGAGCTGCTGCTCCACGGCGACCAGCTGGGAGGCGAAGATCTCGGCGGTGTTGTTGTACTCCTGCGCCTTCGCGGCGTCTCCCGCCTGCGCCGCCGCCTGCAGGGCCGTGCGTGCCTGGTCCTGGAGCTGCTGCTGGGAGGTGAGCAGCCGGTCGAGCTTCATCTCGAGCTGCTTCTGGTTGCCGATGACGGCGGCCGCCTGCTCGGTGATCTGCTGGTGCTGGCGCTTCGCGGCGTCGGTGGCCTGCTGGATCTGCACCTTGGGATCGGCGTTCTCGTCGATCTTGGAGTCGAAGGAGGCCATGAGGTACTTCCAGCCCTTGGACAGGGGATTCGGCATGCGGGGGTCTCTCTTTCTTAGATCGGTTCCTTAAGACTGGAGTTTAGAGAGAAATCCCCGCTGACGTCGGCACGCACAAGGCCCGGCCCCCGCGTGGGGAGCCGGGCCTGGAAAGCGCGGAGGCTACTGGCCTTCAGCGTCGCGGGCGGAGTTCGCCTCGGCGACCTGGCGCCGGACGTCATTCATGTCGAGGCCCTTGACCTGCTCGATGAGGTCCTCCAGGGCGGCCGGGGGCAGGGCGCCGGCATCCCGGTAGACCATGATGCCGTCGCGGAAGATCATGAGGGTGGGGATGGACTGGATCTGCAGAGCGGCGGCGAGACCCTGGTGGGCCTCCGTGTCCAGCTTTGCGAAGGTCGCGTCCGGGTGACCCTCGGAGGCGGCCTCGAAGGTGGGGGCGAAGGCGCGGCAGGGGCCGCACCAGGATGCCCATGCGTCGACGAGCACGATACCCTCGCCGGTCACGGTTTCTTCGAAGGTGGCTTCGGTGACATCAATGGTTGCCAAGGGATACTCCTGAGAAGTCGTTTTGTATGGTCTTACGTATGGCCGCAGCGATGCGGCGACGTTCTACTCAACCCTACCTGGCCGTCCCTTTATTCCCGCGGGATGTTTCGGCCGGAAAGAAGGATTTCCATGATCAAGAACTACGTTGTCGAGGGCATGCGCGACGATGCCTCCCGCGCCGCAGTGGAGGAGGAGATCAATGCGATCCCGGGCACCCAGGGCGTCGATGTCGATCTCGCCTCCGGCCGGGTGGCGGTGACCGGCGAGGAGATTTCCGACGGACTGGTCGCCCGCGCCGTCGAGAATGCGGGGTACCGTCTGAAGGACACCGAGATTGAGGAGAGGATTCCCATGGCAGTCAAGAACTACCAGGTCGAGGGTATGACCTGCGGCCACTGCGAAATGTCCGTCCGCGAGGAGGTCGGCGAGGTCGCCGGTGTCTCGCAGGTCGAGGCCTCGCACGAGACCGGCACGGTCACCGTCACCGGCGAGGGCTTCACCGACGCCGACATCACCGCCGCCGTCGAGGAAGCGGGCTACCGGCTGGCATAAGCCCTTGCCAGATACCCCATAGGGGTATATTCTCGGGGTATGGACACCCTGGAACTCGGCGTCACCGGCATGACCTGCACGTCCTGCTCCGGACGCGTCGAACGCAAGCTCAACAAGGTCGACGGGGTGGAGGCGACCGTCAACTTCGCCACCGAGACGGCCTCCATCTCCTACGACCCCGCCAAGACCGACCCGGCCGCCCTCATCGACGTGGTGCGCGGCGCCGGGTACGACGCCGTCGCGCTCACGCCGGATGAGCCGGCCGAGGAGCCGGCGGAGGGGGCGTCGGCAAGCACGGACCTGCAGCGCCGCCTCCTCATGTCCGCGCTGCTCACCGTCCCCATCGTCGCGCTGAGCATGATCCCCGCGCTGCAGTTCACCCACTGGCAGTGGGCGGTGCTGACGATGACCACCCCGGTGTTCTTCACCGGCGGTGCCCCCTTCCACCGGGCGACGTGGATCAACCTGCGGCACGGCTCCTTCACCATGGACACCCTCATCACGCTGGGCACCTCCGCCGCGTACCTGTGGAGTCTGTGGGCGCTCTTCCTCGGCAACGCCGGCCACGCCGGGATGACGATGGAGATGCACCTGTTCCCCGCGGACACGACGATGGACGAGATCTACCTGGAGACCGCCGCCGTCGTCATCACCTTCCTGCTGCTCGGGCGCTGGTTCGAGACCCGCGCGAAGGGACGCTCCTCCGCGGCGCTACGCGCCCTGCTCGACATGGGCGCGAAGGATGCCGCAGTCCTCCGCGACGGATCCGAGGTCCGCGTGCCGGTCCGTGACCTGGCCGTCGGCGATATCATCGTCGTGCGCCCGGGAGAGAAGATCGCCGCGGACGGCGTCGTCGTCGAGGGCGCCTCCGCCGTCGACGAATCGATGCTCACCGGCGAATCCGTCCCCGTCGAGGTGGCCCCGGACTCCCGGGTCACCGGCGCGACGATCAATGCCTCCGGCCGCCTGCTCGTCGAGGTCACCCGGATCGGCGAGGACTCCACCCTCGCCCAGATGGCCCGCCTCGTCTCCGACGCGCAGTCCCGCAAGGCGCCGGTCCAGCGCCTCGTCGACCGCATCTCGCAGGTCTTCGTGCCGGTGGTCATCGTGGTGGCGCTGCTCACCCTGGGCACCCACCTGCTGCTGGGCCACGGCCTCGCCCCGGCGTTCACCGCCGCCGTGGCCGTGCTCATCATCGCCTGCCCCTGCGCCCTCGGTCTGGCAACCCCCACCGCCCTGCTCGTGGGCACAGGCCGTGGTGCCCAGCTCGGGCTGCTCATCAAGGGGCCGGAAGTTCTGGAATCCACCCGGCGCGTGGACACCATCGTCATGGACAAGACCGGCACCGTCACCGAGGGGGCGATGTCCGTCACCGACGTGACCGCCGCCCCCGGTGTCGACGCCGCGGAGGTCCTGCGCCTCGGCGCGGCCGTCGAGGCCGGATCCGAGCACCCCATCGCCCGGGCCATCGTGCGCCGGGCCGGGGACCAGCTGCCCGTGGTCAGTGACTTCGCGAACGAGGCCGGCCAGGGGGTGCGCGGCGTGGTGGAGGGCCGGGCCGTGAGCGTCGGGCGGCCCGCGGGCACCCTCGAGGATTCCCTGCACTCCGCCTTCACGCAGGCCCAGGAGCAGGGCGGCACCCCGGTGGTGATCAGCCTCGACGGGCGGCCGGCGGGCGTGGTCACCGTCCGTGACACCGTCAAGGCCACCTCCGCGGACGCCGTCGCGGCCCTGCGCGAGCTCGGCATGACCCCCATGCTGCTCACCGGTGACAACGCCGGGGCCGCCCGCGCCGTCGCCGCCGAGGTGGGCGTGGATCCGGCGGACGTCATCGCCGAGGTCATGCCCGACGACAAGGTGGCGGTGATCGCCCGCCTGCAGGAGGAGGGCCGCACCGTCGCCATGGTCGGCGACGGCGTCAACGATGCCGCGGCCCTGGCGCAGGCCGACCTCGGTCTGGCGATGGGGGCCGGCACCGACGTGGCCATCGAAGCCTCCGACATCACCCTGATGAACAACGATCTCCGCTCCGCCGTCGACGCCATCCGCCTCTCGCGACGCACCCTCGGCACCATCAAGGGCAACCTGTTCTGGGCCTTCGCCTACAACGTGGTGCTCATCCCGGTGGCGGCCCTCGGTTTCCTCAACCCGATGCTGGCCGGCGTGGCCATGGCGTTCTCCTCCGTGTTCGTGGTGACGAACTCGCTGCGCCTGCGCGGGTTCCGGGCCTCCTGAGCAGTGAAGTCGAGGGCGTGCGGGTTTAAGATCAACGCATGAACCACTCACTGACCCGGAACCAGCGGCTCGACCGGCTGCCGGTCACCGCCAAACACCGGAAGCTGCTGCTCGGTTCCGGCATCGGCTGGGCGCTCGACGCGATGGATGTGGGCCTCATCTCCTTCATCATGGCCGCCCTCGCCGTCCACTGGGGCCTGTCCCCCACCCAGACCTCCTGGCTGGGGTCCGTCGGCTTCGTCGGCATGGCCCTCGGCGCCACCTTCGGCGGTCTGCTGGCCGACCGCATCGGGCGGCGCCAGGTCTTCGCCCTCACGCTGCTCGTCTACGGACTGGCCACCGGCGCCTCCGCCCTGGCGGGCAGCCTCGCGGTGCTCATCGCCCTGCGTTTCGTCGTCGGCCTCGGCCTCGGCGCGGAGCTCCCCGTCGCCTCCACCCTCGTCTCCGAGTTCTCGCCGCGCCGCTTCCGCGGCCGCATGGTGGTCATCCTCGAGGCGTTCTGGGCCGTCGGCTGGATCACCGCGGCCCTCATCGGCTATTTCGTGGTCACGTCGTCCGACTCCGGCTGGCGCTGGGCGCTGGCCCTGGGCATGATCCCCACCTTCTACGCCCTCTACGTCCGCCACGGACTGCCGGAATCCGTCCGCTTCCTCGAGGACAAGGGCCGGCACGAGCAGGCCGAGGAGGTCGTCGCCTCCTTCGAGGCCGAAGTCGACGACCGCGAACTGCAGCGTATCGACGCCGCCGAGACCCGCCGCCTCCGCGATCTGCCCCGCGAGGACTTCGCGGACGCCACCTCACTGTGGGCGCGCGGCCTGCGGGGACGCACCGGCGCGCTGTGGATCGTCTGGTTCTGTGTCAACCTCTCCTACTACGGCGCCTTCATCTGGATCCCCTCGCTGCTCGTGGCGGACGGCTTCACGCTGGTGAAGTCCTTCCAGTTCACGCTCATCATCACCCTCGCCCAGCTGCCGGGGTACGCGGTGGCGGCGTGGCTCATCGAGAGCTGGGGGCGGCGCCCCACCCTGGCGACCTTCCTGGTCGGCTCGGCGGCGTCGGCACTGTTTTTCGGCACGGCCTCCACGGAGACGACGATCATCGCCGCCGGCTGCCTGCTGTCCTTCTTCAACCTCGGCGCCTGGGGCGCGCTCTACGCCATCGGCCCGGAGCTCTACCCCTCCCACATCCGGGGTGCGGGCACGGGCGCGGCCGCCGGTTTCGGGCGCATCGCCTCCATCATCGCCCCCCTCATCGTGCCGCCGATCCTGTTGTGGGGAGATTCCATCGCCCTGTTCGGCCTCTTCTCGGCGGCCTTCGCGGTGGCCGCCGTGGCCACCCTCACCCTGCCTGAGCAGCGCGGTAAGGTCCTCGACGACTGAACAAGCGCTCCCTGAGGCTGGGACGGCGCGCATGTGCGAAGTCCTCCAGGTAGCGGGGCACCGCCAGGATGGTGGCCTGCTCGGTGCGCTCGACGCGGATGGCGGCGTTCAACGTGACGGTGCGGGGGTTGAATGCGCGGGTAGTCATGATGTGCCTTCCTGGTGCTCGGTTTCTGCTGACGAGACTAGTGAATATCCGCAGCTCAGACCACATTGTTAAGCCAAACCTAAGTTATGGCAGCCTTATATAGGCACCCCTGGAGGGCCCCACGTCGCCTACACTGTGCAGACAATCACAGATAACACCTAGGAGGTCGAGTGGCGGCAGCAGAGCAGCGTACCTGGCTCCGGGTCGGCCTCGGCCTGTTCGTGGTGGCCTTCGGCGCGAACATCTTCGCCCCGCTCCTGCCCTCCTACCGGGACGCCGCCGGCCTCAGCCAGTCGCAGGTGACCTTCCTGCTGGCGATCTACGTCGTGGGACTCGTCCCCTCGCTGCTCATCGGCGGCCCCCTCTCCGACATCAAGGGACGACGCGCCCTCATCCGCCCGGCGCTGCTCGTCGGCGGTGTCGGATCGATCGTCCTCGCCTGCGGCGCGGCGGGATCCTTCCTCGCCCTCAGCGTCGGGCGCTTCATCGCGGGCGCCGCCATCGGCCTCATCATGGCGGCGGGCGCGGCCTGGCTGCAGGAGCTCTCCGCCGGTCCGGCGCATATCGGGGCCCGTCGCGCCACCATCGCGCTGTCGCTCGGCTTCGGCGGCGGTCCCCTCGTCGCCGGGCTCATCGCGCAGTTCCTGCCCCATCCCAACGTCCTGCCCTACCTGGTGCACCTCGTGGTGCTGGCGATCATCGCCCCGCTCGTGTGGCGGACCCCGGGGGGAGCCGCGCAACCCGACGCCGAGCGCCGCCCGATGTTCTCCCGGAGTGTGCTGTCCCGCGACTTCACCTGGTCGGTCGCTGCGTGGGCGCCCTGGGGATTCGGAGCGGTGTCGACGTCCTTCGCCATCCTCCCCGCGCTGGTGCACGCCCACCTCACGTGGCCGGTGGCGTTCACCGGCATCATCGTGGCCGTGACGATGGGCACCGGGGTCGCCATCCAACCCCTGGCCACCCGCTTCGGCTCCGACCTGGTGCCGCCCGCCATTCTCGGCCTCGGCTTCGTCATCGCCGGCATGCTCCTGTCGGTCGCCGTCGCGTGGACGGAGTCACCGTGGCTGGTGTTCCCGGCGGCGGTACTGCTCGGCGCGGCCTACGGCATCATGATGGTCTCCGGGCTCCGCGAGGTGCGGCGGATCGCCCCGCCCCGGGAGCTCGGCGCAGCGACGGCGGTGTTCTACTCACTCACCTACATCGGCTTCTTCGCCCCGCTGACGCTGTCCTACCTCGGACCGGCCGTGGGCTACCCGACGGTGTTCGTCGTCGGCGCGCTCATCGCCGCGGCGTCGATAGTTCCGGTCCTCCGCATCGTCCGCGAACCCTGAGCCCGCTCAGCCGCGGGCCATGTCCACGAAGCGGGAGTAATGAAGCTGGTGCGCCACTGTCACGGTGTCAATCGGCCCGCCACGGTGCTTGGCCAGGATGACGTCCGCCTCACCCGACCGGGGATCCTCGCGGTCCTGGGAATCCGGGCGATAGAGCAGCATCACCATGTCGGCGTCCTGCTCCAGCGAGCCGGACTCACGGAGGTCGGCGAGCTGGGGGCGCTTGTCCGTGCGGGACTCCGGACCACGGTTGAGCTGGGAGATGGCCACCAGCGGCACGTCGAGCTCCTTCGCCAGCAGCTTGAGCTGACGGGAGAACTCCGAGACCTCCTGCTGGCGAGACTCCACCTTCTTGCCGGAGCTCATGAGCTGCAGGTAGTCGATGACGATGAGCTGCAGGTCATGCTTCTGCTTGAGGCGCCGCGCCTTGGAGCGGATCTCCATCATGGTGAGGTTCGGGGAGTCGTCGATGAACAGCGGCGCCTCGGAGATCTGGCCGACGCGGTTCGCCAACGTCGTCCAGGCCTCGTCGGTCATGCGGCCGGCGCGCATGTCGGAGAGCTTGATCGACGTCTCGGCGGACATGAGGCGCATGACGATCTCCGACTTGCTCATCTCCAGGGAGAAGATGGCGGAGGCCTTGCCGTGCTTGATCGAGCAGGAACGCATGAAGTCCAGCGCGATCGTGGACTTACCGACGCCCGGTCGCGCCGCCACGATGATCATCTGCCCGCCGTGGAGGCCGTTGGTGAGGTTGTCCAGATCCACGAAGCCCGTGGGCACGCCCTGGGCGAGACCGCCGAGGTTGGCGATGTTGTCGAGCTCCTCCATCGTCGGTTCGATGATGTCGGCCAGGACGGCGTAGTCCTCGGTGTCCGACTTCTGCGCGATGGAGAAGACCGCCTGCTGGGCCATGTCGAGCACGGTGTCGACTTCCGCACCTTCGTTGCCCTCGTAGCCGAGCTGGACGACCCGCGTGCCGGCGTCGACCAGCCGCCGCAGAATCGCCTTCTCGGCCACGATCTCGGCATAGTAGCGGGCATTGGCGGCCGTCGGCACCGAGGAGATGAGGGTGTGCAGATAGGGCGCGCCACCCACGCGCTCGAGATCGTTGTGCCGGTCGAGGCGGCCTGCGACGATGACGGGGTCGATGTCCTTGCTCTCCCCGAAGAGGTCGATCATCGCGGTGTAGATCAGCTGGTGGGCCGGGTGGTAGAAGTCCTCGGGCGAGAGGTCACCGATGATCTCCACGACCGTGTTGGGGCTGAGCAGCATGGCGCCCAGCACACCCTGCTCCGCCTCGCGGTCGTGGGGCGGCTGGCGGTACTCGCTGAACGCCGCCTTCCGCCGCGGGGCGGAATCCTGGAACGCCGGGACCAGGTCCCCGCCGCCGTCCGGGTGATCCGGCTCGGACGGCGGCACGTAGTCGTCGTCGAAGCTGGCGCCACCGAATCCTGAAGTCATGAATGGCAGTCTAGTCGTGGGCGCGGCGGGTAGAAATCGGCGGCGGGAGCCCTGTGGACAACCCTTCCTGAGGCATGCTTTCCGCGGGCTATTCCACAACGATTCCGGGCTCCGAACACCTGGTTATCCACACGTCCTGTGGATAACTTCAGGTTAAGGGACGTCATCGCCCTCCCGCCGCCCCGCAGGGCTGTGGACAACGTGTGGACAAACTCACCCCACCGCCCGCACAAGAACCACATCGACCCAGGTCAACGCACGAAAGGCCCCCTGTGGACAACCCCGGGGATAACGTGCATAACCCCTCCCGCCAGCACTTTTCCCGCCCCCGCCGGAGCCCGTTCCACGCAACGCGGCGGCAACCCCCGGGCAACCACAGCGTGGCCACCAGGTGAATCATCCCCAGTTCTCCACAGTTGTCCACAGCAACAAAAAGGTCGACGCCCCGCGGTTCACGTTCCGCGGGGCGTCGACAAGCTGTTGTCGTTGGGCCGGGTCAACCCCGACCGTCGTCAGGCGTAAAATTACGCGGCGACGACCTCGAAGTTGATCTTGCCGGTCACGTCGTCGTGGAGCTTGACGATGACCTGGTAGTTACCGGTCTTCTTCACGAGACCCTTGGGCAGCTCAATGGTGCGCTTGTCCAGGGTCGGGCCGCCGGCCTTCTTCACTGCGTCGGCGATGTCATCGGCCTTCACGGAGCCGAAGAGCTTGCCGGAGTCGGAGGAACGGACCTGCACGGTCACGCCGGACAGCTGCTCGAGCTGCTCACGGACCTCGCGGGCGTGGTCGAGGTCGCGGATGGCGCGAGCCTCCTGGGCACGCTGAATGCCCTCGATCTGCTTCTCAGCACCACGGGTGGCCACAATGGCCAGGCCGCGGGGAAGCAGGTAGTTGCGTCCGTAACCGTTCTTGACCTCGACGACGTCTCCTGCGTCACCGAGGTTCTCAACGGCAGCGGTGAGGATCAGCTTCATGATCCCTGCCTTTCGTTGTTCATCCCTGTCGGGAAAGTTCTGTTGAGTGGGAGATTCTGCTCGCTCAGAACGGAGGCTCGTCATCGGCTGCGCCGCCGAAACCACCGGCCGGCGGGGCGGAGCCCCACGGGTCGTTGGCCGGCTGCTGGGACTGCTGGGGCTGGCTGAAACCGCCCTGGTACTGAGACTGCTGGGGCGCCTGCTGCGGCGGGGCCTGCTGGCCACGCTGCTGCTGCTGTCCTCCGAAGTTGCCGCCACCGCCACCGAAATTGCCGCCACCTTCACGGGGGTTGCGGTTGATCTGGGCGGAGGCGAACTTCAGGGAGGGGCCGACCTCGTCGACCTCAATCTCCATGACCGTGCGGTTTTCGCCTTCCTTCGTCTGGTAACTGCGCTGCTTGAGGCGGCCGCTGACGATGACGCGCATCCCCTTGGAGAGGGATTCGGCCACGTTCTCGGCTGCCTGGCGCCAGACGTTGCAGGTGAGGAACAGGGCCTCGCCGTCCTCGTACTGCCCGGTGTCTCGGTTGTAGACGCGGGGAGTGGAGGCGACGCGGAAATTGGCCACCGCCGCACCCGAGGGGGTGAAGCGGAGTTCAGGGTCGGCGACGACATTGCCGACGACGGTGATGGGGGTATCTCCAATAGCCATGTTCTTCTTACCTTCCGTTGACGGGCCCGGGTGACAGGAGTGTTCCTGGCACCCAGTATCCGTTCTTAAGCGTCGGTGCGCAGAACCTTGGTGCGCAGGATGGAGTCGTTCAGGTTGAGAACGCGGTCCAGCTCGAGGACGGTCGCAGACTCGCACTCGAGGTTGACGACGGCGTAGATGCCCTCATCCTTCTTGTTGATCGGGTACGCAAGACGGCGCTTGCCCCACACATCAACCTTCTCGACCTTGCCGTTGTCCTTGCGGACATTCTCAAGGTACTTATCCAGGGACGGGGCGACGGTGCGCTCATCCTGAGACGGATCCAGAATGATCATGATTTCGTAGTGACGCATCGACCTCATCACCTCCTATGGTCTAGTTTTGTGGTTCGGCCACGCCCCTTTGGGCGTGACAGGAGGGTCTGTTGCGTCAAGCAACCCCAGCAGCGTACCGCAGCCGGGGTGGAAAGAGTTAATCGTCAGCGGGTGACGTCGCCCGGCATCGTCGCGAAGAAGACGGCGAGGATGACCGGGATGACGGTGACGAAGAAGAACGCGGCGATGCCGAAACCGACGGACCAGCCCACCGGCTTCTTGTTCATGAAGGTGTGGAACGCTGCGGCGATGCACAGGAAGCCGATGACGATGGACACGATACCGACGATGGTGACGGAGTTCATGACTCCACCATAGAGCCCCGCCGGGCCCGGATCTGCCGCACCACCAGCGCCGTCATGACGCCGAGGAGGATGAGGCGGGTGAGGAGCGCGGCGTCGAGAAGCCCGGAGGGGATGCCCATCTCATTGCTGCCGAGCATGTGCCACATGAGCAGCGGCCACACGAGCGCGTCCACCACCATCCAGGACAGCAGCAGGCGCCAGCGCGGCAGGGCCAGCACCGCCGGGATGAGCAGCCACAGCGAGTACTGCGGCGACCACACCTTGTTGAACACCAGGAACGCCACCACGATGAGGAAGATGAGCTCCACCGCCCGGGGGCGCGCCTGCGCCCGCAGGCCGAGGACGAGGATGCCCAGGCAGGCGGCCGCGAAGAGCCCGAAGGAGACGACGTTGAGGGCGGGCACCGGGAGTGCGGGCAGGAAGGTGTTGCGGTCGATGATCGCGTAGATGGTGGTCCACTCGTAGCCGCGCTCGCTGTTGAGGCGGAGGAACTCGCGCCAGCCCGCGGGGTAGGCCAGCATCACCGGCACGTTGAGCGCCAGCCAGGACACGGCGGCCACCCCGAGCATGCGCAGGAAGGGCCCCAGGCGCCGGTCCCGCAGCGCGAGCACCAGGTAGGCGCCCAGCAGGTACAGCGGCCACAGCTTGAAGGCCGTGCCCAGCCCGATGAACAGGCCGGCCAGGCCGAACCTGCTTCTCGACGCCGCGTGCATCGCCGCCACCGCCAGCGTGATCGAGGGGATGTCCCAGTTGGTGAAGGCGTGGACGATGACCAGCGGGGAGGCGGCCACGAGCACGACATCCCAGATGCGGTGGCCCGCCAGGTCCGCGACGAGGCGGATCGCCAGCACCCACAACGCCGACATGGCCAGCGCCGTCAGCGCGAAGTACCAGGCGGCCTCCGGGATGGCCCAGCCGGTGGCGTCGAGAAGCGGATAGGTCACCCGCGTGACGGTGGCCACCAGCCACTGGAACAGGCCCGCCAGCACGGGATACTCCAGGTAGCGGGTGACATCGCCCTCCACCCAGGAGAAGGCGTAGGGGAAGCCGCCCGCGTCCAGACCGCGACCCCCGTAGAGCGGGGTGATGTCGTTGTAGCAGGCGGCCAGGTACTGCCGGTTGCCGGACCAGTCGAGGAAGACGGATCCGTCCTCGGCGCGGGCGCCGCCCAGGCAGGGGGCCTTCGCCAGGAACCCGAAGGAGAGGAACACCAGGGAGACGAGGACGAGCACCCGCAGTGGGGTCCACCAGCGTTGGCGGCCCACCGCCGCGAACCGGCCCACGGGCCCGCCGAGAAAACCGACGAATCCCCGGGCGACCGATTCGGTCAGCGCCGGGGAACGACGTGTGCGGAGGGAGTCCACCTAGGGGAGGTTGATGGTCACGCCGGGCAGGATCTCCATGGTGTCCGGCAGATCCGGCACCGGGATCGGGGCGGGGGCCGGCTCCGGGGCGGGTGCGGGCTCCTCCTCCGTGGGCTCCGGCTCCTCCTCCGGCGCAGGGGCGTAGGTGGTGGCGGGCGCCGGCGGGGCGGGCATGTAGCTCAGGCCGTTGCCGCCGGCCGGGATGCCGGTGCCGAAGTTGATGGGGCCCGGGGTGGCGAAGTACTCGATCTCCTTGCCCTCGAGGGCGCCGTCCATGGAGGCCTTCCAGATGGAGGCCGGGGAGCCGGAGCCGAACATGTTGCCGCCCCAGGCGTTGTAGATCGCGGAGGTGTTGTCGGCGGTGCCCACCCACACGGCGGTGGCCAGCTGCGGGGTCGCGCCGATCATCCAGGCGTCCTTGTTGCGGCCGGTGTCGCCCAGCTGGGCGGTACCGGTCTTGGAGGCCGAGGGGCGGCCCCCGGCCAGCGCGTTGCCGTTGGAGTACGCGGCGATCGGCTGCATCGCGCTGAGGAGATTGTCGGCCACGACCTCGGAGACGCGGCGCTCGCCCGCGCCGGCCTCGTGCTGGAAGAGCACCTCGCCGGTGGAGGTCTCGACCCGCTCGACGAAGTAGGTTTCGTGCCACACGCCCCGGTTGGCCAGGGTGGCCAGTGCGGTCGCCATGTCGAGCGGGCGGGACTGGTACTGCCCGAGGATGATGCCGTCGTAGGGCTGGGCGCCGTTCTCGGTGAGCGTGGCGGGCACGCCCGGCAGCGACTTCGCCATGCCCAGCGCGTGGGCCATGTCGGCGGTGTCCTGGGTGGTGTTGTTCAGGTCCTCCTGCAGGCGGATGAAGCTGGTGTTGAAGGACTGCTTGAGGGCCTCGGCCAGGGTGGAGTAGCCCGCCCCGCCGCCGTCCCAGTTGGTCACGACGATGTTGCCGGGCAGCGCCACCGGGGAGGAGTCGTACACGGCGGACAGCGGGATGCCCTGCTGGAGGGCGGCGGCGAGGCCGAAGATCTTGAAGGTGGATCCGGTCTGCAGGGCGGCGTTGCCGTAGTCCCAGCCGGCGGCGTCCTCGCCGCCGTAGTAGGCGCGGACCGCGCCGGTGCCCGGCTCCACGGAGACGACGCCGGCGCGGGCATCCTCCTGCAGGGAGGACAGGTTGTTGCGGACGGAATCGACCGTGGCGTTCTGCGCCTGCATGTCGATGGTGGTGGTGACGCGCAGACCGCGGGTGGTCACGTCGGTCTCGGTGATGCCGATCTTCTCCAGCTCCGCCATGACGTGGTTCTTGATCATGCCGTTGGTGCCGGTGGCCTCGGTGTAGGCGGAGTAGGCGGCCGGGTCGCGGGTCTCCGGGTACTGCATCCCGGCGCGCTCCGCGGCGGGCAGGACACCCATCTCGACCATGCCGTCGAGGACGTAGTTCCAGCGGGACTGCGAGCCCTCCGGGTTGGTCCACGGCTCGAGCTGGCTCGGCAGCTGGATGGTGGCGGCCAGCACGGCGCCCTCCTCGGGGGAGAGCTGGGAGACCGGCTTGTCGAAGTAGGCGTGGGAGGCCGCCTCGACGCCGTAGGCGTTACGGCCCAGGTAGACGGTGTTGAGGTAGGCGGCGAGGATCTCCTCCTTGCTCCACTCGTTGGTCATCTTCACCGAGTACACCAGCTCGCGGGCCTTGCGGACGTAGGAGTGCTCGTCGCCGACCAGCGCGTTCTTCACGTACTGCTGGGTGATCGTGGAACCACCACCGGCCGAGGGGTTGCCGGTGAGCTGGCCGATGACGGCGCGGCCGAAACCGGTGAAGGAGAAGCCCTGGTTGGTCCAGAACTCCCGGTCCTCGGCTGCCAGCACCGCGTTCTGCAGCTGCTCCGGCACCTCCTCGAGCGGCACCTGGCGGCGGTTGCCCTCCGGCGGGACCACCCGCGCCAGCTCCGTGGAGGAGTCCGAGGCGTAGATGGAGGAGACCTGCGCGGAGGTCAGCTCCTCCGGCTCGGGCACGTCGAAGGTGACGTAGGCCACGAGGAACACGCCCAGGGGGAGGAGGATGAGGGCGGCGAGAGCGCCCAGCACGGCCAGCAACCAGGGCCGGCGACGCTGCCCCTTCGCGGAGCGCGCTCCCTTGGCCTGCGAGCTGCCCGACGTCGAGCTGGAGCTGGAGTTCTGCTTGTCTGACACGTGTTGTCCCCGCTGTGATCACTGATGACGGTTGTTACACCCGTGAACACTACTGTCCCGACGCCCGGTTGGGGAATCTTTCCGCAGGTTCGGGGCGTGGTTTCGCTATGTTGTGGCCGTCACAGCGGTGAGGAGGTGGTTCCAGTGGCAGCGCGGGCAGACCTCCACGGTGTGCACGGTCGCCTCCTTCCCGGTGGCGACGATCCGCGCGATCTCCTCCTCGCTGCGGGCCGTCCCCGCCATCCGCCCCAGCTGTTCCCCGTGGATCCAGCGGACGATGCGCAGATCCTCCGCGCCGCACACGGGGCAGGGATAGCCCGCCGGGACGCCGTGATATTCGGCGGCGGTGCGCAGCAGGAAGTCGGCGTCGCACACCTCCTCGCGGCTCGCCTCCCCCGCCCGCCAGCGGCGCAGGAGCTCGGCCCGGGCGAAGCGGTGGGAGACCTCATTGCGGTAGACAACTCTTCTGCCGGTCACGGTGTCAGTGTACGGACCGGAGGGCGGCGGGCTTCTGGATCGATACCGGGAGGACCCGATCCCTGGTTTGCACACGCGACAACATACGATGGACCGTTGAATCACCTGACACAAGGAGTGAACGGAATATGAGCAAGGTTCGCGTGGCAATCGTCGGTGTGGGCAACTGCGCCGCATCGCTGGTCCAGGGCGTGGAGTTCTACCGGGACACCCCCGCCGACGGCAAGGTGCCGGGCCTCATGCACGTGCAGTTCGGTGACTACCACGTCGCGGACGTCGAGTTCGTCGCCGCCTTCGACGTCGATGCCGCCAAGGTGGGCACCGACCTCGCCGACGCCATCGAGGCGTCCCAGAACTGCACCATCAAGATCGCCGACGTCCCCGCCACCGGCGTCACCGTCCAGCGCGGCCCGACCCTCGACGGTCTGGGCAAGCACTACATGGAGACCGTCGAGGAGTCCTCCGAGACTCCGGTCGACGTGGCGCAGGCGCTGCGCGACGCCGAGGTCGACGTCGTCGTCTCCTACCTGCCGGTCGGTTCCGAGCAGGCCGACAAGTTCTACGCCCAGGCCGCCATCGACGCGGGCTGCGGCTTCGTCAACGCCCTGCCGGTGTTCATCGCCTCCGACCCGGAGTGGGCCCAGAAGTTCGTCGACGCGGGCCTGCCCATCGTCGGCGACGACATCAAGTCCCAGGTCGGTGCCACCATCACCCACCGCGTCATGGCGAAGCTCTTCGAGGACCGCGGCGTCCGCCTCGAGCGCACCATGCAGCTCAACGTGGGTGGCAACATGGACTTCAAGAACATGCTCGACCGCGACCGCCTCGAGTCGAAGAAGATCTCCAAGACGCAGGCCGTCACCTCCAACCTGGTGGAGTCCCCGCTGGCCGGCAAGGTCAACGACCGCAACGTCCACATCGGCCCCTCCGACTACGTCGAGTGGCTCGACGACCGCAAGTGGGCCTACGTCCGCCTGGAGGGCACCGCCTTCGGCGAGGTCCCCCTCAACCTGGAGTACAAGCTCGAGGTGTGGGACTCCCCGAACTCGGCCGGCATCATCATCGACGCCGTCCGCGCCGCCAAGATCGCCCTCGACCGCAAGGTCGCGGGTCCGGTGCTGCCCGCCTCCGCGTACCTGATGAAGTCCCCGCCGGTGCAGATGGGCGACGAGGACGCCCGCGCCCAGCTCGAGGCCTTCATCATCGGCGCCGAGGACTGAGCAATCGGTTTCCCGGGCAAACGCGTCTACTATGGTCCTCATGACTGAACCGACTCCTGAGGACATCGCCGCCCGGATCCGTCCGGCAATGACGAAGCTGTACGTCATGTACTTCCGCATTGCCGAACAGTCCGACCTGACGGGCCCGCAGCTGTCGA
This sequence comes from Corynebacterium nasicanis, assembly GCF_042658165.1. NCBI lineage: Bacteria > Bacillati > Actinomycetota > Actinomycetes > Mycobacteriales > Corynebacteriaceae > Corynebacterium > Corynebacterium nasicanis. The sequence continues at coordinate 18,518 of NZ_JBHSQE010000009.1, forward strand.
TCATGGCGCGCCTGCAGAACAACGGCCCCTCGCGGATCAGCCAGATCGCCCGCGAGGAAGGCATCCGGATGCCGACGGCCTCCAACGCCCTCCACCAGCTGGAGCAGCGGGAGCTGGTCGAGCGCATCCGGGACGAGCAGGACCGTCGCGGCGTCCGCGTGCAGCTCACCCGCCTCGGCGAGAGTGAGCTGCAGCGCGTCGGCGAGGAGCGTACGAAGTACCTCGCCGAGATGCTCGGCACCCTCTCCGAGGAGGATCTGGCCCAGGTGAGTGAGATGACCGACATCATCAACAAGCTCGCGGACAACTACGGCGCCGACCTCATTGACACCCACCAGGGCTAAACAGGGATAATGGGATCTGTGCATCCCCGTCGACCCCCCACTCTCCACTGAATGGCATCTTCTTTCATCGCTGCCGCTGAGGCACCCGCCCGCATCCTCGTCGCCTGGCGCCCCGACTCCCCCGGCACCGAAGCCATCGACTTCGCCGCCTGGCTGAGCCGCACCACCGACGTGCAGATCCGCGTCGTCTCCACGCTGACGCGCCCCTGGCCGGCCTCCTCCTTCAGTCGCCTCGGCGGCAAGTACCGCAAGTGGTTCCTCAAGCAGGCGGAGGCCTGCGAGGCGGCGGTGAAGCGGGCGTTGAACAACGCGGGCGTCGATAAGCAGCACTGGGACGAGAACTTCTCCCTCTTCCTCGACGGCCCCTCCGAGTCCGTGCTCATCAGCGAGGCCGCGACGGATTTCGACGCCCACCTCATCATCCTCGGCTCCGACGCCGCCGCCCCGAAGGGCCGCTACATCGCCGGCTCCACCGCGGATGCCCTGCTGCACTCCTCCCCCATCCCGCTGGGCCTGGCCCCCCGCGCCGTGCGGCTGTCGAAACGCGGGGTGACCCGCGTCAACTACGCCTTCCTGGAGACCGAGATCGACGAGAACGATCCCTCCCTCCACTACGCGGCCCACCTCGCGGACATCTGGGACATCACCATGCGGATCCTCGCGTTCTCTCCCTCCGGCATCGCCGACCAGGCCTTCCACGACAAGCTCGACTTCTCGCGCGAGCTTATCGACGAATGGCGCGAGCACTCCCTCGCCGTCCTCGACCGCAGCCACGACGTCGTCGCGGACCAGCACCCCGACCTGTCGGTGGAGTCCGACATCGGCTCCGGCACCGGGTGGGCCGGCGCCATCGACGCCCTCAAGTGGCGCAAGGGAGATCTGCTCATCCTCGCCTCCACCCCGCCCGGGCCGCTGGAGCGCGTGTTCGTCGGCTCGACCGCCACGGAATTCCTCCGCCACGTGCACATGCCCGTCATCATTCACCCGACCGTCCGGAGTTGACGCGCGGTCTATGGTTGAAGGCATGAGTAATCCGGAGAAGCCCGACCGCCCCACGTGGCGCAACTTCCTCGACCACCCGGAGAACGACCTCACGGCGGACGCCGACTTCGCCAACCGCCAGCCCCCCGCTCCGCGCTCCGCCGAGGAACTGGCCTCCTCCACCGACCCCGCCCTGCAGGCCGAACGCAACCGCCGCTCCACCCGGCAGGCGCTGACCTGGCTCTTCGGCACCATGGCGCTCACCGCCGGGGGCGGTTTCCTGCTGGCCCTGGTCACCCGCCTCATCGGCGGACCCCTGTGCGAGGCCGGCGAGGCCGCCTGGCTGTGCACCCGTTCCGCGCAGATCTGGTGGCCCATCGTGACCAGCCTTGTCGCCATGGGCGGGGTCATCGGCTGCGCCGTCATGATGGTGCGCAAGCTCAACAGCTACACCCGCTGGCGCCCGTGGATGGGCGTGTTCTGGGTGCTCATCCCCTTCGCCATGATGTGGATGCTGCAGACCTGGCAGATCCTCATCACCGCGCTGAGCAACTAGGCGCGGCCCGCCACCTCGGCGCAGTCCGGGCGCCCGCAGTGCGCGGTCGCGGGCTGCGCCGCACACGATTCGCACACCAATGCCTGCCGACGACACGTGTCCTCGTTGAGGCAGTTGATGAAGTTGTTGCTGTGCCCACCGCAGTGGATGCAGTGCCCGAGCTCGGTGTAATCCTCCCCGAATTCCACGTGCATCCGCTTGTCGAAGACATACAGCGAGCCCTCCCACAGCCCTGCGTTGCCGTACTTCTCGCCGTAGCGGACGATGCCACCGTCGATCTGGTAGACCTCCTTGAAACCCCGGTTGAGCATGAGGGAGGAGAGGATCTCGCACCGCACGCCACCCGTGCAGTACGTGACCACCGGCTTGTCCTTCATCCAGTCGTACTTGCCGGACTCGAGTTCCCCGATGAAATCGTGCGTGGTGGTGACATCCGGGACCACCGCATCCCGGAACCGGCCGATCTGTGCCTCCAGCGCGTTGCGACCGTCGAAGAACACGACATCCTCGCCGCGTTCCGCCACCAGGGAGTTGACCTCCTCCGGCTGCAGATGCACGCCGCCCCCGACGATGCCGTCCTCATCGACCTTGATCTCCCCGGCCGCGTTGAATGCGACGATCTCATCGCGCACCTTGACGCTCAGCTTCGGGAAATCCTCCGCGCCCCCCTCGGACCACTTGAACTCCATGTCCTTGAATCCCGGGTAGTCGCGCGTCTTACGGATGTAGCGCTTGCACGCGTCGATGTCACCCCCGACGGTGCCGTTGATGCCGTGCTCCGAGATGAGGATGCGGCCGCGCAACCCCAGCGACTCGCACAGGTCACGCTGCCACAGCATCACCGCCCGCGGATCGGCGATCGGGGTGAAGCGGTAGTACAGGAGGATTTTGCTGATGGCCACGGGGATGAGTCTACTGGGCGGGTCCCTAGCGCTTCCGGTAGAGCGACTTCCGCCAGTACTCCGGCTCCGAGGTCACCAGGACGCCCAGGTTGCGGAAGATGCCCTCGTCCACCGAGCCGAGGATGGTGGTGGTGTGGGCCTCGCAGCCGTGGAGGTTCTTCAGCTCGGCCAGCGCCCGGCGCGCCTCGTCGCTGCCCGCGGCGGAGACCGAGAGCGCGATGAGCACTTCGTCGGTGTGCAGGCGCGGGTTGCGGGAGCCGAGGTGCTGCGTCTTGAGCGTCTGGATCGGCTCGATGGACTCCGGGGAGAGCAGGTGCTGCTCCCGGTCGATGCCGGCCAGGTGCTTGAGGGCGTTGAGCAGCATGCCCGAGGAGCAGCCGAGGAGTTCGGTGGTCTTGCCGGTGATGATGGAGCCGTCCGCCAGCTCGATGGCGGCCCCGGGTTCGCCGGTCTGCTCCGCCACGGCCAGGGCGGGGGCGACGACGCGCCGGTCCTCCACCGTGGTCCGCGCCTTGGACATGACCATGCCGATCCGGGAGGAGACGATGTCGTCGAGGTCCTCGCGGCGCTCGTCGACCAGCGCCTTGTAGTAACGACGCACGATCTCCTGCCGGGAGGCCTCACGGCACACGTCATCGTCGGAGATGCAGTGGCCGACCATGTTGACGCCCATGTCCGTGGGCGACTGGTAGGGGCTCTCCCCCGCCAGGGTCTCCAGCAGGGTGCGCAGCAGCGGGAAGACCTCGACGTCGCGGTTGTAGCTGGTCACCTGCCTGCCGTAGGCGGCGAGGTGGAAGGGGTCGATGACGTTGATGTCGTCGAGGTCGGCGGTGGCGGCCTCGTAGGCCAGGTTGACCGGGTGCTCGAGGGGGAGGTTCCAGATGGGGAAGGTCTCGAACTTGGCGTAACCGGCCCGCACCCCCCGCTGATACTCGTGGTAGACCTGCGAAAGGCAGGTGGCCAGCTTGCCGGACCCCGGGCCCGGCGCGGTGACGACGATGAGGTCGCGGGTGGTCTCCACGTAGTCGTTGACGCCGAAGCCCTCCGGGGAGACGATGCGGCGGGTGTCCGTCGGATAGCCCGGAATGACGCGGTGACGGTGCACCTTGAGCCCCAGCCGCTGAAGGCGGTCCATGAAGGCGTGGGCGATGGGGTTGTCGTCGGTGAGCTGGGTCATCACGACGTTCTCCACGAGGAAGCCGCGCTCCCGGAAGATGTCGATGAGACGCAGCGTGTCCTCCTCGTAGGGAATCCCCAGGTCGGCGCGCACCTTCTGCCGCTCGAGGTCCTTGGCGTTGAGGCAGACGATGATCTCCAGGTCGTCCTTGATCCGCTCGAGCATGGCGATCTTGTTGTCCGGGGTGAAGCCCGGCAGGACGCGGGAGGCGTGCATGTCGTCGAAAAGCTTGCCGCCCATCTCCAGATAGAGCTTTCCGCCGATCTCGGAGCGTCGGGCATTGATGTGCTCCGACTGCATCTCGATGTATCGTTCGCGATCGAATCCGATCTTGTGCGGCATGCGCGCGTCCCCTGTGTGGCTCGTGGATCTGACTGCACCGACTCTACCGCCAATCAACTTCCCCGAACCTCCCACCCAACTTCCCACTTAACATCCCACAGTGGGATGTTAAGTGGGAAGTTGGGTGTTAGGTTCGCCGATATCGCTGCTTAGGGCTCCGCGGGGGCTCCGTGGGTTCAACCTGGCCAATGTCGATGAGCTCGTTGACAGCCTTCTGGACGGCTGTCCGACTCAGCTTTGTGAGCTCGACAATCTCGCTCGTGCTGGCACTTTCTCGACTCCAGAGGATGTCCTTCACCTGCTCCAGAGCTGTTCCATAGCGCTCTGCCGGTGCCACCTTCCTCCTGCGAAAGACGATGGTGAAATGGGTGAGCGAGTTCTGTACCTCGGCTTCAGGCATGAGAGCATTCGCGAGAGACGACTGAATGACCGCGATGCCGGTGCCCCGGTTCTCCGCCACCGTACCTCCGCTAGGAAATGCAGCTGTCTCTAGAAAGGTGGCCAAGCGCTGGTTTCGAGTGGAGCTCACCCCGGCTTCGCCCAGGGACTGAACGGTCACAGCTCCGAACAGTCCACCCGGATTCGTGATCTCCAAGCGATCGACAAACATGTTGACCTGCACCTGCGTGCCGCGGGCGCTCGGCGAATAGTCACGGTGCATGAGAGCGTTAACGACAGCTTCGCGCACAGCCACCAACGGATAGTCTGGCAGCTCAGTACGGAAGGTGTCACCGATAAGCCCTCCGGTCCGCATGTTCTTATTAACCATCTCGACGACTGAATCCACCAGCTCCGGGATCGGCCCACCGAGAGTCGCGCTGTCCAGCAGCCTGATTCCGGTTGTTACATCACCTTTCGCGGTTCCTGGGAAAAGCGCGAAAGTCACGGTCAAACGCGGGAAAAACTCTTGTGGATACTCTCCCATAGCCAAAAGGGCAGCTAGCGTGACGTGGTCTTCCTTGGTCACACGCAGATGTTTGAGAGCTTGAGCTTCACCATGCGCAAAGGATTTCGGACGTAGCGCGCGCTGACCCTTCAGGTACGGCTGCAGAATCTCCGGATCGAGATCGCTTACCGTAGCCTCTTCGACCGGCTCCTCATCCCAGCGTGGCTGTGCGTGCTCCTCCACAAGACGGTCCACCTCGTAGTGCTCCAGCCGCAGGTCACCGTCTCCGGTACGCCGATAGCTTCCCCGGTACCGGCCCTGTTCAGTGATGAAACAAGGCTTGTCATAGGCAGGCATCTCGGACACCGTGACAACCAAGACCGGAGCTCCGTCAACGTGGTCGATTTCGACTTCTGGACGAACAACGGGGCTGAGTTCCCGACACCGGGAAATCACCGCATCCTGCGCTTTACCGACATCAAAACCGTCCACAGGGATGAACCCGTCGGCCTCGGACAACCCGATGATGATGACTCCGCCCCCGGAGTTGGAGAAAGCGCTGAGAGTCTCCCGAATACCCTTCCCCACCCCGCTCTTAACCTCGACCCGCTGCTTGTCCGTGCCGATCAACCGCAACTGTCCGACGGTCGCCTCCAACTTCCCACTCAACATAACACTCAACATAACACTGTGGGAAGTTAAGTGGGAAGTTGAGTGTTAAGTTGCCCCCCGCAGTGCGCAGCTGCGCACTCTTTATGCCCTGCCACCTGCACTGACTACACTGTGGGCATGCCTGAAGGACACGTCATCCATCGACTCGCCCGCGAGCTCAACGCCGGTTTCCGGGCCGGTCCGTTGGAGGTCAGTTCGCCGCAGGGCCGGTTCGCCGCCGAGGCGGCGCTTCTCGACGGCAGCCGGATCACCCACGCGGAGGCCATCGGAAAGCACCTGTTCGTGGACTTCGATGCCCCGCACCCGGAGCACATCATCTACATCCACCTCGGGCTCATCGGGCAGTTGAAGTTCGAGCCGGCGACGGAGCAGGCCGGACAGATCCGGCTGCGCATCAGCGACGGGGAGCACGCCGCGCATCTGCGCGGGCCGCAGTGGTGCCGGCTCATCACGGAGGAGGAGTACGCGGGGATCCGCGGACAGTCCGGGGAGGACCCCATCCGCGCGGATGCGGACCCCGCGGCCCTGTGGCCCCGCGTCCACCGCTCGCGGCGCAGCATCGGTTCCCAGCTCATGGACCAGAAACTCTTCGCCGGGGTGGGCAACATCTACCGGGCGGAAACCCTCTTCCGACTCGGCATCTCGCCGTTCCTGCCGGGCACGGCCCTGCAGCGCAATGAGTTCGACAGCATCTGGGCGGACCTGGTCGGCCTCATGGCGGAGGGGGTGGAGTCCGGGCGCATCGACACCGTCCGCCCGGAGCACACCCCGGAGGCGATGGCGCGGGACCCCCGCAAGGACGACCACGGCGGGGAGGTCTACGTCTACCGACGCGCAGGTCTGCCCTGCTACGTGTGCGGCGCACCCATCAGTCACCGGGTGATGGAGGGTCGCAACCTCTTCTGGTGCCCCGTCTGCCAGGGGTGACTAGCCTCGGGGCCATGATGTCGCGCAGCTTCGCCCATCCCGTCGCCACGATCCGCGCATGCGAGCAGGTGCTCCTGGACTCCCAGCCCGCTCCCGACCACCTCATGCGCCAGGCCGCCCACGCGGTGGCCCTTGCCGCCACCACGCTACTGCCAGAGGATCGCGAGGAATCGGTGTGCCTGCTGGTCGGCGCCGGGGGCAACGGTGGGGATGCCCTTTACGCCGGGGCGGAGCTGGCCGCCCGGCACGATGTCCATGCGGTGTTGCTGGGCCGCGACGGGAAGGTGCACGAGCGGGCCCTGGCGGCGTTCCAGCAGGCGGGCGGGCTGGTGCTCGACGAGCTGCCCGCGAGCCCCCTGGCGACGCTCATCATCGACGGCATCCTGGGCATCGGCGGTGCCGGGGGTCTGTCCCCGGAGCTGGGCGCCTGGCTGCAGGTGGCCGCGGAGCGGGAGATCCCGGTCCTCGCCGTCGATGTCCCCTCGGGTGTGGATGCGGACACCGGCGCCCTGCCCGCGCACCACGTCACCGCCGATGTCACCGTCACCTTCGGCGGGCTGCGCCTGGCCCATGCACTGAGCAACGCCTGCGGGGAGGTGCTGCTGGCGGACATCGCCAACGGCCAGGATTCCCTCTCCCTTGCGCTGCTGGCCGAGGTGCTCGGGGGCCGTTCACCCCGGGTCGAGACCTTCCGGGCGCTCGCCCCCTCCCGCGAGTGGCCGTTTCCCCTGCACACGCCGCACACCATCAGCTGGCGCGGGTCGCTGGAGCCCGGCGCGGACGACGACAAGTACACCGGCGGGGTCGTCGGCCTGTGCGCGGGTTCGGACACCTATCCCGGCGCGGGCCTGCTCACCACCCTCGGCGCCGTCCGCGCCACCAGCGCGATGGTGCGCTACGTCGGACCGCTCGGCGGCGATGTGGTCCGCGCGGTCCCGGAGGTGGTCATCTCGCCGACGCTCGCCGACACCGGCCGCGTCCAGGCCTGGGTCGTCGGCCCGGGGCGTGGTTTCGACGAGGCCGAGCTCGCGGCCCTGCTCGCCCGTCCGGAACCCCTGCTTATCGACGCCGACGCCCTCACCCTCCTCGCCCGCTCCGCGGACCTGCGCGCCGCCCTGCGTGACCGCGTCGGACAGACGCTGCTCACCCCGCACGCCGGGGAGTTCCGCCGCCTGGCGGAGGCGGTCGGCGGGCTGCCGGAGCTGACCACCGATCCCCTCGCCGCGGTGCGCGCGCTCGCCGCGGACCTGGGGTGCGCGGTGCTGCTCAAGGGCCGCCGCACCATCATCTGCGAGGGCGCGCGGGTCTCAGTCGTCGACGCGGGCTCCTCCTGGGCGGCCACCCCCGGTTCCGGGGATGTGCTCGCCGGGCTCCTCGGGGCGTGGATGGCCCGCTCCGGGATGGCGGGGGTGCTGCCGGCCGTCGGCATCCACGGCGTCGCCGCGTGGTTGTCCGCGCAGACCCCCGACGGGCCCGCCCCCACCTCGGCCTCCCGGATCGCGGAGGCGATTCCGCAGGCCACGGCGCGACTGAGCCCCGGGTGACGGGTCACCCGGGGCGTCGATAAGCACGAATTAGTGCAGGGAGCGGCCCTGGATACCGCGCGGGACCATGAACACCGCGATGAGGGAGACCAGGGAGACCGCGGCGATGTAGATGCCGATGGAAAGGGAGGTACCGGTGGCGTCGAGAAGCATCGTGGCGATCATCGGGGCGAAGGCGCCGCCGATGATGGAGCCGATGGCGTAGCCGATGGAGACGCCGGAGAGGCGGACCTCGGCCGGGAACATCTCGGCGTAGAGCGCGGACTGCGGACCGTAGGTGGCGCCCAGCAGGATGCCCAGGACCACCATGGCCAGGATGAACAGCGCGACGTTACCGGTGTCGACGAGCAGCCACGTCGGGATGGCCCACAGGATCGAGCCGATGTAGCCGAGGGCGAAGACCTGCTTGCGGCCCAGGGTGTCGGACAGGGCGCCGAAGACCAGGGTGGCGATGATCCACGAGATCGCGGTGGCGGCGGTGACGGCGAGGGTGGTGGTGCGGTCGTAGCCGATGACCTTGGTGCCGTAGGAGACGATGTAGGCGATGGCCAGGTAACCGGCGGCGTTGACGCCCGCGAAGATGAAGGCGGCCAGGGCGACCTTGCCGGAGTGCTCCTTGAACAGCAGGGACAGCGGCGCGGAGGACTTCTTCTTCAGCTCCTCCAGCTCGGCGAAGACGGGGGACTCCTCAACCAGGCGGCGGATGAGGAAGCCGATGACGATGAGCACGAGGGAGGAGATGAACGGGATACGCCAGCCCCAGGACTCGAACTGCTCGGTGCTCAGGGTCGCGGAGAGGACCAGCATGAACAGGGTGGCCAGCAGCATGCCGGCGGGGACGCCGACCTGCGGGAAGGAACCGAAGTAGCCGCGGCGGTGGACGGGGGCGTGCTCGACGGCCAGGAGGGCGGCGCCGCCCCACTCGCCACCGGCGGACAGGCCCTGCAGGATGCGCAGGAAGACGAGGATGACCGGGGCGGCGATGCCGATCTGCGCGTACGTCGGCAGCAGACCCATGGCCACCGTCGCGCCACCCATGCCGAGCAGGGTGATCACCAGGACGGGCTTGCGGCCCAGGCGGTCGCCGAGGTGGCCGGCGATGATGGCGCCGAGCGGGCGGAAGAGGAAGGAGATGCCCAGGGAGGCCCAGGAGATGATCTGGGCCATCGTCACGGAGTCGTTGGAGGCGGGGTTGAAGTACTGGGCGGCGAAGATGAGCGCCGCGGCCTGCGCGTAGATGAAGAAGTCGAACCATTCGATGGTGGTGCCGACCATGGCGCCGGAGAGGACGCGGCGGTGCTCGGCGGTGATCGGCTGGGGATCTTCCATGGTGCCGGTCGCGCCGGTGGCGAGGGTGTCGTTGGTCATCGCGGGGGCTTTCTGTGGGGTGGGAGAGGAGGGTGTCGCCGCGTCAGCGGTTATCGACGATGCGCTTGGCCTTGCCGTCGCCGCTGTCGACCTGGTCACGGACGTCGACATCGACGGAGACGCCCATGCGGTCCTTGATGAGCTTGCGCAGGCTGAGCTGGGAGAAGGCGATCTCGTCGGGGGTGCGCCCGGGAGCGTGCTCGACGACGAGGGTGAGGTGGTCCATGCGGCCCCGCTTGGACAGGACGCACTGGTAGCGCGGGCGGAGGTTCTTGTCCTGGACGATGAGCTCCTCGAACTGGGTCGGGAAGCAGTTGACGCCGCGGAGGATGATCATGTCGTCGTTGCGGGCGCTGATGCGGTCGAGGCGACGCATGGAACGGGCGGTACCCGGCAGGAGGCGGGTGAGGTCGTGGGTGCGGTAGCGGATGACCGGGAAGGCCTCCTTGGTGATGGGGGTGATCACCAGCTCGCCGAGCTCGCCGTCCGGCACCGGCTCCAGGGTGTCCGGGTCGAGAATCTCGGGGTAGAAGTGGTCCTCCCAGAGGGTGAGGCCGTCCTTGGTCTCGATGCACTCCTGCGCGACGCCCGGGCCCATGACCTCGGAGAGGCCGTAGATGTCGGTGGCGTCGATGCCGAAGCCGGCCTCCAGATCGAGGCGCATGCCCTCGGTCCACGGCTCGGAGCCGAAGATGCCGACGCGGATGGAGGAGTCGCGCGGGTCCATGCCGTTGGCGCGCATGCGGTCGAGCACGTTGAGCATGTAGGACGGGGTGCCCACAATGGCGTCCGGCTCGAAGTCGCGCATGATCTCCAGCTGGCGGTCGGTCTGGCCGCCGGAGGTCGGGATGGCGGTGGCACCGAGCTTCTCGACGCCGTAGTGCAGGCCGAGACCACCGGTGAACAGGCCGTACCCGAAGGTCACCTGGACGCGGTCGCCGGGACGGACGCCGCCGGCGCGCAGGGACCGGGCCACGAGGGTGGACCAGTTCTCGATGTCGTTGCGGGTGTAGCCGACGACGGTGGGCTGGCCGGTGGTGCCGGAGGAGGCGTGGATGCGGGCGACCTGGTGCTTCTGCACGGCGAACATGCCGAAGGGGTAGTTCTCGCGGAGGATGGCCTTGTCCGTGAAGGGGAACAGGGCGATGTCCTTGAGCTCCTTGAAGTCGTCCGGGTGGACGCCCTTCTCGTCGAAGGCCCGGCGGTAGTGCGGGACGTTGAAGTACGAGTGGCGGAGGGTGTTCTTCATGCGCTCGGTCTGCAGCGCGGTGATCTCATCGCGGGATGCGTACTCGATGCTGGTCTGGGGACCGTTGATCGTGGAGGTGATGTCCGTCGTGGAGGCCACGGAGTAGTCCTTTCCTACGGTGGTGGGCGGCGTGGGGGCCGGGGCGACCGTGGGTTAGCAGAGATGTGAATGCCAATTACTAACCGACCAATCGGTCAGCAAGTATGTGGCAGAGGTTACAACCCGGCGACTGTTACTTGCAACACATTGGCCGATAATTCTTGATCCGGACCACAAATGAAATATCGAGACTACCCCCGCCGCGGAAGAATTCCGCAGCTCACACGCCCGAACCCCCACGCACCCCCTTACCCCACCCCGGTTATGGCCGTGCCTTGACGATGCCGGTGAACACCATCTCCGGCGTGATCGCGGCCAGATCCTCCGGCGCATACTGCCCTTCGGGCCTGTACCACTCGACGATGGAGTTGATCATGCCGAAGATGAGGCGGGCGACGACCCCGGACTCGAGATCCGTGCGCAGGGACCCCTCCGCCTGCGCCCGCTCGACCACGTCGACCAGCGCCCGGGTGATGTTCCGCCGCCGCGCCATGATGGCCCGTTCAGCGTCGGTGTTGCCGCGCAGGCGCAGGAGCAGGCGGACGTAGGCGGGGTACTCGCACAGCACGCGGGTGGTGCCCCCGACAAGCAGGCGCAGCTGCTCGACCGGATCGCCCGTGGCCGCGAGCGCGCCCTCGACGACGGCGTTGAGCTCCTCGAGCGCCTTGCCGGTCGCCTCGACGAGGATCTCCTCCTTGGAGGCAATGTGGTGGTAGATCGCGGACTTGCTCAGTCCGAGCCGCTCCGCGAGCGCCCCCATCGACGTGGCCTCGTAGCCGCGGGCATTGAATTCCTCGACGGCAATGCGGATGACGTCCTCCCGGGCGTACCCGGGGCGCCCCCGGCCGGTGGTGGTGCTCGACGGCATGTTCCTGTCTCCTTCACATACGTGCTGCTCAGAAGTGTACGTGACACCTTCCGGAGGAATTGTTCTGAGGTAAAGCCCCCAAAGTGACCTCGCTCACGTACACTCGCTGCTCAATACCGACCGATCGGGCGGTATTTCGGCCGCAGGGAGCGCCGCGCAGGCCCCTGAACAGCGCCAACCCCCATTCTGCCCCGAGCACAGGAGTTCCGCATGACCCAGATTCTCGCCCCCGGCGTCGCCGAGGGAGCCACCTACGACCACGTCCGCACGATGTTCGAGCAGGACCGTGCCTCCGCCGGCCTCGGGATGGTGATCACCCACATCGCCAACGGCGAGGCGCAGGGCCACTTCACCATCCGCCCCGACATGTGCAACGGCCACGGCACGTGCCAGGGCGGCTACCTGTTCACCTTCGCCGACTCACTCTTCGCCGGCGCCTGCAACTCCACCGGCAACATCGCGGTGGCTGCGCAGGTGGGCATCCACTACATCGCCCCGGCCCGCGAGGGGGACGTCGTGGAGGGCCACGCCGTCGAGCGCCGCACGTGGGGCCGCAACGGCATCACCGACGTCACCCTCACCGTCAACGGGCAGGTCATCGCGGAGTTCCGCGGGACCTCGCGCGTGGTCAGGGGCGTCTGAGCCACACCCCCCACTGCTCACCCCCGGCAGGAAAGTGATCTGCGCCATTGACATGGATCACACTTGCTCCATATACTGACCGAACGATCGGTTAATAAATGCCGACGAGACCGTTGTCGACTTCACCCGAACGCCCGAAAGCCCGAACGAAGGAACACCGATGACCACCGCCACCGACCACCTCTCCCCCGCCGATGCGGCCGGGCAGGAGACCTTCGACCGCCTCATCGCGGAAGACTCCCGCATCGAGCCCACCGACTGGATGCCCGCCGCATACCGCAAGACCCTGACCCGCCAGATCTCCCAGCACGCACACTCCGAGATCATCGGCATGCAGCCGGAGGCGAACTGGATCACCCGCGCCCCCTCCCTCAAGCGCAAGGCCATCCTCATCGCGAAGGTCCAGGACGAGGCCGGCCACGGTCTCTACCTCTACTCCGCCGCCGAGACCCTGCAGACCGGCCGCGACGAGCTCGTCGACCAGCTGCTCGAGGGCCGCGCCAAGTACTCCTCCATCTTCAACTACCCGGCCCGCACCTGGGCCGACATCGGGGCCATCGGCTGGCTGGTCGACGGCGCCGCCATCGCCAACCAGGTCCCGCTGTGCCGTGCCTCCTACGCTCCCTACGGCCGCGCCATGGTGCGTATCTGCAAGGAAGAGTCCTTCCACCAGCGCCAGGGCTGGGAGATCCTCTACGAACTCTCCCACGGCACCCCGGAGCAGAAGCAGATGGCGCAGGAGGCCATCAACCGCTTCTACGGCCCGGCCCTGCAGATGTTCGGCCCGCCGGACAACGACTCCCCCAACTCCCAGCAGTCCATGGACTGGAAGATCAAGCGCTTCTCCAACGACGAGCTGCGCCAGCGCTTCGTCGACATGATCGTCCCGCAGGCTGAGGCCCTCGGCCTCCACTTCGAGGACCCGGACCTCCGGTGGAACGAGGAGCGCGGCCACTACGACTTCGGCGAGCTCGACTGGAGCGAGTTCTACTCCGCCATCAAGGGCGCCGGCCCCTGCAATGTCCAGCGCATGCAGCGCCGCCGCCAGGCCTTCGAGGACGGCGCCTGGGTCCGCGAGGCGGCCGCCGCCTACGCGGAGAAGTACCAGTCCGCCGACTCCCAGCTCATCGCCTGACCCACCCACCCTTATATAAGGAGCATCCACACATGTCTGATCAGCAGCACTGGCCGATGTGGGAGGTCTTCGTCCGATCCTCCCGCGGACTCTCCCACGTCCACGCCGGTTCCCTCCACGCGCCGGACGCCACCATGGCCCTGCGCAACGCCCGCGACCTCTACACCCGCCGCAACGAGGGCACCTCGGTGTGGGTCATCCCGACCGAGGCCGTGACCTCCTCCGACCCGGATTCCAAGGGCGGCTACTTCGAGTCCGCCTCCGGCAAGAACTACCGCCACGCCACCTACTACGACAAGTCCGAAGGGGTGCCGCACCTGTGAGCAACTTCGCCACCGTCGATTCCGCCACCCGCCAGACCCAGGGTGACTCCCTCACCGCCGAGGACATCCAGGGCTCCGGATCCCGGGCCAGCGAGGATGTCGCCACCTACGCCACCCAGCTCGGCGACGACGCCCTCATGCTGGGCCAGCGCCTGAGCTGGTGGATCTCCCGCGCCCCGGAGATGGAGGAGGACATCGCCCTCGCCAACATCGCGCTCGACCTCATCGGCCACACCCGCTTCCTCTACTCCTACGCCGGCACGGCCTGGGACAAGACCGAGGACGACCTCGCCTACTTCCGCGCGGAGGAGGAGTACCGCTCCGCCCGCCTCATGGAGCAGGAGAACGGCGACTTCGGCCAGACCATCGCCCGCCAGCTCATCGCCTCCTACTACATGTACGGCGTGTACACGGCACTCATGCAGTCGCAGGACGAGACCCTCGCCGCCATCGCCGCCAAGGCGGTGAAGGAGGTCGAGTACCACGTCGACCACGCCAACCAGTGGGTCCTGCGCCTGGGCCTGGGCACCGAGGTGTCCAAGCACCGCATCGAGGAGGGCCTGTTCTACATGTGGCCCTACGTCGACGAGCTCTTCGAGGACCTGGAGATCCACACCCGCCTCGCCGAGCAGGGCATCGCGGTGCTCCCCTCCTCCCTGCGCGCCGAGTTCGACGAGCGCATCAAGCACGTCCTCGACACCGCCCAGCTGGAGGTGCCCACCACCCCGCAGGCCATGTCCGGCCAGCGCACGGGCCGTTTCTCCGAGCAGCGCGGCTACATCCTCGCCGAGCTGCAGGTCTTCGCCCGCCAGCACCCCGGCGCCACCTGGTAACTCCCCCGTTCATCCGAAGGAAGGTCAGCCCGTGTCCGTTCACCCCCTGCGCCCCACTGATCCCGAGGCCGCGAAGGTCTGGGACACCGCCGCCACCGTGCCCGATCCGGAGATCCCGGTCATCTCCATCGCCGACCTGGGAATTCTTCGCGACGCCGCCGTCATCGACGGCACCGCGGTAGTGACGATCACCCCGACCTACTCCGGATGCCCGGCCATGGACCACATCACCCGCGAGGTCGGGGAGGCCCTGGTCGCCGCCGGCTACGCGGACTCCCGCGTCGACCTGGTGCTCCAGCCCGCCTGGACCACCGACTGGATCACCGAGGACGGCCGCGAGCAGCTGCGCGAGTACGGCATCGCCCCTCCGCAGCACTCCGCCGCCCGCGCTCCGGCCGGCCCCGTCAAGCTCACTCTCGCTCCCCCACCCCCGGTCCCGTGCCCGCGCTGCGGCTCGACCCGGACCCGAAACATCGCCCAATTCGGCTCGACCTCCTGCAAGGCCCTGTACTCCTGCCAGGACTGCCTCGAGCCCTTCGACTACTTCAAGGTGCACTGATGACCGCTCCCACCAAGAAAAAGGCCAAGTTCAACCCGCTCGAGGTCTCTGAGGTCCGTCGTCTGACCGACAACGCCGTCGAGGTCAGCTTCGAGGTTCCGGAGGAGCTCCGCGACGACTACGACTACGTCCCCGGCCAGTACGTCGCCCTCCGCGCCGACATCGACGGCCAGGAAGTCCGTCGTTCCTACTCCATCTGCGACATCCCGCGTCCGGGCACCATCCGCGTGGCCATCAAGCGCGACCTCGGTGGCGTCTTCTCCACCTGGGCCAACGACGAGCTCACCCCGGGTACCGTCATCGAGGTCATGAACCCGCAGGGCGCCTTCACCTCGCGCGTCCACGTCACCTCGCTCAACGACGCGCAGGAGCTGCTGAAGAACGAGCTGGCCGACGTCGACGGTGCCCCGCACCTGGTCGCCATCGCCGCCGGTTCCGGCATCACCCCGATCATGTCCATCGCCCAGGCCCTGCTGTCGGGCTCGAAGGCCGCGACCTTCGAGATCGTCTACGCCAACAAGGGCGGCGGCGACGTCATGTTCGCCGAGGAGATCGGCGACCTCAAGGACAAGTACCCGACCCGTTTCGCGGTGCACCACGTCCTCTCCCGCGAGCAGCGCGTCAACCCGCTGTTCTCCGGGCGTATCGACGACGAGAAGCTCTCCCTGCTCCTCGACAAGGTGGTGCGCACCAGCGACACCGACGAGTGGTTCCTCTGCGGCCCCTTCGAGCTGGTGCAGCTGGTCCGCGATGAGCTCGAGGGGCGCGGCGTCAACAGCGAGAAGGTCCGTTTCGAGCTCTTCTCCACCGGCAAGCCGCAGGACGGTCCCGGCCAGGGCAACACCGGCCGCCCGGTGGTCGCCGATCCGCACGGCCGCAACATCACCGTGTCCTTCACCCTCGACGGGCTCTCCGGATCCATCGAGTCCCCGGCCTCGGCCAACGAGACCATCCTCAACGCCGCGCTGCGCGCCCGCCCGGACGTCCCCTTCGCCTGCGCCGGCGGCGTGTGCGGCACCTGCCGCGCCAAGGTCGTCGAGGGCGAGTTCGAGATGGACGAGAACTATGCCCTGGAGGCCGACGAGGTGGCCAACGGCTACGTCCTCACCTGCCAGACCCGCGCGACCGGTGACTCGATCACCGTCGACTACGACGCCTAAAGGACCGGTACCCGTGATTGATCTCCACATCGAGGATGACGTCGCCGAGGTTGTGCTCAACAACCCCCGCGCCCTCAATTCGCTCACCGAGGCCGACCTGCAGGAACTCTCCGCGGTCTACACCGAGGCCGCCGAGCGCGGCGTCCGGGCCCTCGTGCTGCGCGGCGAGGGGCGTGGGTTCTGCGCCGGCCGCAACATCCGCGGCCTCGACCCGCGTGACGACGACGCCACCGACTACCTCGCCCACAAGGTCACCCCGGTGCTGCAGCAGATGAGCACCTTCCCCGCACCCACCTTCGGCGCCGTCCACGGCGTGTGCCTCGGTGTCGGGCTGGGCCTGGCCATCGCCTGCGACATCGTCTACGTCGCGGACGACGCCACCTTCGGGTCCCCCTTCGCCAACCTCGGCGCCACCCTCGACTCCGGCGGGCACTCCCTGTTCGTCGAGCGGCTGGGCGCGCACCGGGCGATGGACCTCATCGTCACCGCCGACATGCTCACCGGTGCCGAGGCGGTCGCCGCCGGGCTCTTCTCCCGCTCCCTGCCCGCCGCGGAGCTAGTCGAATTCACCCGCGACAAGGCCCGCCGGGCCGCCCGCGGCGCCACCCGCGCCTTCCTCACCTCCCGCGCGCTCGTGCAGGACATCCGCGATCAGCGGATCGGTCTGTGGCAGTCCGTGGCAGACGAGAACGTCGCCCAGGGGCAGCTGTGCTCCTCGGCCGACTACCTCGAGGGCTTCGCGGCCTTCAACGAGAAGCGCACCCCCGTCTTCACCGGCAAGTAACCACCACCGACGTTAGGAACCCTCTGTGAGCACTGCGTACCTGGTTTCCGGCCGCCGCACCCCGGTCGGCCGCTACGGCGGCGCACTGTCGTCCGTCCGCCCCGACGATCTTGCGGCCCTGGCCGTCAAGGCCGTCATCGAGGACGCCGGGATCGATCCGGCGGCCGTCGATGAGGTCATCCTCGGCAACGCCAACGGCGCCGGTGAGGAGAACCGCAACGTCGCCCGCATGGCCTGGCTGCTCGCCGGCTACCCGGACACCGTCCCCGGCATCACCGTCAACCGCCTGTGCGCCTCGGGCATGTCCGCCATCGCCCTGGCCACCGCCATGGTCGAATCCGGTCAGGCGGATGTCGTGCTGGCCGGCGGGGTGGAGTCGATGTCGCGGGCCCCGTGGGTCGTCGAGAAGCCCACGACGGCCTTCGCCCGCCCCGGCGAGGCCTTCGACACCTCCATCGGCTGGCGCTTCGTCAACCCGATCTTCGCCGCGCAGGAGAAGACCACCTTCTCCATGCCGGAGACCGCGGAGGAGGTCGCGCGCGTCTGCGCCATCTCGCGTGCCGACGCCGACGCCTTCGCCGCCCAGTCCCAGGCCCGCGCCCTCGCGGCCATCGAGGCCGGCCACTTCGAGTCGGAGATCGTCCCCGTCGAGGTCACGGACCGCAAGGGCAACGTCACCGTCGTCGACACCGACGAGGGCCCGCGCCCCGGCACAACCCCGGAGGTCCTGGCGAAGCTGCGCCCGGTGGTCTCCGGCGGCGAGGTCGTCACCGCCGGGAACTCCTCGACCCTCAACGACGGCGCCTCGGCGATCCTCGTGGTGAGTGAGGCGGCCGTCGAGAAGTACGGCCTGCAGCCCCGCGCCCGGGTCGTCGCCAACGCCAACGCGGGCCTGGCCCCGGAGATCATGGGCCTCGGACCCATCCCGGCGACCCGCAAGGTGCTCGAGCGGGCCGGCTGGAACCTCGGTTCCGTCGACGCCGTCGAGCTCAATGAGGCCTTCGCCACCCAGTCGCTGGCGGTCATCCGCGAGCTGGAGCTGGATCAGAACAAGGTCAACGCGTGGGGCGGCGCCATCGCCCTGGGCCACCCGCTGGGTTCCTCCGGGTCCCGCATCACCATCACCCTGCTCAACCGTCTCGAGCAGGAGGGCGGCCAGCGCGGCATCGCCACCCTGTGCATCGGCGTGGGTCAGGGTTCCGCCATCGCGATCGAGAGGGTCTAGACATGTTCACCGATTTCCAGGCCCTCACCGTCACCGAGCACGACGACCGGCTGCTGGTCGAGCTCACCCGCCCCGAGGTGCGCAACGCCATCGACGATCAGATGGTCGCCGAGCTGCACGCCGTGTGCGAGGCGCTCGAGCGCGACCCGCGGATCCTCATCCTCACCGGCAGCCACGGCATCTTCGCCTCCGGCGCGGACATCGCGCAACTGCGGGAGCGCCGCCGCGAGGACGCGCTGCGGGGCATCAACAACTCCATTTTCCACCGCATCGCCCAGCTGCCCATGCCGGTCATCGCGGCTGTCGACGGTTACGCCCTCGGCGGCGGGCTCGAGCTGGCGCTGGCCGCGGACTTCCGTATCGCCACCCCGGGCGCAAAGTTCGGCCAGCCGGAGGCCAACCTCGGCATCATCGCCGCCGCCGGCGGCCTGTGGCGTATCAAGGCGCTGGTGGGTGAGGCCATCGCAAAGGAGATCCTCCTCGCGGGCCGCATCCTCACCGGCACCGAGGCGCACGAGGTGCACCTCGTCACCGAGCTCGCCGCCGCCGAGTCTCTTCTCGACGCCGCCCACGCCTACGCCGACCGCATCGCCGCCCTCGATCCGCTGGCGGTGCGCATCTCCAAGCAGGTGATGGCCATGCCCGCGGCGGCGCACCCGGCCGTCGACAACATCGCCCAGGCCATCCTCTTCGAATCGGACGCCAAGTTCGACCGCATGCAGGCCTTCCTCGACCGAAAGAAGAAGTAAATGACTGTCCCCCAGAAGGTCGGTGTCCTCGGCGGTGGCCGCATGGGCGCCGGAATCGCCCACTCCTTCCTCGCCGCCGGCGCGGAGGTCACGGTCGTCGACATCAATGACGACGCCGTGGCCGCCGCCGCCGAGCGCATCAGCAACGACGTCGACGGCTCCCTCCAACGCGGCGCCGCAGGCACCCGCGAAGAGTGGCTGAGCCGCCTCACCGTCACCACGGACGCCGGCGCCTTCGCCGGACTGCCGCTGGTCGTCGAGGCCGTGCCGGAGTCGATGGACCTCAAGGTCGCTTCGTTCCGGACGATCGCGGAGGCCTCCCCGGAGGCCGTCATCGCGACCAACACGTCCTCGCTCTCCGTCTCCGATCTGGCGCTGACCGTCGACAACGACGTCATCGGCCTGCACTTCTTCAACCCGGTGCCGGCCTCCAAGCTGGTGGAGATCGTCGTGGCGGACTCCACCCCGGAGTCGCTTGTCGACGAGGCCCGCGGCTGGGTCTCAGCCCTGGGCAAGACCCCCATCGTGGTCCAGGACGCCCCCGGTTTCGCCTCCTCCCGCCTCGGCGTGTGCATCGCCCTCGAGGCGATCCGCATGGTCGAGGAGGGTGTGGCCAGTGCGCAGGACATCGACAACGCCATGGTCCTGGGCTACAAGTTCCCGGTCGGTCCGCTCGCGCTCACCGACATCGTCGGCCTCGACGTGCGCCTCGGTATCGCCGAGTACCTCTCCTCCACCCTGGGCGAACGCTTCGCCCCGCCGCAGCTCATGCGCGACATGGTCGCCCGCGGCGAGCTGGGCCGGAAGTCCGGCAAGGGCTTCTACGAGTACAGCTAACGCTTCTCGACGATCGCGTTGGTGATCCGCGCCGTACACAGCCGCTTCCCGGCCTCGTCGGTGAGAATCACCTCGTGGCTGGTCAGCGTCCGCCCCAGCCGGATCGCGGTGGCGGTGGCGGTGACCAGCCCGGATCGTCCTGATGCGTGGTGGGTGGCGTTGATGTCCACGCCCACCGCCACCTTGCCCATGGTCGAGGCGTGGATGACGGCGGCCCAGGAGCCGACGGCCTCCGCGATGGCCACCATCGCCCCGCCGTGCAGCAGGCCGAGCGACTGCCGGTTGCCGCCGACCGGCATCGTGGCCACGACCTTCTCGGGTGACTGTTCGAGCACCTCGACGCCCATTTTGCGGTCGAGTTCACCCAGTTCGATAACCCACGGTTCCACGATCTTCTCCTCTGCAGGCCTTGTGCGAAATGTGATCTTGATTATACTGGCCAGAAATCCTGACCGTCCGTTCGGTCACTAATTAATCTCCAGGAAGGGACCTCCCCGATGTCCACCCTCACCGACACCCTCGTCCCCAGCTACCTCTCCGGCGCCTGGGTGACCCCCGAGAACCCCACCCGCGTCACCGAGGTCCACGACGCCGCCACCGGCGAGGTCGTCGCCACCGTCTCCACCGACGGCCTCGACCTGGCCGGCGCCATCGAGTACGCCCGCGACGTCGGCCAGCGCAACCTCCGCGAACTGACCATCCACGAGCGCTCCCTCAAGCTCAAGGAACTCGCCCTCTACCTCGGCGAGCACAAGGAGGAGCTCTACGAGCTCGCCTACCAGACCGGCGCCACGCAGCGTGACAACGGTATCGACATCGACGGCGGCATCCAGACGATGTTCGTCTACTCCTCCAAGGGCCGCCGCGAACTGCCCAACGGCCACGTCATCGTCGACGGCCCCACCGAGATCCTCTCCCGCGACAGCTCCTTCCTGGGCACCCACATCTACACCACCCTCCCGGGCGTGGCCGTGCAGATCAACGCCTTCAACTTCCCCGTCTGGGGCATGCTGGAGAAGTTCGCGCCCTCCTTCATCGCCGGCATGCCCACCCTGGTCAAGCCCGCCACCCCCTCCGGCTACGTCACCGCCGCCTGCGTGCGCCTCATGATCGAGTCCGGCATCCTCCCCGAGGGCTCCCTGCAGCTCATCTCCGGCTCCGCCCGTGACCTGCTCGACCACCTCGATCACCGCGACCATGTCGCCTTCACCGGCTCCGCCGCCACCGCCGCCACCCTGCGCTCCCACGACAACGTCCTGCGCCACGGCGTCCGTTTCACCGCCGAGGCCGACTCCCTCAACGCCGCGATCCTCGGCGCAGACGTCACCGAGGACTCCCCCGAGTTCGAGGCCTACATCAAGGCGCTGTTCGTCGAGATGACCGCCAAGGCCGGCCAGAAGTGCACCGCCGTCCGCCGCGCCATCGTCCCGACCTCCCTCCAGGGCGCCGTCGCCGACGCCCTGGCCGCCCGCCTGCACGACAAGATCGTCCCCGGCGACCCGCGCGACCCCTCCGCCACGATGGGACCGCTCGTCTCCGTTGACCAGCGGGCGGACGTCGCCGCGGCCGTCGATAGGCTCGTGGCCGCCGGCGGCACGGTCGTCACCGGCGGTTCCGCGCAGCTCGACGGCGCCTTCTTCGCCCCGACCATCCTCACCTTCGACGACGCCGACACCGACGCCGTCCACGACGTCGAGGCCTTCGGCCCGGTCGTCTCGATCATCGGCTACACCGACACCGACGATGCGCTGCGCCTCGCCGCCCGCGGCAAGGGCTCCCTCGTCGCCTCCGTGATCACCCACTCCCCCGAGCTGGCCGCCACCTACGCGCACAACATCGGCGCCTTCCACGGCCGCCTCCACTTCCTCGACCGCGACGACGCCAAGACCTCGACCGGTCACGGGTCGCCGCTCCCCCACCTGGTCCACGGCGGCCCGGGGCGCGCCGGCGGCGGCGAGGAGCTCGGCGGCATCCGCGGCGTCAAGCACTACATGCAGCGCACCGCGATCCAGGGCACCCCGGACCACCTCACCGCCATCACCGGCGAATGGGTCCGCGGCGCCCAGGTGAACAAGGTGACCCGCGCGGACGTCGAGGCCGGCACCGCCGTGCACCCCTTCCGCAAGGACCTGGCCACGCTGCAGATCGGGGACCAGTTCGCCTCCGACCTGCGCCACGTCTCCCTCGAGGAGATCCTGGAGTTCGCCGAGAAGACCGGCGACACCTTCTACGCCCACGTCGACGAAGAGGCCGCCACCGCCAACCCCTTCTTCCCGCGGCGCGTCGCCCACGGCTACCTGCTCGTCTCCTGGGCCGCCGGCCTGTTCGTCGAGCCCGCCCCGGGCCCGGTCCTGGCCAACTACGGCCTGGAGAACCTGCGCTTCATCACCCCGGTCACCTACGACGACTCCGTCCGCATCGAGCTGACCGCCAAGCGCATCACCCCGCGCGTCACCGACGACTACGGCGAGGTCTGCTGGGACGCCGCGCTGTTCAACCAGAACGACGAACTGGTCGCCTCCTATGACGTTCTCACCCTGGTGGAGAAGGTGAACACCACCTACGCCAACTGGAACCAGTAGGCCCCCTCAAGCCGGTGCAGCACCGGGAGACAAGGCAGTGTCGCGCTCTTCTCCCGGTGCTTCGCCATTCTTGTGTGCGCAGCTGCGCACTATTTTCCTCTGCTGAACTGCGGCTTTGACGTGGAGCTTCCCGCGCAGATCTAGCACCCCTCAACTCCGGATTGCCAGATCAGCAGCCCGTACTCTTCCCCGTTCAGTGCGCAGCTGCGCACTCTTTTCCTAGCCTGACCTGCTACGACGCAGTCGACCCCACGGCCAGGTCATCCCGGCCCACACCACGCCCAGGGCGCCGCAGCCGACGGCGAGGTAGGTGGGCCAGGGACCCATGACGTCGAGAAGCGAGCGTCCGGGCGGGGTTCCGTTGAGGTAGCCGTAGTTCGAGTCGGTGGCGACGTTGACCAGCATGGTCGTGGCCATCCACCCGAGGGAGAGCAGCCAGGTGTAGCGGTACCACGCCCAGGTGGGCCGGTGGCCTCTCCCCCACACCAGCGCGATGGGCGCGATAAGAACAGCGCCGTGAAGCAGCCAGTACATGTGGTACTCCAGCCGCGGGTCGACGGCGTAGCTGAGGTCCGGGGTGAGCAGCGACTGAACGTTGAGCGTGAGTCCCCAGTAGTAGGTCGGGGCGATCCACCGCCAGTCGCCGGTGATCAGCGCCAGGGAGGTGGTGAGGCGGGCGAGGTCGGAGAGCTGCAGGGGCAGGGAGCGCTGGATATCGAAGACGGACGGCCGCAGGTCCCACAGCCCCCAGGCCACGGAGATCGCCAGCAGCACCCATCCGGCGAGCACCATCCATCGCCCGCTCCCCCGCCGGGCGGCCCGGACGAAGAGCGGAGTGGCCACGGCGATGACGAGCAGCGCCGCCCAGTGCTCGGGGCTGTAGAGCGCCATGCTCACCGGCGGGCCCGCTCCCACGGCCACGTCATCACACCCGTCCACACCAGCGCGATGAGGCTGACCTCGAGGATCCAGTAGTGCCGTTTCATTCCCCAACGATAGAAAAGATCAATGATGGAGGGAGTCGGCGGCCGGTGAGAGAAGAATCCGTAGTTGCCGCCGGTGACCTTGTTGGCTGTCATCGCAACAGCCATCCACGCCGGCGATACGGAGGCCACGAAACGGAAGTCCTTCCAGGTGGGCCGCCATCCGAAGCCGAACACCATGACCAGGGGCACAATGAGCGCGACCAGGTGGAAGAACCAGTAGCCCGCGAACTGCACCCAGGCAGGGCTATGAACGTAGGGCAGGTACGGGGTGACAATCGCCTGCGGGTTGAGCAGGATTCCCCAATAGTAGGTGACGGCCCATGCTCGCTCATCCCCACTGATGAGCCCGTAGGCCGTGATGTAGCGCAGCCAGTCACAGAGATGGAAAGGCAGCCCTTCTGTGATGTGCAGGTTCCCCGGCCACAGGGTGAACACCAGCCACGCCCCCGCCAGAACCATGAGCACCCAGCCGGTGATCTGGCGGGCCCGGACCTCCCAGGGCGTCCCGGCCACCCGGCGCGCCGCCACCACCAGCACCCCGCAGGCCAGCACTCCAGTGACCAGCACCGCGAGGTGCTCCGGGCTGTAGGGCCGCATCCACGTGTACGTCACGTCGTCCGCCCCGTGATCACCCCGTCGCGCATGGTGAAAGGCCAGCTGATGCCGTTCTTCGTCAGCACTTCCGGGCGCAGCGCGTCGGGCAGGATGAGCGACTTGTCGCCGTAGCCGAGGAGGATCTCGTCGAAGGCCGGCAACTCGTAGTGCTGTTCCAGTGCCCGCTCCAGTTCGGCGGCGGGCACGTCCCGCTGCCACTCCCCCATCCAGTAGCCATCGCCGAATTCCACCACGTCCCGCGCCAGCCCCACGGCCCGCCGCGCCTGCGCCACGGTGATCCCCGCCCACCAGACGAGATCCTTCACCGACGCCGGCCCGTGCGAATGCAGGTAGCGCGTGCCCAGTTCCGCCAGGGCCGCGTCCCCCTCCAACTCACGCTGAGCCGCAGGCAGGTCGTCGACGTGCAGGAACGTCTCCACCGCGCCGCGTCGCGGACCCTGGACGACGTCGCCCTCGCCCCCGAAGGCTCGCACCAGGTGCGGACCGCGTCCGTCCCCGGGGTCGACTCCCGCACCCGCGAACACCTCGTAGATCTCCGGCCGGGTGAGCGCTCCGCCGCGCAGTGCGGAATGCAGCGCCTCGCGCGCCACGACCACTGCATCTTCACTCAGCCCCAGGCCAGGGCGCCTCTGCTTCTGCGCCCGGGCCACCTGCGGCCCGCACAGGCGCGTCATCCAGCGGACGTCTTCCGCAGGAAGGAAATGCAGGGTGCCGCGCATCGGCCAGGCGCGCACGATCTCGAGCTTATCGACGCCCGCGAGCACCGCGGCGTCGTCACGCGGCCCCCGCAGGGACAGCGCGCGGATGCCGTCCGCGTACTTCTGGCCCTGCACGCCGAGCATCCAGCGGGCGGCCGCGGCGGCGCTACGCCCGGAGGAGGGCAGTCCCTGCGCCACGATGCGCCGGGCCCGGAGTTCGGCGAGCTGATCCATGCCCGCCATTATGACACCGGACGGACCTCCCGGACGCGGCCGTCGCGCATCTCGAGGACGCGGTCGCAGGTGTCGAGAAGCGAGCGGTCGTGGGTGACCATGAGGGTGGCGGTGCCATTCTCGCGGGTGAGGTCGACGAGGAGTTCGACGACCTCGCGCGCCAGGCGGCTGTCGAGGGCCGAGGTGGGCTCGTCGGCCAGCAGGACGGCGGGGGAGCCCATGAGCGCGCGGGCGATGTTGACGCGCTGGCGCTGCCCACCGGAGAGCTGGCCCGTGCGGCGGTGGCCGAGGCTGCCCAGCCCGACGCGTTCGAGCAGCTCATCGGCCCGGTCCCGGCGCGGGCGCTGCCCCCGGATGTGATCGGTGATGAGCAACTGCTCCCGCGCGGTGAGCGCCCCGAGGAGGTTGGGTTGCTGGAAGATGAGGCCGCGGGCGCCGTCGACAGCCACGGTGCCGGACGTCGGCTGCTGCAGCCCGGCCGCCACCGCGAGGAGGGAGGACTTGCCGGAGCCGGACTCGCCGACCAGCGCGCTGAACTCGCCCGGGTGCAGGGTGAGGCAGACGTCGTCGAGGGCGGTGACCTGCGCCGGTCCGTCGGGGTAGGTGAGGGTGATGTGGTCGAGGATGATGGTCATGAGGAGTGTGCTCCGAGTGCGATGAGCGGGTCGATCTGCGCGACCCGGCGGGTGGCCAGCAGGGAACCGAGCAGCCCGAGCACCCAGATACCCAGTGCCGGGCCGACGATGGTCAGGGGAGTGAGGAGAAAGGGCACGGCCTGCCCGGCGAGCGTGCCCAGCCCCCAGCCGGCGAGCGCGCCCGCGCCGACGCCGACGGCCAGGATGAGCGCGGCCTGTCCCAGCGCGTCGCGCAGGAGGTACCCGGGCGTGGCGCCGAGCGCACGTAGGATGGCCAGGTCACGGGTGCGCTGGATGGTCCACACCGTGAGAAAGGAGACGATGACCAGCGCCGATATGCCGTAGAGGAAGCCCTGCATCGTCCGTAGCGAGCCCTGCTCCGACTGGTGGGACGCGAGCCCCTCGAAGGAACCGCGCAGGGTGGTCACAGTCATGTCGGGGGCATCACTGGGGGGCTCGCCGTCCACGAGCAGGACGCTGCCCACCGCCTCCGTGCGGGCGATGTCCTGCCAGGTGGCGGTGTCGACCCACACGACGGGGGAGTGGGAGTAGTACTCGTCCGGCACGGTCCCGGCGACGGGCACCACCTCACCGCCGAGGGAGACGGAGGGAGGTGGGGCGTCGATAAGCGAGGCCGAGAGGACCGCCCCGGGGCCGATCCCGGGGAGGCCGAGCACCGCCACGGCCTGGGTTGATCCGGCCTCGAGGCGGGTCTGGAGGGCGCCGAGCGGGCGCACCCGTGCGACGCCGGGGACGGCCGCCCAGGCGGCGACGTCGGCCTCCGTGACCTGCGAATCCGTGAAGGAGGGCCGCTGCGAGGTGAAGACCACCCGGTCGGGGTCGAGCGAGCGGAGGGCGGAGGTGTTCTGCGCGCCGAGGCCGCCGGTGAGCCCGGTGAGCATGATCAGCAGGAGCGTGATGAGGCCGACGACCGCTCCGATGAGCGTGAATCTGCCGCGGGCGTGGAGGATGTCGCGGATACCGAGGAACATGCCTTCATGCTCGCCACACACGAGACAACTTCCATCGCCCGGGCAGGCGAATTCCCGCTCAACCGCTCGGTTGATGCCCCGTCCCACGCCCGGCGGCTACCGTCGATGGTGTGACAGCCCTGCTCCGTACCCTCCGCGTCGGCCTGCACCTGCTCTTCGCTTTTCTGCTGGTGCTGGGCCTGGCGCTGTTCCTGGCTGCGGAGCCGGGGGCCGCGACGGGCACTCCGGTGCTGCCGTTGACGGTGGCCCTGGCGCTGATCTACGTGCTGGGCACGGTGTGGGAGCACAGCGTGGAGACGCCGCCGCGGGGTGTGGTGTGGTGGTGGCTGGCGGTGGTCACGCTGTTGTGGCATGCGCTGGTGGCGGTGTCGATCACGTTTGTGTGGCTACTGTTTCCGCTGGTCCTGCTGTTTCTCCACCTGCTGCCGCGCACCCTGGGGGTGGTGGCGGCGGCGCTCCTGTGGGGGATCGCGGCGTTCGTGCCGGCGGCGCTGCACCCGGGGGAGTGGACGGTGGGGTCGGCGGTGGGGCCCTTCATCGGGACGGTGCTGGCGGTGGCGATCTACTGGACGTACCTCGCCCTGCACCGGGAGGCCGCGCACCACCGCGCAGTGGCCGAGGATCTTCGCGCCACGCAGGAGGAACTGGCCGCCTCCGAGCACCAGGCCGGGCGCCTGGAGGAGCGGGAACGGCTCTCGCGGGAGATCCACGACACCGTCGCCCAGGGCCTGAGTTCCATCGTGCTGCTGTCCCGGGCGGTCCGCGGCAGCCTGGAGCAGGGGGACGCCGCCGCGGCCCTGCGCCAGGTGGGCACCATCGAGGAGCAGGCCGCCGACAGCCTCGACGAAGCCCGCCGATTCGTCCGTGACCTGGCCCGCCCGGGGGAGTCGGTGCCCACCGCCCTGCGCCACCTCGTCGCGCGCACCCGCGCCCGGCAGGAGGCCCTCGGCGACCCCTTGAGCATCAGCCTGCACCTGTCCGGCGACACCGACCGTGAGCTGCCGGAACCGGTGGCGCGCGTCGTCGTCCGGGCGGCGGGGGAGCTGCTGAACAACGTCGTCCGGCACGCCGCCGCCGACCGCGCCGTGGTCACCTACGGGGTGTGGGATACGGAGCTCACCCTCGACGTGCTGGACGACGGCCGCGGCTTCCCCGGCGAGCGCGGTTACGGCCTGCGGGGG
Organism: Corynebacterium nasicanis; assembly: GCF_042658165.1. Lineage (NCBI taxonomy): Bacteria > Bacillati > Actinomycetota > Actinomycetes > Mycobacteriales > Corynebacteriaceae > Corynebacterium > Corynebacterium nasicanis. The sequence goes on from NZ_JBHSQE010000009.1 coordinate 46,603, forward strand.
CTGGCCGCCCGGGTCGCATCCGTCGGCGGGCAGCTGCTCATCGAGTCGGACGGCGGGACGGCGGCGACGGTGCACATCCCCCTGACCTCGGCAAAGGAGCCCACATGATCCGCGTCATGCTCATCGACGACCACCCCGTGGTCCGCGCCGGTCTGCGCACCATCCTCGACGGATTCCCCGACATCACGGTCGTGGCGGAGGGCGCGGACGGCGCCGCCGCCCTCGACGCCACCCGCACGGAGATCGACGTGGTCGTCTGCGACATCCAGATGCCCGGCATGGACGGCATCACCGCCACCCGCCGTCTCCGCGCCGCCGGGGGCCCGCCGGTGCTCATCCTCACCACCTACGACACGCAGGCCGACATCGTCGCCGCCGTCGAGGCCGGGGCGCTGGGTTATCTGCTCAAGGACGCCCCTGAGCAGGTGCTTCACGACGCCGTCGTAGCCACCGCCGCCGGCCACCGCACCCTCGCCCCGGAGGTCGCCGCCGCGCTGGCCGCGCGCCTGAGCCGGCCGACGGAGGCACTGTCCCCGCGGGAGATCGAGATCCTCCAGGCCCTGGAGACGGGCGCGAGCAACCGCGAGTTGGCGAAGATGCTCTTCATCTCCGAGGCCACCGTGAAGACGCATCTGGTGCACATCTTCCAGAAGCTCGGCGTGGGCACCCGGACCGCGGCCATCACCGCCGCCCGGGAACAGCGGGTGATTTAGGCCCCGTGCGACTCGCGCCCCTCGACGCTGGTGACGGTGGTGAGCAGGAAGACGGAGTCCTCCAGCGCGGAGACCGAGTGCCGCTGGTGGGTGAGGGTGACCAGCTGACCGGTACCGATGGTGGTCTCCTCCTGACCGGCCACCTTCACCTGCCCGGTGAACAGGAAGATGGAGGCCGCGGGCGGGGAGTTGTGCTCCTGGAGGGTGGTGCCGGCCTTGAGGGCGATGACGGTCTGGCGCAGGGGGCCGTCATTGACCAGCATCTTGGCGGCGCGCCCGTTGTCCGCGGCGCAGGCCTTCTCCAGCAGCTGGCGGGCTTTGTCGTCGACGATGGACATGGTGGTTCTCCTCGGGGTTGGTGGTGCCCCGAGCCTACCTAGTAGACGTCGACGACCTTGTCGGGATCACCCAGCCGTTCCCCCAGGCCGACGAGCACCGCGAAGACGACACCAAGCGTCAGCGCGAGGCCGATCCACACCTTGTGCCAGCGGGGCCCGAAAGCCTTGGCCACCAGCGCGCCGAGCAGGGCGCCGAGGGTGTTCATGAGCAGATCGTCGACGTCGGAGTAGCCGAGGGCGAAGAGGTACTGCGCTATCTCGATGCCCAGGGAGGTGAGGAATCCGACGAGGACGGTGCGCCGCACGCTGCCCACCAGCATGAACACCAGGACGCCGAAGGGGACGAAGAAGGCGAGGTTGCCCAGATAGCCGAAGAGTGGGGCGAACCAGCTGACCGCCCCGACGAGGTCCTCGAAGGGGATCAGCCGCAGCTCACGGTGGCGGTGCACCGCCGGGTCCCAGAGGTAGCCGATCCGGTAGAAGGCCTTGAGCATGGTGAGGGCGATCATCACCGCGGTGTACGCGAGGAGGGCCAGCCAGGTGAGTCTGCGCATGGCCTCCAACATAGCTAGCGTGGTCCCATGCACCAGTCACTGCTTGTCACGCGTACCGACGACGGCGTCACCGCCGAGCTCCGGGAGGAACTCTTCCTCGGCGAGGGCGACCTGCTCCTCGATGTCTCGCATTCCTCCCTCAACTACAAGGACGCGATGGCGCTGCGCGGCGACCGCGGCGTCATGCGCGTCGATCCGCTGGTCCCGGGCATCGACGCCGTGGGGACCACCGCCGACGGGCAGCTGGTCACCGTCAACGGCGCCGGGCTGGGGGAGTTCCGGCACGGTGGTTACACCACGCAGCAGCGCGTCCCCGCCGCTGCGGCCGTGCCCGTTCCGGAGCGTTTTAGCGCCTGGCACGCCGCCGCCATCGGCACCGCCGGGTTCACCGCCGCCATGTCGGTGGTCGCCCTGCGGGAGCAGGGTGTCGACGACGGGGAGATCCTGGTCACCGGCGCCACCGGGGGAGTGGGTTCGATCGCGGTGCACCTGCTCGCGCGGCTCGGCTACCGGGTGGTGGCCTCCACCGGGCGTCCCGAGCACGGCGCGTGGTTGCGGGACCTCGGGGCCGCGGAGCTGGTGGGCCGCGACGATGAGCCGGGGCGTCCCCTGCAGAAGGCCCGCTGGGCCGGCGTCGTCGACTGCATCGGCTCGCACACGCTGGTCAACGCGTGTGCGCAGACGCAGTGGGGCGGCACCGTCACCGCCTGCGGGCTGGCCCAGGGGCCGGATCTGCCGGCCACCGTGCTGCCCTTCATCCTGCGCGGCGTGAAGCTGGTGGGCATCAACTCGGTCGATGCCCCGCGCCCGGTCCGGGAGCGGGCGTGGGAGCTTCTCGACGCCACCCTCGACCTCGCCGTCCTCGAGGATCTGACCTCCACGGTCGCGCTGAGCGAGGTGGCCGCGGCCGGGGAGGAGCTGATGAACGGACAGCGGCGCGGCCGCACGGTGGTGGAGATTTAGGCGTTGACCAGCTCCTTCTGCTCCTGGGCGAACTTGCTGGCGGGGGAGAGCTGGTTGCGGAACAGCGTGAAGGCGAGCCACAGGGTGGCCGCGGCGACGGCGGTCGGGCCGAGCAGCAGGGCGTAGTGGAGCCCGGAGAACTTCTCCACGAGGCCGTTCTGCACGAGGCCGACGTTGATGAAGAACATCGACAGGACGGACAGCCCGACGCCGGGGCAGACGAGCGTGAAGGCGACCGGGGAGATCTCCTCGCGGCTGGTGACGAAGCGTCGGAAGAAGCCGTTGGCGGACATGACCACCCAGCCGAGCCCGAGGAAGGCGACCTGCGCGAGGATCATGGCGCTGAGGAAGAGGAGGACGGCGATGGAGGACTGGGAGGCCGGGCCGGCGTCGATAAGCGTCTGCATGCCGTGACGATCACGCAGGACGGTGATGGACCACAGGGTGAGCACGGGGACCGCGAGCCACAGGGTGGCGGAGTTCTGCAGGGCCAGGCCGTAGCGCATGATGCTCATCACGCCGGCGACGAGGAAGACGCCGAAGAGCAGGGCGGAGATGAAGCCGAAGAGCATCGATCCCCACAGGCCGAGGAGAACGACGAGCGGGTGGCTCGCCATGGCCGCGGGGGCACCGAAGCCGACGGCGACCATGGACATGGCGAAGGCGGCGAGGAGCTGGTTGAGGCCGCCGTTGGCCTCGAAGGAGAAGCCGCCGGCGATGATGCGGCGCAGGTAGGCGCTCATGATGACCAGCGCCAGCCCGCCGACCGCGCCGTAGGCGAGCAGTGCCAGCGGCAGGAGGGCCTGGATGATGCCCCACAGGCCGGGGACCAGGGCGAGGGCGGCGACGAAGGCCCCGTTGATGGTCATGCCCAGGGTGAGGGGGATCGCCATGAGGGTGACCTCGGCGTTGCTCTTCTTCAGCGCCTGGTAGGCGGCGGTGTGCTGGAAGGCCCGGAATTCGCGGAAGTTCCACACGAGCAGCGTGAGGTGGATGGCCAGCATGGCGATCATCCCGACGTAGCCGACGACGATGACCGCCCGCATGACGGCGTCGCCCGCGGCGTAGGCGGCGGTGATGGATTCGAAGGTGGGCATCGGGGTCTCGGGGTGCGGCGTGATGTGCATGAACGCCATGAAGAAGAAGACGGCCATGCCGCCGAAGCCGAGGGCGGCGAGGAAGTAGAGGGGCGAGTACTTCTCGCCGAGATTGCGGATCATGAGGGGACCTTTCCGAGTCGTTGTTATACCCCGGGGGGTATCATGCACTCGTGAAGGTAGCAGCGCCCCGACGGCACGGCAAGTTGGGTGTACCGTCGGGCCCATGTTTGACGTCGACCTCCTCATCATCGGCTGGGGCAAAGCCGGCAAGACTCTCGCCGCCGGGTATCGCGGCCGCGTGGCCCTCGTCGAGCAGTTCCGCACCCTCCACGGCGGGACCTGCATCAACATCGCCTGCGTCCCCACCAAAACCCTCATCCACGCCGCCGACACCGGCATCCCCTTCCCGGAGGCCCGCACCCGGCGCGACACCCTCATCGACGCGCTCAACGACGCCAACCACCAGATGATCGCCTCCCACGGCACCGCCACCATCCTCGACGGCCGCGCCCGTTTTATCGGCCCGCACACCGTCGAGGTCTCGGCAGGGGAGGAGACGGTGCAGGTCACGGCCGAGCGGATCGTCATCAACACCGGCTCGGTTCCCCGCATCCCCGACATTGAGGGCATTGAGGAGATCCCGACACTCGCCGACTACGCCACCCACACCACCAACTCCGCCGTCTTCCATGATTCGACGAGCATCCAGCACGTCGACCCACTGCCCGAGCGCCTGCTCATCGTCGGCGCCGGACCCATCGGCCTGGAATTCGCGTCCATGTTCGCCGGCTTCGGATCCCACGTGGTGCTGCTCAACAGCCGTTCCGGCCTGTTCGGGCAGCTCGACGAGGGGATCGGCGCCGAGGTCGAGGAATCCCTCGCCGCCCGCGGGGTGACGGTGCGGGAGGGCCGGCTGGCGCGCGTCGAAAAGCAGGGTGGGGGAGCGCGTGCCACGTTGCAGGACGGCAGCGAGCTGCTTATCGACGCCGTCCTCTTCGCCACCGGCCGCGTCCCCGCCACCGAGGGCCTCGGCCTGGAGGCCGCCGGCATCAGAGTGGACGAGCGCGGCGCCATCGAGGTGGATGCCCACCTGAGGACGTCCGTGGAGGGGGTGTGGGCCGCCGGCGACGTGCACGGCGGACCGCAGTTCACCTACCTCTCCTACGACGATCACCGCATCATCGCCCCGCAGCTCGACGGCGGTGCAGCCCCGCACGGTACCGACGAGCGGGTCGCCGTCCCCACGACCACGTTCCTCACCCCTCCATTGTCGACCGTGGGCCTGACGCGCTCCGAGGCCGAGGAGGCCGGGCACAGCGTGACGGTGCTGTCGAAGAAGGTCGCGGACATCGCCGCCATGCCGCGCCCGAAGACCCTCGGCCAGACCGACGGTCGGATCACCTTCATCGTGGACTCCGCCACCCACGAGATCCTCGGCGCCCAGCTGTGGTGTGTCGACTCCCAGGAGCTGATCAATCTGGTCGCCCTGGCCATGCGCGCGGGCGTGAAGGCGGAGGAACTGCGCGACGGCATCTGGACGCACCCCTCGAGCACCGAGGCGTTCAACGAGTTGCTGCAGGGGCTGTAGGGGAGTGCGCAGCTGCGCACACTTTCTACCCCCTGACCTGCGGTGATGATTTGCCGGGAAGTTGTGTCCGGGGTGGTTGCTATGGTGAGCGTGTTCGAACGACGATTCGACTCTCTGGGGGAACAATGCTCGCCACCATCCGCAAGCTCACCGACCAACAACTGACCGCCACCATCCACTCCGCCCACCGGTCCCTCACCATCCACAAGGCCGCCTTCCTCATCCACCTCGCCGAGTTCGACGAACGCGGACTCGGCGGCTCCGCAGGCACCGTCCCCTGGCTCATGCGCACCCAGGACCTGTCGCGGCGCACCGCCTACGAACACCTCGGCGTCGGTCGGAAGCTCCGGGAGTTTCCGGAGCTCGCCGACTACTTCTCCAGCGGGGACATCAACTACTCCAAGGTCCGCTTCCTGCTGCCCTACCTGACCCCCGACAACGAAGCCGAGCTCGTCCGCCTGGCCCGCACCCACACCCTGAAGGAGCTGGAGACCCTCCTCGCCGGTCGCCCCCGCGCGGACGGGCGTGACCGCCAGGCGAAGAACCGCTTGTCGGTGGCCGTGGACAAGGACACCGGCGGGGTGCGGTTCTGGGGGACCCTCGATCCCGCGAACGGAGCCGAGTTCCTCGCCTCCCTCAAGTCCGCCGAACTGGCCATGGGAGGGGATACCGACACGTCAAGCACCCGTTTCGGCGCGCCCCTGTCCACCAGCCTGTTGGGTTCGTTCATGAGTTTGCTGCGCCTGGCCCGCTACAACCCGGAGGCCAAGACCACCGCTCCGGGTGCCCAGGTGTCCATCATCATCCGCACCGACGACACCGCCCAACTGCCCGGCCAGCCGGCTGCGTCTGGCTCCACCCTGCTGCGCAGCATCATCAACGGCTTCCTTTCCGTGCAGATCCACGGCCCGGGCGGACGTATCCTCCACCTGGGACGTAGCTCCCGCTTCATCAACCGGGCCCAGGAGAAGGCACTGCTCACGCGGTGGAATCACTGTTGCGGTACTCCGGGCTGCGACCACAACCGGTGGCTGGAGTTCCACCACATCCTCCCCTGGGCAGCCGGCGGCACCACCGACCCGGACAACCTCATCCCGCTGTGCTCGGTGCACCACGCAATGATCGCGAACGGAGAGCTGGTCATCGTCCCCGACCCGGTCGACCCCACGCTGCTGCGCTTCCGCTTCCCCGGTGGGGAGTCTTACACCTCAGTGGACAACGAACCCCCGATGTTCAACCTCGCTCTGGGTGATCACTCCGACGGGTACACCCACGGGCCGGTGCCGCGCGGCGACGAGGATCTGCTCGACATCTGGGAACACGAGGACACCTTCGACGACATCGACGTAGGTGAGAAGCCTTGAGTGCGCTAATCCCGCGCCAGGTAGGGCGCCACCACCGTCCGCGACACCCGGCAGTCCAGCACCCACGTCCCCGACCCACCCGCAGCCAGCCACTTCTCGGCCTCCCGCAGGTCCTCCAACGTCCGCACCACGCTGCCCCGGGCACCGAATGCCCCGAGCACGGCCGTGAAGTCCACCTCCGGGATGAGCATCGCCTCCTCAGGTACGCCCTGCCAACCGTACTGGTGGACCTCCGCGCCGTAGGCGGCGTCGTTGACCACCACGATGAGGCAGCGCCCACCGGTGGCCTCCACGCGGCGGAGGACTGTCTCGGCGTCCGCCAATGCCATGAGCCCGCCACCGTCGCCGGTGACCAGTACCGTCAGGCGATTCCCGGCGGCCTCGATGACCCCGACGGCAGAGCCGAAGCCAAGTCCGATGGATTCGAAGCCGGTCCCCACCAGCACGAGGTGGTCCGGGCCGGGAACGTCGAGGTACATGCACGGCCACGCGATGAAGTGGCCGCCGTCGGTGACGATGATCCGCTCGCGCGGCAACACCTCGTTGAGGCGTGTGAACAGGCTGCGCGGATCCAGGCGCCCGTCGGCGCAGATCCCCTCCCCGGGATGGTGCGCGAGGTGCACCGGCGGCCGTTGCTTGCCGGCCCCTCCGCGCACCCTCGGCAGCGACCTGATCCCGGAATCCACGCGCGGGGAGGTCGGCGCGTGGGGGTCCAGCTGGATGACGTGCGCATCCGCGCCGAAGGAGTACTTGAGGGTGAAACGGTTGAGCGAGGCCCCGACCGCGAGGACGACGTCGGCGGAGCGCATCGCCTGCCGCGCTGCCGGGGCGGCGAATCCACCGCAGATCCCCAGGTCACGGACCCCGTCGACGCCGTGGAAAAAGCCCTTGGCGGGCGCGGTGGTCGCGACGTCAGCACCCAATGCCTGCGCCAGCGCCACCACTTCATCGCGCCTACCGACAGCCCCGCGACCGGCGAGAATGAGCGGCTGCTCGGCGTCCTCGAGGCGGCGCGAGACATCGCCGTGGTTCGCGTCCGGGAGGGGCCGGTGAAAGGGCAGGAACACCACGACCGGCACACTCTCCCGGAGCGCATACTCTACGGCCACCTCGACGTCCTGCTCGACGCGGACCCCGCACGCCGCAGCCAACGCCTCATGGTCGACGCCGTCGCAGCTGCCGGCGAGGAGGAGGAGTGGGGTGCGGGAGAGGGCGGCGTCGATAAGCGGGGTCAGGGCGTTGCTGAACCCGGGCCCGTAGGTGGTGGTGGCCGCCGCGAGACGGCCGGTAGCGCGGTGGAACGCATCGGCGGCGGCGACGGCGGCCGCCTCGTGCCGCACGGTCACGAGGGGAACACCCAGCTCAGCGAGCTCCCGGATCAACGCGGCATTGCCGTTGCCCATGAGCCCGAAGACGGTGTCGGTGGCGGCGGCCACCGCGCGCGCGACCCGGTGCATGGACCTACTTCACCACGAGGTTGACCATCCGGCCCGGCACCACGATTTGCTTGATGAGGTTCTTGCCCTCCACGGCGGCCGCCACGCGCGGCTCCTCGAGCACGCGGGCGAGGACGGCCTCCTGCGGGGCGTCAGCCGGCACCATGACGCGGGCGCGGACCTTGCCGTTGATCTGGACGGGCAGCTCGATCTCGTCGTCGACCAGCCACTGCTCGTCAACCTCCGGGAAAGGCTCGAAGGCGACCGTCGAGGTGTGGCCGAGGCGCTTCCACAGCTCCTCTGCGATGTGCGGGGCGACGGGCGCGACCATCGTGACCAGGGGTTCGACGGCGGCGGTGGGCACGGCGTCGGGGTACGTCTTGGTCAGGTAGTTGACATACTCGATGAGCTTGGCCACGACGGTGTTGACGCGCAGGTTGTCGTAGTCGTCGCGCACACCCTCGATGGTGCGGTGCAGCTGCTTGTTGTCCTCGTCGGTGAGGTCGAGCGGCTCGGTGAGCACGTCTCCGGTCTCCTCGCTGACGACGAGGCGCCAGAGGCGCTGGAGGAAACGCTGCGCACCGACGACGTCCTTCGTCGCCCAGGGGCGGGAGGTGTCGAGCGGGCCCATGGACATCTCGTAGACGCGCAGGGTGTCGGCGCCGTAGTTGTCGGCGATCTCATCCGGGGCAACGGCGTTCTTCAGGGACTTGCCCATCTTGCCGTACTCCTGGGAGACCTCCTCGCCGTTGTAGTAGAACTTGCCGTCCTTCTCCTCGACAGCCTCCGCCGGAACGTAGACGCCCCGGGCGTCGGTGTAGGCGTAGGCCTGGATGTAGCCCTGGTTGTACAGGCGACGGTAGGGCTCGACGGAGGTGACGTGGCCCAGGTCAAAGAGGACCTTGTGCCAGAAACGGGAGTACAGCAGGTGCAGCACGGCGTGCTCGACGCCGCCGACGTAGAGGTCGACGCCGCCGCAGTCGCCGTCGAACTGGGGGCCCGTCCAGTAGCGCTCGTTCTCGATGTCCACCAGAGCGTCATCATTGGTGGGATCGATGTAGCGCAGCTGGTACCAGGAGGAACCGGCCCACTGCGGCATGACGTTGGTGTCGCGGAGGTAGGTCTGCGGGCCGTCGCCGAGGTCGAGTTCGACCTCGACCCACTCGCGGGCCTTGGCCAGCGGCGGCTGCGGCTCCGACGAGGCATCGTCCGGGTCGAAGGAGACCGGCTGGTAGTCGGCCACCTCGGGCAGCTCGATGGGCAGCATCGACTCGGGCAGGGCGTGGGCGGCGCCGTCCTGGGAGTAGACGATGGGGAAGGGCTCGCCCCAGTAGCGCTGGCGGGCGAACAGCCAGTCGCGCAGCTTGTACTGGATCTTCTCCGCGCCGCGTCCCTCGGCGACGAGCCAGGCGATGGTGCGCTCGATGGCGTCGGCCTTGTTGAGGCCGTTGATGTCCAGGCCCTCCTGGTTCGCGGAGTTGACCAGGGTGCCGTCGCCGGTCCAGGCCGTCTCGGAGATGTTGCCGCCGGCGACGACCTCGAGGATGGGCAGGCCGAAGACGGTGGCGAATTCGTAGTCGCGGTCGTCGTGGGCGGGAACGGCCATGATGGCGCCGGTGCCGTACCCGGTGAGGACGTAGTCGGCGATGAACACCGGGATCTGCGCGCCGGTGACCGGGTTGGTGGCGTAGCTGCCGAGGAAGACGCCGGTCTTGTCCTTGTTCTCCTGGCGCTCGACGTCGGACTTGGCGGCGATGGCGCGTCGATAAGCAGCAACGGCCTCGGCCGGGGACGCGGCGCCGAAGGTCCAGCGCTCGTCGGTGCCCTCGGCGTAGGAGTCGGCCGTCAGGGCGTCGACCAGCTCGTGCTCGGGAGCGAGGACCATGTAGCTGGCGCCGAAGAGGGTGTCCGGGCGGGTGGTGAACACGCGGATCGTGTGCCCGTCAGCGGAGAAATCAACTTCCGCACCGCGGGAACGACCGATCCAGTTGCGCTGCATGGACTTGACCTTCTCCGGCCAGTCGAGCATCTCCAGATCGTCGATGAGGCGGTCCGAGTACGCGGTGATGCGCATCATCCACTGGGAGAGATTCTTCCGGAAGACGGGGAAGTTGCCGCGCTCGGAACGGCCGTCGGCGGTGACCTCCTCGTTCGCCAGCACCGTGCCCAGGCCGGGGCACCAGTTGACCATGGAGTTCGAGCGGTACACCAGGCGGAAATCATCCACTGCCTGCCGCTTATCGACGTCGCTCAGCTCACCGTAGACCCGCCCGTCGCGGGTCCGCAGCGCACCGGACTCCAGCAGCGGGTAGAGCTCCGCGATGGGGCGGGCCTTCTGCTGCTCCTCGTCGAACCAGGAGTTGTAGATCTGCAGGAAGATCCACTGGGTCCAGCGGTAGTACTCCGGATCCGTCGTGGCGACAGAACGACGCCGGTCATGGCCCAGGCCGAGGGCGTCGAGCTGACGGCGCATGTTCTCGATGTTGGCCATCGTCGTCGTGCGCGGGTGGGTGCCGGTCTGGATGGCGTACTGCTCGGCGGGCAGACCGAAGGCGTCATAACCGAGGGTGTGCAGGACGTTCTTGCCCATCATGCGGTGGAAACGCGCGTAGACGTCCGTCGCGATGTACCCCAGCGGGTGGCCGACGTGCAGGCCCGCACCCGACGGGTAGGGGAACATGTCCTGGACGAAGAGCTTGTCCTCCGGCAGCGTCCGCCCGTCGGCGAGATCGCCCACCGGGTTGGGGGCGTTGAAGGTGCCGTTGTCCACCCAGAACTGCTGCCAGCTGCGCTCGATGTCGTTGGCCAGCTGCGGGGTGTAGCGGAACGCGGGGGTGGAATCGCTCGGGTTCGTCATGGTTTAGCAGTGTAGTAGGCCCGGCGCGGGTGGCATGGTTCAGGCCGGGCGCTCGAACACCACGATGAGGCCGTCCACACCGCCGGGTCCGACGCGGCCCTTGACGTCGACGGCCGTCATGGACTTGTACAACCACCCCTCGCGGGCGTGTTCGTTGAGGATCTTCTCCAGTTTCTTGCCCGAGAGCTTGCCTCCGATGAGGCCTTCCCGAATTTCGACGACCTTGTACTCCATGGCCCCCAGCCTAGACTGGCCCCATGAGTCCCATCGTCCTGTCGACCAACCTCGCCGTGCCGCGCCCGGACCCGGGTGGGGCGCCCCGGGTGAGTGGTATCGACAAGCAACCGGAACCCTTCATCGATGTGTTCACTCCGGGCCCCTCCTACGGCGATGGCCCCGGCGTCGTCGGTGACACCGTGGGGGACACCAAACACCACGGTGGTGCCCAGAAGGCGGTCTACGCCTTCGCCCGCGAGGAACTCGACCACTGGGAGGAGCGCCTCGATCGTGGACTGCCGGACGGCAGCTTCGGCGAGAATCTCACGACCCACGGCCTGGACCTCTCCGAGCTGCTAATCAACCAGCGGGTACTCATCGGCACCGCGGAGCTGGAGGTGTCCGTCCCGCGCCAACCGTGCCGCACCTTCGCCGGCTGGCTGCAGGAGAAAGGGTGGGTGCGCACATTCAGCGAACGCGGCCGATGCGGCGCGTATTTCCGCGTCGTCGTGCCCGGCCGGATCAGCGCCGGCGATGCCGTCGTGCTTCTCGACGCCCCCGCCCACGACATCACCATGCTCACCGCCTTCCGTGGCGCGCAGGGGGACAAGGAGGCGGCGGCCCGCATCGTGGAGGCCGGATGTCTGCCGCCGATGTACCACGAGCGCATGGTGTCGCTGGTCTCCTGATGTTGCGCCCGCTGCTTCTGCTCGTCGGTTGCCTCAGCCTGGCCCTCGGCGTGCTGGGCGTCTTCCTGCCCCTCCTGCCGACGACACCCTTCCTCCTGCTCAGCGCCTTCTGCTTCGCGCGCAGTTCGCAACGCCTGCACACCTACCTGGTCAACCACCGGGTGCTGGGGGAGTACATCAACAACTACAACAACCACACCATGACGCGGGCCCACAAGACACGCACCATCGTGCTGCTGTGGATCTCCATTGCGCTCTCCGCGGGCTACCTCGCCTGGTCGGGATACACCATCCCGGCGCTCATCCTGCCGCTCATCGCGGCCGGAGTCACCCTGCACATCGCTACCCTGCGGCGGGAAGACGGTAGATCCGGCCGCCCCGCACCTCAACCGGATACGTCACCATCTGCTTCCGCGCGGGATAGCGCACCGGATTCCCCGTCCGCAGGGACCACAGACCGTGGTGCAGCGGGCACTCAATGACCCCGTCCGCGTGACAGGTGCCTTCGGCGAGTGACCATCCGACGTGGGGGCAGCGATCCTCGATGAGGTGGACGTCGCCGTCGAGAAGCAGGGTGGAACCTGGGGCGATGTCGTCGAGATGAGCCAGTTCTCTCATGCGTGCCACGGTAGTGTCCTTGCTCATGCAGAGACGAGACGACCGCCGGGTCGTGGCCGCCACCACCATCGGAACCGCCATCGAGTGGTACGACTTCTTCCTCTACGCCGCTGTCGCCGGGCTGGTGTTCAACAAGGTGATGTTCGGTGATCTGGACCCGGGGATGGCGACGATCGTCAGTTTCCTCTCCGTGGGCCTGTCCTTCCTCTTCCGGCCCTTCGGTGCGGTGCTCGCGGGGCACTTCTCGGACCGTCTCGGCCGCAGAGTGGTGCTCATGGTGACGTTGCTGGCCATGGGCGGCGCGACGACGCTCATCGGCCTGGTGCCCACCTACGAGTCGATCGGCGTCGCCGCCCCGTTGCTGCTCATCCTCTTCCGCATCATCCAGGGCATTTCGGCCGGTGGGGAGTGGGGTTCGGCGGTGTTGCTGGCGGTGGAACATGCGCCCGTCGAGAAGCGAGGTCTGTTCGGGGCCGGGCCGCAGGCCGGGGCACCGGCCGGCCTGCTGTTGTCCTCCGGGATGCTGGCGCTGATGAGCATGATCGCCCCCGGAGATGCGTTCCTGGAGTGGGGCTGGCGCGTGCCGTTCCTGCTGTCCATCGGCCTGATGGTCCTCGGCTTCTGGATCCGGTCCGGGGTGGACGAGTCGCCGGTGTTCGCGGAGATCGCGGAGAAGAAGAACGTGGCCAACCCGCTGGGCGCGCTGCTGCGGAACCACTTCCCGGTGGTGTTCGTCGGGGCGCTGGTCTTCGCCGGCAACGGGGTCGTCGGCTACATGATCGCCGGCGGCTACGTGCAGAGCTGGGCCGTCAACGACCTCGGAAGAGAGCGTGTCGACGTCCTGTGGGCGGTCACCGGCGCCGCCGTCACGTGGCTCATCGCGGGGGTCCTGGCGGGCGGGATCTCCGACCGCATCGGCCGGCGGAACACCTACCTCGGGGGCTTCATCATCCAGGGCCTCGCCGCGGCGGCGCTGTTCCCGCTGGTGCAGAACGGGTGGCTGTGGCCCGCGATGCTGCTGCTCGGCGTGGGCCTCGGCGCCACGTACGGCCAACAGGCGGCGCTGTATGCGGAGCTGTTCCCGGCGTCGGTACGCGGCTCGGGGGCCTCGCTCACCTATGCGCTGGGCTCCATCCTGGGCGGGGCCTTCGCGCCGACGATCGCGGCGGCCGTGGTGCAGGCGACCGGCTCGACGCTGGGCGTCACCGCCTACCTGCTCGTGGCCACCCTCGTCGGGCTGCTCGCCGCGGCCGCCCTGCGCGACCGCACCGGCATCCCGCTGGGCCCCGAGCACGAGGCCGAACAGGGGCGGGGCCACTTCGTGCTGAGCCGGTAGGGGCCAGGCCGCCTACTTCTCGCCCAGGACGGCGGCCTCGAGATCGTCGTGCTCGTCGTCGGATCCGCGCGGGGGGATCTTGCCCTTGGCGTACTTGTTGATGATCATGGCGATCGCGCCGTCGCCCGTGACGTTTGCGGCGGTGCCGAAGGAGTCGACGGCGATGTAGGCGGCGATCATGAGGGCCACCTGGGAGTCGTCGAAGCCGAGCATGGTGGAGAGCAGGCCGACGGCGGCCATGATGGCGCCGCCCGGCACGCCCGGCGCGGCGATCATGGTGATGCCGAGCATGAGGAGGAAGCCGACGGCGAGGGCGGGGGAGACGTCGAGGTTCGCCATGTGGACGATGGCGAATGCGTAGAGCCCGATCTTCATCATCGAGCCCGCCAGGTGGATGGTGGCGCACAGGGGGATGACGAAGCCGGCGACGTTGACCTCGACGCGGTTGTTCAGCGTGGAGGCGTAGGTGACGGGGATGGTCGCCGCGGAGGAGGAGGTGCCCAGCGCGGTGGCGTAGGCGGGCAGCATGTTCTTGAAGGCCACGAAGGGGTTCTGCCCGGCGATGGCCCCGGCGACGCCGTACTGGAAGGCGATGAACACGAAGGTCATGCCGACGGACAGGGCGAGGACCTTGCCGAAGGCGATCATCGTGTCCATGAGGTTGCCGTTCATACCCAGCGAGAGGAACATTCCGAAGATGAACACCGGCAGGAGCGGGATGATGAAGGCGGTGATCACCTTCATGACCACCCGCTCGAGGTCACGGGAGCCCTGGTAGAGGGTGTCGGACTTGACGGCGGTCATCGCCAGGCCCACGGCGAAGGCCAGCAGGAGCGCGGTGAGCACCTCGAAGGGCGGGGTGATCTCGAGGGCGAAGTAGGGGGCGAGGCCGCCGTCGTCGATGTCGGAGACGGACACGGCCGCCTGGTCGGCGAGCAGCCACGGGTACACCGCGAGGGAGACGCCGTAGGCGAGGAAGCCGGAGAGGATGGTCGACAGGTAGGCGATGCCTGTGGTGATGCCGAGCCACTTGCCGGCGCCACGGCCCAGTCCGGCGATGGCCGGGGTGATGAGGGCGAAGATGAGCACCGGGACGAAGAATCCCAGGAACCCGCCGAAGAGGCTGTTGAACGTCACGAAGACGCGGGCCAACCAGTCAGGGAAGAAGAGGCTGCAGATGATGCCCAGGATGATCGCGACGATCACCCGGAACAGCAGCGAGGAGGAAAGTCGCTTGAGGTCCATGTCCGGAATCTACCGCGTCCAATTGTCCAGATAACGGTCGGCCCAGGGCAGGGGATAGACTCAGCCCCATGATCTTCCTCGCCATCGCCCTCCTCGTCGTCGCCGTCGCGCTCATTCTCTTCGGTGCGCTGTCCTGGGCGCGGAAGCTGCCGGGCAACTCGATTGTCGGGCTGCGGGTGCCTGAGGTGCGGAAATCCCCCGCGGCGTGGGAGGCCGCGCACGCCGCCGCCGGGCCCATCTGGACATTCGGTGGCGTGGCACTGTTCTTCGGCGCGATGCTCGCCTTCATCTCGGGTGGCTGGATGTGGATCTTCACCGCCGTGACGGTCCTCATCGCGCTCGTCGCCCTCTCCCTCGGCGCCAACGCCGGCGCCCGCATCGCCTCGCTTGCCGACGAAGCCCCGGCCGAGGCCGGCTGCGGGCAAGACTGCAACTGCGGGGCCCCCGCTCCAGAGGTGGATGTCGCCGCCCTGCGTCAGGCCGCCAGCGAGGCCGATAAGAATTGACATGCCTGTGCCACGGGGTTAACGTTTGTTCTTGTGAAGAACATGACGAACACCCAGTGGTGGTGGCGCGCGTAACGGCGTGCCACGTCTGTCTCTCCCGGCCCGCCTGCTTCTCTTCCGAAGCGCCGCGGGCCTTTTCTCTTGGTCGAGCCTGCGGCGCATAACCGAAAGGCCCGTATGAGCTCTCCGACCATCCACACCCGGGATGTCCGCTATCACGCGGACGCCTCCGGTCTGTTCGCCCATCTGGGTGGTTCCCTCCTGCTGGAATCGGCGGACATCACCACCAAGTCCGGTATCTCCTCCCTCGCCGTCCTGGCGTCCTCGGTGCGGCTGACCTGCACGGGGCACAGCGTCACGGCGGAGGCGGTGTCGGAATCGGGGGAGGTGATCGTCGAGAAGCTCAATGAGCAGCTCGCCGAGTACGGCCGCGACACGTTCACGTTCCCGCGGACGACGGCCGTCGATGAGCGCGAGCGCCTCACCGCGGTGAGCCCCGTGGAGCCGCTGCGGGCGCTGACGCGGGACGCCGGCTACCGCACCGACACGCTGCCCATGCTGGCCGGCGGCATCGCCTTCGACTTCCTGGAGACCTTCGAGGATCTCCCGCCGGTGGGGGAGGGGCGCAACACCTACCCGGACTACCAGTTCGAGCTGGCCGAGATCGTGCTCAGCATCAACCACGGCGAGCAGACCGCGCAGTTGACGGGGGTGTCCTTCGCCGGCGATCTGCAGGAGCGTATCGACGAGCTGGCCGCCATCATCGACGCCGCCGTCCCCACCTTCGAGGCGGAGCACCACCCGGAGGACGTACTGCAGGTCGAGGCGGACATCGACGACGCGACGTTCCGCGCCCACGTCGAGGACCTCAAAGGCAACATCCACAACGGGGACATCTACCAGGTGGTCCCGGCGCGCACCTTCAGCGCGCCCTGCCGGGACGCCTTCGCCGCCTACCGGCAGCTGCGGGAGACCAACCCGAGCCCCTACATGTTCTACCAGCGGGGAATCGGCACCAACGGGCGTCCCTTCGAACTCTTCGGGGCCTCCCCGGAGTCCAACCTCAAGTTCGATCCGGAGACCCGGGAGGTGCAGCTCTATCCCATCGCCGGGACCCGCCCGCGGGGCATGAACCCGGACGGCTCCATCAACGACGAGCTGGACATCCGCATGGAACTCGAGCTGCGTACCGACGCCAAGGAGATCGCCGAGCACACCATGCTCGTCGACCTCGCCCGCAACGACCTCGCCCGCGTCGCCGTGCCCGCCACCCGTCGGGTGGCCGACCTGCTGCAGGTGGACCGCTACTCCCGGGTCATGCACCTCGTGTCCCGGGTGACCGCCACCCTCGACCCCTCGCTCGACGCCCTCGACGCCTACCGGGCGTGCATGAACATGGGCACGCTGTCGGGGGCGCCGAAGATCCGGGCGATGGAGCTGCTGCGGGGCGTCGAGAAGCAGCGCCGCGGCTCCTACGGGGGCGCCGTCGGCTACATCAAGGGCGACGGCACCATGGACAACTGCATCGTCATCCGCTCGGCCTTCGTGCAGGACGGGGTGGCGTCGGTGCAGGCCGGCGCCGGGGTGGTGCGCGACTCGAACCCGCAGTCCGAGGCCGACGAGACCCTGCACAAGGCCTACGCCGTGCTCAACGCCATCGCGCTCGCCGCGGATTCCACCCTGGAGGTCATCCGATGACTCACATCGTGCTCGTCGACAACCACGACAGCTTCGTCTACAACCTCGTCGACGCCTTCGCCGGGTACCGCTGCACGGTCTTCCGCAACACGGTCTCCGTCGACGAGATCCTGGCCGCGGAGCCGGACCTCATCTGCCTCTCGCCCGGCCCGGGCTACCCGGCCGACGCCGGGAACATGATGGAGCTCATCGACCGCGTCCTGGGCACGATTCCGCTGCTGGGCATCTGCCTGGGCTTCCAGGCGCTCATCGAGCACCACGGCGGCACCGTCGAGCCCTGCGGGCCCGTGCACGGGGTCTCCGTGCCGATGACCCTCAGCGACGCCGGCCTGGCGTCCCCCGTCTTCGCCGGTCTCAGCGGCCACCCCGGCGAGGTCGGCCGCCTCGTCCCCGTCGCCCGCTACCACTCGCTGGGCTGCGTGGAAGCCCCGGCGGGAGTGACCACCCTGGCCACCACCGACACCGCCATCGGCGAGGTCATCATGGCCGCCTCCATGACGCAGGCACTCGGCCTGCAGTTCCACCCCGAGAGTGTGCTCAGCCCCTCCGGGCCCATCATCCTCCACCGCTGCGTGGAGCAGCTGCTCACCGAAAGGACCCCGCGATGACCCACCCCGACACACTGCAGACACTGCTGCGGTACCTGGACAACCCGGCCCCCAGCGTCGAGGAGGCCGTGGAGGTCTTCACCCCGATGACCATCGGCGACTACGACGACGTCCACATCGCGGCGCTGCTGGCGACCATCCGCACCCGCGGGGAGACCTTCGCGGACATCGCCGGCGCCGCGCGGGCCTTCCTCAACGCCGGCCGCCCCTTCCCGGTGACGGGCGAGGGCGTGCTCGACACCGCCGGCACGGGTGGCGACGGCGCCAACACCATCAACATCACCACCGGGGCCTCCCTGGTGGCCGCGGCCGGCGGGCTCAAGGTGGTCAAGCACGGCAACCGCTCGGTGTCCTCGAAGTCCGGTTCCGCCGACGTGCTCGAGGCCCTCAACATCCCGCTGGACCTTGACCCGGAGCGCGCGGTGCGGCAGTTCGAGGCCTCCAACTTCACCTTCCTCTTCGCCCCGGCCTACAACCCGGCGATCGCCCACGCGCAGCCGGTGCGCAAGGCGCTGAAGATCCCCACCCTGTTCAACGTCCTCGGCCCGCTGCTCTCCCCGGTGCGCCCGGAGTTCCAGATCATGGGCGTGGCCAACCCCGGACACGGCCAGATGCTGGCCGAGGTCTTCCGTGAGCTGGGCCGTTCCCGCGCCATGGTGGTCCACGGGGCCGGCACCGACGAGATCGCGGTCCACGGCACCACCACCGTGTGGGAGCTGCATGAGGACGGCTCCATCGAGCGCTACGAGGTGACGCCGGAGGAACTGGGCGTCGATACGTGCGCCCTGGACGACCTCCTCGGCGGGGACGGCAGCGAGAACGCCGCGCACATGCGCGCGATCTTCGACGGCAGCGGCCCGGCCGCGCACCGTCACGCCGTCGCCGTCAACGCCGGCGCCATGTTCTACCTCAATTCCCGCGCCGACAGCCTGCGCGAGGGCACCGAACTGGCCCTGCGCCTGCTGGAGGACGGTACGGTCCAGGAGTGGATCACCACTCATGAAGGGACTGATTACAGTGTCTGATCTGCCCACCGTTCTCGAGAGCATCGTCGAGGGACGCCGCGGCCACCTGCCGGAGATCCGTGAGCGCATCGCCCACGTCGACCTCTCCACGCTCACGCCCTCCACGCGTTCGCTGTACGACGCCCTCCGCCAGCGCGGGACGAACCGCTACATCATGGAGTGCAAGTCCGCCTCGCCCTCCCTCGGGATGATCCGCGAGCACTACGAGCCCGGCGCCATCGCCCGCGTGTACTCGCGTTATGCCTCCGGCATCTCCGTGCTCTGCGAGCCGGACCATTTCGGCGGCGACTACGACCACCTGGCCACCGTCGCCTCCACCACGCATCTGCCGGTGCTGTGCAAGGACTTCATCATCGATGAGATCCAGATCCACGCCGCCCGCTATTTCGGTGCCGACGCCATCCTGCTCATGCTCTCCGTCCTCAGCGACGAGGAGTACGAGGCGCTGAGCGCCGTCGCCGAGCACTATGCGCTGGACGTCCTCACCGAGGTCATCGACGAGGAGGAGACGGCCCGCGCCCTGCGCCTCGGCGCCCGGATCATCGGCGTCAACCACCGCAACCTCCACGATCTGTCCATTGACCTGGGCCGTTCCGCCCGTCTCGCGGCGCTGGTCCCGGAGGATGCCGTGGTAGTCTCCGAATCGGGGATCCGCAATGCCGCCACCGTGCGCCAGCTCGGCGGGCACTCCAACGCCTTCCTGGTCGGTTCCCAGCTCACCTCGCAGCCCGACATCGACCTCGCCGCGCGCGAGCTCGTGTACGGCCCCAACAAGGTCTGCGGGCTCACCACCTCGAACGCCGCGCAGGCCGCGGCAGCCGCCGGCGCCGTCTACGGCGGACTCATCTTCGAGGAGGATTCCCCGCGCAATGTTTCACGTGAAACAGCCGCGAAGATCATCGCCGACGAACCGGGCCTGCGCTACGTCGCCGTCTCCCGTCGCACCTCCGGCTTCGACGAGCTGCTTCTCGACGGCATCACCGCCCTCCAGATCCACGCTCCCTACCAGGGATCCCTCGAGGCGGAACGCGCCCTCATCGCCTCCGTTCCCGAAGGCGTCGAGGTGTGGCGCGCGATCTCCATGACCGGGCCGCAGGACGGCGGAGAGCTGGCCACGGCCCTCCTCGACGACGTGGACATGCTCGTCCTCGACGCCGGGGACGGCGGGACCGGAACCGGTTTCGACTGGTCGGCCATCCCGGACGTCGTCAAGCAGAAGTCCCTCCTGGCCGGGGGGCTGCACCCGGGCAATATCAATGCGGCCCTGGCCGTCGACTGCCTCGGCCTCGACCTCAATTCCGGCGTGGAGTACCCCGGGCAGCCCGGCCGCAAGGACTCCGGGGCGCTGCGCCGCGCCTTCGCCACCATCCGTACCTACCATCACGAGGACCGCTCATGACCTCCACACTCCTGCCGGCCTATTTCGGCGAATTCGGCGGACAGTTCGTCCCCGAGTCCCTCATTCCCGCGCTCGACCAGCTGGAGAAGGCCTTCGTCGATGCGCAGAACGACCCCTCCTTCCGCGCCGAACTCGCCGGCTACCTGCGCGATTACCTCGGCCGCCCCACCCCGCTCACCGAGTGCTCCAACCTTCCGCTGGAGGGCCCCGCGCGGATCTTCCTCAAGCGTGAGGACCTGGTCCACGGCGGTGCGCACAAGACCAACCAGGTCATCGGGCAGGCGCTGCTGGCCAAGCGCATGGGCAAGAAGCGCATCATCGCCGAGACGGGCGCCGGCCAGCACGGCACGGCCACGGCGCTGGCCTGCTCCTTGCTCGGGCTCGAATGCGTCGTCTACATGGGCGCCAAGGACGTCGAGCGCCAGCAGCCCAACGTGTTCCGCATGAAGCTCATGGGTGCCCAGGTGATCCCCGTCGACGCCGGTTCCGGCACCCTCAAGGACGCCGTCAACGAGGCGCTGCGCGACTGGACCGCCACCTTCCACGAGTCCCACTACCTGCTCGGCACCGCGGCGGGACCGCATCCCTTCCCGACCATCGTCCGGGAATTCCACCGCGTCATCTCCACGGAGGCCAAGGCGCAGATGATCGAGCGCACCGGCGGACTGCCGGACCTCGTCGTCGCCTGCGTCGGCGGCGGTTCCAACGCCATCGGCATGTTCGCCGACTTCATCGACGATGAGGGCGTGGAGCTGGTCGGAGCGGAGCCGGGCGGACTGGGCATCGACTCCGGCAAGCACGGCGCCACGATCAACAACGGCTCCATCGGCATCCTCCACGGGGCGCGCAGCTACCTCATGCGCAACGCCGACGGCCAGGTGGAGGAGTCCTACTCCATCTCCGCAGGTCTGGACTACCCGGGCGTCGGCCCGCAGCATGCGCACCTGCACCAGACGGGGCGCGCCACCTACGTGGGCATCACCGACGCGGAGGCTCTCGAGGCCTTCCAGCTGCTCTCGCTGCACGAGGGCATCATTCCGGCCCTGGAGTCCTCGCACGCCATGGCGTACGCGCTCAAGCGGGCGAAGACCGCCGAGCAGCCCATGACCATCCTCGTCTCCCTGTCGGGGCGCGGCGACAAGGACGTCGCGCACGTCCGGCGCGCCCTCGAGGAGAACCCTTCGCTCGTCCTCACCAAGGAGACACTGTCATGACCCGATACGAAGCCCTGTTCGAGGCCCTGCAGGCCCGCGGCGAGGGGGCGTTCGTCCCCTTCCTCATGCTCGGCGACCCCACTCCCGCCGACGCCCTGGAGATCGTGCGCACCGTCGTGGAAGCGGGTGCCGACGCCCTCGAGCTCGGCGTCCCCTTCTCCGACCCCGTCGCGGACGGCCCGACAATCCAGCGTTCCCACATCCGTGCGCTCGCCGGGGGAGTGACGGTCAACGACGCCCTCGAGCAGGTCCGCACCATCCGCGCCGAGTTCCCCGACCTGCCGATCGGCATGCTCATCTACGGCAATGTCCCCTTCACCCGCGGGCTGGACAACTTCTACCGGGAGTTCGCCGAGGCCGGGGCCGACTCCGTGCTCATTCCCGACGTCCCGGTCCGCGAGGGGGCGCCCTTCATCGCCGCCGCCGAGCGCGCAGGCATCGATCCAATCTTCATCGCCCCAGCTCAAGCCGCCGAACCCACCCTCGAGGGGGTGGCCGCGCACTCCCGCGGCTACATCTACGCCATCTCCCGCGACGGCGTCACGGGTACCGAGCGCGAGTCCTCCATCACCGGCCTGTCCGATGTGGTGGACAACGTCAAGCGCTTCGGCGGCCCGCCGATCCTCCTCGGCTTCGGCATCTCCTCGCCGCAGCACGTGGCCGACGCCATCGCCGCAGGAGCCTCCGGGGCCATCGCCGGGTCCGCGATCACCAGGATCATGGACAAACACATCGACGGCAACACCGTCACCGACATGGTCGCCCTCCAGGCGGAGCTCGGGGAGTTCGTGTCCGCCATGAAGGCCGCCACCCGCTGACCCCTGCTTCTCGACGCCCCCTCCGGATTAGTTTCCGGAGGGGGTTGTGCTTGTCGAATGACTGTTCTAGACTGGGGTACGAACAATGATTCGAATGGGGGAGGGGACAACGATGGACACCATTGAGTTCGACATGAACTCCATGGTCGAGCGGGAGCTGGCGAAGCTGCTCGGCCCGAAGAAGTTCTACTCGGTCAGCTCTCCATTCGAGCGCGCCTCCGTCGCCGGCCGGCGCATCCGGCAGGGTGACTTCGAGCTCTGGCAGTCCATGCTGCCCGATCTGGAGGATGACTACCAGGTCGTTATCGCCAACCTCAAGCGTCTCATGGGCAAGGGGGAGGGCTATCTCAGTTCCGCCCTGTACGCCCATGTGCGCATCAACGAGATGCCGCGGCTGAAGGCCCTGCAGGAGAGGATGTTCCATCTGGATCTGGAGCGCCTCAAGGCCATCGACGCCGTCATGTCCAAGGCTGATGTGTCGGACGAGGACATCCGGGATGTCATCGACGTGGAGTTGAGCGACTACCTCACTCCGACCCGCGCCAACCAGCTTCTCCCCAGCATCAATGACATCCGCAAGAAGCTCAACGCCATCATCCAGTCGCTCGATGACTCCATCTCGACCGATGATTCACCTCCTCGAGACGAGAAGGGAAGCTTCGACGTGACGTACCGCGAAAGCGATGCGTTCATCAACGTCCAGCTCGATCCGGTGGAGGCGAAGAAGATTGAGATGCGGGTGCGGAAGTACGCCAAGGCGCACAAGATCACCGAGGTCGAGGCCTTGCAGCAGCTCATCGCGGGGGAGGGCACCACCAACATCACGTTGAACGTCTATCAGGCCCATGACGTGGAAGGCGCTCCCGGCTGGATCCCCGGCCTGGGCTACATTCGTTCCTCCCAGGCGGACGACCTCGCCGCCGACGCCTCCGTGGTGCAGGACATGGATGAGCTCTACGACAAGGTGGCGGACACCTACGAAACTCCCGACGACATACGCGCGGTGGTCATCGGGTGGGACGGCACCTGCACGGATCCCTACTGCGACTGCCGCGAGGATCGCACCCAGATGGATCATCGCATCGACTACAAGGAGGGTGGGCCCACCACCGCCGCGAATCTCGGGCCCAAGTGTCCCACCCACCACAACGTCAAGACCGACGGCCGGTCGTTCTACATCATCGACCCCCACACGCGGGACAAGTACATCCTCTACGAGGACGGCACCTGGGTCCTGGTTGAGGCCAAGGGTCCATTGAGCCTCAAGGAGAGGCACTGGGTCCAGACAGTAGGGAAGCGGGTTCAGAACCGTCGCGAGCGAATCCGCTCCGAGTCCCAGGAGAAGAGGGAGGCTGAGAAGCTCAGCGAACCTCCGCCACCCGCGGACGACATACCGCCGCCTTTCTGACCCTTGACAGTGACGCCACGTCACAGTGCATGCTGAAGTCATGAGAATCAAGGAGCTCGCCGACCTCGTCGGTACGACCCCTCGGGCGATACGCCACTACCACCATGAGGGGTTACTCGACGTACCCCGCAATTCCGGCATCAGGCACTACTCGCTCGACCATGCAGTACGACTGGTACGAATTCGTCACTTGACGGAATCAGGCATGAGCCTGGCCACCATCCGCGAGCTGGTTCACGATCCGAATCTCGGCCTCGAAGATGAGATCCGCCTAGCTGAAGAAGCCATCGACGAGCAGATCGCAGAGTTGCACAGACAGAAGGCCCGCCTCAGAGAACTCAGGGAGCATCCGAGCTCAGACGGCGACCCGCTGCCATATGCCGTTCCGGAGAAGCTGGCACAGTTCTACGCACAGATTGGCTCCCGCCTGAGCGAAGAGGCGCAGCCCTACTTCCAGAAAGAGAAGCAAGCCATGGAGGTGGCACTCCGGATCCCGTTCGTCAGCCGACTCGTGGATGATTGGCTCCGCGACATCACACCGGAGCGCATCAGCGCAACGGTGGATATCTACCACCTGTTCGCCCGCCTGCCCCGCATGGAGCCGGAGGCGGCACGCCTCGAGTTTGATGAACACATGTCTCGCTTGCACTCCGTATTCGGTCCGAATTGGGGGATCCGCCAGCGGGACTGGAGGGGAGTCGTTCGACCGGTACTCATGACCCCCGGCGTCATGAGCCTGCTGACAAGCGCATACCAGCACCCCAACCAGAGGGAGTTCATCCGACTCTTCCTGGAACAGGCGGTAGAAATCTTCGAGAGCAATGTTTCACGTGAAACGAGGGGAGAGGCGTCATGAGCAAGGCAATCGTCGTTGAGGACCTGACGAAGACATTCGGCACTTTTCGCGCGCTCGACAACTTCAACCTCACGGTGGAGAGTGGCACCATTCACGGCTTCCTCGGGCCCAACGGTTCCGGCAAGTCCACCACCATCCGCATCCTCTTGGGAGTTCTCCACGCGACCGCCGGTACGGCGACAGTACTGGGTGAGGATCCGCGACGAAACCCAGCCGTACTGAAGCGCGTCGGCTATGTCCCCGGTGACGTATCCCTGTGGCCCGCCCTCACCGGACGGGAGGTCTTCCGCGCACTGGAATCATTGCGGGGAGTCGCCGTTGACCGCGATAGAGAGGCAGAACTCATCGAGGCCTTCAAGCTCGACCCGGACAAGAGAACGCGTGACTACTCCACAGGCAATCGTCGAAAAGTCAGCCTTGTTGCCGCGCTTTCCGTCGGGTCTGAACTGCTCATTCTCGACGAGCCCACCGCCGGCCTGGATCCACTCATGGAGCAGGTGTTCGTCGAGCAGATCCGCAAGGAAAGGGAGAGGGGAGCCACCGTCCTCCTTTCCAGCCACATCATGAGCGAGGTAGAGAAGCTCTGCGACTTTGTCACCATCATTCGGGATGGCCGGACGGCAGAGACAGGCAGCGTCGAGAAGCTTCGTCACCTCTCAGCCCACGAGATCACTGCCCGTGTTTCACGTGAAACATCTGCGCTGCGAGAGCTCCCTGAGGCCACCATCGCCAACGACATGTTTCGCGTGACGGTGTCGCGCGACCAAGTTCCTCATGTACTCCAGTTGGTGCTCGACGCCGGGGGAGAGGACATTACTTCCGCGCCGGCGAGTATCGAGGAGATGTTCCTGCAACACTACGGAGGCGAACAGTGATTGCGCTCAATCTCCGGCTGCGACGCAGCTTCCTTATCATCTGGTGCTTGTCCCTGTGGGCATATCTCGCAATCTTCCCGCCCGCCTACGAGAACTACTATCCCACTCCAGGGGATCGGGAGTCCTTCCTGCTCGGCATGCAGCGCAATGCCGGAATGACGGCCATGTGGGGGCCGGTTGAGGCCCCTGCCACGCTGGGTCAGATCGTCATGTGGGAGGCCGGCAGCATGATGACCATCCTCGGCTCCGTCATGGCGGTCCTGCTGTTGGTCGGGCTGCACCGAAGATCCGAAGCCACCGGTTTGACCGAACTACAACTATCGACAGGCATCAAACGCATGACCCCAGCGGCGGCTGCGATAGCCACAACCGGTCTCGCCGCAGCCATCGTGGGCGCCGGGAGCGCCGGAGTCTTAGCAGCATCGGGTCTCTATGTAGACGAGATGCCGCTTGAAGGGGCGTTGACATCGGGCGGAGTGATTGCGCTGACCATGTTCGGATCGGCCATGCTCGCGCAGCTTGTTCTGCTGCTGGTCCGTGACCCTGCAGCGCTTACCAGGACCGCTCTGATGACCGTTGCCGTCTCCTTTGTGGTGCGCTCACTGGCGGACTCCGAAGATCTCGGCTGGCTCAAATGGCTGTCGCCGCTGGGGTGGAAAACGCTCGTCGGGCCGTACGTGGCGGATGACTGGTACGCCCTCGGGATCCTGGCGGCGGTGTGTCTCGGGGCGGCCGGCCTGGGGCTGGCAGCAGAGCAGAGGCGGGAGTACGGCTCAGCCCTCATCCCTCTGCCAGCGTTCCTCCCGGTCCGGACACGCCGCATCCACGGACCGCTGCACCTGGCTGTGATGCTGAATCGCTCAACGATACTCACCTGGGCCATCGTGATCGGCGGCCTCACTGCGTTCTTCATCGCGCTCACTGGTTCGCTCAGCGAGTGGATGGAGGCCGAAGCAAACGTCGGCAAGATCTTCAAGGACATCTTCGGGGAGGGTGATATGAAGTCCGAGTTCATCGGATACATCCTCAAGCTGATGGGCATCCTCATCGCGACCATGGGCGTCCAGGTGATCGTGACGTACCGCAGTGGCGAAGTTGATCGAACGGTGGACCTGCAACGCTCCACCGGACTACGCCGCTGGATACCGCTCGCGGCCTCCAGCCTTGTCAGCATCGCCGGGCTACTGTTGGCCGTCATCGCAGCACTGGGCGGGGGAGCACTCGGGTTGTGGACTCAGGAGACGACGGTGGCCGGTGACTACAACTCCCTCGTACCGAGCACGTGGGGGCAACTGGCACCGGTACTCCTCCTCACGGGGGTCGCGATCGCCATTGTCGGTCTGGCCCCTCGCTTCACCCACCTCGCCTGGGCACCGGTCGTGGCATCGGCGGTGCTCACCCTCTTCGGGCCGGTGTTCAGCGCCCCGCAGTGGCTCATCAATCTCTCACCGTTCGAGTACAGCGACAGTCCCTGGAGCACACACCTCGCCATCGCTGCCGCCGCGATCGTGCTCATCGGGGCTGGATGGTGGGGGTCGCAGCGGAGGGAGATCCGCTAACCTCGAGGCATGCACGACAAGTTCGAGAAGGCAACGGGCCGCTCCATCGACGATTGGATGGAGTTCTTCGGAGACCCGCAGGAACTCAGTCATCAGGACCTGGCTCGGCTCGCCTCTGAAGGGGGAGCCTCCGAATGGTGGGCCCAGAGCATTGCTGTCGAGATCGAGCGCATGATCGGACGCCGGCAGATCGGCCAGACGGTGACGGGATCGATCGCCGCGAGCGCGAGCAAGACCGTCCCGGGGGAGTGGACGGAGGTGTTCGACAAGTTCGTCTCGTTCATGGAGAACAAACAGCTTGCCGACGCCCCGCGCATCACCGCCACGGACACTTGGCGGTACTGGCGCGCGGACCTCGAGGACGGATCGCAGGTCGCAGTCGACTGCTCAGAAGTGAAGGGGAAGACCCGGCTGAGCGCGAAGATCGACAAGCTTGCGTCGATGGAGAAGCGCGATCTCGCGAAAGAAAAATGGCGTGCACTGCTCAATGAGTTCGCCGAAACCCTACCGTCACAGTGACGTAACTCGGCGTGGGGTAATTACGTCAGAGTTAAGTCACACATAAAACTCAGCCAACCCATAGTAGGGCAAAACAATAGTGGCTTCCCCCAATTTTTGACATACTGCATGTATGACTGATTTCTCCTGCAACCGTCGCATGTTCCTGCTCGGCACGGCCACCACATTCGCCGGGGCCTTTCTGGCCGCCTGCGGCAGCGAGCCGCCAGTGGAGGTCGCGGTGGCGGACGTTCCGGTCGGCAGCGCCACCATTCTCGACGGCTTCATCATCGCCCAGCCCACGGAGGGCACCTACGTCGCATACTCGCAGACGTGTCCGCACCAGCGCAACCCGATCACGGAGGTGGAGGGGGACACCGTCCGGTGCACCTATCATGACTCCGTGTTCAACATCGCTGACGGCTCCGTCGTCTCCGGCGTCTCCCGGGACCCGCTCACCCCGGCAAAGGTGGTGCAGGGCGGCGGGACTCTCAGCGTCTCCGGATAGGCACAGCTCTATCGTAGAATTCAGGGCATGTTGTCCCTCCTCAAGCGGACTGACCCGCTCATACTCCTCATTATCGCGGCGGTGGTGGTGGCGATCGTGCTGCCGGCGCGCGGTGACTTCGCGGCGTGGTTCGCCACGGCGACCAATATCGCGATCGCCTTCCTCTTCTTCCTCTACGGCGCCCGACTCTCCACGCAGGAGGCGGTGAAGGGCCTCCTGCACTGGCGCCTGCATCTGCTCATCCTGGCGTTCACGTTCCTGGTGTTCCCGATCATCGGAGTGGCGCTCCGCCCCCTCAGCGGCCTGATAGGGGAGGGGATGTATCTGGGCATCCTCTTCATGACGCTCGTGCCGTCCACGGTGCAGTCCTCGGTGGCGTTCACGTCGATCGCGAAGGGCAACTACGCGGGCGCGATCGTGGCGGCGAGCGCCTCCAACCTGGCGGGAGTCTTCCTCACTCCGCTGCTGGTCATGCTGTTCATGTCGTCGGCCGGGACGATCCATGTGGATACGCAGGTGTTCATCGACATCGCCATCCTGCTGCTCCTTCCCTTCGTCCTCGGGCAGCTCCTGCGGAAGTGGGTAAAGGGCTTCGCGGCGAACAAGGCGACCAAGATCGTCGACCGCGGCTCGATCACCATGGTCGTCTACTCGGCGTTCTCGGCAGGCATGGTCGCCGGCGTGTGGTCCCAGGTCTCGGTGGGGCAGATCATCTTCCTCATCGTCTTCTCCATCATCCTGGTGGCCATCATGCTGTGGCTCACCCGCTTCGTCGCCGAACGTCTGGGCTTCAACGAGAAGGACATGAAGGCGATCCAGTTCTGCGGCACCAAGAAGTCTCTGGCCACCGGCCTCCCGATGGCGTCGGTCATCTTCGGCGGAGCCAGCATCGGACTCCTCATCCTGCCGCTCATGATCTTCCACCAGGTGCAGCTCATGATGTGCTCCTGGCTCGCCGCCCGTTACGCTCGTCAGGCGCCGCCGCGGAAGCCAGTGGTTCTGCAGTCCTGATTGCTTTTCGACGCCCGCCCCCTACGATGTTTCACGTGAAACAAATACACGTACGCATCGAGATGACCGTCCCGGGGGCGGGTTCCGTGATTCACGTGGCCGAGCTCTCGCCACTGGACGCGGACACCTGCGCCCTCCTGCGCATCATTGAACTCGACCCCTCCGAGACCATCCGCGGCGCCGCCACCCAGGACACCTCTGCCGGCATGGCCCAGGCCCCGAACCCGATCGTTCCCCACCCGGACTCCTACGCGGACTTCCCGGACATCTCCCACCGCAGCATCACACCCGAGGAGTTCGAGGGGCTGTGGGCGGAGGCAGTGGCCACCTTCCCGGAGATCTCCTAGAAGACGAGGTTGACCAACGCCATGTAGGCGAGGGTCCCACCGAGAATCGACACCCCGGCATCCCGCCGCCACGCATGCAGGGCCAGCGTCACCGCGACCCCACCCAGAGCGGCGGGAATCCCCCCGGGCGCCCCCTGCTGCCCGAAGAGCGTGTACACGACGAGGACCACCATCACGCCGACCGGCATCATGCGCCCGAGCAGGCCAAAGAACTCAATACCCTTCAGCACCGAGACGAAGGCGAAGGGCAGCCAGCGCAGCCCCACGGTGATGACACCGATGGGGATGAGCACCGCCATGACCTGGGTAAGAGTGACGCCCTCGGGAAGCCCGTACATCAGACCCTCCACTCCAGCAGGCGGTCGAGAGTGGGGAAGAGGTGGCGGGCCAGGAGCAGCAGGAAATAGGCGCTCAGCGCGATCATGAGCACCCCGCCGGACACCACCGCCAGGCCTCCGGAGATCAGCAGCAGGGACAGGTCCCGGTTGTTGCGGAACGTCTCCCACACCAGCACCACGAACAAGGCCACCAGCGCGAATTCCATGCCCTGGATGCCCGCGGGGATCACCACCCCCACCAGCGAGCCGACAATGCCGGAAAGCACCCACATCGACTGGCAGAACCCCTGAATCGTGAGCACCTGGACCCCACTGTCCGGATGCCGCGCCGAGGCGATGGCGTAGGACTCATCGGTGAGCGCATACGTGGAGTACGCCCGCCCCGGGCCGCTGCGCACGAGGTCACGCGGGAAGGTGAGGCCGTAGAAGAGGTGGCGGAAGTTCACCATGAACGCGGTGATCGCCGCCGACACCGGCCCGACACCCGCAGTCACCAGGTTGAGCGCCAGAAACTCCATGGACCCGGCGTAGATGAGCAGGGAGAAGATCGGGGCCCACCACCAGGCGAAACCCATCTGAGTCACCAACAGGCCGAAGGCCAGACCGAGGGGGATGAGCCCCAGCGCCACCGCCCAGGAATCCCGGATCCCCGCCCGGATCTGAGCAATCAATTGTCCGCCAGATCAGCCGGGAAGGTGGAGAACAGCGGCAGCGGCGCCTGCTGCCGGCGCATGACGTCGCCCCACAGGTCGGTGCGGCCAGGGACGATGACGTCGGTGGGCAGCGCCGGGGTGACGTACCAGTCGCCGCGCTCGATCTCACCGTCGAGCTGGCCGGGCGCCCATTCGGCGTAGCCGGCGAACAGGCGCATCCCCTCGACAAGATCGGCAATGTCGCCCGGTTCCGCCCGCAGATCGACGTGCGCCAGCCGGTTGGCCAGGCGGTTGAGCTGCGGGGCCTCCTCCATGTCGACGCCGGCCTTGGTCATCGCCAGGCCGACGACGGACTGCTGGTTGAGCGGCCCGCCGATGTAGAGGGCCTGCGGCTTCGCGACGGCGGGCAGCCAGTCAGGCATGACGTTGAACACCGCCAGGTCACTGCGGGAGGCCAGATTGACGCCGAAGGTGAGCTGCTCGTTGTGCTCGATGATGAGGACGACCGAGCGGTTGAACTCGTCGGAGTCCATCCCGGGGGCGGCGATGAGCAGCATGCCGGGGGCCGGCTCGTTGCGCTCGAGAGCGTTGAAGAGACGGTCGGCGTAGAAGTCTGACATGGCGACTACCTCCTGTTAACTCGTGCCCTGTGACTGTTCAGCTTCCCACCACGCACGGAGTTCTGCAATTGCAGCCTCCCGCTCGAGTGGACCGCGCTCGAGGCGCAGCTCCTTGAGGAAGGCCCACGCGCGCCCGACGACGGGACCGGCGGGCACCCCCAGGATCTGCATGATCTCGTTGCCGTCGAGATCCGGGCGGACGCGCGCGAGATCCTCGCGGGCGGCGATGTCCGCGATCCGCTCCTCCAGGTGATCGTAGGTACGCTGCAGCCGAGCGGCTTTGCGCTGGTTGCGGGTGGTGGAGTCGGCGCGCACCAGCTTGTGCAGGCGGGGGAGCAGCTCCCCGGCGTCGGTGACGTAGCGGCGCACGGCAGAATCGGTCCACTGACCCTCGCCGAAGCCGTAGAAGCGCATGTGCAGGTAGATGAGCTGGGAGACGTCGCCGATCACGTGCTTGGGGTACTTCAGGGCGCGCAGGCGGCGGCGCACCTTCTTCGCGCCGACGACCTCGTGGTGGTGGAAGGTGACGCGGCCGTCCTCGTTCCAGGCGCGGGTGTCGGGCTTGCCGCAGTCGTGCAGCAGCGCGGCCCAGCGGAGCACCAGGTCGGGGCCCTCCTGCTCCTGGTCGATGGCCTGGCGCAGGACCTGCATCGAGTGGGCGTAGACGTCCTTGTGCTGGTTGTGCTCGTCACGCATGTCGCGCATGGCCGGGATCTCGGGGAAGACGTATCCGGCGAGACCGGTATTGACCAGCAGGTTCATGCCCGCCCACGGGGCCTCGCCGAGCATGAGCTTGTCCAGTTCCACCTGGATGCGCTCGACGGTGATGCGCTCGATCTCGCCGGCCATGTCGCTCATCGCGGCCTTGACGCGCGGAGCAACCGAGAATCCGAGCTGGGAGACGAAGCGGGCGGCGCGGAGCATCCGCAGCGGGTCGTCGCGGAAGGAGATCTCGGGGGCGTCGGGGGTGTCCAGGCGGCGGGCGGCGAGATCCGCCAGCCCGCCGAGGGGGTCGTGGAAGCGGGCGGTGAGCTCGCCGCGGTCGTCGATAAGCATCTCGACGGCCATGGCGTTGACGCGGAAGTCACGGCGGATGAGATCGCCCTCGAGGGTGTCGCCGAACATGACGGCCGGGTTGCGGGAGACGCCGTCGTAGGTGTCGGAGCGGAAGGTGGTGATTTCGACCTGCTGGCCGCGGTGCACGGCGGAGACGGTGCCGAACTCGATGCCCGTGTCCCACACACTGCCGGCCCACGCCTCGAGGATGGGAGAGATGACGTCGGGGCGGGCGGGTGTGGTGAAGTCGAGATCGTTGCCCAGGCGACCGAGCAGCGCGTCGCGGACGGAGCCGCCGACGAGGTAGATGGGGAGTCCGCGCGACTGAAATTCAGCGACGAGGTCACCGACGGGCAGGCCGGCGATCGTGCGCTCAGCCTGCGCGAGCAGGGCCAGGGGGGTCAGGGGGTCGTCCGCGTTCACAACCAGCGAGTCTACCGACCACGGCATGGGAATTTCGAAAGGTCGACTCAGCGGATACGATCAGGGGGATGACTGAGAAAGATTCCCAGGGCCCCCAGCGTCGGCGTCGTCGCCGTTCGCGTCGTCGTGGTTCCGGAAATCAGACTCAACAGCAACCGGCGGGGGAGAAGCAGGAGCCGAAGAAGCGTCGGCGCCGCAATCCGCACCGGGTGCAGAAGACCCAGAAGCAGCAGCAGAACCGCATGGCCACCCGCGATGAGACGTCGGCGGGCGGGCTCGTCGTGTCCGGCCTCGCGGAGGCGGTCAACGATGCGGGCGAGGTCGATCTCTCCCGCATCTACGTCGCCCTCATCGGCCGCCTCGACCGGCGCGGTCGTCTGCTGTGGTCCATGCCCAAGGGGCATGTCGAGCCGGGGGAGGACCGGCGCGCCACCGCGGAGCGCGAGGTGTGGGAGGAGACCGGTGTCCACGGGGAGGCTTTCGCCGACCTCGGTGTCATTGACTACTGGTTCGTCTCCGAGGGCGTGCGCATCCACAAGACGGTGCACCACCACCTGCTGCGTTTCGTCGACGGCGACCTCAACGACGATGATCCCGAGGTGACCGAGGTCGCCTGGATCCCCGTCTCCGAGCTCATCGAGCATCTCGCCTACGCCGACGAACGCAAGCTGGCACGCACGGCGCATGATCTGCTGCCGGGCCTGGCACGGGAGGAGAAGGCCGCGGGAAGGGCGACCCCGCGGTGAGGCGTGTCATCGCCGTAGGGCTCGGCGTCCTCTGCTTATCGACGCCCGCCCACGCCGCCCCCACCCCCTATGATCCGGAGAACGCCGCCCAGTGGGTCAACCCCATGGCCCGCGCGTCGGAGAGCGGGGATCTCAGCGTCGACGTGACGCAGGTGCAGGCGGGGGAGTCGACGCGCGTGCACCTGAGCGTGGAGAATTCCGGCGCGGACAGCGCCTCGGTGACCCTGCAGACCCGACGCGGCGAGGCCACGTGGGATGTCGCCGGCGCCCGGCGCGCCCTGGCGCTCGGCCCGGAGGCCTATCCGTGGGCCGGACCCGAGGTGGAGCTGGAGCTGGCGGCGGGGGAGCGCACGGAGGTCACCCTCGACCTGTCGCCGGAGTTTCTGCCCGCGGGCACGTACCCGCTCATGTTCTCGGTGGGGGAGAATACCGAGCGGCTGCTGCTCACGGTGGCGGGCGAGCCGGACCCGGACACGCAGACGCCGGGTCTGACGATGCTGCTGCCGCTCACCGCGCCGCTGGACATCGCCCCCGGGGAGACCGGCGAGGCTCCGGAGGAGGCGCCCCTCATCCTCCAATCGGAGGAGCTGGCGGGGCAGCTGGCGCCGGAGGGGCGCCTCAGCGAACTGCTCGACACCTACGCTAGAGACACCCGCGGCACCTGCCTGGCCGTCGACCCGGCGCTGGTGGACACCGTGGCACGGATGTCGCGCGGCTACACGGTGGCCGAATCCCGCCCCTCGCTCATCACCACCCGGCAGCGTCTGCGCGACAGCTGGTTCCAGAACGAGGACCCCCACCGCGGGACCCCCGGCCGGGGTACCGCCGACGCCGCCGCCTGGCTGGAGAGGTTGCGCGGCGCCGGGTGCATCGTCCCCCTGCCCTGGGCCACCGCGGACCTCAACGCCGTCGCCCGCACGGAGGACGAGTGGCTCTTCCGCGAGGCCACCCAGCGCGGCACCGAGGTGATCCGGGAGGAACTGGCACTCGAGCCCCTCACCAACGTGGTCATCCCGCCGTCCGGCTACGTCACCGAACAGGCTGCGCCGTCGCTGGGGTGGGCGGACCAGTCCCTCCCGGTCGAGCAGGCCTGGGAGATGTCCGCGGCCACCCGCGCGCCGCGCAGCACCGGGGAGGAGGACAGCGCGCTGGAATCCACCGTCATCCCCGACCGTTCCGGATCCCCGGCCCCGCTCCGCCCGGTGCGGGTGCTCGTCGCCGACAACTCCGTGTGGGGGGTGCCCCGCAGCGGCACGCACGCGCACCTGGCGCCGGGGGTCACCGCGACCACCTTCTCCGCGCCGCTGGGCTCCCTGCTCGCCGCCACCGGCCCCGCCCCGCAGACCACCGGCTACTCCAACCCGGACTGGCGTTTCGACTACCAGCTGGACTCCGTCACCTCCCGCGCGGTCACCGCCGCCTCGGCGCTGCGCCTGGCGGTCGCCGAGCAGACGTTGCCGGGCCATTGGGCCCAGGCGCCGGAGCCCGTGCTCGCCGTCCCCGCCCCGCTTCTCGACGCCGCCACCGCCCGCACCCTCCTCAACACCGTCAGCGGACTCTACGACTCCGGGGCCGCCCGGCCCGTGTCCCTCGCGGAAGCGGTGACCGCGCCGGAGCTCGACCCGGTCGGCCCGCCGGCGGTGGGGGTCACGCGTTTCGGCAGCCCCTGGTCCGACCCGGCGGCGGTGAGCGACACGGAGGTGCTGCGCGCCGCCCAGCAGACCCGCTACACCGACGACCTCACTCGGATGATGGTCAACGATCCCGTCATCAACCTGCGCCGCTACGACTTCACGCTGCCCCTGCGCCGGGATGTGCTCATGGCGTTGAGTGGGGCGTCGAGAAGCTCGCTGAGCCTCAACCAGGAGGCGGTGGAGGCGACCAACCGGCGTCTCGACGCCAACCGGCAGACCCTGCAGGACCTGCGCGGGTCCGTGGCGTTGTTCCCGCCGGGGAACGTGTACACGCGGGCATCGGAAAGCTCTCCGCTGCTCATCGTGGCCGGCAACGGCCTGCCGCTGCCCGTGGACGCCGAGCTCGCCTACAGCGGACCGGAGGGGGCCGTGCTGTCCGCGCACGGGCCGGTGCACATCCCCGCGCACGGCTCGATCACGGTGCAGCTCACCGCCGACCTGCCCGAGGACGAGGACCAGTCGCAGCTGCAGCTGTGGCTGGCCACCCGCGACGGCTCGCCGATTTCCACGCCGGTGGAGATTACAGTGCAGACCAGGGCCGGTATCGTCGGCACCTACGGAATTGCCCTGCTCCTCGTGGTGGGGCTGTCTCTCGCACTGCTCTTCCGCGTCGGCCGTCATCGGCGACGCCAGCGCCCCTAGCCTGGAATGGAACATGCCCGATAACCTGCGTTCCCGCTTCGTCGCCGCCACCCCCCCGGCCCCCGTGCCGGAACAGCGGGCGGCCCCACCCGTCCCCCCGACGGACCGGTCCCGTCTGCGGGCCCCCGAGCCTTCCGGTGTCGCCTCCGACGCCGACGTGGTGCGCGCGGGTGGGTCGATGGCGATCGCCACGCTCTTCTCCCGCATCACGGGCTTCCTGCGCAACCTGCTCATCGTGGTCACCCTCGGTGGCGCGGTGGGGTCGGCCTTCAACACCGCGAACACGCTGCCGAACCTCATCACCGAGATCGTCCTCGGCGCGGTGCTCACCTCCCTGGTCGTGCCGGTGCTGGTGCGCGCGGAGAAGGAGGACGCCGACCGCGGCACCGCCTTCTTCCGGCGCCTGTTCACGCTCTCGGCCTCGCTGCTGCTGGCTGTGACGGCCCTCTCGCTCATCGCGGCGCCGCTGCTCACCCGGCTCATGCTGGATGAGGACGGTGAGGTCAACGTCATCCAGTCGACCTCCTTCGCCTACCTGCTGCTGCCGCAGATCTTCTTCTACGGCATCTTCGCGCTGTTCATGGCGGTGCTCAACACCCGCGGGATCTTCAAACCCGGCGCCTGGGCCCCGGTGGCCAACAACGTCGTCTCCATCGCCGTCCTGCTGGCGTACATGCTGCTGCCGGGCGAACTGGAGGAGACCGCCCCCTCCGGGGTCATCGACCCCCACGTGCTGCTGCTCGGCCTGGGCACCACGCTGGGCGTCATCGTGCAGGCCGCGATCCTGGTGCCCTACCTGCGCCGGGCCGGGGTGGATCTGCGCCCGCTGTGGGGCATCGACGAACGCCTCAAGCAGTTCGGCGGCATGGCCGTGGCGATCGTCGCCTACGTGGCGGTCTCGCAGCTGGGTTACGTCATCACCACCCGCATCGCATCCCTCGCGGATGCCGCCGCGCCGCTCATCTACCAGCAGCACTGGCTGCTGCTGCAGGTGCCGTACGGCATCATCGGCGTCACGCTGCTCACCGCGATCATGCCGCGCCTGTCGCGCAACGCCGCCGACGGCGACGACCGCGCGGTGGTCGCCGACCTCAACCTGGCGACCAAGCTGACGTTCATCGCGCTCATCCCCATCGTGGTGTTCTTCACCGCCTTCGGCCCCGACATCGGCGTGGCGCTGTTCGCGTACCGCAACTTCGACACCGAATCCGGCATGCTCCTCGGCCTCACCCTCTCCTTCTCCGCGTTCACGCTGCTGCCCTACGCGCTCGTGCTGCTGCACCTGCGTGTGTTCTACGCCCGCGAGGAGGCGTGGACCCCGACGTACATCATCATCGGCATCACCGCGACGAAGATCGTCCTCTCGCTGCTCGCACCCGTCGTGGCCACTTCGCCCGCCCGCGTCGTCATCCTCCTCGGTGCAGCGAACGGCTTCGGCTTCATCGCCGGCGCGGTCATCGGCGCCCTGCTGCTGCGCCGCAAGCTCGGCCACCTGGGCACCCGCTCGCAGATCCACACCACGGCGTGGGCCTTCGCGGCCTCGCTCGTGGGCGTGGCGGCGGCCCTGCTCGTCGACCG
Source organism: Corynebacterium nasicanis (assembly GCF_042658165.1). Taxonomy (NCBI): domain Bacteria; kingdom Bacillati; phylum Actinomycetota; class Actinomycetes; order Mycobacteriales; family Corynebacteriaceae; genus Corynebacterium; species Corynebacterium nasicanis. Next base: position 83,700 of record NZ_JBHSQE010000009.1, read on the forward strand.
CATCCTGCCCTCCTTCGAGGGCCTGGGCTCCTTCGGGGTGCTCATCAAGGTGGCGGTCTCGGGTGTCGTCTTCCTCATCGCCACGGGCATCGCGCTGAGCTACTCCCGCCTCCCCGAGGTGCAGAACCTGGGTCGCGCCTTCGCCCGCATCCCCGGCCTGTCCCGCTTCGTGCGTCCCGACACCTCCCGCGCCATCGAGGTGGGGGAGAGCAACGCGCAGGAGGTCTCCGCCCAGATCACCGCGCTCGACCCCTTCGTCGCCTCCCCGGCACCCGCCCCGATGTCCGCCGGCGTGGTCCGCGGGCCCCGCCTGGTGCCGGGGGCGCCGGTCTCCGACGGGCGCTTCCGCCTGCTCGCCGACCACGGTTCCGTCCCCGGCGCCCGCTTCTGGCACGCCCGTGAGCAGGCGACCGGCCGGGAGGTCGCGCTCACCTTCGTGGACACCTCCGGCAACGCGCCGCTGGCCCCCGCCAGCTCCGCCGCCGCCGCGGGGGCCGCCGCCGAGGTGTCGCGTCGCACCCGCCGCCTCGCCGAGGTGCCGGGAGTGGCCGACAACATCGAGGTCCTGGGCTACCGCAACGGCTGCCTCGTCGTCGCCGACTGGGTCCCCGGTTCCCCGCTGCGCAGCGTCGCCGAGGGCGGCGACCTGGATCCGCAGGCCGTCGCCGCCGCGCTCGTCCAGCTTATCGACGCCGTCGGCCGCGACCTGCCCCTCGGCCTGGACAACCACGCGCGCATCCGCATCTCCACCGACGGTCTCGCGATGCTGGCCTTCCCGGCCGTCCTGCCCGGGGCCACCGCCGAACGCGACCGCACCTCCGTCACCTCCATGCTCGCGCTCCTGGGGGTCGACCGCGCGGATGTGGGCGCGGACACCGGGGAGCAGCTCGTCGTCGCCGAGGAGATCGAGCCCGCCCCCGCCGCCCGCCCCGGCTTCGGCGACAAGTCCTACTCCGGCGGCTCCGTGGCGCTCATCGGCGCGGTGTCCATCGGCGCGGTGGTGCTGGTCGCGGCGCTGACCACCTACCTCGTCAGCGTCGTCGGCGGCGATGCGCCCGTCTCGCCCGAGTCCATCCAGGGCTCCGCGACGGAGACCACCCCGCGCCCGCTGCCGCGCGTGCAGTCGCTCACGGCCTCGGCCCCCGAGATCGCCGACGGCGACGAGGCCACCGTGTGGGCCGGCCAGGGCGGGGTCACCCTGCAGCTTGACGACGCCGTCGAGCTCCGCCACATCCTCCTGCACTCCGTCGGCGGGGAGGTCGAGGTGTACGGCCTCCCCGCGGGCACGGAGGCCACCGATCCCGCGGGCCTGCCCCGCCTCGGGGCCGGCTCCCTGCGGGAGGGGCAGACGACGCTCACCCTCGACCGGCCGATGACCGCCGACGGAATCCTGCTGTGGTTCCCGGCCCCGGTGCAGGTCGCGGAGGTGCAGGTGGTCGGCGTGGGCTGATGCCCACTGTGATGGGCGGGTTCGGCGGGCGTCGAGAAGCTCCCTGGGGTCCAATGACTGTGTCAGCACAGTTTCCGGGGGGAAGAATTGACGCATTCAGACGGCGGCCTCGTGGCCGCCTACATCGAGGGGGACCTCAAGGCGTTCTCCACCATCGTGGAACGCCACCGCGCGCGGCTGTTGTGGGTGGCCCGGCGCTACGGCAACAACGAGGACGACGCCCAGGACATCCTCCAGGAGGCCCTCTTCCGCGCCAGCTACAGCCTGCACACCTGGCGGCGTGAATCCTCGCTGAGCACGTGGCTGCACCGGCTGGTGATGAATTCGGGCTGGGACTTCCGCAACCACCGCGTGCAGGTGGAGGCGCCGACGCTTGACGATGACGCCATCCCCCACGACGTCAACCCGCTGCTGGCCGCCGATCCCATCGGCCGTTCGGAGGAGCTGCTGCATCTGCACGAGTCCCTCGACCGCCTGCACCCGGACCAGCGACGGGCGCTGTGGCTCATCGACATCGAGGGCTACTCCATCGGGCACGTCGCGCAGCACGAGGGGGTGCAGCCGGGGACCATCAAGTCGCGCCGCAACCGGGCACGGGAGGCACTGCGCGCCGACCTCGGGGAATGTTCCACGGTGCCCGGTCGTTGAGATCGGAGGAGAGCACCTAGACTTGGCTGGGTACAGCCACCCGATCAGGAGTATTCATGATTCACGACGTCGCCATCATCGGCTCCGGCCCCGCCGGCTACACCGCCGCCATCTACGCCGCCCGCGCCGAGCTCAAGCCCATCATGTTCGAGGGCTACGAGTACGGCGGTTCGCTGATGACCACCACCGACGTGGAGAACTTCCCCGGCTTCAAGGACGGGATCATGGGCCCGGACCTCATGATGGAGATGCGCGGCCAGGCCGAGCGCTTCGGCACGGACATGCGGATGGAACTGGTGGACTCCGTGGAGCTGGAGGGCCCGGTGAAGCGCATCCACGTCGGCGATGAGGTGCATGAGGCCCGCGCGGTCATCCTGGCCACCGGCGCCGCCCCGCGCCTGCTCGGCGTCCCGGGGGAGAGCGAGCTCATGGGCCGCGGCGTGTCCTCCTGCGCCACCTGTGACGGCTTCTTCTTCAAGGGCCAGGAGATCGCGGTGATCGGCGGCGGGGACTCGGCGATGGAGGAGGCCACGTTCCTCACCAAGTTCGCCGACAAGGTGACCATCGTGCACCGACGCGAGGAGTTCCGCGCCTCCGCCATCATGCTGGAGCGCGCCCGGGCGAACGAGAAGATCGAGTGGGCGACGAACAAGACCGTCGACCACGTGGTGGACAAGGACGGCAAGGTCGGTGGCATCATGCTGCGCGACACCGTCTCCGGCGAGCTCTCCGAGCTGCCCGTCACCGCGATGTTCGTCGCCATCGGCCACGACCCGCGTTCGGAGTTCCTGGCCGGCCAGGTGGAGCTCCGGGAGGGCGGCTACGTGAAGGTCTCCGAGCCCTCCACCGACACCTCCGTCCCGGGTGTGTTCGCGTGCGGCGATCTGGTGGACGATCACTACCAGCAGGCGATCACCGCGGCCGGCTCCGGCTGCCGCGCCGCCATCGACGCTGAGCACTATCTGGCCGCCCTCTAAGCCCCTTGTAAGGAGAATCACATGAGCAACGTCATTGAGGTCACCCAGTCCAACTTCCGCGAAGTCGTCGTCGAGGCGGACAAGCCCGTCATCGTCGACTTCTGGGCCGAGTGGTGTGGCCCCTGCCAGAAGCTCAGCCCCCTCCTCGACGAGCTCGCCGACGAGCTCGGCGACTCCGTGACCATTGCCAAGGTCAACGTGGATGAGGAGCGCACCCTCGGCGCCATGTTCCAGATCATGTCCATCCCCGCCGTGCTCTTCTTCAAGGACGGCGAGAAGGTCGACGAGTTCATCGGCGTCCGCCCCCGCTCCCACATCATGGCGAAGCTGGAACCCCTCATGTAACTGCTAATCTTGAGCACCTATGAGCAGCACCGGCCGACTCCTGACGGCTGGGATAAGATCTGTGGCATCTGACCCTGGAAGGAGTGCCGTGACCAACACGTTCCGTGTAGGGGATCGCAGCCCGCGCGTGGCGGAGGCGCGCTCCACCCTCGCCCGGCTGGGACTTCTCTCCGGCTTCGAGGGAGACCTCTCCGACAAGTACGCCGAAGAGGACAAGCTTTTCGACGCCGACCTGTCCCACGTCCTCAAGGCCTTCCAGCAGTCCCGCGGAATCGTCCCGTCCGGGCACATCGACGACATGACCCTGCGGGAGCTGCGCCACGCCTCCTACCGCCTGGGGTCCCGCGTCCTGTCGTACCAGCCGCACAACGAGATGATCGGCGACGATGTCGCCAGCCTCCAGGTGCAGCTCCAGGAACTGGGCTTCTACTCCCACCGCGTCGACGGCCACTTCGGCCGCGGCACCCACGAGGCACTGGCCAACTACCAGCTCAACTCCGGCCTCCAGGACGACGGCGTCTGCGGCCCCGAGACCCTCGCCGCCCTCAAGCTCCTCGGCCGCCGCATCACCGGCGGCAGCCCCCACGCCATCCGCGAGCGCGAGCAGGTGCGCAACGCCGGCCCCATGCTCGCCGGCAAACGCGTCGTCATCGACCCGGCTCTCGGCGGCGCCAACAAGGGCGCCCTCGTCGCCGGCCTGCACGGGCAGATCTCGGAGGAGGAGATCCTCTGGGACCTCGCCTCCCGCATCAAGGGCCGCATGATCTCCGCAGGCATGGAGACCATCATGTCGCGGCCCCGCATGGACGACCCCGACCACACCACCCGCGCCGAGATCGCCAACGCCTTCGGCGCCGACCTCGTCCTCTCCCTCCAGGTCGACCAGTACCCGAACGACAAGGCCCACGGTGTGGCCACCTTCTACTTCGGTTCCTCCACCGGCAGCAGCTCGCTCACCGGCGAGACCCTCTCCGGGTTCATCCAGCGCGAGATCTGCGCGCGCACCGAGTTCCAGAACTGCGGCACCCACGCCCGCACCTGGGAGATGCTCCGCTTCACACAGGCCCCGACCGTAGAGCTCGTCGCCGGCTACCTGTCGAACCCCGGTGACGTCGCCCGCCTCACCGACCCCGCCATCCGGGACTCCATCGCCGAGGCCGTGGTGGTGGCCGTCAAGCGCCTCTACCTCCTCGACCGCGACGACACCCCGACGGGCACCTTCAAGTTCGCCGAGCTGCTGCGGGCGGAGCAGGCGTAGCGGCGCTACACGCGCGCCCTGTCCAGCAGCTCCTCCACCGCCGCGCCGGAGAGCAGCCCGTGCTGGGGCGGCAGCTCGAGGCGCAGGCGGGGAAGCACCGGATGGTCCGCCACCACCTGGAAGCCCGCTGATTCCAGCACCGCCACCGACATCAGCCCGATCTCGGAGGCCGAACGCAGCACGGCGCCGACGGGGCCTTCGAGGAGTTCGTCGACGTCGGCACGGGAGAAGAAGTCGGGGCGCCAGCCGAAGGCTTCGACGGCGGGGACGTCGGCGTCGACAAGCTGCATGATCGCGGCGTCGATGAGCACGGCCTCCAGGCCCACGCCGGCGAAGCCCGGGTCGATGAACAGAGAGGTGAGCACCTCGGCGTCGGGGGAGACGGGGGCGGTGGGCAGCTGCAGGGAGCCGGGGGCGTCGTCACGCGCGGACCACAGGACGGTGGCGACGGCGCGTACCGCCGTGCTGCGTTCCAGGGAGAGGCCGCAGCAGCCGTAGTCGAGGAGGGTGGTGGTCAGCCAGGCCTCCTTCTCGAAGGAGGGGTCACCCGCGTCCTGGACGAGGGAGGCGGTCTCGGCGTCGAGTTCCCAGAAGATGGAACGTCCGGCCTGCGGGTGGATGCGGCCGATCGTCTCCTGGCTCAGCGGGACGAGACGCGCGTACACCGGTCACCGGCCTTCGATGAGTCCGAGGATGCGTTCGAAGTCCTCCTCGTCGCCGAATTCGACGACCATGCGCCCCTTGCCGCGGCCCATGGTGACGGTGACCTTCGTGTCCCAGGAATCGCCGAGGCGGGAGGCCGCGCGGGTGAACATCTCCGGCTGCGCGACGGGGCCCGCCTTCCGGCGTTCCGGTTCCGCCTCGCCGCGGTTGAGCAGCGTGACGGCCTCCTCGGTGGCGCGCACGGACAGGCCCTCGGCGATGACGCGGTCGGCGAGTTCCTCCACGCCGCCCACCTTGAGGCCCAGCAGGGCGCGGGCGTGGCCGGCGGAGAGCACCCCGGCGGCGACGCGGCGCTGCACCGGGACGGGCAGGGCGAGGAGGCGGATGGTGTTGGTGATCACCGGGCGGGAACGGCCGATGCGGTCGGCCAGCTCGGTCTGGGTGACGTTGAACTCCTCGAGGAGCTGCTGGTAGGCGGCGGCCTCTTCGAGGGGGTTGAGCTGGGCGCGGTGGATGTTCTCCAGCAGGGCGTCGCGGAGCATGTCGGCGTCGGCCGTGCTGCGCACGATGGCGGGGATGTGGGTGAGGCCGGCGCGGCCGGCGGCCCGCCAGCGGCGCTCGCCCATGACGAGCTCGTAGCCGTCGTCGATGGCGCGCACGACGATGGGCTGCATGAGGCCGAACTCGCGGATGGAGTGCACGAGCTCGTTGAGCGCCTCCTCGTCGAAGACGGTGCGCGGCTGGTGCGGGTTGGGCGTGATCTCGCCGAGGGGGATCTCCCGGTAGGTGGCGCCGACGTCCGGCTGCGGCTTGACCCGGCGTTCCTGGTCACGGGCGCCCTTGGTGCCGCCGAGGATGACGTCCGCGGCGCCCTCACCGAGGCGGGGCGACGAAGGCGTGGGGCCGGAGGGAATCAGGGCGGCGAGGCCGCGACCGAGTCCACCCTTGCGAGTTTCCTGGTTCATGTCGGCTACCTTTCTGATGCGAGCTGCTGGGCGGTGGCGGGGCTGACGCCGATGGGGCCGGTCGATTCGGCGGGCTGGTAGTCGCCGCGGGTGGCGAATTCGCGGGCCGCGTCGAGGTAGGCCACGGCCCCGCGGGACAGCGGATCGTAGTTGAGCACGGTCTGCCCGTAGCCGGGCGCCTCGGAGACCTTCACGGAGCGGGGGATGACGTGCCCGAGGACGACATCGCCGAAGTGGGCGCGGACCTCGGTGGCCACCTGCTCGGAGAGCTTGGTGCGGGCGTCGTACATCGTCAGCAGGATGGCGGAGATGTGCAGGTTGGTGTTGAGGTGCTGCCGGATCATGGAGATGTTGTTGAGCAGCTGCCCGACGCCCTCCAGCGCGTAGTACTCGCACTGGATGGGGATGAGGATCTCGTCGACCGCGGTCATCGCGTTGATGGTGAGCAGGCCGAGGGAGGGAGGGCAGTCGATGATGACGTAGTCGAAGCCGTGCTCGGCGAGGAATCCGGAGCCGCGGAGGGCGTCGTGCAGCCGGTATTCACGCCGCACGAGGGACACCAGCTCGATCTCCGCGCCGGCCAGGTCAATGGTGGCGGGGATGCAGAAGAGGTTCTCGTGGGCGGTGGAGGGCTGCACGGCGTCGACGGCGGAGGCATCACCGATGAGCAGCTCATAGCTCGAGGTGGTGCCGGAGGTGTGGACGGCCCCGAGCGCGGTGGAGGCGTTGCCCTGCGGGTCGAGGTCGACGACGAGGACCTTCGCCCCCAGCATGGCCAACCCGGCGGCGAGGTTGACGGAGCTCGTGGTCTTGCCGACGCCGCCCTTCTGGTTGGCGACCGTGATCAGGCGCGGCGCTTCCGGCTTCGGCAACTGCTCGACCATGGACCTCTTCCTCGACTTGTTCGTGACTGTCTAGCCTTCCCCACCTTAGTGCACGCGGGGGATACGGATGACCGTCGTGGGTTCGACGAGCTGCGCGCCGACCGTGCTTATCGACGCCCGCCCGCCCCCGGCCTTCTTGATCAGCGCGGCATCGCGCTCCAGCTCCTCCGCGACAGACGAGCCCTTCATGGCGATCATCTCGCCTCCCCGGCGCACGAGGGGCAGGGACCAGCCGGCGAGTTTGCCCAGCGGGGCGACGGCGCGGGAGGTGACGATGTCCACCGGCTCCGCCAGCGGACGGTCCTCGGCGCGGGCCCGGATGACGGTGACGTTGGGCAGGGCCAGCAGGTCCACCACCTCCTGGAGGTACACCGAGCGCTTGAGCAGCGGCTCGATGAGGGTGATGTCCAGGTCGGGCCGGGCGATGGCCAGCGGGATGCCGGGCAGACCGGCCCCGGAGCCGACGTCGGCGACCTTCGCCCCGTGTGCCATCACCTCGCCGATGACGGCGCAGTTGAGGATGTGCCGGTCCCACAGGCGCTCCACCTCGCGCGGACCAATGAAGCCGCGGACGGAGCCGTCGGTGGCCAGGGAATCGTGGTACGCCTCGGCGAGGGGGAGGCGTTCGCCGAACACGGCCTGTGCGGGGGTCTCACTCATGTCTCACAACGATACAGCCACCGCGAACCGGTGGTTCGCGGTGGCTGTACGGGGGACGTCGAGACGCTACTTCTTCTTGCGCTTCTTCTTGACGCCGGCACGGGCGCCCGGGGCGGGGGCCGTGGTGCGCTTGAGGGCCTTGCGGGCCTCCTCCTCGGCCTCCTCCTCGCGGTCCATCTGGGCGAAGAGGACGCGCTGCTGGAAGAAGGTCCACACGTTGTTGGACATCATGTAGAACAGCAGGCCGATGTGCCACAGGAAGCCGGTGAACAGGATGGTGGCGGGCATGACCCACAGCATCATCTTGTTCATCATGCCCATCTGCATGGCCATCATGTCGGCGTTGTCGCCGGTCGGGGCGGCCTGCTTGCCGGAGGCGATGCGCGCCTTCTGGCGGTCGATCGACATGCGGGCGTTGAAGTGGGTGGCGATGGCGATGATGATCGCCAGCGGCGCGGCCACCAGGATGATGTCGGTCCGCGTGAAGTCCACCGGCTGGAAGGCCTGGTACATGTCCTGCGGCATGGAGATGTAGGAGGACAGCGGGACGCCGAAGAAGCGGGCGTCGATGAAGGACTGGACCTCGTCCACGCCGAAGATGTAGTTCGGGGTGTTGCGGTTCTGCTCGATGCTCAGACCCAGCTGGCCGACGCCCTCACCGGTGCGGTTGAAGGAACGCAGGACGTGGAACAGGCCGATGAACACCGGGATCTGCACGAGCATCGGCAGGCAGCCGAGCAGCGGGTTGACGCCCATCTCCTTCTGGAGCTTGCGCGTCTCCTCCATCATCTTCTGCTGGTCGTTCTTGTACTTGGCGCGGATCTCCGCCATCTTGGGCTGCATTTCCTGCATCTTGCGACCGGAACGCAGCTGATTCTGGGTCGGCTTGAACATGATCGCCTTGACGGTGAACGTGAGGAAGACGATCGAGAGCACCCAGGTGATGCCGAGATCCGGGTCGAGCACGAAGCTGAACGCCTTGTGCCAGAACCACAGGATGGCCGAGATCGGCCAGTAGATGAAGTTGAGCACTGTGTGTCAGGACTCCTTGATATCGGTGTTTTCGGGGACGGGGTCGTAGCCGCCCGGATGCCATGGCCCGCACTTGCTCAGCCGGGCCAGCGCCATGAGCAGACCCTTCAGTGCCCCGTGTCCCCGGACGGCACCGAGCGCATAGGCGCTGCAGGTCGGTTCAAAACGGCAGGACGACCCCATCTTAAGGGGCGAGATGTTTTTTTGGTAGAACAGCACCGCCGCCTCAAGGAGGCGCGCGGCGGGGGAGAGCCTACTCATCGAGGGCCCCGAGGCGCCTGAGCGCCTTGCGGATGTCACGGTCCAGCTCGCGTGACGACGCCCCGCCCGACCCCGGCAACGCCCGGATGACGAGGTCGGCGGTGGGCGGGAGGGCGTCGAAAAGCGCGGCGCAGACGTGCCGGAGCCGCCGGGAGGTGCGGTGACGGATCACCGCATTCCCGACGGCCTTGGAAACGATGAGCCCGACGCGGGGACCGCCCTGATGGGCGATCGGCGCGTCGGGCTCATGCAGATGAACCACTACGGTGCGGGTCCCGGCACGACGTCCACGCTTGATCGTCCGGCTGAAATCAGACGGCGAGGTGAACTTGTGCTGTGTCGGGAGCACCGGGGTGTCGGTGAAATTAAGCGGTCAGCTTGGCGCGGCCCTTACGGCGACGCGCCGAGACGATGGCGCGACCTGCACGGGTGCGCATACGGGTACGGAAGCCGTGCACGCGTGCGCGACGACGGTTATTCGGCTGGAACGTCCGCTTGCCCTTTGCCACGGTTGTTCTCCTCTGGTGTGACGCGATCGGCCGTACGGGACCGGCGGGACCGCTGAAGTTTCATTTACAAGTTGAGATGTGCTGCGTCCGCACTGACGCGCGGCGGGTGCCGCGGCCCGGTGATCCGGTGCCGACGCTGCTCTCACACACATCCGCCGGCGCAATCCCCAGGAGGGCGCATCCGGCGGTGTGACAGACCATCACAGACTACGCGAGAATGCCCCGTCCGAACAAATTGACGTCCCGGCGTGTCGCGCATGTCCGAACGGGTGCCCCTGAAATGACATATCTGTGATTTTTGGCTGCTCACCGGGGTCTTCTCCCGTTTCCCCAGCGGCCCGCTCCCGGGCGGCGGGAGATGTCCGGCCATTCGATGGACAACGTGCAGAGACGTTGGGTAACAATGGAGAGACTCACACGACATCACAGAGTGCCACCCCCAGCCCTGTGGATAACCATCAATCCAAGGTTGAGAGTTTCCCCAGGGGGCGGGATTTCCGCAGGTGAGAGAGTTATCCGGCGCGAATCGTATTATCCACAAGCTATCGACTAGGCTGTGGAAAGATTCCCGCGGCAGATTCTCCACACCTGTGGACAACTCTGTGGATGACGAGGTCGGGGCCACAATAGGGCCTGTGAACAGATGCGGCGCACGACCTCCCGCGACATTCCCGCATCACCATTCGGCGTGCCCGGATGTGCCCGTATCATTTGGAAAAGAAGGAGCGGCCCCACGTGGCGGACCAGCAGCAGTCCCTTGCCGAGACCTGGCAGGCGATCAAGGCGGAGCTCCTCAACCAGTCGGAGCGCCCCGATTCGGGGATCCCGACCTTCACGCATCAGCAGCGGGCCTTCCTCGGCCTCGCCCAGCCGATCGTGCTCGTCGACGGCTACGCCGTCCTGGCCACCCCGCACGCGATGGCCAAGCAGGTCATCGAGGACGATTTCGGGCCCCACATCGTCAAGGTGCTCAGCGAACGCACCGGCCGCCCCTGCAGCCTGGCCGTCTCCATCGAACCGGCCGCCATCCCCGAGCCTCAGCCCCCCATCCAGACGCTCGCCCCCGGGGTGCAGGAGCGCATCCCGGACCACCAGCTGGGCTGGGACACCACGCACACCCCGCCGCCGGCCCCCGTCGTCCCCGCCTACCAGGAATCCCAGCGCCTGCCGCGCGAGACCCCGGCGCACGACCCGAACCGGGAGAAGTCGCTCAACCCGAAGTACACCTTCGAGAGCTTCGTCATCGGTTCCTCCAACCGTTTCGCCAACGGCGCGGCCGTGGCGGTGGCGGAGAATCCGGCGCGCGCATACAACCCGCTGTTCATCTGGGGTGGCTCGGGCCTGGGCAAGACCCACCTGCTCCACGCGGCGGGCAACTACGCGCAGGTGCTGCAGCCGGGGCTGCGGGTGAAGTACGTCTCCAGTGAGGAATTCACCAACGACTACATCAACTCCGTCCGCGATGACCGGCAGGAATCCTTCAAGCGCCGTTACCGCAACCTCGACATCCTCATGGTCGATGACATCCAGTTCCTCGAGGGCAAGGAGGGCACCCAGGAGGAGTTCTTCCACACCTTCAACGCCCTCCACCAGGCGGACAAGCAGATCATCCTGTCCTCGGACCGGCCGCCGAAGCAGCTGACCACGCTCGAGGACCGCCTGCGCACCCGTTTCGAGGGCGGCCTCATCACCGACGTGCAACCGCCGGACCTGGAGACGCGCATCGCCATCCTGGAGAAGAAGGCCCAGGCCGACGGCACCCACGTCGACCGTGGCGTGCTCGAGCTCATCGCCTCGCGTTTCGAGTCCTCCATCCGCGAGCTCGAGGGCGCGCTCATCCGCGTCTCCGCCTACTCCTCGCTCATCGACGAGCCCATCAACCAGGAGATGGCCGAGATCGCCCTGCGCGACATCCTCCCCGACGCCGCCGACGTGGAGATCACCGCGTCGACGATCATGGAGGTCACCGCCGACTACTTCGGCATCACCCTGGACACCCTCACGGGAGCCGGAAAGACCCGCGCCGTCGCCCACGCCCGCCAGCTGGCGATGTACCTCTGCCGCGAGCTCACCGACCTCTCCCTGCCGAAGATCGGCAACGAGTTCGGCGGCAAGGACCACACCACCGTCATGTACGCCGACCGGAAGATCCGCAAGGAGATGACCGAGAAGCGCGACACCTACGACGAGATCCAGGCCCTCACGCAGCTGGTGAAGAACCGCGGCCGCGGCTGACCACTGCTTATCGACGCCCCGCTGCTCCCCGTACCCCGGGTGAGCAGCGGGGTTTCGCGTTTCCGGGGTTGTCCACAGCGTTATCCACACCTGTGTAATTACACGAATGTAGTTCAGAGAGATTAGTCACAGAGTGACCGGCGACACACTGCCGGGAAGCCCTGTGGATAACCCCGTTTTCCCTGTTGAGAAGCGGTGAATGAATCGACCCCTGCCTGTGGAAGGATTCGCGGGGCACGGAGTTATCCACAATTCCCCCGAACTATCCACAAGCTGTCCACACCCCGAATCACACCAGCGATCCGCCCGGCTACCTTGAGATTCACCCCTCCATCCACAGGTTGCACAGGACCTACTGTTACTACTCTTTTTCATACTTGTAATTCAAAGAGAAGAAAGAGGATGTGGGGAGAAGTGCCGGGCGGGGTGCTCGGCGGCGTCATAAGCGAGTGAGAAGCGAATGACAAGAACTTGGTCGGGTGCCGCCGTGGGCGGGCGGTCGGGTACGTTGGTGATTGTTATTCAGGGGTCCGCGACGGCGGATCACAAGTTTTTGAGGAGCCCGCAAGCATGGAGTCACAAGCAGTGTCGTTCCGGGTGGTCAGGGATGATCTGGCCCACGCCGTCGCATGGGTGGCCAGGAGCCTGCCCACCAAGGTGACGCAGCCGGTCCTGCGCGCCATGCTCATCACTGCCGATGACAACGGGCTCGAGTTCGCGGGCTTCGATTACGAGGTCTCCACCAAGGTGCGGGTCGCCGCGGAGATCGGTGACCAGGGGCGCATCGCGGTGGCGGGCAAGCTCATCGCGGAGATTGTCAGCAACCTGCCGAACAAGCCGGTCGAGCTGCGCGTCGAGGGCTCGAAGGCGCTGCTCTCGTGTGGTTCCTCCCGTTTCGAGCTCCCGCTCATCCCGCTCGACGACTACCCGCAGATCCCGGCCCTGCCCGAGGTGACCGGCACCATCGATCCGCAGCTGTTCAACGAGGCCGTCACCCAGGTGGCCACCGCCGCGGGCAAGGATGACACCCTGCCGATGCTCACCGGCGTGCACATGGAGATCTCCGGGAACCAGGTCAAGCTCGCCGCCACCGACCGTTTCCGCCTGGCGCTGCGCACCTTCGAGTGGGATCCGGTCTCCCGCGAGGTCCAGGCCAAGCTCCTCGTCCCGGCCAAGACCCTCCTGGAGAACGCCCGCAGCCTGGACACCAACAACCCGGTCGAGATCGCCGTGGGCACCGGCGAGCAGATCGGCGCCGCCGGACTCTTCGGCATCCACACCGATTCGCGGGAGACCACCGCCCGCATGCTCGACGCGGACTTCCCGAACATCCAGCCGCTGCTGCCGAAGACCCACACCTCCATCGCCAGCGTCGAGATCGCGCCGCTGCAGGAGGCCATCCGCCGCGTCAGCCTGGTCACCGAGCGCAACGCGCAGATCCGCATGCAGTTCAGCGACGGCGAACTCATCCTCTCGGCCGGCGGCATGGATTCCGGTCATGCGGAGGAGCGCCTGCCCTGCGCCTTCTCGGGCAAGGATGAGCTGGTCATCGCCTTCAACCCGGGCTACCTCCGCGACGGCCTCGGCGTGGTGAACACCTCGCGGGTGGTCTTCGGATTCACCGAGCCCTCGCGCCCGGCGATCCTCGTCCCGGAGCCGGCGGAGCTTCCCGAGGCCGACGCCGACGGCACCTTCCCCACCCCGGAGACCGAGTTCACCTACCTCCTCATGCCGGTGCGCCTGCCCGGATAGGTGGGTGGCACATCTACATCAGGACGTTGGAGCTGCGGGACTTCCGCAGCTGGCCGGAACTCTCGCTCGAGCTGGAGCCGGGGATCACCCTGTTCCTGGGGCGCAACGGTTTCGGTAAGACGAACATCATCGAGGCCGTCGGCTACCTCGCCCACCTTTCCTCGCACCGGGTGTCGCAGGATGCCCCGCTGGTCCGGCAGGGGGCGGACAACGCGCGGGTCTCCGTCACCGCCGTCAACCAGGGCCGGGAGCTGACGACGCACCTGCTGATCAAGCCGCATGCGGCGAACCAGGCGCAGATCAACCGGACCCGCCTGGGGTCCCCGCGCGAGCTGCTCGGGGTGGTGCGGACGGTGTTGTTCGCGCCGGAGGATCTGGCGCTGATCAAGGGGGAACCGGCGGAGCGGCGCCGCTACCTCGATGACATCATCGCCACCCGCAGCCCGCGCCTGGCCGGCGTGAAGGCGGATTACGACAAGGTGCTCCGCCAGCGCAACGCCCTGCTGAAATCCGCCGGCTCCTCCCTGCGCCGCGGCTACCGCGACGCCGACGGCGCCGGCGCCCTGGCCACCCTCGACGTGTGGGACGGGCAGCTGGCCGCCCACGGGGCGCAGGTCATCGCCGCCCGCCTGGCGCTCGTCGCGGAATTGTCCGAGCTCATCGCGGAGGCCTACGCGGGCCTGGCGCCGGAGTCGCGCCCGGTGGGGGTGGAATACCGGGGGACGGTGGCGTCGATAAGCGGGGAGTCGGAGGTGATCGAGGCGGAGATGCTCGCCGAGCTCGGCCGGGTACGTTCCCGCGAGATCGAACGCGGTATGTCGCTCGTCGGCCCGCACCGCGATGACCTGCTGCTTCATCTCGGGCAGGCCCCGGCGAAGGGTTTCGCCTCGCACGGCGAGACGTGGAGTTACGCGATCGCCCTGCGGCTGGCGGAGTTCACGCTGCTCAGGCGCGAGGGCACCGACCCGGTACTCATCCTCGACGACGTCTTCGCCGAACTCGACGCCGGGCGCCGCGAGAAACTCGTCGCCCTGGCTGCGGCGGCGGAACAGGTGCTCATCACCGCCGCCGTCGACGGGGATCTGCCGGAGACGATCCGCGCGACCGCGCGGACCTACACCGTGACGGTGCGGGACACGGACGAGGGCAGGGTCAGTGAGCTGTCATGACTGAGCCGGATCCGGTGCAGGCCGCCTTCGAGGCGATGCAGAAGGCCGCGAAGCAGCGCGGCTCCACACCGCTGCCGCCGCGCCGACCCCAGAAGAAGAGCACCCCGCCGCGGATCGGGCGACCGACGGGCAAGGACGGTCGGCGGCGGCGGCGACCACTGGACGTCGATACGTTCGGTTCGCTGCTGGGTACGGAGATCACGCGCCGCGGCTGGGAGAAGGACATCGCCGGTGGGTGGGTCTTCGGCAACTGGGCGGAGCTGGTGGGGCCGAAGATCGCACAGCACACGACGGTGGAGATGGTCAAGGACCGGCAGCTGTTCATCACGTGCGATTCCACGGCCTGGGCGACGAATCTGCGGATGATGCAGCGGCAGATTCTGCAGGTGATCGCGGAGAAGGTGGGGCCGAACATCATCACAGAGTTGAAGATCTTCGGGCCGCGGGCCCCGAGTTGGCGGAAGGGGCCGCTCCATGTCAAGGGTCGCGGGCCGCGTGACACCTACGGATAAATGACACAGCGCCAAAAACGCACGAGAATGCCCCTCCGACGCGCGCAACCCCTTCCCTGGTAGTGACCCCCGCAGTGTAGACTGGTGAGGTCTGATAACAATCTAGCGAGGAGAACTCGTTTCACGTGGCTAACGCTGAACACAATTACGACGCGTCATCGATCACGATTCTCGAGGGTCTCGAAGCTGTCCGCAAGCGCCCCGGCATGTACATCGGTTCCACCGGACCCCGCGGCCTGCACCACCTGGTGTGGGAGGTCGTCGACAACTCGGTCGATGAGGCCATGGCCGGCTACGCCTCCAAGGTCGAGGTGACCCTGCTGGCCGACGGTGGCGTGCAGGTCGTCGACGACGGCCGCGGTATCCCCGTCGAGATGCACCCCTCGGGTGCTCCCACGGTGCAGGTCGTCATGACCCAGCTGCACGCCGGCGGCAAGTTCGACTCCGATTCCTACGCGGTCTCCGGCGGTCTGCACGGTGTCGGTATCTCCGTGGTCAACGCCCTGTCGACCCACGTCGAGGCGGACATCAAGCGCGACGGCAAGCACTGGTTCCAGAACTTCACCAACTCCGTGCCGGATGACCTGGTGGAGGGCGGCAACGCCCGCGGCACCGGCACCACGATCCGCTTCTGGCCGGACGCCGAGATCTTCGAGACGATCGAGTTCGACTACGACACGATCTCGCGCCGCCTGCAGGAGATGGCCTTCCTCAACAAGGGCCTGACCATCACCCTCAAGGACGAGCGCGTCACCGAGGAGCAGCTCGAGCTGGAGGCCATCGCCGAGGAGGGCGACACCGCCCAGCTTCTCGACGCCCCCTCCTTCGACGACACCGAGGTCGAGGAGGTCCCCGCCGGGGAGGCCCCCAAGCCGCCGAAGAAGCGCGAGAAGAAGGTCACGTACCACTACCCGAATGGGCTGGTCGACTACGTCAACCACCTCAACAAGGGCAAGAACGTCATGCACCCCTCCATCGTCGGCTTCGAGGCCAAGGGCGAGGGCCACGAGCTGGAGCTGGCGATGCAGTGGAACTCCGGTTACAAGGAGTCCGTGCACACCTTCGCCAACACCATTAACACGCACGAGGGTGGCACCCACGAGGAGGGCTTCCGTTCCGCGCTGACCTCCCTGATGAACAAGTACGCGCGTGAGCACAAGCTCATCAAGGACAAGGACCCGAACCTCACCGGCGAGGACTGCCGTGAGGGCCTGGCCGCAGTGGTGTCCGTGCGTGTGTCGGAGCCGCAGTTCGAGGGCCAGACGAAGACGAAGCTGGGCAACACCGAGGTCCGATCCTTCGTGCAGCGCATGGCCAACGAGCACGTCGCCATGTGGCTCGACGCCAACCCGGCGGAGGCCAAGGTCATCGTCAACAAGGCCGTCGCCTCCTCGCAGGCGCGGATCGCCGCACGCAAGGCCCGCGAGCTGGTGCGCCGGAAGTCCGCCACCGATCTCGGCGGTCTGCCCGGCAAGCTCGCCGACTGCCGTTCCAAGGACCCGGGTGTCTCCGAGCTCTACATCGTGGAGGGTGACTCGGCCGGCGGCTCCGCCAAGGCCGGCCGCGACTCGCTCTACCAGGCGATTCTTCCGCTGCGCGGCAAGATCCTCAACGTGGAGAAGGCGCGCCTCGACCGGGTGCTCAAGAACGCCGAGGTGCAGGCGATCATCACCGCCCTGGGTACCGGCATCAACGAGGAGTTCGACATCTCGAAGCTCCGTTACCACAAGATCGTGCTCATGGCGGATGCCGACGTCGACGGCCAGCACATCGCCACCCTGCTGCTCACCCTGCTGTTCCGCTTCATGCCGGACCTCATCGCCCAGGGCCACGTGTACCTGGCGAACCCGCCGCTGTACAAGCTCAAGTGGCAGGGCAAGGGCGAGCCGGGCTTCGCCTACTCCGATGCGGAGCGCGACCAGCTCCTCGAGGAGGGCCTGGCGGCCGGCCGGAAGATCAACAAGGACGACGGCATCCAGCGCTACAAGGGTCTCGGCGAGATGAACCCGAACGAGCTGTGGGAGACCACCCTCGACCCGAGCGAGCGCATCCTGCGTCGCGTCGATCTCGAGGACGCCCAGCGTGCCGACGAGCTGTTCTCCATCCTCATGGGTGACGATGTCGCGGCCCGCCGCTCCTTCATCACCCGCAAGGCGAAGGACGTCCGCTTCCTCGACGTCTAGGTGGCGGGAACCTCGAGCTCGAGGATCTCGCCCATGCCGATCCACCCGACCCACGGGTCCTCGTTGAGGACCACGGGGGAGTGGACATGCCCCATAAGGCAGGCGCTGTAGCCCCGCGACAGCAGGTGGCTCGTCGTCGTGGGCAGGCACGGGTTCTTGGTGTAGACCCCCTCCACCTCCGTGTGGAGTACCCCGACGTGCCCGGCCCCGCTCACCGCGGGCAGCTCCCGCAGCGTCGGCCGCGGATCGGGGTCCGCGATGACGTTCGCGGCGTGGAAGATGAGCGGTATGCCCGGCACCTCGAGCTTCTCGACGCCCCCACCCTCCGGCCGGTGCACCCCCTCCAGGGCGGGGAAGTGGGGGATGAACCCGGAGCCGACGTCGTGGTTGCCCCACACGTGCACGAGCGGCAGAGCCAGCTCCCGGGTGATGAAACGAAAGAGCTCGACGGCGTCCCGGAGGTCCTTTTCAGTGGCCTTCTTCTTGTCCAGGAGGTCGCCGGTGAAGATGACAACGTCGGCGCCGCGCGCGGCGGCGTCGATAAGCACCTCCCGGGCCCACCGCACACCGGGGGCCTTCTTCCGTCCCAGATGGAGATCGGCGAAGGCCGCGAGGCGCACGGTGTCCACGGTCAGGACATGTGCTTCTGCAGGATGCGCCCGAGCTCCGGGATCTCCGGCACGATGAGCTTCGCCGTCTTGCCGCGCAGCCCGTTGTAGGCCTTGGCCAGGGGGGCGACGGTGATGGATTCGGCGTTGCGGTCCGCGATGGCCATGAGCGAATCGACGACCTGGGGGCCCCGGTCAGCGAGGAAGGCACCGAAGTCGGTGGCGTTCTCATCGGCGCGGAAGGCCTGCCAGTGGGGCTGGAGGTCACCGAGGACGTCGGGGAGCATCCGGTTGATGCCCTTCGGGACGATGTCGCTGTCGACCTTCTTGGCGGCGGCCACGGCCGCCTTGATGGCGGTGCCGGTCAGCCCGGACTGCTTGGCGACGGTGGCCTCAGCCAGGCCCGCCAGATCCGCGAGGACGGCGTCGCGCTTGTCGGCGGTGAGGAGCAGTGAGAGATCAGTCATGGGCCCCACACTAATGAAAAAGAGCGATCACCATGGTTGAACTCATCCGGCCGGGGCCGGGTGGGAACAACGACGGAGATCGCTGCTGTGTTGCAGTTCTTCCGCCACAGTCTCTCTAGTCACATCAGCAACTCTGAACAACTGCAACCACAACGGTTACAAACCTTACACACTCACCTCGGGGCCCGCCAATGAATCGGAGGGCGGAAATCAACCGCCTCTGCCACGTCACGAATACATCAGCAGGTAGACCTTCCGGCAGACAGCAGCAAAGTCCCGATTCCGGTCGCTGAGAGGCTCCAGCGCGATGACCGCCTCGGCGAAGGCGCGTCCCGCCGCCTGCGTGCCCGCGTGCACCGGGATCCCTGAGATCTGTGCCCCCGGCACGGTGGCCGCCGCCACCAGGGCGCCGAAGTCGCGGATCTGCACGCGGTGCGCGGCGCAGAACTCGTCGGCAAGGAGAAGGACCTGCTCGGCGGTGAGCCCGGGCGTCATCCGCGCGCCCGCCGGATCCGGGACTCCAGGGCCGAATGACCGGGAATGACTTCGCGGGCGAGCTCGGCGACGGCGGCGTCGTTAAGCAACCGCGTCGCGGCGCTGACGATGGCGCGGACGGCGGCCTCATGCTTGCTGGATCCCTGCGCCTCGGCGAGGAGGGTCAGCGCGCGGTCTTGTTCCGGGGTGAGGCGGAGAGTCATGGCCATGAGCCATTGATAGCAGAAAGGCCACCCCACACGAGGTGGGGTGGCCTTGCGCTTCAGGAACCGGCGGTTCCTAGTTGGTGCGGCGGCGCATCACGAGGAGGACGCCAGCGGCGATCGCAGCCAGGCCGACAGCCAGGGCGATGAGAGTGCCCTGCACGCCGGTGTTGGCCAGCTGACGCTGCGGCTGAGCCTGCGCCTGCGGCTGGGTGGCGGCAACCTTCTTCGGCTGGGCCTGGGTGGCGGCCGGAGCAGCCTTAGCGTTGGCGGCCTGCGCCTGGGCGACGGCCTTCGGGTCATGCCCACCGGTCGGAGCCTGGCCCTGTGCCGGAGCCGGTGCCTGATTCTGGGCGGGGGCCGGTGCCGGCGCCGGAGCGCCTGGGTTGTTCTGGGCCGGAGCGGCGGAACCGTCGGCGACAGCCGAACCACCGGAGCTCAGGAGAGCGGAACCAGCCAGTGCGGAGCCGGCGATGCCGAGGCCCAGCAGCAGCGGCAGGGAGCTGCCGAGGATGGCGGAACCGCCCTCGTCCTCATCGTCGACCGGGGGAACGACGTCCTCCTCGGCGACGGTGACGACGAGAGTCCCGGTGCTCAGGACAACTTCTTCACCGTTGACGACGCGAACGGCGTTGACCTCGATCGGGTAGTCGCCCGGCACCGCATCCTCGGGGACGGTGACCTCGACGCGACCGGTGACGCGATCGACCTTGACGTCCCAGCCCTCAGGAGCGGAGATGGGGCCCCGGTACTGGATGGTCGGATCCTGGGTGTGCAGCTCCGGGTTCGGGGTGATGTCGGTGCGGGTCTCGCCCGGCTCCATGGTGACACCGTCGTAGTTGAGAACCACGGCGGCTTCCGTGACGGTGATGTGCATCCACGCGCCACGGACGGACTGCTGGCCGTTCGGGTGGAAGTGGCGGGCCCAGTGCATGATCGAGTAGCGGCCCGGGGCGACGCTGCGGTCGGCGGTGACGGTGTAGGCGCCGTCTTCCGTGGTGGTCACGTTGAGTCCGGCGGGCCAGTCGGCCGGCCGGTCGCCGATGGTGTGGACGACCCGGCCAGCGGCACCCTCGGCATCGAACTGGCCGGTGGTGGTGCCGGCCTGGGCAACGGTGGCGTTCTCGTCGAGGATCCGGAAATCCTCAGCCTGGTTGACGAAGGGGGTGACCGCGACGTTGACGCGCACGCCCTTGACGGACTGGGAGCCGTTCTCACCGTAGTGGCGGACCCACACCATGATGTAGCCGGTGGAGTCGACGACGGCGTCACGCGCGGCGGTCAGCGTGACGACGTTGTTGGCGAGGGTCGCGGTGACGCCCGCGGGCAGGTTCTCCGCGCCACCGAGGGTGTACTCGAAGTTGCCGGTGCCACCGGTCGCCTCGACGGTGACGGTGGAGGCCGGGCCGCCGGCCATCACCTGGGTGTTGATCTGGGCCGGGACGGTGAAGTTCTCGGCGGGGTTGGCGGCCGGCTGGTTCTCAGCTGCGACCGTGACGTTACCCTCGGCCGGCGGGACTTCCTGGGCCTGGGCCTGGGGTACGACCAGCGTGGTCGTCAGCGCCGCGCTGGTGAGGAGTGCAAGGTAGCGCCTCGAGATCATGGTGGGTTCCTAACAGTCGCTTCGGAGTGGTCTGTGGGAGCTATCAAGTCTCAGGGTTTTGGTGAGAAGCTCCACAAGTGCTCTCAGACTAATTTGTCGCGCAGGGAAAAGCATGCGTGGACGTGAATAATCTGTTTGATGCGGAAATCGTCCTGACTCCCTGCTGGAAAAGTGCAGGACATGCCATCATTTAAGGGCCCGTCATACCCGAGCGTTTGTAGCGAATTCCTCCCCCGAATGGGGGAGTGTAGGGCCCAAATCCTGAAACCAATGAGGTCAAAGTGACATATTCCAGCTGAAAAGTGGCATCTAACCACCTTCCAGGCGTGCAGCACACGGCACACTCCAGCCTGGTGGCAGAGTGATACCACTGGGGCGTCGATAAGCGTCGTGCGCGGCCGCAGAGGGCCGAAAGGGTAGGATCAAGGGGTATTTCAGCCCCGAAACAGATAGGTGATCATGAGCGACGACACCACCCAGGGTGGCGGCGACCTCTTCGACCGCATCCTCCCCATCGACATCAACGAGGAGATGCAGACCAGCTACATCGACTACGCGATGTCCGTCATCGTCGGTCGTGCGCTGCCGGAGGTCCGCGACGGCATGA
Organism: Corynebacterium nasicanis; assembly: GCF_042658165.1. Lineage (NCBI taxonomy): Bacteria > Bacillati > Actinomycetota > Actinomycetes > Mycobacteriales > Corynebacteriaceae > Corynebacterium > Corynebacterium nasicanis. Next base: position 105,186 of record NZ_JBHSQE010000009.1, read on the forward strand.
AGCCCGTCCACCGCCGCATCATGTACGCGATGTTCGACTCCGGCTACCGCCCGGACCGCGGTTACGTGAAGTCCGCCCGCCCCGTCTCCGACACGATGGGCCAGTTCCACCCGCACGGCGACGTGGCCATCTACGACACCCTCGTGCGCCTCGCGCAGCCGTGGAACATGCGCTACCCGCTGGTCGACGGCCAGGGTAACTTCGGCTCCCGCGGCAACGACGGCCCCGCCGCCATGCGATACACGGAGTGCAAGATGTCCCCGCTGGCCATGGAGATGGTCCGCGACATCCGCGAGAACACCGTCGACTTCTCCCCGAACTACGACGGTAAGACCCGCGAGCCGGATGTCCTGCCCGCGCGCGTGCCCAACCTGCTCATGAACGGTTCCGGCGGCATTGCCGTCGGTATGGCGACGAACATCCCGCCGCACAACCTCAATGAGCTCGCCGACGCCATCTACTGGCTGCTGAGCAACCCCGAGGCGGACGAGAAGGAGGCCCTCGAGGCGTGCATGAGCTTCGTCAAGGGCCCGGATTTCCCGACCGCCGGGCTCATCGTCGGTGATCAGGGCATCAAGGACGCCTACACCACCGGCCGCGGCTCGATCCGCATGCGCGGTGTCACCTCCATCGAGGAGGCGGGTAACCGCCAGACGATCGTCATCACCGAGCTTCCGTACCAGGTCAACCCGGACAACATGGTGGCCAACATCGCGGAGCAGGTCGCCGCGGGCAAGCTCGCCGGCATCTCGCGTATCGACGACGAATCCTCCGACCGCGTCGGCCTCCGCATCGTCATCACCCTCAAGCGGGACGCCGTGCCGCGCGTGGTGCTCAACAACCTGTACAAGCACTCCCAGCTGCAGTCGAACTTCAGCGCCAACATGCTCTCCATCGTCGACGGCGTGCCGCGTACCCTGCGCCTCGACCAGATGCTGCGCTACTACGTCGCCCACCAGATCGACGTCATCGTCCGCCGCACGCAGTACCGCCTCGACGAGGCCGAGGAACGTGCGCACATCCTCCGCGGCCTGGTCAAGGCCCTCGACATGCTCGACGAGGTCATCGCGCTCATCCGTCGCTCGCCCACCGTCGACGAGGCCCGGACCGGCCTCATGTCGCTTCTCGACGTCGACGAGACCCAGGCCGACGCCATCCTCGCCATGCAGCTGCGCCGCCTGGCGGCCCTCGAGCGCCAGAAGATCGTCGACGAGCTCGCCGAGATCGAGCTCCAGATCGCCGACTTCAAGGACATCCTGGCCAAGCCGGAGCGGCAGCGCACCATCGTGCGTGAGGAGCTCGAGGAGATCGTCCGCAAGTACGGCGACGACCGCCGCACCCAGATCATCGCCGCCACCGGCGACGTCTCCGAGGAAGACCTCATCGCCCGCGAGAACGTCGTGGTCACCATCACCTCCACCGGCTACGCGAAGCGCACCAAGGTCGACGCCTACAAGTCGCAGAAGCGCGGCGGCAAGGGCGTGCGCGGTGCGGAGCTCAAGCAGGACGACGTGGTCCGCCACTTCTTCGTCTCCTCCACCCACGACTGGATCCTCTTCTTCACCAACTTCGGTCGCGTCTACCGGCTCAAGGCCTACGAGCTGCCCGAGGCCTCGCGTACCGCGCGCGGCCAGCACGTGGCCAACCTGCTGGAGTTCCAGCCGGAGGAGCGCATCGCCCAGGTCATCCAGATCCAGACCTACGAGGACGCCCCCTACCTGGTGCTCGCCACCGCGCAGGGCCGGGTGAAGAAGTCCCGCCTCACCGACTACGAGTCCGCCCGCTCCGCAGGGCTCATCGCCATCAACCTCAACGACGACGACCGCCTCATCGGTGCGGCCCTGTGCTCGGATGACGACGACCTCCTCCTCGTCTCCCAGTACGGCCAGTCCATCCGCTTCACCGCCGACGACGACCAGCTGCGCCCCATGGGCCGCGCCACCGCCGGCGTCAAGGGCATGCGCTTCCGTGGCGACGACCAGCTGCTGGCCATGTGCGTCGTCCGCGACGGTGACTTCCTCCTCGTGGCCACCTCCGGCGGCTACGGCAAGCGCACCCCCATGGAGGACTACAACTCCCAGGGCCGCGGCGGCCTCGGCGTGGTCACCTTCAAGTACACCCCGAAGCGCGGTCACCTCATCGGCGCCGTCGCTGTCGACGAGGACGACGAGATCTTCGCCATCACCTCCGCCGGCGGCGTCATCCGCACCGAGGTCAACCAGATCCGTCCCTCCTCCCGCGCCACCATGGGCGTGCGCCTGGTCAACCTGCCTGACGACGTCGAGCTGCTGGCCATCGACAAGAACGTCGAGGAGGAAGGCGAGGAAGAGGCCGAGGCAGTGGCCAAGGGCAACGTCACCGGCCCCACCGAGCGACGCGCCCAGAAGGCCGACATCGTCGAAGAGGGCATCCAGTCCGTCGTTGACCCGGCCGACTACGAGGACGACGACGAGGGCGACGACGAGGGCGAGGAGTAGACCATGGCCAGCCGCACCCTCGCCATCACCCGCGTCTCACCGCTCTCCGCCTTCCGCGTGGGCCTGGCCATGTCCCTCGTGGGTCTGGTCGCCTGGCTCATCGCCGTCGCCCTGCTCTACGTGGGTGTCGACGCCGCCGGCATCTGGGACCAGGTCAACTCCCTGCTGGGCGACATCGGTGGCGAACAGACCGTGACCTTCGGTCTCGTCATGTCCATCGCGGCCCTCCTCGGCGCCATCAGCGCCATCCTCACCACCGTCCTGGCCCCCTTGGCCGCCGTCGTCTACAACGCTGTTGTCGACCTCTTCGGCGGCCTCCAGCTGGCCACTCAAGAGGAAGCCGACTAGTCAGATTTACCGCACCTGACCAGGCGATTTGTCTATCAGGTGCAACACTGGCTAATGTTATCAACGTTCCAAGGGCCTATAGCTCAGTCGGTTAGAGCGCATCGCTGATAACGATGAGGTCGCAAGTTCGATTCTTGCTAGGCCCACCAGGAACAATGGGGCATTAGCTCAATTGGTAGAGCATCTGCTTTGCAAGCAGAAGGTCAGGAGTTCGATTCTCCTATGCTCCACGAAACAGCAGGTCAGAGGGTGTTTTCACCCCCTGGCCTGTTTTTCGTTTCCGGGTTTGTCCTGCTCAAGGACAGATCCATTATGGCACGACACCCCCGCCCGTCGTGACTGTCCGACGACGGACAGGGGTAGTTATGGCACGGTTATGGCACGGAATTCTTGGGGATCCACCCGGAAGCTTCCCAGTGGCAGAGTCCAGGCCCGGTACCTCGGTCCCGACGGTAGGACGTACAAGGCCCACGACACATTCCCGGATAGACTCTCTGCACTCGCGTGGCTGGCAGAGGTTCGCAAGACGATCGACCTGGGTGTGTGGGAACCGCCCGCTGTGGTAGCAGTCAGGCCTACGGTCCCAACCGTCGGTGAGGCCGTTGAACACTGGCTGAGCGTGATCAAGGCCAGCGTGCGTGCCTCCACGTACGCCACCTACGCGGCTGTGGTGAACAACCGGGTCTTGAACGATGACGCGTTGTGCGCAATCCCGCTGGACCACCTCACGGTCGCAATGGTGGGGCAGTGGTGGGAACGCACTATCACGCGGTGGCCTGATACGGCCCCGCGCAACCGGTCCGCGTACCAGAAACTCCGCGCTGCGGTAGCGCTGGCGGTGGAGTACGGGCACCTCGACCACAACGTCGTGAGCCTGCGGGCTGCTCGCCGTCGCGTGAAGCCTAAGACCAAGGACCTGCCCGATACTGCGGATATGCTCTCGATCCTGAACATGGTCCCTCACCGGTTCCGTCTGGTCACGGTGATGTGCCTGTTCCACGGGCTGCGGGTGGGTGAGGCGCTGGCCCTCAAGGGCCGACACATCGGTGGTAACTCGATCACGGTGGAGGGAAACCTTGTCCGCGTCCTCGACAGCGAAGGACGCTCCACCATGATCCACCATGAGCCAAAGACCCCGGCGGGGTACCGCACTGTCCCGGTCCTGGCTGAGTTCGTCCACGTCGTCCAGGAACACGTGAGCACGTACCAGCCCGGCGCGGACGGCTACGCCACCACCACGGCCAAGGGTGATCCTGTGATGGACACCGTGTACCGCAACGTCTTCCACGCTGCTCAGGACCGCGCGGGGGTCACCGCGCGGATCACTCCGCACTACGGTCGCAACTGGTTGATCACCCGGCTGGCTGAAGCCGGGGCTACCCCGAAGGAGATTGGGCGCATCCTCGGCCAAGAGGATGTGTCCACCATCGTGGGTGTGTACATGCGGGTGCGGGAGTCCCGCCCCGCTGAACTCATGGGCAGGATAAACCCGCTCTCGTAGGCGGGTCCATCACCCTGGGGTGACACGGGACGACCGTCCGGTGGCACGTCGGGTTAGTCGCCGCAGGCGTGCTCATACCTTGGGAAGACGCGCCGGGTTATCTCCGGCGCTCTTCACCATTCATAGGCCAGTACAGGCACCTCTAGGGTGCCGTGGTGGTCGCTGTCTCTCCGGCCAGCTCCACCCAGGGTAGTTACGACCACAGGGTCGGAACCTTGGTGGTTCCTCCACTCGTGAACCGACCTCCGGAAGAGAGGTCGGGCTCATGGTCCTCCCTCACCTGTTCAATCCCCAAGGCCCGTAAGAGGCCCCTGGGTATCTCACAACCGCCGAAGACGATCGTCCCCCGGGGCCCGTGAGAGGCCACGGGGAACTCTCTTGCCCTGTTCACCACAGAGTCGCCGGAGCGACGACCCTGCGGTTCACCGTCTCTGTTCGGATCACGGGACACACACGGTGCCCCTAATCCTCACCGCGCCGAAGGGAGGGGGACGAAGTTCCCCGATAGCAGGGAACTTCAACTAAGGAGATCTATAAGAGGGTGGAACTTGCAATTTGCAACGCTCTGACCTGGGGTTTTGTCCGGAGTTGCAAGTTCGATTGCAAGTTCAACTTGCAAATCTCCTTGTTTCTTCATCGAACCTCAAGGTTGACTCTTTGCTCTTGAGCATGCCGTTGAGCTTCGACACCACGCCCCTGTCTGTGAAGAACTTCCCCTGCCTATTCTTGATACCTTCGGCCTCCAGCTGAGCGGCGACGTGCCGCGCAATGGCTGACTTACCCCGCAGGTCACCGGGTGCGGATACAGCCAGTTCCGCAATCCGCTTGAGGACTTCACTGCCCTTGGGGGCATCTTGATCTTCCTCGGGAAGATCCACAGCATCGAGAAGCTGGATCCGGTGGTCGTCGTCGAACCTGGCCTTGAGGTGGATCGGTTTGTTCAGGTTGCCCGCTGACTTGATCTCAACGGTTGACCCGTTGATCTTGTACACGCCGATGATCTCGCGGAACATGCCCTTGTACGTCGTGTTACCCATTGAATCGTGAAGGACGTTGCCGGTGGCTTTGTTCGCGTGGTGGATCACCACGACGGGGACACCGTGGAGGTTGAACGGCTCCACGATGGCCTTCACGCTGGAGGCTGCTTCATCGCTGACGTTGGATGCTCCACCCTTGAATCCGTCTGTGTTATCGACGATCACAAGGTCAATCGCGCCGTACTTGGCGCGGGTGTAGAGGTCTTGAGGAACAGGGCCGTTGGTGGGGACTCTCTCCACGCCCACCCGGTCAAGGTCCGCCCCGGCGCTCTGGAGGCGTCCGGCGTACTCCTTCTCAAGGTTGCCCTCGGTGCCGATGATAAGGACGCTCTTCGGGCCGGTGCCCGTCGTCGGTTCGATCCCGAGAAGAGGTTCACCCCGCGTGTACGCGGTTGCGATGTTCACCACGAACCGGGACTTGCCCGACTTCGGTAGGCCGATCACGCCCGTGTACGAGTCGCACACAAGACCGGGGTAGATCCATTCATCGGTGCTGCTACCGGGGGCATCAAGCCACTCTCTCACCGTGGTGTCCGCTGGCTTGCTCACCCACGCGTCGAACATCTCCTGTGCTTCGGCGTCGGTGAGTCCCCGAACAGGTGCCGTCACTGTGTCACCTCCGCATCCTGGCGGACATACACGACGAACTCTCCGTTGTGGTCGCTGTCCAACCACTCCGCAATCGCCGGGGCCCAGGGCGAGCCGTAGAAGTCAACGCCCGCGTGTCCGTCGGCGTAACCTGCGTAGCTCATGATGGGCTGCAGTTCCTCCGGGGCATCGCGGTACGCTGCCACAGCGCGCCGGTTGTACTTATAGCGGTTCCACTCATGCGAGCACGGGACGATGTTCCTCATGACGTGACCCGCTGACCCCTTGAGGGACAGCGGCTCGATGTGGTCAATCTCCCGGCTGTGGGGGTGCCCCTGCCCCTTCACCAGGGGTTTACCGGTGTAGAAGCACTTCCACGGGTCGATGCCGTTCTTCTTCCAGTACGCGAGTAGCTCCACCGGCTTGATGCTGTCCGCAAGCGCTCCGGCTGTGCGCGCCCTCTTCAGACCGCTGTCCAACGCTCCCTGAAGCCCGTCGTTCTTGTGGTGCCACGCCCGCATCCTGGCGCGGTGGCAGTCGCGGCAGTGTCCGGACTTCCCTCCTGCACCGTTCTTGTCGTTACCGAACTCTGCGGAGAGCGTCTTGGTCTCTCCGCACTGGATGCACTGGCGCAGATCTACCAGTGCCAGTCTTGCCCGCTCTTCGCGGAATGCCTTGTCAACATTGGTCATTCAAACTTCCTCTCGTTTGTGGTGTGGGTTTGGGTTGTGCTGAATCCGGGGTGTGGTGGTTCTCCTCTCTCTGGAATCGGGTACACGTCTCCTACGACAGGTTGGTACTCCACTCTTCAGTTTTCACACAACGGTTCTAGACTAAGCGGTCTAGATCGACCGGGGAAATCATTATAGCACACGTGTCAAACCGGGATGTAACGACACGCTGCTCGGGTCCGGCAATGTTGTTGATGCGTCACCATAGATCTGGAACCCGTACGCGGGACGACACCCGCAATCACGCTCGGTGTTTAACCAAGGGGCGGGGGTGGACCCCCTGGGGGTGGGGAGTGTTGTATTCCGGTAGCGCGTCTGATAAGGGGCCTAGATGCCCGTCTGCCGCCCTCTGGGGCGACGGGGTATCTCCAGGGCCACGCGTGGATGCTCAACACCCTAGAGGGGCGCGCACAGCCCGGCGCGCCGGGTAGCGCGCTGCTCTACTGCGGGGTCCTGGCACGGTCTGTGCCGCTCTCCCCGCAGGGGCGGCCCCCTCCCGGGTGCCTAAGTGGGGTACACCCTAGGTGGACACTCTCCCTGGCTGCAAACTGCGTCTAAATAGGGTGGGTAGGGCCATTGTTGGACAAGTGTCTTCCAATGCCTTAGAGTCTAATTAGACATTCACCAACGAAGAGGGAGACGGACATGGGGCAGATCATCGGATACCAGCGCGTGAGCACGCTCGACCAGAACACGGAACGACAGCTCGACGGCGTGGAGTGCGACAAGGTGTTCACGGACAAGGCCAGTGGCAAGGACGCTAACCGCCCTGCTCTGGCACAGGCGATGGACTACGCCCGCGAAGGCGATACCGTGGTGGTCCACTCGATGGACCGCCTGGCACGCAACGTTGATGATCTACGCCGGGTGGTGCGTGAACTCGCCGCCAAGGGGGTCACCGTCAAGTTCCACAAAGAGGGCCTCACCTTCACCGGTGAGGACTCTCCGATGAACAACATGCTGCTGACAATGCTGGGTGCCGTGGCTGAGTTTGAACGCTCGATGATCCTTGAGCGACAGCGGGAGGGTATCGCCATTGCCAAAGCCAAGGGCAAGTACAAAGGCCGCAAGGCGGCGCTGTCCTCCGAACAGGCCGATGAACTCAAGGCCATGAGGAAGGCAGGCAAGTCGGTTACCGCGATCGCGGATCACTTCGGCATCAGTCGGCAAACCGTTTACAACTACAGCTAGAAACAAGAATGCCCCCGCTCAATGGCGGGGGTTTACTCGTCGGCGGGGTTAGGCGAAAACTCGCACCCTGGCACGGCCATCGAAGAAGCAATTGTTCTCCTCCTCCCGGTCCTCGACCAGATCAAGGCCACGGTCAAGAACCGTGTCCCACACGGGGATAAATACGTCCTCGTTGTCGTGGACCTGGGTGGAGTGGATAGCGAAGACGCGCCCGTCCTCCACGTCCGCGTACGCAAGGAACGACTCGTCAACAAGAACGTGGTCTTCCTCTTCGGTCACGTGCTCTGCAATGGCGATGATCGCCTTCGCAAGGTCGACGATCGCGCCGGTCTCCTTCATCTCGCGGAAGTACGCGTCCTCCCACTCGACCCACTCGCGGGTGCCCTTCTCGTGCGGGTTGGCCTTGCCGATGAACTTAGAGGTAGTGCTCATGGTGTGTGTCCTCCTAGGACTTATGGCACGTGTGTGGCACGCGCCGGGGTACAGTGTCATTCCATGAGCAGGGCTGTCACCGGATAACGCTGTGACCTGCGTGGATGCTCCATCTGCTTTGCAAGCAGAAGGTCAGGAGTTCGATTCTCCTATGCTCCACGAACAAGCAGGTCAGAGGGTGTTTTCACCCCCTGGCCTGTTTTTCGTTTCCGGGTTTGTCCCTGTCGAATTCACCCCTGTCGAATTCACGCTGTTGAAACGAGTCCCCAGAGCCCGGAAATCGCGCCCCTTCGACCGGCTGAATTCGACGAGGCCGTGGCCCGCCCCGCCGTTGTGTAACTGAGATCACAAATCCAGGCCCCTCCGACGCGAGTCACTGCTAGGGTGAATATAAATCTCGCACATTCATCCCGCCGGTCACTCATCAACCGCCCGGGATCACACCAGACGGAGGGATCACCATGACCATCCATCATCGGATCGTCATCATCGGCGGCGGCAACGCCGGCATCAGCGTCGCAGCGCGGCTGCGCAACAAGGGCGAGTCGGATATCGCCGTCATCGAGCCGAAGGACAAGCACTACTACCAGCCGCTGTGGACCATGATCGGCGGCGGTCAGGGCAGGATCGAGACCACGGAGCGCGATCAGGCGTCCGTCATGCCGCAGGGCGTGGCGTGGATCAAGAGCGCGGCGGAGAGCGTCGACCCGGAGAACAACGTCATCACGCTCGTCGACGGGATCACCGTCTCCTACGACTACCTGGTGGTGTGTCCGGGTATCCAGCTCGACTGGGACAAGACACCCGGCCTGCCCGAGGCGCTGGAGACCCCGAGCGTGTCCAGCAATTACCGCTTCGATCTCGCACCCAAGACGTGGGAGATGATCCAGCGCACCCGCAGCGGTACCGCGGTGTTCACCATGCCGAGCGATCCCATCAAGTGCGGCGGCGCCCCGCAGAAGATCTGTTACCTGGCGGCGGACTACTGGCGCCGGGAGGGCGTCCTCGACCACATCCACGTCATCCTCGTGCTGCCCAGTCCGGGCATGTTCGGCGTCAAGGTCTTCTCCGATGAACTGGCCACGGTGGCGCAGGAGTACGGCATCGACGTGCGTTTCAGTTCGGAGATGACGGGGATTGACGGGGCGTCGAGAAGCGTGACCATCCGGAACAACGCCTCCGGCGAGGAGGGGCAGATCCACTACGAGATGCTGCACGCGGTGCCGAAGCAGTCGGCGCCCGACTGGGTGAAGCGGAGTCCGCTGGCGGATCCGGATAACCCGCTCGGTTACGTGCAGGTGGATCCGGGCACGCTCCAGCATGTGCGGTACGCCAATGTGTTTTCGTTGGGTGATGCGTCGAGTTGCCCGAATTCGAAGACTGGGGCGGCGATCCGTAAGCAGGCGCCGGTGCTGGTGAAGAACCTGCTCGCGGTGATGAAGGGGCGGGTGCCGGCCCCGGAGTATGAGGGCTATGCCTCGTGTCCGTTGGTGACCTCGCGGCGCACCGTGCTGCTGGCGGAGTTCAACTATCAGATGGAGCCGACGCCGTCGATCCCGTTCATCGACACGACGAAGCCGCGCTTCGACATGTGGCTGCTCAAGCGCTACGGCCTGCCGTTCATGTACTGGAATCTCATCCTCAAGGGTCGCGCCTGACCGGGGCATTTTCAATAGCGTTTCAATAAGCTAGGGTAGGGTCATGGCACACGATCATGACCACGGGCAGGCGCCCCTGCGCGCCCTGGGAATCGCCGTCGGCATCACCGGCACGGTGTTCCTCGCCGAGCTCATCGGCGGACTCGTGTCCGGCTCGCTCGCGCTGCTGTCCGACGCCATGCACATGCTTTCCGACGCCGCCGGCCTCATCATCGCCCTCCTCGCGGCGCTGGTCAGCCGCCGGGCCGCCACCGCCAGCGCCACCTTCGGGCACCGACGCATCGAGGTGCTCGCCGCGCTCCTCAACGCCCTGGCGGTGACGGGCGTGGTGGTGTGGATCCTCATCCAGGCCATCGGGCGTATCGGCGGGCACCACGACATCGACACCACGCTCATGCTCGGGGTGGCCGTCGTCGGCCTCGTGGCCAACGCGGCCTCCGCGTGGGTGCTGTCCCGCCACCGGCACGGCAACCTCAACATCCGCGGTGCGTTCCTCCACGTCATCGCGGACATGCTCGGCTCCGTGGCGGTCATCATCGCCGCCCTGGTCATCCGGTGGACCGGCTGGATGCACGCCGACACGCTCGCCTCCCTGGCCATCGTCGCCTTCGTGCTCCCGCGCTCGCTCAGCCTCCTGTGGCACACCCTGGAGGTACTCATGGAGCGCGCGCCCCGGGGCGTGGACACCCGGGAAGTGGAACGCGCCCTGGCGGCCCTCCCCGGGGTACAGGCGGTGCACGACCTGCACGTGTGGTCCACCGACGGAGTCACCCCGCTGGCCACGGCCCACCTCGTCGTCGAGGAGAATTGCGTGACACCCGGCGAGTGCGGCCTCCTGGGGCGGGCGCAGGAGGCCCTGCGCGCCCTGCACATCGAGCACTCCACCATCCAGCTCGAGCACCCGGGCCACGTGGCGCACGAGGCGGTCTGTCGGCCCTAGTGGCCGCGGATGGCGGTGTCCTCCATCATCTCCACGTCCCAGCGCGCGATCTCCGCGGCGGGCACGGAACGCTGCTCGCCGTGGAGGTCCTCGCACTCGAAGGCTGCCTCCGGGTCCTCGGACTCGAGCACGGCGCGCAGCCGCTCGACGTGGTCCACCTCCGCCAGCCCGTTCTCGTCCTTCTCCTGGGACTGGGCGCGGAAGTACAGGGTGAGGTCGTCGATGGTCGTGACGGTGAGCACGTTCATTCGCATGCGCCCGAGCCTACCTGTGCCCTGGGTCACGCGCAGGGCAGCAGAAAGCGCCCCCTCCCGGTGGGGAGAGGGCGCTGACGGGGACTACTTCTTCTCGCCGGCCTCGGCGTCCGGATCGGTGACGTCATCGACGGTCTCGTCATTGATCGGATCGTCGCCGGTCACATCGTCCTCGATCTCGAACTCACCGGCCTCGTCCTCTGCGGCCTGGCGGTGCTTCTCCAGCTGCTCGTCCAGGGAGTCGAGCAGCTCATCGTCGCGCTCGGTGGCGCCGGACTCGGTGGAGTAGACGAGGGTGGACTCGGTCTCGGTCTCCGCCCCGGAGAAGTCCTCCACGCGCGGCGGAGTGTCGCCCGGAACCTGCTGCTGGCGGGTGAACCAGTAGACGGCCCCGCCGATCGCGGCGATGAGCAGGGCGGCGAGGGCGCCGAGGCTCCAGTTGCGGCGGCACTGCGCCTTCTTGGCGCGCTTACGGGCCGGGGTGTTGTCGGCGGCCTTGGCCAGGCGCTTCTTCGCGGCATCGAGGCGGGCGTGGGCGGCCTGGGTGACGACGCCGGCTTCCTTGCGGCCTTCGTCGATAAGCCCCTCGCCGCGGGCGCGCAGGGCCTCGATATCGACGCGATCGGCGGCCTCGGAGAGGAGGTCATAGGCCTCGCGGGCCTTCTTCTCGTTGTAGTCCTTCACGCGGTCACGGACGGTGGAGAAAGCATCCAGCAACATCTTGATGGTGGCGGGGTTCACGGTGTGCTCCTTCGGGTAGTTCTGTCTGCCCTCCACAGTAGCGAGGAACCCCCACATTGTGCGCGGAAAGACGGCCCCCTTCCCTGCGAAAACCAAAATGGACAGCTTGGTTCATTTTTGAGCCGAAAAACGGCCTTCCGCGCGAATTATATTCACGCCGGCCAGGATGTATATCAGCAGGTCAGGCGCCCATCCCAACATCATACCTTTAGAAAAAATACCCGCCGCAAACCCTTGGCTTGCTACATTCACAGCCACTTGCCCAACGGGCCATTCGAGGACAATCGAGAAGGAGGAGATGACATGAACGCAGCCGCGCCCCAGTACAGCGCCAAGCGTCGATTCTCCGCCTCCGCCCCGTTGGACACCTTCGACCCGGAAGAGCACCGGCAGGCCCACGTCCCCGCGCGTACCTCCCTGTCCTTCGAGGTCATGCCCCCGCGCCATGACGCCGACGAGGCGAGCATCGACGAACTGCTGCGCACCCTGCAGTCCTACAACCCGGACTACATCTCCGTCACCAGCTCCCGGAACTCCGGCTGGCTGGAGGGCACCGCCCGGTTCATCGAGAAGATCAACGCCCGCACCCGCATCCCCACCCTCGCCCACCTGGCCTGCACCGCCGGCACCCGCGAGGAACTCAGCGGCTGGATCAACCGCCTCATGGACTCCGGGGTGCGCGGCCTGCTGGCCCTGCGCGGCGACCTCGCCGAAGGCCAGACCGAGATGCCGCCCGGCTACCTCCGCCACGCCACGGACCTGATCAACCTCATCCAGTCCATCGAGGATTCGCAGGTCGCCCGCTTCGGCGCCGGTCGCCTGGCCATCGGCGTCGCCGCCTACCCCAGCGGCCACGAGGAATCCCACAACATGGACGAGGACATCGACGTGCTGCTGACCAAGCAGCGCCTCGGCGCGGACTTCGCCATCACCCAGCTCTTCTTCGACGCCGAGGACTACCTCCGCTTCGCCGAGCGGGCCCGCCTGGCGGGCGTGCGCATACCGCTCATCCCCGGGATCATGCCGATGACATCGGTCGCGAGACTGCGCCGAATGGGCCAGCTCTCCGGGCTCACCGTCCCCGACCGGCTCCTGCGCCGGCTGGAGGCGGCAGGCCCGGAGAGCGAGTACCAGACGGGCCTCGACCTCACCGCCGAGCTCGCGCAGACCATCCTGGCCGCCGGTGCCGGAGGAATGCACGTGTACACGTTCAACCGGCCGGACACCACCACCGAGCTGCTCGACCGCATCGGCATCGCGCGCCCGACCACCGGGTGACACCCGTCCACATTTCACCGATAAACTCCCCCAGTTTCTTCGAAAGGTCTCTCTTTTCATGTCTGCCTCTGCTTTCCCCACCTTCACCATCGAGGGCTACCCGCGCGTCGGCGCCAACCGCGAGCTGAAGAAGGCCCTCGAGTCCTTCTGGGCCGGCCGCATCGACGAGGAGACCTTCACCTCCTCCGCGCACTCCATCCGCGTCGAGAACTACGCCCGCCTGCGTGACCTGGGCCTCGACCAGGACTACGCCATCCCGGCCGACGTCGCCCTCTACGACCAGGTGCTCGAGACCGCCGTCACCGTCGGCCTCGTCGGCGGCGAGGCCCCGGAGATCGACCTCACCGAGTACTTCGCCCTGGCCCGCGGCAACGCCGAGCGCTCCCCGCTCGAGATGACCAAGTGGTTCGACACCAACTACCACTACCTCGTGCCGGAGGTCTCCGCCGACACCATCATCACCCCGCGTCCGCAGCGCATCCTCGACATCGTCAACGAGGCCAAGGCCGCCGGCCACGTCGTCCGCCCCTTCCTCGTCGGCCCGGTCACCCTGCTGGCCAAGTCCAAGGCCACCGAGGACGCCGGTGAGGGCTTCAACCCGCTCTCGCGTCTCGACGACCTCACCAACGCCTACCAGACCATCCTCGCGGAGCTCAACGACGCCGGCGTCGAGTGGATCCAGCTCGCCGAGCCCGCCCTGGTCGCCGACCTCACCATCGCCTCCGACGAGGAGCTGGCCACGCTGGCCGGCGAGGTCTACGGCCGCATCCTCGGTGAGGAGAACCGCCCGCAGGTCCTCATCACCACCCCCTACGGCGCCCTGCGCGCCGGCCTCGACGCGCTCGTCGCCGCCCAGCCGGAGGCCCTCGCCGTCGATCTGGCCCCGGTCACCCTGGGCAACGAGGAGGGCTACGTCGCCCGTGTCGCCGAGGCTCTCGCCGGCACCGACATCACCCTGGCCGCCGGCGTCATCGACGGCCGCAACATCTGGGCCGCCGACCTCCGCGAGCGCCTCGCGGTGCTGGAGGAGCTGAAGAAGGGCGGCGTCGAGAAGCTCGCCGTCACCTCGTCGGTCTCCCTGCAGCACGTCCCGCACACCGTCGCCGTGGAGAAGAACCTCCCCGTCGACGTCGCCGGCTGGCTCTCCTTCGCCGACGAGAAGATCGGCGAGGCCCAGGCCCTCGCCGCCGCCCTCGAGGGCGGTTCCGTCGCCGCTGCGGACGCCTTCGCCCGCTCCGACCGCGCCGTGCGCACCCGTCGCGAGTCCGCACGCACCCACAACCAGGCTGTCCAGGACCGCGTCGCCGCGCTTCCCGACGGCCAGGTCGCCCGCGAGCCCGAGTTCGCCGGCCGCGTCGAGGCCCAGAAGTCCCTCGGCCTGCCGCAGCTGCCGACCACCACCATCGGCTCCTTCCCGCAGACCACCGAGATCCGCAAGGCCCGCGCCGACCACCGCTCCGGCGCCCTCACCGACGATCAGTACACCGAGGCCCTCAAGGACGAGGTCAAGTCCGTCATCGAGCTGCAGGAGCGCCTCGGCATCGACGTCCTCGTCCACGGCGAGCCCGAGCGCAACGACATGGTCCAGTACTTCGCCGAGCTTCTCGACGGCTTCGTCACCACCGAGCACGGCTGGGTCCAGTCCTACGGCTCCCGCTGCACCCGCCCCTCCATCGTCGTCGGCGACGTCTCCCGCCCGGAGGCCATGACCGTCGAGTGGGCCAAGTACGCCCAGTCCCTCTCCGAGAAGCACGTCAAGGGCATGCTCACCGGCCCCGTCACCATCCTGGCCTGGTCCTTCACCCGCGACGACGTGCCGAAGTCCGTCTCCGCCGACCAGATCGGCGTCGCCCTGGCCGACGAGGTCGCCGACCTCGAGGCCGCCGGCATCGACATCATCCAGATCGACGAGCCCGCCCTGCGCGAGCTGCTGCCGCTGCGCGAGGAGGATCGCCCGGCGTACCTCGACTGGGCCGTCCGTTCCTTCCGCCTCGTCTCCCTCGACGCGCAGCCGACCACCCAGATCCACACCCACCTCTGCTACTCGGAGTTCGGTCAGATCATCGACGCCGTCGCCGCCCTCGACGCCGACGTCACCTCCATCGAGGCCGCCCGCTCCCGCATGGAGCTGCTCGCCGACCTCGACGAGTCCTTCCACTCCGAGATCGGCCCGGGCATCTGGGACATCCACTCCCCGCGCGTCCCGGACGTCGCCGAGCTCACCGAGCTGATCAAGGCCGCCCTGGTCAACGTGCCCACCGAGCGCCTCTGGGTCAACCCGGACTGTGGCCTGAAGACCCGCGGCTACGCCGAGACCGAGCAGTCCCTGCGCAACATGGTCCTCGCCCGCGACCTCGTGGTCGAGTCCCTGTAGTACCTGCGTAGTACCTGCGTGATCGCTGCGGGCCCGGTTCCACCTCAGGTGGAGCCGGGCCCGTCAACGTGTCTGCGCCCTGCTCCGCGTGAGGGACTGTACCGCCAGCTCTGTCCGGCGGGTCACCTTGAACTTCTTCATGAGGTTACCGACGTGATATTTGATGGTGTTGGTTGAGAGATGCAGGTGGGAGGCGATTTCGGCGTTCGTCTTTCCTTGGATGACCAGACTGAGCACCTCCCGTTGGGCATCCGTCAGCCCGTCCAATTCCTCCACCGTGGTGCGGGGTTCATCCAGCGGGAAGACGATGTTGAGAAGCGATCCCCATCCGGCGGTGGAGTTCACGTCCCAGCGACCGCTGGTGCGCTCAATTCTCTCCGACACATGGCGAAAAATGTCGTCGGAACGTTCACGTCCGCCAGCGCCGTCGTCACGGAACTCCACCAGCAGATTCGTGCCGTCGCAGTCCCACTTGATTCTCACCCGGGACACGTCATGGTCCTCCAGGCTGATGAGGACCAGCTGGCGAACCACATCCCGGGCCGCGTTGGCGACGGAGACGGGCAGTGCGCGCCCCCCTTCAGGCGGCGGGACGAGGTCGAATGTCAGTACCTCATGCCTGACCAGGGTCGCCAATTCCTCCTCGAGTTCACGGAATGCCGAATCCACCGGCTCGATCCCTCCCCGTGACTTAGGAGGATCGTTTCTCAGCGTCAGGACACCGTCTGAGGCGATCCGCTCGGCCTCCACGCGGGCAGCCTTGTCCGAAAGGGTTCCTGACCGGAGGACCGCCAGCACCGACTGAAGAAGGATCATCGGCGTCTCCGAGTTTGATGTCATGACCGCCACCCTACCCATGTGGGTAGTCAGACTGTCCAGCCTGGCCATTATGCCCCCGCGACCCAGCCCTTAACCTCAGATACATACCGGGCAGCGGAGACGATCTCGAGCCCGCGCCTTCCGACCCTTGCGCCCCAGGAGGACCACGTGAGCACCACAGTCACCGGAATCATTTCCCGCGAGAAGGGAGCACCAGTTGAGATGACTGACATCGTCATCCCGGATCCCGGGCCTCACGACGTCATCGTCACGATCCAGGCCTGCGGAGTGTGTCACACAGATCTGGCGTACCGCGACGGTGACATCGCCGACGCCTACCCATTTCTCCTGGGCCACGAGGCAGCCGGCATTGTCGAGACAGTCGGTGACGCTGTCACCCACGTGGAGGTGGGAGATTTTGTCGTCCTCAACTGGCGGGCCGTCTGCGGTGAGTGCCGCTCCTGTCGCAAGGGCGAGCCGAAATACTGCTTCAACACCCACAACGCCTCCCGCAGGATGACCCTCACGGACGGCACCGAGCTCACCCCGGCCCTGGGCATCGGGGCCTTTGCCGAGAAGACCCTGGTCCACGAAGGTCAGTGCACCAAGGTCAACCCGGAGGTGGACCCGGCTGCCGCTGGTCTACTGGGATGCGGGATCATGGCCGGTCTGGGAGCTGCCGTCAACACCGCTGAGATCACACGCGGGGAATCCGTAGCCGTCTTCGGACTCGGTGGCGTCGGCATGGCTGCAGTTGCGGGCGCGAAGCTTGCCGGGGCGACCACCATTATCGCCGTGGACATCGATCCGCAGAAGCTGGAATGGGCGAAGGAGTTCGGCGCCACTCATGTCATCGACTCTTCGCAGCTCTCCGGTGAGGGCGAAGATGCGGAGGTCGTCGCCCAGATCCGGGACATCACCGGCGGAGTAGGTACCGACGTCGCCATTGACGCCGTGGGCATCATGACCACCTGGCAGCAGGCCTTCTATTCTCGCGACCATGCCGGCCGGATGGTTATGGTCGGAGTCCCCAACCTGACGTCGCACATCGACGTCCCGGCCATCGATTTCTACGGCCGCGGTGGATCCCTGCGCCCGGCCTGGTACGGCGATTGTCTGCCCGAGCGGGACTTCCCGCTCTACGTCGATCTGCACCTGCAGGACCGTTTCCCGTTGGACAAGTTCGTCTCCGAGCGCATCGAGCTGGGTGACGTTGAGGCGGCCTTCGACACCATGAAGTCCGGCGACGTGCTGCGTTCGGTGGTGATCCTCTGATGAATCGCCTTCGTGTGGACCATGTCGAAACCTCCGGAAAGTTCATTCTTGACGGCGGAGAGTGGGATGTAGACAACAACATCTGGATCGTCGGCGATGACTCTGAGGTGTTCATCATCGATGCAGCTCATGATGCTGCTCCCATCATCGAGAAGGTGGCGGGCCGCAGGGTCAAGGGCATCATCTGCACCCATGCCCACAATGACCACATCACCGTCGCCCCCGAGCTGTCGAGGAAGCTGGACGCCCCCATCTATGTGCATCCAGGCGACCAGATGCTGTGGGAGGAGACCCACCCGAGCCTGGCCCACGAGGACCTGGCCGACGGCCAGGTCTTCCAGATCGCCGGCACTGACATGCAGGTGCTGAACACCCCCGGGCATTCTCCCGGATCCTGCTGCCTCTACCTGCCGGAGGCAGATGAGCTCTTCTCAGGAGACACTCTCTTCCAGGGTGGTCCGGGAGCGACAGGGCGGAAGTACTCTTCCTTCGACACCATCATCGCCTCCCTCCAGAGGTCGGTGCTCGATCTGCCCGCGGAGACCGTCGTACGCACCGGCCACGGCGACCACACCACTGTCGGTGCGGAGGCCCCACATCTCGAAGAGTGGATCAAGCGCGGCTACTGAGACCGGGACCAGGCCCGCGGTGATTTCGGGCGTAGTCCCCGGTAGTCCCCGATGGCCAGGGAGGCCAGGCCGCTACGCAGAAGGTGGGAGGCCCCCGCCAGATAGGCCGCGAGTCCGGCGAACGGGAATAGGGCGCCGAAGATGATCGGTCCGTCGACAAGCAGAAAGAAGAAACCGGCCACGGTGCCACCGACGAGGATGAAAAGCATTGCGACCCACACCTGTGCTCGAGGGAGAACGTAGAGGATCAGTGCGAAGACCAGCGCGGACATGCCGATCACGGTGCTGAGCCATAAAGCCCGGCTGGGGAAGGAGCTCTCCGGAAGGTCCAGCACCGCGCGCACCACTCCGGCGGCCACAAAGAGCAGCTCCGGAATCGGGATGGCAGTGAGCCACCTGATGCGCTGTGCCCGGAAATAGGCCTCCACGTTTGGCTCCGTCGTGTTCATAGCTCCATGATGCCTACGCCTGCGCCCGCTCGCTTCGCTAGACTGTCCCGCATGACCAACAAGACCGCTACTGCGACTCTGCACACCAACCGTGGTGACATCGTCATCGAGCTCTTCGGCAACCATGCCCCGGCCACTGTGGCCAACTTCGTCGGCCTGGCCGACGGTTCCAAGGAGTACTCCACCGAGAACGCCTCCGGCGAGAAGTCCGGCCCGTTCTACGACGGCGCCGTGTTCCACCGCGTCATCGACGGCTTCATGATCCAGGGCGGCGACCCGACCGGTACCGGCCGCGGCGGCCCGGGCTACATGTTCGCCGACGAGTTCCACCCGGAGCTCCAGTTCGACCGTCCGTACCTGCTGGCCATGGCCAACGCCGGCCCGGGCACCAACGGCTCCCAGTTCTTCATCACCGTGGGCCCGACCCCGCACCTGAACAACCGCCACACCATCTTCGGTGAGGTCGTGGACGAGGAGTCCCGCAAGGTCGTCGACGCGATCGCCACCACCCCGACCGATCGCATGGACCGCCCGAATGACCCGGTCATGATCGAGTCCGTCACCATCTCCTAGAGTTCCACCCGCTTGTTGGCCCGCGCGTTGCTTATCGACGTCGCGGGCCTCATCGATTCCGGGAAGAGGCCCCTGTGAACACTCTGCGCCGCTGGTGGGTCGAGGCCCCCGCCACCACGTTCTTCACCGCTGTTGCGGTCATCGTGTACCTCATCACCGCGGTGGAGTCGCGCTCCCTCATGGAGAACCTCCATGATTCCGCGCTGGGGTCGGCGTGGGTGCTCTACGGGCCGGAGGTGTCGACCGGGGGACTCGACCGGCTGCGGGCGCTGGGGGCGGTGTTCCTGCACATCGACCTGGGGCACGTGGCGATCAACAGTTTCCTGCTCATGCTGGTGGGCAGGGAGATCGAGAAGTTCGCGGGCACGCCCCTGTACGTGGCGGCGTTCCTGGCCGGGGGGATCGGGGCGAGCGCGACGGTGCTGTGGATGGACTGGTCGCAGCCGACGGCCGGGGCCTCAGGGGCCCTGTTCGCGCTCATGGTGCTGCTCGTCGGCGTGGCGCGGGTGCGGGGCGGGGACCTGCGCGCGCCCCTGACGCTCGTGGCCGTCAACGTGGCGTACACGTTCCTGGCCCCGTCGGTCTCGTTGTGGGGGCACATGGGCGGGCTGCTGGCGGGGGCGGCGATGGTGGTGTTCTTCGTGCACCGGGACGTCCGGGTCCGCTGGGTGGGGGTGCTCGCGGTGCTGGCGGCGGCGTGCGGCGCGGTGCTTCTCGTCTGACCTGTGACTGGATAGTTATCCACAGGCTGGGGATGGATCTGTGGAGAGTGTGAAGAATCTCTCCTCGGGGCACTTCTCCCCAGCCTGTGGATAACTGTGTGGACAGTTTTCCCCACCTGCGCAGATGTTCGAATCTCCTGGGGAAATGCCATGTCCCAGGGGTGCTGTGCGATTCTCCGGGTGTGTCATTCGAAAAATCACACCGGTGTAACTATCCACAGTGTGGATAACTCCTGTGGATGAATCCGCGCGCGGCGAACGGTGGATAAAACGGTGGAATCCAGGGCGGAACTGGGGATAACTCCTCCCGTTGTGCACAACCGTCACACGCGTCCCGCTACCCACGGCGCCCTCCCTTCGCAGCCTTGGCAGGACATCGGGGCATGAAAAAACCACCCCGGCCGCAACAGCTGCGGCCGGGGTGGTGGGGAGAAAGTTAGCGCCACCCCATGGTCATGAGCAACCCCAGGACGAAGAGGCCGAACCCGATGGCGTAGTTCCACACGCCGAGCCCCACCATGAACGCGATCTGGTGGCCCGCGAGGTAGTTGACCACCAGCCACAGCAGGCCGAGGAGCATGAGCCCGAACATGATGGCCTTGTACCAGAGCGGAGTGCCGCCGGTGTTGATCTTCACCGGGGTGCGGTTGGCACTGGAGGTGGAGGCGGGGATGGCGTTGCGGGTGATCTTCGCCTTCGGCATCGTCGGGGGACCTTTCAACAGGATGTCAGGGTGGGTTCCACAGTAGCAAGCGCCTACGGGGCGCCGGGGATGAAGACCCCGACGTCGAACTCCCACAGGCGGAGGGTGACCACGGCGTCCCGGCGGAGGGTGGCCCCCGCGGCGGGGTCGGTGGAGGCGACCTTGTGCTCGTCGACCAGCGCGCCGGTTTTCACGGGCTCGCCGATGCGCAGCTCGCCGGACCATCCGGCGGCGGCGAGGGCGGCGCGGGCGTCGGCTTCTTCACGGCGGGTGAGGTCCGGCATGGTGATGAGCATCCCGTTGGACACCTCCATGCGCACGACTGCGCCGCGGGGGGCCTGGGCGCCCTCGTTCTCCACGGTGAGTACGCGCCCTGCGGGTTCGGCGGAGTCGATGCGGGTGATCTCCGGGGTGAAGCCGAGGCTGCTCAGCGTCGCCTCCGCCTGCTCGACCTGCATGCCGGACAGCGCCGGGATGCGCACCAGCGCCGGGCCGGTGGAGACGGTGATGGTGACGGGTGAGCCCTTGGAGATCTGCGCCCCGGCCGGCGGGTTCTGGTCCATGATGCGCCCCGCGGTGACGGTCTCCGAGCTGGCCTCGCTGACCTGCTGTTCCAGGTGCAGATCCGCCTGTGCCAGGGCCTCGGCGGCCTCGGCGGGGGTGAGCCCGGTGATGTCGGGGACGTCGGTGATCTCCCGCCCGCTGGACACGGTGAGCGTGACGGAGGTGCCCTTCTGCAGCTGCGAGCCGGCCGTCGGGTTGCTGCGGATGACGGTGCCGCGGGGGATGTCCGGGGAGGGTTCCTCGTTGATGTCGACACGCAGCTCCAGAGCCTCGAGGCGCGCGGCGGCGTCCTGGCGGGGCAGGCCGGTGACGTCCGGGACGGACACCATCTGCGTGGTCTGCTGGCTGCTCTCGCGCAGGAGATCCCACGCGAAACCACCGCCGATGCCGAGGGCGAGGACGGCGAGCAGCGCGGCAAGCCACACCATCCACCGGTTGCTTCTCGACACCCCCTCGTCCTCCCGCACCGCCCGCGTCACCGTCGTCGGGCTGTCGTCGGCGGCGGGTTGCTCCTCCGCGATGTAGTGGCGGGCGGCCTCCGTCACCGCGTTGCGGGAGAGTCGGGCCAGGTCCTCCTGCATGGCGGCGGCGGACTGGTAGCGGTCCGCCGGGTGCTTGGCCATGGCGGTGAGGACCACCCCGTCGACGTTGAGGGCGGCGGTGGGGGAGAGGGCGTCGATAAGCGCGGACGGCGGCTCCGGATCCTCCTGGACGTGCTGGTAGGCGACGGCGAAGGGGGTTTCGCCCGAGAAGGGCGGGCGCCCGGTGACGGTCTCGTAGAGGACGCAACCGAGGGCGTAGACGTCGGAGCGGGCGTCGGCGGCCTTGCCGCGGGCCTGCTCGGGGGAGAGGTACTGGGCGGTGCCGATGACGGCGGAGGTCTGCGTCATCGCCGAGGTGGAGTCGTCGAGGGCGCGGGCGATGCCGAAATCCATCACCTTCACCTCGCCGGTGTTGGTGATCATGATGTTCGCCGGCTTGACGTCGCGGTGGATGATGCCGGCCTCGTGGCTGTGCTGCAGCGCGTCGGCGACGGGAATGAGCACCTCGGCGGCGCGCGCCGGGCCCAGCGGGCCGTCTTCGCGGACGATGTCGCGCAGGGTGCGGCCGTGGATGCGTTCCATGACGATGTAGGGGACGTCGATGCCGTCGATGACGGTCTCGCCCGTGTCGAAGACCGCGACGATCGCCGGATGATTGAGGCGCCCGGAATTCTGCGCCTCCCGGCGGAATCGCTCGCGGAAGCTGATGTCACGGGCCAGTTCCAGGCGGAGCATCTTCACGGCGACATCACGACCCAGAAGGGTGTCCTGCGCGGCGAAGACCTCGGACATACCGCCGGTACCGATGATCTCGGCGGTGTCGTAGCGGTCACCGATCAGCGTCATCAGTTACCTCCGTTGTTCAGATTCCCCAGGTTGTCCAGCAGATGACCCAGATCGCCGGGGGTTCCTCCTCCATTATCCGGGGTGGGGACGATGGTCGGAGTCGGTTCCGGGGTCGGGATGATCGTCGGCGTCGGCTCCGGGGTGGGTGTGACCCACTGGGTGACCGTCTCCGGGGCCGGTACGGACGTCGGGGTCGGCTCCGGGGTGGGCGTCACCCACTCGGTGACGATCTCCTGCGTCGTCGGCTGTTCACTCGTCACCGGGGTCGGGCGCGTGCCCTCGAACAGGCCCGCCTGCCACGCCAGGTACATGCCGCCGCCGAGCAGGGCGGCGATGAGCAGGGCGAGGAGCAGGCCGGTGGCGAAACCGCCGCCCCCGCCGCGCGCGGGCTGCACGGCCGGGCGCTGCACCGGCGGCCGCGGCGGCGGGGCGATCGTCTGCGCCGGGCGGATGGTCGTCGGGTGGGTCACCCGGCCCAGCATGCGGGTCGACTCGGTGGGGGAGGGCTCCTGCGCGACCCGCGTCATGGCGGCGGAGGCCGGCTGCGGGGGACGCTGCCCGAGGCGCACCGCGGAGACCGCCAGCGCCAGTTCGTTGCCGTCGGCGAAACGCTGCGTGGGATCCTTGCGCAGGGCGATGCCGATGAGCTCGCGGGCCTCGGCGGACACGGAGGTGGACAGCGGCGGCGGGGACTGGCTGATATGCGCCAGTGCCACCGACACGGAGGAATCCCCCACGAAGGGACGCTGCCCGGCGAGCATCTCGTAGCCGACGACGCCGAGAGAGTAGATGTCGGAGGCCGCGGTGACCTCCCGGCCCTGCGCCTGCTCGGGCGAGACGTACTGCGCCGTGCCCACCACCATGCCGGTGCGGGTGAGCGGCACGGCCGCCGCGGCCTTGGCGATACCGAAGTCGGTGATCTTCACCTGGCCGCTCTGCGTGATCATGATGTTGCCCGGCTTGATGTCCCGGTGCACCAGATCCATGCGGTGGATGATGGACAGGCCGTGCGCCGCCTGCTCGAGGACGTCGAGGCAGAGGGCCTCGTCGAGGGACTTCTCGCGGGCCAGCAGGTCGGCGAGGGATTCGCCGCGCACGTACTCCATGGCGATGAAGCAGAACGAGTGCCCGGCGGGATCGGGGATCTCGCGGTAGTCGTAGGTGCGCACGACGTTGTCGGAGTCGATGAGCTCCGCCGTCTCCGCCTCATTGCGGAAACGGGTGAGAAACTCCCGGTTGTCCGAGAACTCCGGGCGCAGGATCTTCAGCGCCACCTCCCGGTCGTGCACGGTGTCATCGGCCAGCCAGACGGTGGACATGCCGCCGTGGCCGATGATCCACTGCAGGCGGTAGTCGTCGCCGATGAGTTCCTGGAGCCGGTCGCGGCCGTCGATGTTCGCCATCAGGCACCTCCCGCCGCGTCGAGGACCGCGCGCGCAACCGGGGAGGCCACCTGGCCGCCGGTGGCGCCGGTGCCCAGGCCGCCGCCGTTCTTCACGACGACCGCCACCGCGACATCGCTGTCGGGCAGGTACGCGACGTACCACGTGTGGGGCGGGGTGCCCTCGTCGCCGTGCTCGGCGGTACCGGTCTTCGAGGCGATGCCCGCGCGCCCCCCGACCGTGTTGCGTTCGGAGGCGAGCATGAGCTCCTCCAGCTGGGCGGCGACCTCCGGGGTGACGGCCTGCGTCACCTCGCGCGGGCTGGTGGTGCGCAGCTCCTTGAGGTCCGAACCCGTGATCTTATCGACGACGAAAGGTTCCATCCGGCGGCCGTCATTGGCCACCGTCGCCGCCATCACCGCGGCCTGCAGCGCCGACATGGTGACGTCGCGCTGGCCGATGGAGCTCTGCCCCAGGGCGGCGGGATCGGTGACGTCGCCGAGCCCGCCCGGGGAGGTGGGCAGACCGAGGTCGTGGTTCTCACCGATGCCGAAGGCCTCGGCGGCGGAGCGGAAGGCGTCCGCGCCGACGTCGATGGACATCTGGACGAAGGCAGTGTTGCACGACAGGGAGAAGGCCGTCTCCAGGGAGACCTCGCCGCCGCCGGCGCAGGCCTGCCCGCCGTAGTTGGTCAGCGTCGTGGTGGTGCCCGGCAGGGTGATCTCCGGGGCGCCGGTGAGCTGCGAGTTCGCGGAGTAGCCGTTGTTGAGGGCCGCGGCGGTGGTGATGATCTTGAAGATCGATCCCGCCGGCAGCGTGTCCTGCGTCGCGTGGTTGATCAGCGGGTTACCCGGCGCCTGCGTCACCTGCGACCACGTGTCGGCCGCGGTGGCGGGGTTGACCAGCGCGTTGGGGTCGTAGCCGGGGGAGGAGGCCAGTGCCAGGACCGCCCCGGTCGAGGGCCGCAGGGCGACCACGGCGCCCTCGTAGCCGTTCGACGTGAGCTGCTCGTGCGCCACCTGCTGCATCTGCGGGTTGAGCGTCAGTTCGAGGTTGGCGCCGCCGGTCTCCTTCCCGGTGAGCGTGTCCAGCCAGCGGGAGGTGAACAGCGCCGGGTCGGTGCCGTTGAGCACCTGGTTGTAGGAGGACTCCAGGCCGGAGGCCCCGTACTGGTCGGAGAGGTAGCCGGTGACGGGCACGAAGGCCGCCGGGGCATCCGAGGGGTAGGAACGGTGGTAGAAGCCGTCCGCGCCCTGCGCGGAGGAGGCGAGCACCATGCCGCCCGCGGCAATCTGGCCGCGGGGGATGGACTTCATCTCGTAGAAACCCCGCTGGTTGAGCGGGTTGTTGGCGTACTGGTCCTCCCGGAAGGCCTGCACCCAGGTGAGGTTCACCAGCAGCACCAGGATGAGCAGGATGGCGAAGGCGGAGGCGAAACGTAGGGAACGATTCATCGCACGGCACCTCCCTGGACCGGGAGGTGGGTGGTGCCGGGGGCGGCGTCGAGAAGCGGGGCCTGCTCGGCGGGACGGCGGGCGGAGTGCGAGATGCGCAGCAGCAGCCCGAGAAGGATGTAGTTCGCCATGAGGGAGGAGCCGCCGGCGGACATGAACGGGGTGGTCAGGCCGGTCATCGGCATGAGCGCGGAGATGCCCGCGGTGACCACGAACACCTGGATCGCGATGGTGAGCGACAGGCCGCCGGCGACGAGCTTGCCGTAGGAGTCACGCACCTGCAGGGCCGCCCGGAAACCGCGGGTGACCAGCAGCGCGAAGAGGATGAGCACGGCCGTGATCCCCACGAGCCCCAGCTCCTCGGCGACGGCGGCGAGGATGAAGTCCGAGTGCGCGATCGGGACGATCTCCGGATGCCCCTGGCCGAGGCCGGTGCCGGTGACCCCGCCCCAGGACATGCCGAAGAGGGCCTGGGAGAGCTGGTAACCGGTGGACTCGTAGTTGGCCACGGGGTCGAGGAAGTTGGTCACGCGGTCCTGGATCTTGCCGGACACCTGATACACGGCGGTGCCGCCCGCGGCGACGAGCATGATGCCGATGAGCAGCCACGATGCCCGGCCGGTGGCCAGGTACACCATGCCGAGCACGGTGGAGAACAGCAGCAGCGCCGGGCCGAAGTCGTTCGAGGCCGCCATGATGAGGATCGCGATGGCCCACACCAGCAGGATCGGCGCCAGGTCCCGCAGGCGCGGGAAGTCCAGGCCCAGGAAGCGGTAGCCCGCGACGTTGAACAGGGCGCGCTTGGACGCCAGCAGCTGCGCGAAGAAGAGCAGCAGGAGGATCTTGGAGAACTCACCCGGCTGCAGGGAGAAGGGGCCGATGGTGATCCAGATGCGGGCGTCGGCGTTGATGGCCGTCGGCCACACCAGCGGCAGGGCCAGCAGGATGAGTCCCAGCAGGCCGAGCAGGTAGGAGTACTTGGACAGGTGGCGGTGCTGGCGGACGATGAAGAGCACGCCGATGAGCAGCACGATGCCCACCAGGGTCCACATCACCTGTCGGCCGGCCAGGGAGGTGCCGTTGGCCAGGTCGAGGCGGTGGATGACCACCAGACCGATGCCGTTGAGCAGGGCCGCCACCGGCAGCATGAGCTGGTCGGCGTGCGGCGCGGCGATACTCAGCGCGATGTGCGCCAGCGAGAACACCACGACGAAACCACCGATGAGCTGCAGCATGTCGGTCGTCAGGGCGTTGCCCTGCGAGAGCTCCAGGCTGGCGAGCATGACGGTGAGCGCGATGGCCGCCAGGATGAGCAGACCCAGTTCCGTACGACGAGCGAGCAGACGCGACATCTACTTCACCTCCCGGCAGTTGATTCCGGGACGGGTGAGATCGCCACCGGCGGTCTCCGCACCGTCCTCGACGTTGCCGGACTGGCCGGCGGGGGTCTCCCGGTCGATGCACACCGGCAGCGCCTGCGCCGCCAGGCGGCGCAGCTGCTGGGTGACGTCGTCATAGGAACCGCCGTCGAGGCCCGTCACCTGCGAGCGCACCGACTCCGGCAGATCCTGCAGGCGGAAGGGGGCGCAGTCCTCGGTGGAACCCATGTCCACCAGGCGCAGATCGCCGGCCTTGTCCAGGCAGGCCTCCTGGTAGGGCGAGTGCAGGTCGCGTCCGAAGACGGAGTAGTCGACGCCGTGCTGGATGACCATGTGGTCATCCTCGCCGGTGGCGATGAAGTAGGAGTTGTCCACGGTGCGCTGCGCCCACCAGCCGCCGAGGGCCAGGCCGATGAGCAGGAGCAGCGCCAGAATCAGCGCGGCGAGGCGAAACCTCCCCCGGCGACCCGAGGCATCACCTGCCGGGACGGCAGCGACCTCCTGCGCGCCCGAGGGGGCCGGCCGGGCCCCCGTGAGTGGTTGCTGCGTGACCTCCCCGTCGGGGGAGATCGTCTTCGGCTGCCGCGCGAGCAGGGCGGCACGCCCGGCGGAGGTGTCGGGGTGGGTGTTCTCCTCGACCTCGCCGAGCAGGGCGCCCGCGGTCACCGGGGTGGCGGGCAGGGCGGCGCGGGCGACGTCGTCGAGTCCGTCGGTCTCCACGACATCGGCGACGACGACCGTGATGTTGTCGGGACCGCCGGAACGCAGCGCGAGCTCGATGAGCCGGCGCGCCGCGTCGGAGGGGCTGCCCTCGGACAGGGTCTGCTCGATCGTGGTGGCCGTCACCGGATCGGAGAGGCCGTCGGAGCACAGGAGGAACCGATCGCCGGGGCGGGCGTCGAGATCACGCAGCGTCGGCTCGACCGGGCGGCCCGTGTAGGCCTTGAGGATGAGCGACTTCTGCGGGTGCGAAGACACATCCGCCGGGTCGAGCTTGCCCTCGTTCACCAGGGACTGGACGAAGGTGTCGTCCGTGGTGATCTGCTCCAGGTGCCCGTCGCGCAGGCGGTAGCCGCGGGAATCTCCGACGTGGATGAGCCCGAAGGAACGACCGTTGAACATCAGCGCCGTGAGCGTGGTGCCCATGCCGTCGGTCTCCGGATGCTCCCGGATGGCCTGGGCGATCTGCCGGTTCGCGTCATCGGCGACACCGCCGAGCAGGGCCAGCATGTCGTTGTCGCCCGGGTCGGCGTCGAGACGCTCGAGGTGATTGACCATGAGCTGGCTGGCGACCTCGCCGGCCGCGTGCCCGCCCATGCCGTCGGCGATGATGAGCAGCTGCGGGCCCGCGTAGGCGGAATCCTCGTTGTTGCCGCGGACGAGGCCGCGGTCGGAGAGGACGGAATAATTCAGGCGAAGACTCACGGAACCAACCTCACTGTCGTGCGTCCGACCCTGATGTCGGTACCCGTACCGACACGTTCGGGCTGGTCAATGCGGTAGCCGCCGACATAGGTGCCGTTGCGGGAATCCAGGTCCTCGACGAACCAGTCCGAACCACGCCGGAACAGCCGCGCATGCCGGGCGGAGGCGAAATCATCGCCCAGCTGGAAGGTGCAGTCCGGGCTGCGGCCCATGACCACCTCCTCCAGCGCGGCGACCGCCATGTGGGAACCCTTGAGCGGGCCGTCGACGACGGCCAGCTGCTTCGCCGCTTCTCGACGCCCCGCCGTCAACCCACCCTTCCGGGGTGCGGCCGGGGCAGGCGCGCCGGGGACACCAGTGACACCGGGGACACCGGGGACACCGTCAGCGGTGAGCAGATCCCGCCGCATGGCGCGCACCGCCATGAAAATGAAGAACCACAGCAGGACGAGCAGGACAATCTTGAAGATCAGCAGTACCAGCGAATCCATGCGTCACCTCCGCGCCGCTGTCGAGGAACGGGTCGGATCGACGATCCGGACCTCAATGTGGGAATGGCCGATGGTGATGACATCACCGTCCGCCAGCAACCAGTTGTCCACCGGGGTGTCATTGACCGTGGTGCCGTTCGTCGACTCCAGATCAACGAGCACCGCATCCTGCCCGTCCCACGTGATCTCCGCGTGCTGGCGGGAGACACCCGTATCCGGCAGGCGGAAATCGGCCTCATTGGAACGGCCGATGATGGTGGACCCCTCGGTGACCAGGAACGTCCGGCTGGAGCCGTCCTGGAGCAGCAGGGTCACCACCGGGTCCTGCGGCATCTCCGTCAGCTCCGTGGGAACATCCTGCGGCTTCATGATCTCCTCCTGGTTGTGGTCACTGTCTGTGGTGATGGCCTCGAAACCGCTGCTGTCCGCCGGATCGTTGTCCCGGTAGGACGACACGCGCAGCTGCCCGGTGTGCAGGCCCGACTCCTCGGCGATACGGACCACCATCGGCCCGCTCGAGTTCCACGCCCGGTTACGGCACCACCGGGTCAACTGATCGGCGAAGCCCGCCGGCAGATCAGCGCTGCCCTGCGAGAGATTCTCCAGATCCTTCGACGAGACACCGACGACATAGACATTGGGGGCGAAGACGACACCGTCATCGACGACGAGGTTGTCCTCCGCCTCCTGCTTGAGCAGTTCCTCAATCTCCGCGGCGACGACCTTCCCGCCGAAGACGAGGGCGAAGCCGTTATCGAGACCGCGCTGCAGAGCGCTGTCCAGCCTGGCGAAACGAGCCATGATCGACATGAGGGCGCGGCCTCCTTTCCGAGGTGAACCGGGCGGCCGAAGCCGACCGGGTAATCAGTAAATCGCGCGAGGAGACAGTCCTCGCGCGCACGACAGGCACCAGTATAGGGTGCGAACGTGTGGATAACGTACCCGGGAAGCCTGGGAGCACCGTGACATCGCTCTCTGTGTATGCTCCGGAAACGTGCCTCTAGCTGCTGATTTGCCTAATCGGGCGGGGCGCGTGTTATCTTGTACTAGTCCACACGGCGGGAATCCCGCTGGACCACCACCCGCCCGGGTGGCGGAATTGGCAGACGCGCTGGCTTCAGGTGCCAGTGTTCGCAAGAACGTGGGGGTTCAAGTCCCCCCCCGGGCACCAATGAAAATCTCGGTCATCAGCAGATGGCCGAGATTTTTGCATTCCAGGGGAAGCAGCTGTGCTAGGTTGGGCAGCAACGTGATCAGCCCGTGCCGTGAGGTACGGGCTGATTGTCATTGTGGGGAAGGAGCGGCGGTGGAGTACGACAAGCCCTGGCTTCCCGTGGAGGCTCAGGTGGAGCGCCTGCGGGAGCAGGACCTGCTTATCGACGATCCCGCCCGCGCGCGTCTGCTTCTGGAGTCGGTCGGCTATTACCGGCTCATCGGCTACCTGTACCCCTACCGGGAGGGCGCGGTGTTCCGGCCCGGGACCACGCTGGCCCACGCCGAGGGGCTCATCGATTTCGACCGGGAGCTGCGGCTGCTGTTCCTCGACGGCCTGGAACGCGTCGAGGTGGCTCTGCGGATGCGCATAGCCTATGTTCTGGGCCGGCACTCGGCCTTCGCCTACGAGGACCCGGCCTATTTCACCGAGTCTTTCACCGCGGAAGAAGGCGAGCCGAGCAAGCACGCCCAGTGGCTGCAGGGGGTGCGGGAGCGGCAGGCGGATTCGGACGAATGGTTCGTCCAGCATTTCCGGAAGAAGTACGACGACCGGATGCCCGTGTGGGCGCTCACGGAGATCCTCGAGCTGGGGCAGCTGGCGGTGCTCTACCGCGGCCTGCGGGTGGAGGACGCCGTGGAGGTTGCCGAGGCCTTCGGGGTGCCCACCAAGGCGATGATGGGCAGCTGGCTCGCCAGCCTCAACTACGTGCGGAACCTGGCCGCCCACTACGCCCGGCTGTTCAACCGGAGGCTGCTCTACACCCCGACGCGCCCTGGGGTGGGGCTCATCCCGGTGCTCGATCACCTGCGGGACGCGGAGGCGGAGGAGCGGAAGTTCAGCACCTACAACGCACTGGCGGTCATCGCCTATCTCATGCGCTCGATCGATCCGGCCGCCGGGTGGGCGGAGAAGGCGGCGGGCGTGCTGCGGAGCTTTCCGACGTCCGAAGTGGTCACCGTCGCTGCGCTGGGGGCGCCCGCGGGCTGGGAGGGTCTCGAGCTCTGGGCTCAGAAGTAGATGCCGTGGGTGGCGAACCACGCGACCGGATCGACGGGGCCTGCGCCTGCGGGGTGGATCTCGAAGTGCAGGTGCGATCCGGTGGAGAAGCCGAGGTTGCCCATGCCGGCGATCTGCTCACCGGCGGACACACGCTGGCCGACGCCCACGTTGAGGGTGGACATGTGGCCGTAGACGCTCATCGAGCCGTCGTCGTGGCGGATGCGGATCCAGTTGCCGTAGCCGGAGGCCGGGCCCGAGTCGATGACGGTGCCGCTCATGACGGCGTGGATCGGGGTGCCGATGGCGTTGGCGATGTCGATGCCGTTGTGCATCGAGCCCCAGCGCGGCCCGAAGCCGGAGGTGAAGGTGCCGGCGGCCGGGCGGGCGACAGTGACAGCGTTGGTGGCGGCTGTGGCGGCCTCGGCGGCGATACCCGCGCCGGAGGAGAGCGCGGCGAAGTCCTGCGCGTGGGCGGTGGCCAGGCCGCTGGTGGCGACGGTGCCGGCCAGCGTGGCGGCGAGGGCGAAGCGGGAGAAGGTGTTCATGGGGTGGATCCTCAATCAGTGCAATAGGTCGGGAGAGATGGGTTTGTAACCATCCCGTTATCAAGTTGTGACCACAGTAGGGGCCACGGCAACGTATGTCCAGTCGCGCATCTGGCCTGCGGCTTCGTCCGTCGGGAGCGGTTACGCTGGCATGCCATGGACAACCTCTCCTCCGACCGTTGGCAGGACCTGCTCGACCGTCTGCAGAAGGACGATGAATCACTGGTGGACACCACCGTGGCGCAGCTGCTGGACACCATCCCCGGTTATGAGAAGGTCGGCCCGGAGCGCCTGGCATTCTCGGTGCGTCGCAACGTGGCGTTGAGCATCCGCATCATCCGCCTCGGCGTCGACCCCGCCCCGGACGAGGTGCCCGAGGCCGCGGCGCTGGCCGATGAACGCCTGGGGCAGGGGGTGCCGCTGGGCAGTGTGCTCAGCGGCTTCCGTGTCTCCATGATGATGATCCTGCGCCGGCTCATTGCCCTGTCCCCGCAGTACGACATCCCCTCGGATGAGGTCCTGGAATGCTCGACGCTGCTGTGGTCGCTGGCGGACGTCTTCTCCACGCGGGCCACCGCCGTGTACCGCGACCGGGAGATCGCCCGGGCGGTGGCGGACTCGGCGCGCCGCTCCGAGTGGATCGGGCACGCGGTGGCGGAGGGGATGGAGATCTCCGAGCTGCTGTGGGGGGCGGCGATGTACGACGTGCCCACCGACGTCCCCGTCCGCGCGGTCGCCGCGTCGGCCCGCCCCCGCGCCGAGCAGCTGCTGCACGCCTGGGCGGAGGGGGCGGGGCTGCGGCTGCTCACGTCGGTGCAGTCGAGCGTCATCGTCGGCATCCTCATCGGCGAGGTTTCCGACCGGGACGTCGCCGGGGAGCTCACCATCGGCCTCGGCCAGCCCGAGCTGCTCGAGCGCCTGCACGCCTCCTTCGCCTCCGCCACCCTCG
This sequence comes from Corynebacterium nasicanis, assembly GCF_042658165.1. NCBI lineage: Bacteria > Bacillati > Actinomycetota > Actinomycetes > Mycobacteriales > Corynebacteriaceae > Corynebacterium > Corynebacterium nasicanis. The sequence goes on from NZ_JBHSQE010000009.1 coordinate 137,698, forward strand.
CCCTGCGCGCGGCGGAGCAGGTGGGGGACACCGGCCTGGTGGACCTGCCGGCGTTGTCCTGGCGGCTGGCCATCCACACGTGCCCGGAGGCCACCGAGATGCTCACCCGCCGCTACCTGGATCCGCTCCAGGGGGCGGGGGAGTTTCGGCGGGAGCTGCTGGAGTCGGTGGCGGCGTATCTGGGGCACCGGATGAACATCCCCGCGGCGTCGAGAAGCATCCCGGTCCACGTGAACACGCTGCGCTACCGGCTGCGGCGTTTCGAGGAGCTAACCGGGGCCGATCTGGGCGACACGCAGACCGTCGTCGAGGTGTCGTGGGTGCTGGCCGCCCACCCCGACTTGTAGCCAGCTACGAAAAGGGCGGGAAAAGGTTGCACCTCTAGATGTAGTGCTCGTCACATTCGACAGTGCATGCTGGGAAGCGTCACCCGCTAGAAAGTGTTTCGCATCACAGGAGTGGTGCGGTTCTCCATAGGCGGACACATCCTGTCCCTTCTCACCTCAAGGAGGCGCTGATGGTCCTCGGAATCATCGGTATCCTGCTCTCCCTCGCGATCCTCATCACCCTCGCCTACCGCGGGGTGCCGGTGCTCATCGCCGCCCCGGCCGCCTCGCTCATCGCCCTCATCTTCTCCGGCGCCCCGCTGCTGCCGGCGTACACGGAGATCTTCATGCCGGCGATGGCGAATTTCGTCGGCAGCCTCTTCCCGGTCTTCCTCACCGGCGCGATCTTCGGCATGCTCATGACCGTCACCGGCTACGCGAAATCCATCGCCACCTCCGTGACCTCCCTCATCGGCGGGCGCGCCGCCATCGCGGCCACGGTCATCACCTCCGCCCTCATGACCTACGGCGGCATCAGCCTCTTCGTCGTCGCCTTCGTCATGTACCCGCTGGCCCGCGAGCTCTTCCGCGTCGCCGACATCCCCCGCCGCCTCATCCCGGCGACCATCGCCCTGGGCATCTTCACCTTCACCATGACGGCCCTGCCCGGCACCCCGCAGGTGCAGAACATCATCCCGGGCCAGTTCTTCGGCACCGGCTCCTTCGCGGGCGCGCTCATCGGCATCCTCGGCTCGCTCATCATCCTCGGTTTCGGCATGTTCTGGCTGGAGTTCCGCCGCCGTCAGCTCCTGCGCAAGGGCGAGCACTTCTCCAGCCGCGAGAACGACGGCGAGGACGCGAACTCCGCCGGTATGAGCAACGGCAGCGAGAACAGCCTCCCGGAGCCGCGCAACCGCTTCATCCCCTTCCTGCCGCTGCTCACCGTCTTCGCCGTCAACTTCCTGTGCACCCTCTACATCTTCCCGGCGCTCGACTGGAGCTACCTCGCGGAGGACAAGTACGGCGGCGTCACCCTCTCCAGCCGCGCGGCCCTGTGGGCGGTGCTCGTGGGTATCACCACGGCCATCCTGGTCATCCTGGTGCTCAACGCCCGCCACGTGCAGGTCCTGCTCAAGGCCCTCGGCGAGGGCGCCAAGAACTCCATGTTCCCCGTGTTCAGCACCGCCTCCGAGGTGGGTTACGGAGCCGTCGTCGCCTCCGTCGCCGCCTTCGCCCTGGTCCGTGACTCCGTGTTCAACATGGGCGCCAACGCGCTCATCACCTCCGTGGTCACCGTCTCCATCACCGCCGGCCTCACCGGCTCCTCCTCCGGCGGCATGACCATCGCGCTCAACGCCCTCGGCGAGCAGCTGCGCGACATGGCCGCCGCCGACGGCATCAGCATGGAGGCCATGCACCGCCTCACCGCCATGGCCGCCGGCGGCCTGGACACCCTGCCGCACTCCGGCGCCGTGGTCACCCTCCTCATCGTCTGCGGCCTCACCCACCGCCAGTCCTACAAGGACGTCGCCATGATCACCATCGTCGGCCCGCTGCTGGCTGTCGGCCTCCTCGTCGGCGCCGTCTCCGCCGGCATCCTCTAACCCGAAAGGTCACCATGCACACCTCAGGAACCCTCGCTTCTCGACGCGCCCTCGTCACCGGCGGTGCCTCCGGCATCGGCGCCGCCTGCGCCCGCGCCCTCGCCGCCGCCGGCGCCCACGTCACCGTCTGCGACATCGACGAGGCCGCCGCCCGCGCCCTCGCCGACGAGATCGGCGGCGACCACTGGACCGTCGACCTCTCCGACACCGCCGCCCTCGAGGACGTCAGCCTCGAGACCGACATCCTCGTCAACAACGCCGGTATCCAGCGGATCTCCCCCATCCACGAGTTCGACCCCGCCGACTGGCGCCTCATCAACCGCCTCATGGTCGAGGCCCCCTTCCTCCTCGTCCGCGCCGCCCTGCCCGGCATGTACGAGCGCGGCTTCGGGCGCATCATCAACATCTCCTCCATCCACGGCCTGCGCGCCAGCGCCTACAAGTCCGCCTACGTCAGCGCCAAGCACGCCCTCGAAGGCTTCTCCAAGGTCACCGCCCTCGAAGGGGCGGAACACGGGGTGACCTCCAACTGCATCAACCCGGCGTACGTGCGCACCCCGCTCGTCGAGAAGCAGATCGCGGACCAGGCCCGCATCCACGACATCAGCCCGGACGAGGTCGTCGAGAAGATCATGCTCACCGAATCCGCCGTCAAGCGGCTCGTCGAACCGCAGGAGGTCGCCTCCCTGGCGACCTGGCTGGCCTCCCCGGACGCCGGCATGGTCACCGGCGCCGCGTACACCATCGACGGCGGCTGGACCGCCAGCTAGGAAGGACACCCCCATGAGCAAGTACACCGACACTCTCGCGGATGTCCTCGTCCCGCAGCTGCGCGACGGCATGACGCTCGCGGTCGGAGGCTTCGGCCTCTGCGGCATCCCCGGCACCCTCATCGACATCGTCCGCGACGCGGGCGTCCGCGACCTCACCGTCGTGTCCAACAATCTCGGCATCGACGGCGTCGGCCTCGGCCGCCTACTGGAGAAGGGCCAGATCAGCCGCGTCCTCGCCAGCTACATCGGGGAGAACAAACTCTTCATGGAGCAGTACCTCAGCGGCGCGGTCGAGGTGGAACTCGTGCCGCAGGGCACCCTCGCCGAGCGCATGCACGCCGGCGGGGCGGGCATCGCCGCCTTCTACACCCGCACCGGCGTGGGCACCGAAGTCGCCGAAGGCAAGCCCACCGCCGAGTTCGACGGCGAGACCTACCTGCAGGAACGCGCCATCGTCGCCGACGTCTCGCTCGTCCGCGCGCACACCGCGGACGTCGACGGCAACCTGCGCTACCGCCTCGCCGCCCGCAACTTCAACCCCGTCGTCGCCCAGTGCGGCCGCCTCACCTTCGTCGAGGCCGAGCACATCGTCGCCCGCGGCGACCTGGGCCCCGACGACATCCACACCCCCGGCGTCTACGTCCACCACCTCGGCGACGCCACCACCCCCACCCAGATCGAATCACTGGTCACCCGGCCCCGACCCACCCAGGAGGACTGAACCATGGCCTGGACACGCGACGAGATGGCGGCCATCGCCGCCCGCGAGCTCGAGGACGGCGACTACGTCAACCTCGGGATCGGCATCCCCACGCTCATCGCCAACAACCTGCCCGCCGGAGTCGACGTCGTCGTCCAGAGCGAGAACGGCATCCTCGGCATGGGCCCCAACCCCTACCCGGGCGACGAGGACCCCGACCTCATCAACGCCGGGAAACAGACCATCACCCTCCAGCCCGGGGCCGTCATCTTCGACTCCGCCACCTCCTTCGGCATGATCCGCGCCGGCAAGATGAAGGCCGCCTTCCTCGGCGCCATGGAGGTCTCCGGCAGCGGCGACCTGGCCAACTGGAAGATCCCCGGCAAGCTCGTCAAAGGCATGGGCGGGGCCATGGACCTCGTCGCCGGGGCGCGCCGGGTCGTGGTGCTCACCGACCACAACGCCAAGGACGGCGCCCCGAAGATCGTCGCGCAGTGCTCGCTGCCGCTGACCGGGGTCGGGGTGGTCAACCGGATCATCACGGACCTGGCGGTGTTCGACGTCGTCGAGAAGCGGCTGGTCCTGCGCGCGATCGCGCCGGGTCACACGGAAGCCGAGGTCCGCGAGCGAACCGGCACCGAATTTACCGTTGACCTGCAGGAAGGAACCCAGTCATGAGAGACGTCATCGTCGCCGGCATCGGCGAAACCCCCATGGGCCGCTACCCCGACCGCAGCCTGCACGACATGATCGCCGAGGCCGGCCGCGCCGCGCTTATCGACGCCGCCGTCGACCCCGCCCGCCTCGGCGCCGCCTACGTGGGCAACTTCGCCGGCCAACCCCTCACCGGGCAGGCCCACATGGGACCCCTGCTCGCCGAGACCCTCGGCATCCCGCACATCCCGGCGCTGCGCGTCGAGGGGGCCTGCGCCTCCGGCGGCCTCGCCCTCTACCAGGCCGTCCAGGCGATCAGACACGGCATGCACGACGTCGTGCTCGTCGGTGGCGTGGAGAAGATGACCCACCAGACCACCGCCGTGGTCACCGAGGCCCTGACCTCCGCCATGGACGTCGAGCTCGAGGCGCAGTCCGGTCTCACCTTCCCCGGCATCTTCGCCATGGTGGCCAACCGCTACTTCCACGAGCACCGCGACGTCAGCCGCGAGATGGCCCAGGTGGCCGTCAACGCCCACGACAACGCCCTGCTCAACCCCCACGCGCAGCTGCACAAGGCCATCGACGTGGAGAAGGTGCTCTCCGCGCCCCGGATCGCGGACCCCTTCGGCCTCTACGACTGCTCCCTGGTCACCGACGGCGCGGCCTTCCTCGTGCTCACGGCCGCGGACGTCGACACCGGCTCCACCGCGCGCCGGGTGCGCATCACCGGCTCCGGGCACGGCGGCGACACCCTCACGCTGCACGGGCGGGAATCACTCACCAGTTTCCGGGCCACCCGCCAGGCCGCCGCCACCGCCTATGAGCAGGCCGGGGTGGGACCCGGTGACATCGACCTCGCCGAGGTCCACGACTGCTTCACCATCACTCAGATCATCAACACCGAGGACCTCGGCTTCTTCGAGCCCGGCCGCGGCGGCGACGCGGTGGCCGAGGGGCGGACGGCCCTGCGCGGCGACATGCCGATCAACACCTCCGGCGGCCTCAAGGCCAAGGGCCACCCCGTCGGGGCGACGGGCATCAGCCAGGCCATCGAGGTCATCACCCAGCTGCGTGGCGACGCCGGCGAGCGCCAGCTGGCCACCGCCGACATCGGACTCACCCACAACCTGGGCGGCACCGCCGGGACCTGCGTGATCAACATCTTCGAGGGAGAATCATGACATCCACCGTCGTCACCTACACCATCGTGCGCACCCCACCCCAGGGTGTCGAGGGCGCCCCCTACTGCGTGGCCATCGTCGACACCGACGGACACCGCGAGACCGCCCGCGTCGCCGGCTACACCGACGGGCGGGAGGTCCGCATCGGGCAGACGCTGCGCGCACTCGACCAGCCCGATGAGTTCGGGGCGCGCTACAGCCTGGACTGAGCGGCCTCCGGGCGGGGCATCTCGAAGCGGGCCTCTTCGGAGATGGTGAAGTAGGTCGCGGGGCCGCCACCCCGGCTGATGGGGTCGGCCACGGTGGTCTGGTAGATGCCGTCGACGAGCAGTGTCTTGTCGATGTGCACGCCCACGACCTCGCCGAACACCATTCTCGTCTCGGTCGGCGCACCGGCGGCATCCTCCAGATGCACGATCTGCGTGGCGCGGCACTCGAAGACGACGCGGGCCTCGCCGACGTGGGGGACGTCGATAAGCCGGGAGGGGGCGGGGGTGAGCCCGGCGAGCGCGAACTCATCCACCTCCGGGCCGGTGATCCGCGCCGACTCGTTCATCGCCTCCGCCAGGTCGCGTGTGGCGAGGTTCCAGCAGAACTCTCCGGTTTCGCGGATGTTGGTCACGGAGTCCTTCTCCCCGATGCTGGCGAATCCGATGAGCGGCGGCGTGTACGAGAAAGCGTTGAAGAAGCTGTAGGGCGCCAGATTGAGGGTGCCGTCAGCGGCGCGCGAAGAAATCCAGCCGATCGGGCGCGGCGCGATGATGGCGTTGAAGGGCGAATGCGGCAGACCGTGGCCGGCGGCCGGCTCGTAGAAGTGGAAGTCCATGCGGCCACAGTAGGTGGTAATGTTCGTTGACATGTTGATCTTGGGAACCGCCTCCCTGCGGTTGCGCCGCAACCGCTGACAGCGGCTGACCCTCCAGTAATGGTCGCCGCTCCGGTCCATGAGCCGGGCGGTCCCTTTGTCGTGCCCGGCTCCAGAACACCTCATTCTCGGAGCACCCCTTGTCTGCATACTCCCACGGCCGTCACGAGCACGGCCAGAACTTCCTCACTGATTCCCGCGTTATCGCCTCGCTCATGGAGCGCGTCGCATCCACCACAGGCCCTCTCATTGAGATCGGCCCCGGCGAAGGCGCTCTGAGCCGCCCGCTGGCCGGTATCGGTCGGTCCCTCACCGCCGTGGAGATCGATCCCCGGCTCACGGAGGCGTTGCGGCTGGCACTTGGCCCCGCGGTCACCGTCATCAACGATGATTTCCTGCGTTACCGACTGCCCTCGCATCCGCACGTCATCGTCGGAAACATCCCGTTCCACCTCACCACGGCCATCCTCCGCCGCCTGCTGCATGCGCCTGCCTGGACCGATGCCGTCCTGCTCATGCAGTGGGAGGTCGCCCGGCGGCGCGCCGGGGTCGGTGCATCCACCATGATGACAGCCCAATGGGCACCATGGTTCACGTTCGAGCTCGGCGAACGCGTCCCCCGGGCAGCGTTCACTCCCCGGCCCGGGGTCGACGGCGGTGTCCTGCACATCCGGCGCCGCACGACTCCGCTGGTGCCGACGAAGAACCGCAAGGCGTTCCAGGCGCTGGTGCATACCCTCTACACGGGGCGCGGTCGCGGCCTCGGGGAGATCATCACCCGGGCCAAGATCCTCCCCTCCCAGCAGGCGGCGCAGGCGTGGGCGGAACGATCCGGGGTGCGCCCCACTGCGCTGCCCTCGGATCTGTCGGTGGTCCAGATGGTCAGCCTCTTCGAGAGCAGCGGGGCGGCCCCGCCCCGAGGCCGCAGGTAGAAGAAGGTCTGGAAATTACGGTCGCTGCTCGCTCCCGTCGGGGAAGCGGGCGAAACGACCGGCGTCGCGCGGGAAGACCTCCTCGGTGGTGGGCCAGGGCCAGCCGCCGAAGCGGGTCTCCTGATAGTCGATGAACGCCTGCTGCAGCTCCGCATGCGAGTTGGCCACGAAGGGGCCGTGCTGATGCACCGGCGCCCCGATGGGAACACCCTGGAGGACCAGCGCGCGCACCGTCTCCTGACCTGCGGTGATCTCGGTGCTCTCCTGCCCGATCTGCTGGTAGCCCCAGCCTGCGGTTACGGTCGAACCCTCGACTTCGGCGTTTCCGGAGAAGACGTAGAGGGTGCGGCGGGTCGCGTCATTCTTGGCGGCCGGGAGGGTGAGGGACTGCCTGGCCTTAACCTCGACGAGCCAGACCGCGACATCATGGGCCGGGTCGGCGGCCCAGGAATTCACCGGCGGGTTGAGGGGCGTGGCATCGCCGAGCGCGCCGGCGATGATGCGCACCGATCCGCCTTCGGCCTGGTGGACCGGGATGTCCTCGCCCCACTGCATGGTGAACTCCGCGGGGACGGTCTTGGACTCCGGCGGCAGATTGAGCCAGATCTGGAAGAGCTCGAGGGGGTTGGGGGAATCCTCATTGATCAGCGGGAACATCTCCGAGTGGGTGACGCCTCCGCCGGTGGTCAGCCACTGGGCGTCACCCTGGCCGTAGCGGGCCGCGGCGCCGACGGAGTCGGTGTGGTCGACGTGCCCGGAGGTGACCAGGGTGATGGTCTCGAAGCCGCGGTGCGGGTGAGCGGGGAAGCCGGGGATCTTCCGGCCGTGGTACATGCTCCAGCCCTCGGGCCGGGCGGAGCCGGGGCCCATGTCGGCATCGCCGGCCGGGAAGGCGTCCTGGTGGAAGACGGCGAAGAGGAAGGGATCGGTGCCCTGCCAGGGGTGGGTGAGGCGGAAGGGAACATTGGAAGTAGTCATGTACATGTCAACAACTTGGGGGCAGGTTTGTTCCCGCTGCGAGACGGGCCCGTACCGTGGGGGCATGAGTATCCGGGGCGTCGGCGTCGATGCGCAGGGTCGCTGCGCCCACTACCGCAGTGACCGCGACGTGGTGGCCAACCGCTGCGCGACCTGCGGCGATTACTGGGCGTGCCACGCCTGTCACGCGGAGCTGGCGGATCACCCCTTCGGTCGGATGCCGTTGGTCGAGTCGGGCTCGGTCATGTGCGGGGTGTGCGCCCACGGGATGGATTATGCGGCGTACTCGGCGGCGACGGCCTGCCCGCAGTGCCGGCACCCGTTCAATGCGGGGTGCGCCGCGCACGCTTCGCTCTACTTCCTGATCTGACCGAGCACCGCTTCCGCCATCGCGCGCTGCCCCAGGGGTGTCGGGTGCATGGGATAGGCGTCTGTCTCCTCCCCAGTGATGTCGGTCCAGCGCTGCACGGGTTCGGCACAGGCGGAGTGCTCGGATGCGCCCGCAGGCAGGACGAACTCGGCGCCGTGGCGTTCCGCGGCCGCGCGGACCACGTCGTTGATCTGTTCGGTGAGGGCCACCGCCCAGGCGCGGTGCTCCTCCGGGACGGCCTCCAGCTCCGGACATTCACCCGCCGAGACCAGCGGGAGGTAGCCGGTGGCGATGACCCGTGCGTCGGGACTGTCCTCCGCGATGATGCCGTAGACCTCGTCGAGGCGGGCGGGGACGGAGTCGAGCTGTTCGTTGACGGGGGCGTCGAGAAGCGCAGGGCAGTCGAGCGTTTCGCTCATGGCGCGGCGGAAGCAGCCGGCGATCTCGGCGAAGCGGATGTCGTTGCCGCCGATGGACAGGGTCACCAGATCGGTGTCCGGGGTGAGGGCGGCGGCCTGGCCGGGGATGTCGGCGGTGACGGCGCTCGAGCAGGTGACGTCCTGACCGGCGGCGACGGGGGCGTCGATAAGCAGGAGGGAGGGGTAGTTGTCCGCGGAGCGGAAGCACTCGAGGGGGCCGGAGGTCGGGGCGCTGCGGCTGCCCATCGCGGCGAAGGAGTCCCCGAGGGCGACGTAGTGCCGATAGGTGACGAGTTCCGGTGTCATGTCGGGGGCCGTGCAGGCGGCGAGCAGCCCGGCGCCGAGGAGGGCGGGCACGGCGCGGAAGTTCATGACTCCAATGTACGAATCAGTGAACCTGCGTGCATGTAGCGTCGGAGGTCACGACTCTGAAAGGTAGATACATGCGCCGCTTCCTCGCTGCCGTCGCCCTCGCCTGCGGGGCGATCCTGCTCAGCCCCGTCGCCGGGGCGCAGGGCTCCTCCCTGCCGGGCGCCGAGCTCCCCGAGGTCAACCGGGCCGTCGACCTCGAGCGCTACTCCGGCACGTGGTACCAGGTCGCTGCCCTCCCGCAGCCCTACACGCTGCAGTGCGCGCACCACACGACTGCGGAGTACGGGGTCGTGGATGCGCAGACCATCTCAGTCCGCAATTCCTGCGGCACGCTCCTCGGCCCGCGCTCGACCATCGAGGGCACCGCCACGGCGGTGTCCGACGCCTCCCTCCGCGTCACCTTTCCCGGTGTGCCGTTTCAGCAGGTCGACGGGCCGCCCAACTACCGGGTGACCCATCTGGAGGAGGACTACTCCCTCGCGGTCGTCGGTGACCCGCGCCGCCTGTCCGGGTTCGTGCTCTCGCGGACGCCGGACCTCAGCCCCGGAGAATGGTCGCGGGTCCGGGGGATCGTCGAGTCCCGCGGCTGGAACTCGTGCACCTTCCTCACGGTGCCGATGCCCGGCGGCCGTGGCGATGTGGCGCCTCTCTGCGTTTTGTGACTCAAGCGCGGGTTTCTGTACCGTCATCGGGCGGGTACGTCAGCACCCCGTCGGTGACCACCGCGAATGACGTGAGCTTCTCCGGCGTGGCCTTCGTCGGGCTCATGATGTCGTACACCTCGTGGCCCTGGAGTAGCAGCGCATCGCCGATGAGCGAGCGGTGGCAGCGCCACGGGACCGCCTCGGCGCACATGATCGCGGTCGGGGCCTGCGCGGCGTAGTCGAGCAGCTGCGCCAGGCCGGCCGCGAATTCCGGCGTGAGCATGTAGTCGGCGTAGCCACGGAAGGAGGCATTGCGCCAGGCGCCGTTGGGGGAGTCCGCGCTGGTCTTCCGCAACCCGCCGAGCTGGGGGAACCACCGGTAGCCGATCCCGGCCGCCGCGAGGCTGGCCTCGAGGGCAGCGCCCCAGAACTGCGGGTTGTGGCTCGACTTCGGCACCGTCCGGACGTCGGCGACCTGCGCAATCTCGTGTGCCCGCAACAAGTCGGTGAATTCCTCCGCGGAACGGGTGGAGTGGCCGACGGTGAAGATCTGCAGGGCGTCCATGGGCCCCAGGGTAGGGCGCTGCCGATGCTGTGGCGCTGACGGGTGGCCATCTTGTACGCACACTGGCTTAAGGTGGCTGCATGGCTCACGTTGCATCCCGCCGTCGCGTCCTCACCGCCCTCATGATTGCCCAGGTCATGGCCGGGCTGGCACACGGCGTGACCTTCTCCATGGGGGCGATCCTCTCCGCGGACATGGCCGGGCCGGCCTGGGGCGGGGCCGCGTCGACGGTGACCACCATCGGTGCGGCGTTGTGGGCGGTGCCGCTGGCGGCGATCGTCAACCGGCGGGGACGCCGGGCCTCGCTGAGCACCGGACTGGCCCTCGGTTCTCTCGGAGCGCTCTCGGCGCTGTTCGCCGCGCAGACCGGGATCTACCCCTTCCTGCTGGCGGGCTTCTTCTTCCTCGGCGCGGCCGTGGCCATGAACCTGCAGGCCCGTTTCGCGGCCGCCGACGTGGCCGACCAGAAGCGCAAGGGGCGCGACATCTCGCTGGTGGTGTGGGCGACGACGATCGGCGCGATCCTCGGCCCCAACCTCTTCGAGCCGACGGAACGCCTCGGCGCCAGCCTCGGCCTGGCGAGCTTCTCCGGCGCCTACCTGGTGTGCATCGCGGCGCAGTGGGCGGCGGTCCTCGTGCTGCAGCTCATGCTGCGCCCCGAGCCCGCCCCCGTGGTGGTCAGCGGCCCGAAGCCGCGGACGAACCTGCGGGAGCACCCGGTGGTCGCCTCCGCGATCATCACCAACGCGTTCAGCCACTTCGCGATGATCGCCATCATGTCCATGACCGCCGTCCACATGCACGGCCACGGCGCCTCAATGACCCTCATCGGCCTGACCATCTCCTTCCACGTCGGCGGCATGTACGGCCTGGCACCCGTGTTCGGGTGGCTCGCCGATTCGTGGGGCGCGCTCCCGACGATGCTGCTCGGCCTGGCGGGCACCTTCACCGCCGCGGCGCTGCTCGTGCCGTGGTCCGGGAACGAATCGATCGTCGTGGCCGCACTGCTCCTCCTCGGTATCGGGTGGTCCGCCACGCTCGTCGGCTCCTCGGCGGTGGTCGCCGCGGCCGCGCCCCCCGAGCAGAAGGCCGGCCTGCAGGGTCGTTCCGACCTGACCATGAACCTCACCGGCGCCCTCGGCGGCGTCATCTCCGGCCCGGTGGTCTCCGTGTGGGGCATGCCGACGATGGCGGTGCTCGTCATCGTGCTCCTGGTCGCCGTGCTCCTCGGGACGAGTGCTTTGCGACGCCGCGCTTAGGCCCGAAGGCGGAAGTGGCCTGGACACTCAGCCGCTGACTTCCGCGCTGGGGGCCTGTGAGGCCACGGCGCCACAGGCATATCACGGTAGGCAGAGCTACCCATGGGTGGATCGAGTTGAACTGCCGTGGGGCAAGCGGGTCACTCGACCTACGCCTGCCCTGATACACCTGACGTGATATGCCTCAGCGCAGGGGGTGGGGCAGGGGCCGCGTACAACTCCAAAGGCAGGACTCCACCCACCAATGACGAACGTTTGTTAGTTTAGGGGGTGAGATCCCGGTCACATGACTGGGCTGTGTCCGTCGAGGAAAGAAGTAGAGCCATGGCACGATCCGGAAAGAACACTGCTGACCTGATCCGGGAGACGGCGACGGAGCTCTTCTTCGAGAAGGGCTATGCGGGAACGTCGCTGCGTGAGGTGGCGGCGGGTGTCGGCCTGCAGATCGGCAGCCTGTACAACCACATCGCCAGCAAGGAGGACCTCCTGCAGCAGGTGATGGGCGGTGTCATCGACGACCTGGTCCGCGAGCAGGGGAGGGCGATGGCCGTCCCGGGTGATGCCGTGGAGAAACTCCGTTCTGCGATCGACTGCCATGTCCGCTTCCATGCCACCCGTGCGGCGGAGGTGTTCATCGGGAATTTCAACCTCATCGCTTTGTCCGAGGGGGCGCGCAGCCAGGTCATCGAGAAGCGGAACACCTACGAGCGCAATTTCCAGACGCTCATTGAAGAGGCTGGAAAGGCCGGGCTGGTGGACATTATCGACGCCCGCCTCCACACCTTCAGCATCGTGGGCATGGGCAGCCATATCGCCGGGTGGTATCGACCCGGGGGGCGCCTCAGCCTGGATGACATCGCCGAGAAGTACACGATTTTCGCGCTGCGCGAGCTCAACGTCCACGATGCGGATGAGCGCGTGCTGGAGGCACGGGGGCGTCGATAAGCGGGGGTGGAAACTATCCTGACAGGCCGCCTCGGTGGGGGCGGCCTTGGTGATTCGGAGGAATCTCCGCAGTTCAGGGGGCAAAAGGCGGATAGTGGTTGTGCGGGGGACGAACGTTCGTTAGTCTGTAGCCATCATCACACTGACGCTCTTCTGAGAGGAGAGACACATGAGCACCATCCGCAAGATCGTCGCCACCGCAACGGCATCCGTCCTGGGCGCCATGACCCTCGCCGCCTGCGGCGACAGCACCACTGAGGCAGCCGACTCGCTGGAGGAGATGGACAACATCACTCTGAGCATCGCGGACATCGACCCGGAGGGCGGTGTGTACAACAACGCCCTCAAGGTCTTCATGGAGGAGGTCGAGACCGCCTCCGACGGCAAGATCACCTTCGAGATGTACTCCGCCGGTTCACTCATGCCGGGCGGGGAAATGCTGCAGGGGATCGGCAGCGGCACCGCCGACATCGGTCGCATCATCTCCTTCTACTTCCCCAACGAGCTGCCGGCCAGCAACTGGATCACCGAGCTGGGCAACGTCAAGTCCGATTCCTACCCGCACGGCCTCATCGAGAGCGCCATGTCCGGCCAGCGCATCCACATGATGGACGGCCCGGTGAAGGACGAATTCGAGAGCAACAACCTCGTGCCGATCGTGGACTACCCCACCGCCCAGGCCTACGACCTGCTCTGCACCAAGCCGGTCAACTCCGCCGCCGATGCCGAGGGACTGCGCGTCCGTACCGGCGGCGCACTCCACGTCAATGAGGTCAAGGCGATGGGCATGGTCCCCGTCGACCTGCCGGTCACCGAAATGTATGAGGGCCTCCAGCGCGGCATCGTCGACTGCGCCGCGCTCAACCTCTCCGGCCACATCAACTACAGCCTGTGGGAGGTGGCCCCCTACTACGTGCCCACCGCCATGAGCCAGCTCAACGCCATGCCCGTGGTCATCAACAAGGACACCTGGGATTCGCTGCCGCCGGAGGCACAGCAGATCCTCCGCGACGCCGGCACCACGTCCTTGACCTCCCTCCTCGACGAATTCGTCTCCATCTACAAGCGCTTCGCTGTCGAGGGCCCTGCGGATCACAAGATCCAGTTCCAGGACTCTTCGGAGCTGGACGCCAAGCTCCTCGCTTTCCAGGAGGAGCGAGTCGAAAAGGCGAAGAACTCGGCTCCCTCCGGCGTGGACGCACCCGCTCTCATCTCCGAGATCGAGAACTCGAACACTCACTGGCGCGGCGTCCTGGAGAACGAGGTCAAGCTGCCCGTCGCTGACCGCGACCCCAAGGCCATCCAGGACAGCTACATCGAGGCAGGCGACCTCGACCTCACGCCGCTCTGGAGCGACATCGAAGAATACGACTTCTCCGGATAATCCACTAGCAGTCAGGTAGAAAACCATGACCACGACAACGAAGCTGTCCTCCCTGGTCGACAACGGGGCAGTCGCGGCGTTCCGACGCATCATCAACGCCATCACAGTAGTTCTCGCGACCATTTCAGGCATCGCCGCAGTGGCCATGGGTCTCCACGTGACCGCGGATGTGGTGGGCAGGAACCTCTTCAACACCCCGATCGCCGGCACGCTGGAATTCATTACCTACTGGTGGATGCCCGTCATCATCTTCCTCGCCATTCCCTACGTCGAGCAGAAGCGGGCCCAGATCACCGTCACCCTCATGTCGGATGCGCTCACCGGTCGACACAAGGAGGTGGCGAACATCGCCATCACCGCCGTCACACTCATCATCTTCCTCCTCGTCCTCTACCTCGCGTTCAACTCATTCACCGACGCGATGCGAATCGGACAGACCTCCTCCGGCTCCGTGGCCGTGCCCATCTGGCTGGGCAAGGGCGTGATGCTCGTCGGACTCCTGCAGGCCTTCCTGCAGATGATCGTCGGTAGCCCCAAGCCAGCGGCGATGATCGCTCCCTGACTCCGAACTTCGGAAGGAACAACCAATGAGTACAACTCTCGAAGCGGCGAGTAACAGCTACATCAAGAAGCTCGCCCCGAGAATGGCCGACAACGCCTACCTCGCAGTCTGGGGCGCCATCATCGTCCTCACCGGGCTCATTCTCAGCATCGACTTCAGCCGGGAAGTCACCGGCATCCTCGCACTGGTCCTCGTGCTCGCACTCTTGTTGGCGGGAGTGCCGATCGGCCTGGGAATGCTCGGCGCCTCCGTCATCGGACTGATGGGTATGCAGGGCTTCCGGGGAGTGGAAGGCGCCTACCAGGAACTCATCTACTCCTCCGCCGCATCCTGGTCCCTCAGCGTCATCCCCCTGTTCATCCTCATGGGTATTGCACTGTGGAAATCAGGCATCACCTCCAAAGCCTTCGAGGCCGCGCGACAGTGGCTCGGTGGAGTGCCCGGCGGCCTGGCAGTGGCCACCAACTTCTCCGGCGCTGGACTGGCGGCCGCCAGCGGCAGCTCCATCGGCATCTCCTACGCCCTCGGCCGCATCGCCATTCCCGAGATGCTGAAAGTGGGGTACCGACCCTCCTTCGCCACCGGTTCCGTCGCCATGGTGGGCACCCTCGGTCAGCTCATCCCGCCGAGCATCCTCCTCGTCGTCTACGCCGGCGTGGCACAGACTCCCGTGGGACCGCAGCTCATGGCCGCCATCGTCCCCGGAGTCCTGCTGGCCATCGTGTACTCGGTGACCATCATCGTCCGAGCCCTCATCAACCCCTCGTTGGCGCCGAAGGCGGACATGACCGGCGTGACCTTCGGAACCCGAATGTCCTCCCTCGTGGGAATGCTCCCACTCACCGCCATCATCGTGGTCGTCATCGGCGGAATGTTTGTCGGACTCTTCACCCCCACTGAGGCAGGCGCGGTCGGTGCGCTGGCTGCCATCGTCATCGGCTGGGTATCGGGTCGCAAGACCCACCCGGGTCTCCGCGGCTTCCTCTCCTTCATGAAGGAGACGCTCACCGAGACCGTCATCTCCGCCGCCGGCATCTTCGTCCTGCTCATCGGCGTGAACATCCTCACCAGAATGCTCACTGTCAGCCGACTGACCAACTTCTTCACGGAGTGGCTGGTGAGCATCGAAATGAACACGCTGGTATTCCTCGCGATGCTGGCTGTGCTCTTCCTCATCATGGGCATGTTCCTCGACCCCCTGGCGATCATCATGCTCGCCGTGCCCATCCTCGCGGCACCGTTGACCGCCATGGGCGTCGACCTCATCTGGTTCGGAGTCTTCCTCATCATGCTGGCCGAGCTCGGTCTGGTCAGCCCGCCGGTGGGCATCCTCAGCTTCATCGTCCACCGGATCACCCGCGAACCTGCGGTCAACCTGGGCAACGAGATTTCCCTCACCGAAGTCTTCAGGGGAGTCCTTCCCTTCATCGCAGTGACCGTCGTATTCGTCGCGGTGCTCACGGTCTTCCCCCAGATCGTGATGTGGCTGCCGGGACTATCCGCCTCCTGATCTTATCGACGGGCCCCTCGTACAGAACTCCCTGTACGAGGGGCCTTTCGCTGCGCGGGCTTCCCCGCTGTCAAAGATCACCGGCTTGAGGCTGCGTGCTGCGGCCGTCTGGGTTCGTCGACGGGGAGATTCGCGCCGCTAACGCTTCCCGAGGGTGGGTTCTGGGGGCGTGGCGGTGTGATCTTCCCGGGGCAGTGCGTGGACTGTGCCGGGCAGGAGGTTCGCGCCGCTATCGCTTCCTGGGGGTGGGTTCTGGGGGCGTCGCGGTGTGATGTTCCCGGGGCTTTGCGTGGCCGCGTGGGTAGGGAGGTTCGCGCCGCTACTGCCGCTTCCCGGTGGGTTCTGAGGGCGTCGCGGTGTGATGTTCCCGCATGAAGCGCACGATTCGGCAGGGGCGCTCTCTGAGGGATTCGCGGCGCGCATCCGCATGGCCGCAGCCTCCCGGCTGCCTGGGCGATGAGGGTGACGCTGCGATCGGCCCGCGGGACTGCAAAGGAAAAAAGCCCCCGGTCTGCAGCTCCCCGAAGGGCTGCGGACCGGGGGCCAGGACGGGGCGGTCAGTCGGGGCGGCGCATCATCATGGCGGTGCGGCGGACGACGCAGACGAGTTCGTTGTTCTGGTTGTAGCCGCGGTGCTCGATGCCGACGATGCCGCGCTCGGGACGGGATTCGGAGATGCGCTTGTCCAGGGCCTCGGTCTCGACGCGGAGAGTGTCACCGAAGAACACGGGCTTGGGGAACTCGATCTCCCGGAACCCGAGGTTCCCGAGGGTGGTGCCCAGTGTGGTCTCCTGGACGGGGATGCCGGTGACGACACCGAGGGTGAAGATGCTGTTGACGATCTGACGGCCGAAGATGGAGTTGGCGGCGAACTCGGCATCCAGGTGGAGGGGCTGGACGTTCATGGTGAGGGTGGTGATGAGGAGGTTGTCGGTCTCGGTGACGGTGCGGGTGACTTCGTGGCGGATGACCTCGCCGACGGTGAAATCTTCGTAGTACATTCCGGACATGGTGGGGCTCCTTAAGCGGTGAGGCCGGCGATCGCGAGGGCGGCGCGGGCGTGGTTGGCGTGGGCGAGGTCAATGTGGTCGCCGCGGTAGGTCACGGCGCCGTGTCCCTGGGCGGTGGCGGCGTCGAAAGCCGCGATGAGGCCGGAGAAGTAGTCGACCTGCTTCTCGGACAGCCCGTATTCCTCGTTGGCCACGGGTGCGTGGGAGGGGTGGATGATGACCTGCCCGGTGTAGCCGAGTCGGTTGTTGTCCTGTGCGAAGGTGCGCAGGCCGTCGAGGTTGCGTACCTCCTGCCACAGGCCGAGGACGATGCACCGGATGCCGGCGGCGCGGGCGGCGAGCACGACCTTGCTACGCAGGTGGAGGGTCTCCATGCCTTCGGCGGTCCAGGTGAATCCGACTTCGCGGGAGACGTCGGCGTCCTTGGCGGCTGCGGCCATGACGCCGCCGACGCGGGGTCCGGCGAGGATATCGTCGACCCGGTTGATGGAGGCCGCGGTTTCCAGGGAGGGGATGAGTTCGACGGTGCCGCGCGGGACATCGTTGGCGAGCTCGGCGGCGGTGACGAGGGCGTCGAAACGCACGACGTCGTCGCGGCTGAAGAGTTTGGGCAGCAGTAGCCCGGTGAGTCCGGCGTGGACGACGGCGGCGACGTCGGCGCCGAAGTGGTCCGTGTCCAGGGCGTTGGGGCGGATGAGGATGGTGGCATCGGTGACGGTGGAGAGGATTTCCCGGGCGTTGTCCCGCGCCAGTTGTTTGTCGGCCTCGGGTACGGCGTCCTCGAGGTCGATGATGACGGCGTCCGCCTCGGAGTTGAGTGCCTTGTGGATCCAGTCCAGCTTGTGGCCGGGGACGAAGAGGAGGGAACGGACAGGTTTCATGAGCGGGCCTCCGCGGCGGTGAGGGTGGTCAGGAGGGTGCCGGCGGCGAGAGAGTCGCCGACGGTGGCCAGGACCTGGCCGATGGTGCCGTCGACCGGAGCGGTGATGGGGTTCTCCATCTTCATGGCCTCGAGCACGAAGAGCACGTCGCCGGCGGAGACGTTCTGGCCCTCCTCGGCGGTGGCCTTGATGATGGTCCCCTGCATCGGCGAGGTGATCTGTCCGTCGAAGGCCTTCTTCTTTGCTTTTCGACGCCCGCCTCCGTTCCGGTTGCGGGTACCGCCGGTCTCCGGCTGGGCGGGAGCACCGCCGACGGCCAGCGGGATGGCCCCGGGAACGACGTCGTGGAAGAAGGGGATGGTGTAGAAACGGCCGCTGACCTCGACTTCGTTACGGGCGAGGGTGTCGTCGAGGTCGTCGACGTCCTCCGGGAATTCGACGGTGCTCTCGAGCCACAGGGTGTTGAAGCGCACCTCCCGGAAGTCCGGGTGATCGAGGATGAGCTTGGCGGCGGGGATCGTCGTCCGGACCCCGTCGACGGTCATGGCGTCGAGTGCCTCGCGGAGGCGGGCGATGGCGGCGTCGCGATCGGGTCCCCAGGCGATGAGCTTGCCGATGAGGCTGTCGTAGTAGGGCTGCATCTCGTCACCGGATTCGTAGCCGGCGTCGAAACGCAGGCCTTCGCCGGTGGGAGCCTCGATGGTGGTGATGAGACCCGGGGTGGGGATGAAGCGGCCGCCCGAGATGTCCTCGGCGTTGATGCGTGCCTCGATGGCGACTCCCTGGGCCGGCCGACCGGATTCGGTGACGCTGAGGGGTTCGCCGGCGGCCACGCGCAGCTGCTCGGCAATGAGGTCGATGTTCTGGACCATCTCGGTGACGGGGTGTTCGACCTGGATGCGGGTGTTCATCTCGAGGAAGTAGAAGCGCTCGCCTTCGACGAGGAACTCGACGGTGCCCGCTCCCGTGTAGCCGACCTCGCGGGCAAGACGCACGGCAGCCTCGCCCATGTCGCGGCGGAGGCTGTCACTCAGCCCGGGGGCCGGGGCCTCCTCGATGAGCTTCTGGTGACGGCGCTGGACGGAACAGTCACGATCTCCGAAGTAAACGGCGTTGCCGTGGGAGTCGGCGAAGACCTGGACCTCCACGTGGCGGGCGTTGGTGAGGTAGCGCTCCAGGTATACCTCGCCGTTGCCGAAGGCTGATTCAGCTTCGCGGACGGCGGACTCGAGGGCGTCGTCGATGTCGGCGGGGCTGTTGATGCGACGCATTCCGCGCCCGCCGCCGCCGGCGGAGGCCTTGACCAGGATGGGGAAGCCGTGTTCCGCACCGAAGGCGTGGATCTGCTCGGCGGAGGTGATGGCGCCGTCGGATCCGGGTGCCAGGGGGACCTGGGAGGCGATGGCGAGTTCGCGGGCGGTGACCTTCTCTCCCATAGCGGAGATGGCGTCGGCGGAGGGGCCGATGAACGTCAGGCCGGCCTCGGCCACCGCGCGTGCAAAGGCGGCGTTCTCGGCGAGGAAGCCGTAGCCGGGGTGGATCGCCTCGGCTCCGGTGTCCAGCGCTGCCCGGATGATCTTGTCCTGCGCGAGGTAGTTCTCGCTGGAGGGCCCGTCGCCGAGGTTGACGGCTTCGTCGGCGAGCCGCACGTGCAGGGAGGAGGAGTCAGCGGCGGAGTGGACCGCCACCGAGCCCACGCCGAGTTCCCGGCAGGTGGCTGTGATGCGGGCGGCGATTTCTCCACGGTTGGCGATGAGGATCTTCTTGAACATGTGTGTTCCTTCAGGGGAGATGAGTGGGGGCGGATCAGGGGATCCAGCCGAGGTTCTTCTTCAGTTGGGTTTTGACGAGTTTTCCGGCGGCGGATCGGGGGAGGTCGTCCGTTTCGAGAAAGACCATCTGCTTCGGAATCTTGTATCCGGCCAGGTGGCCGCGAAGGAAGGTGGACAGTTCCTCTGCGGTGGCCACGGTGCCGTCGCGCAGCACGATGGCGGCGCGGACCTCCTCGTCCCACGTGAGGTCCGGGACGCCCATCACCGCGGCCTCGAGGACGCAGGGGTGCAGGTGGAGGACCTGTTCGACTTCGGCGGCGTAGACGTTCTCGCCGCCGGTCTTGATCATTTCCTTGAGGCGGTCGCGGAAATAGAAGTATCCGCGTTCGTCCTCGGTGGCGACGTCGCCGGTGTGCAGCCACCCTCCGCGGAAGGCCTCGGCGGTCTGGTCGGGGCGCCCGTAGTAGCCGCTCATGAGAGAGGGTCCGCGGACGCAGATCTCCCCGAGTTCCCCCGGTGGGACGGGGCGGCCGTCCGGGTCCTGCAGTTGGATCTCCACGGAGAAGTACTCCTGGCCGATGGAGCCGTCGACCGCGGGGTCGAACATGTCCTCGTGGCGCAGGCGAGTGACCATGGGGCCGGCCTCGGTGAGGCCGTAGCGGTAGAACAGTTCGGTGTCAGGCAGGGTGGCGGCGAACAGCTCCTTGTCCGGCATGCGCAGCAGCCCGGCTCCGGTGTGGACGGCCTTGAGGTGGCGGCGGAACACCGGGTTGTCGAACACCCCGCGGTCCATCATCTTCCGCATCATGTTGGGGATCATGAAGGTGTTGGTGATGCGCTCCTTCTCCACCCAGTCGGTGAGGGAGTCCTCATCGAACTTCGGGGCCAGCACGCTGGTGGAGGCGGCCACGAAGTGTGAGACCAGCCAGCACAGCAGGCCGGCGGAATGGAACAGGGGGGTGACGATGAGTCCGCGTTCTCCCGGGCGGGAGCCCAGCCGGCAGTCGATGATCTCGTTGATGGCGTTGACCACGGCGGCGCGGTGGGAGAGCACCACTCCTTTGGAACGCCCCGTGCTGCCGCCGGTGTAGATGATGCACAGCGGGGAATCGAGGGTGGCGGTGTCGTGGAAGGTGCCCTCCCCCTGGCGCAGGGCGTCGGCCTGCTCGCCTTCGACGATGACGGTGGGCAGCGTCTCGACATCGCGGCTGAGGATGGCGAGTGCGTCGTCGAGCAGCTCGACGAACTGCTGCTCGACGATGATCACCGAGGCGGAGGTCTCCTGGATGCCGTGGGCGAGTTCGCTCGCTGTCCAGCGCCAGTTGTAGGCGACGTAGACGCCTCCGCTGGCGGCGACCGAGAAGAACATCTCGGCGTTGAATACGGTGTTGCTTCCCAGGACTCCGACCCGGTCGCCGTCGTCGATGCCGAGGCTGCGCAGTCCGCGGGCCATGCCCCAGGAGCGTTCAGCCAGCTCACCGTAGGTGCGGCGGCCGTCGATGCCGACGAGAGCCTCCGTTCTCGGGTGCTGCCGATGGTGGAGGCGCAGCCAGTCTCCGATAGTGCGCATTGTGGTCCTCATTTCTGCGGGCTTCTCGTTGCTCCCGGGGAGGCCGGAGGGACGGCCACCCGAAAACTAACGAGCGTTCGTATGTGAGTCTAGATGTGACCGCCCACTCTTGCAAGCAGTTCTGTGACAAGGAGCATATCTGCCATGAAAAAGGAGGTCAGGACCCGAACGGGTCCTGACCTCCTGCCTGTGCAGCGCTGGTTTAGATGGCGTGCCGTGCCCGGGAAACGCGCTCATCCGCGTCGCTGACCTTGAGTTCCCGCAGGGCGAGAGTGGTGTAGGCGTCTGAGATCTCGTCCAGGGACAGCCGTCCCTCCGGGCGGTACCAGCCTGCGAGATGGGTGCCCATCCCGAGGATGCTGAAGGTGTGCAGGCGGGCGTCGAGCACGGAGGCCAGTCCGTCGCGTCCAGCCTCCTCCACCAGGCGCTGGATATTGCGCTCGTAGGTGTTGCGCTTCTCGATGATCTTGTCGCGGGCCTCATCGGAGAGTGCGGAGAGATTGGAGTTGCCGATGTGCACTTCGGGGGCGTGCTGGGCGTGGAATCGGACGTGGCAGTCGATCACGGCCCGGAGCTTGTCCACCACGTCGCCCTCCGTCCGCATCGCCGCTTCCTGTTCAACGACGAGGTCGTCGATGACGCCGCCCATCACCTGCAGAAGGAGATCCTCCTTGCTGGCGATGTGGTTGTACAGGCTGCCGATCTGGAGACCTGTAGCGGCGGCCACCTCCCGGAGTGACGTTCCGGCGTAGCCCTTCTGGAAGAAGAGCTCAGTGGCCTTCTCGCGAATGAGTCGTGCGGTGTTCTTGCCGGATCGGGCCATGGTGCGTTCACTTTCGTCGGTCGAGGGCAGAGTCCATGTTAGTGGGAGAGTGAATCCGCGGGAAAGCCTTTCGAAAACTAACAAACGTACGTAAGCTAATTGCATGACGCCGCACCGTCTACTCCAACCTGTCACACTCCAGGGTCTCCACCTGCGCAACAGGGTGGTCATGGCGCCGCTCACCCGCAGCCGCGCCCACCCCGACGGCAGTGCGAATGAACTCATGGAGGTCTACTACGCGCAGCGCGCCAGCGCGGGCCTCATCGTCTCCGAGGGGATCGTCGTCTCCGCCCAGGGTGTCGCCTACCCCGATGTCCCCGGCCTGTACACCGATGAACAGGCGCGCAGCTGGCGGCCGGTGACCCGCGCTGTCCACGCCAGGGGAGGCCACATTTTCGCCCAGCTGTGGCATGTCGGCCGGCAGTCCCATTCCTCCGTCCAGCCGGGCGGGGCCCTTCCTGTGGCCCCCTCGGCGATCCCGATCCGAGGATTCAGCTATTACCGGAGCTCCGGGAACATTCCCTTCGAGACTCCGCATCCCCTCAGCCGGGAGCAGATCCGCGTGGTCATCAGGCAGTATGCCGCGGCAGCCCGTCGGGCCGTCGCCGCCGGCTTCGACGGCGTGGAACTCCACGCCGCCAACGGCTACCTCATCGACCAGTTCCTCAACTCCGCCTCCAATGAGCGTTCCGACGAGTACGGGGGGTCGGTGGCGAATCGTGCCCGCTTCCTCCTCGAGATCATCGAGGAAGTGGCCCGCGAGATCCCCCGGGGGCGGATCGGGGTCCGTCTGTCTCCGTCCTCCCGTTGGATGGACGCCCTCGATGAGGACAAGAGCGCCCTGCATCACCACGTTGTATCTGCCCTGGCGGGCCGCGGCCTGGCCTATCTGCACCTGGTGGAACCGACGATCGCCGGCTCCACCACCGCGGAGATCGCCTCCGATGCCGTGCCCACCGCCGCACTCAGCGAACGCGCCGACACCCCCGTCATCGTCACGGGCGGCCACACCGCCGCCTCCGCCGAAAGGCTGCTCGCCGAGGGGACCGCCGATCTCGTGGGATTCGGGCGGGCCTTCATCGCCAACCCTGATCTGCCGGAGAGGTTCGCCACGGGGGCCCCGCTGCACGCGCACGACCGCCGCACCTTCTACCGCGGAGGGGCGGAAGGCTATGTCACCTATCCATCCCTCGCGGAGGAGGAGCGGTGGGCGGTGCTGCAGGATCGCTTCCGCTCCGGCGAGATCAGCCCGCGCACGTTGGACGAGCATCTGTCCCGGCGCGCCCCTGTAGAACTGGCCAGAGACGGCCTGCTCCACGCCTCCCGCGAACTCCGTTCCTCGCTTTTCACCAACCCAGAAAGAGAGACCCTCCCATGACCCGACCCGTTTCCTCCCTCAATGTCCTGGTCACCGGTGCCGGTGGCGGCATGTGCGTCGGCATCAATGCCCGCCTGGCCGCCGCCGGGCATACCGTGCTCTGTGCTGACCTCAATCTCGCGGCGGCCGAGGCGGCCGCCGAGCGCATCACCGCCGCCGGTGGGCGTGCGCTGCCTTTCGAGCTCAACGTGAGCAGCGATGAATCGGTCGCCGCGTTGCATGCCGCGGTTTCCGAGCAGGTCGGCCCGATTCAGGCGCTGGTCAACGCCGCCGGGATTCTCGACCGTAAATATCTGCAGGATCATGACACCGCCTCCTTCCAGTTCGCCCTGGACATCAACCTCACGGGTCCGTTCCGGCTTATCCGGGAGTTCGGGCCGGAACTGGTGGAGCAGGGATGGGGGCGCATCATCAACATCTCCTCCATCGCCGGCGTCACGGGCTACCACTACCCGAGTTACGCGGCGTCGAAGGCGGGCCTGTCGAACCTGACCCGCTCCCTCCTCGTCGATTTCTGGGGCACCGGCGTCACGGTCAACTCCATCTGCCCGGGCGTGGTGGACACGGCGATGGTCATCCAGGAGGTACGCGACCAGGTGAAAAAGAAGGTCCCCACCGAGCAGATCGTCACCCCGGAGGAGATCGGTGCGCTCGCCGCCTTCCTGCTCACCGACGATGCGCGGAGTATCAACGGGGCCGATCTGCTTATCGACGGCGGCGCCACCCAGGTGTTCAGCCTTTTCGACCGCTGATCTCCGACACGTCTGAAGGGGCGGGACCGGATCCGGTCCCGCCCCTTCAGACGTGTGTCTAGAGGTCGATCTCCACTTCCTCCGAGATGAACCACTGCATGTCGGAGAGGAAGAGTTCCTCGTGGGCGAGGAGATCGGCGCCCGCGGCGCCGGCATAGGCCTGCTTGACGTCCTGCACCGAGTCGAACCACAGCTCGGCCATTCCGTCGAAGGGCCAGGACTTGGGGTGGTCGATCGCGGGGTTCTGCCGGTAGCGACGAATGCCGGGTAGGCGCCGGACATAGGCCGGGTGGTCGTCGTTCCAGTGGCGGAGGAACTCCTCCCTCGACAGCTCCGGCTTCTTGCTGATGACAGCGACGATCTTGATCACGGCGTCTCCCTGCTACACCGGGGTGACGGCCTGGCGGCGCTCGACCGGCTCCGCCTTGCGCTTGCCGTAGAGGGCGAGGCGGCGGGTGAGGTCGGCGCGGAGCTCATTGGCGGGCACGACGGCCTCGACGGCGTTGGCGTTGGCGATCTTGAACACGTCGATACCCTCGGCGTACTCGGCGTGCTTCTCGGCGATGAAGGCCTTGCGCTCGGCGGGATCCTCGATCTCGTGGATCTGGTTGTAGTAGATGCCGTTGACTGCGGCATCGGGGCCCATGAGGGCGGGGCGGGCGGTGGGCAGGGCGATGACGGCATCCGGGTTCATCGGAGCGCCGGACATGGCCAGGTAGCCGCCACCGTAGGCCTTGCGGACCAGGACAGTGATGCGGGGGACGCGGCATTCGGACACGGCGAAGATCATCTTGGCGCCGTGGCGGATGATGCCCTGACGTTCCACGGCGGAGCCGATCATGTAGCCGGCGATGTCGACGAGGAAGATGATGGGGATGTTGTAGGCGTTGCAGATCCAGATGAAGCGGGCGGCCTTGTCGGAGGAGTCGGGGAAGATGGACCCGCCCATGTGGGTGGGCTGGTTGCCCACCAGGCCGACGGGTCGGCCGTTGATGCGGGCGAAGCCGGTGAGCATCTCCGGAGCGAAGAGTTCCTTGTAGGGGAACCAGGAGCCTTCGTCGACAAGCGACTCGACGAACTCCTCCATGTCGAAGATCTCGGCCTCGCGCAGGGGCACGATCTCCTCGAGGGAGCGGCCCTCGCGGGGCTCGGCAGCGGGGGCGATGGGGGCGGGGGTCTCCCAGTTGGCGGGGAGGAAGGACAGCCACACGCGGATGGCGGCGAGGGCTTCGGCGTCGTCCTCCACGAGAACATCGCCGAGGCCGGAGACGGTGCAGTGCATCTCGGCGCCACCCATCTCCTCGAGTGTCACCTTCTCGCCGGTGACCATTTCGGCCAGGCGCGGGGAGCCGAGGTAGGCGGTAGCGTGACCGCGCACCATGATGGTGAGGTCACAGAGCGCGGGCACGTAGGCGGAGCCGGCGGGGGAGGGGCCGAACAGGGCACAGATCTGGGGGACCCGGCCGGAGATCTGGACCTGGTTGTAGAAGATGTTGCCCCAGGCGTGGCGGCCGGCGAAGGACTCGAACTGCTCGTCGATGCGGGCGCCGGCGGAGTCGAAGAGATAGACGATGGGGATACCGGCGGCGGTGGCCTTCTCCTGGGCGAGGGTGATCTTCTCGAAGGTGCGGTTGCCCCACGTGCCGGCCTTGACGCTGTAGTCGTTGGCGATGACGCAGACCTCGCGGCCGTCGACGCGGCCGAAGGCGATGACAACGGCGTCGCCGGGCAGACCCTCCTCGAAGCGGGCGAGGAGGCCGTCCTCGATGTAGTTCTCGTCGTCGAAAAGCAGGGCGAGTCGCTGGCGGACCAGGAGTTTTCCGGAGTCCTGGATCTTCTTGCGGTTCTTCTCGGAACCGCCGATGCGGGCCTCGGCGAGGCTGCGGGCGAGACGCTCGTGGACGGTTTCCTGGGTGGTGGGTGCAGTCATGGGGTCCTCCTGACGGGGATGGGGGTTGCGGTCCTCGAAAGTTCTTGAGGTTTCTCTATTCCTACACGAACGATCATTTGTTAGTCTACACTTGAGTGAGAGCCAGACCACGTTTTCGGAAGAATATTCCTCAGAGCACACTGGTTTCTCGCCCCCAACCACACACGCACCATCCCCAGAAAGGAGAACGACCATGACTGACGCCACCGTCAAAGGGCCCCCGGATCACCACTGGGAATCCCTCGTCGCCGGCGACCGCCTCCGCAGCCCGGGTTTGACGATCACCGAATCCCACCTGGTGAACTGGGCGGGCCTCACCGGAGACTGGGTGTCCCTGCACCTGGACGCCGTCCACGCGGCCGACACCCCTTTCGGGCAGCGCATCGGGCACGGCCCGCTCACGCTGTCCGCCGCCCTCGGACTCATGACCCAGACCGGCTACTTCACCCACGTCGTCGCCTGGCTCGGTCTCGATGAGGTCCGCGCGCTCGCGCCGGTGTTCATCGGCGACACCATCCGGGTGGAGGCGACCGTCTCCGTGTCCCGGGAGACCAAGCGCCCCGACAACGGCCTCTGGTCTCTCGACTACGTCGTGCTCAACCAGCACGGCGCCACCGTCATGACCTTCACCAGCAGTTTCCTCATCGAGCGGAGGCCCCGTGACTGACTCTGTCCATGCCCCCTTCTCCACCTTGGCGGACAACCCCGAAGTGGCGGCCGTGCGGCGGAAGGTCCGTCAGGTCCTGGCGGAGCACACCTCCCCGGAGCGCCTCGCCGACCACGATGAGGAGGAGAAGTACGACGCCGAGCTCTACCGGGAGCTCGCGAACGCCGGCCTCATCCGCCTCGAGACCGAACTCCACGGCCGCGGACCTGCTCATCAGAGCCAAGTCACCGTGCTCGAGGAATTGGGCGCCGGCGCCACCTCGGTCGGCGTGAGCATCGTCGTCCAGTACATGGGCGTCGAACTGCTGCACCGCTTCGCCGACGACCCGCAACGCGCCTCCTATCTCGCCCCGCTTCTCGACGGCGACGTCCGCATGTCCTTCGCCCTCAGCGAACCCGAGGGCGGCACCGACGTGGCCCGCGCCATGTCCACCCGCGCCCGTCGCGAGGAGGACGGCACCTGGGTGATCGACGGCCGGAAGAAGTGGATCGGCGGAGCTTCCACCGCCGACTTCCTCATCGTCCTCGCCCGCACCGCGGAGATCGAGCGCTCCTCCATCGACGGCATCACCATGTTCATCGTCCCGCGCTCGACCCCCGGCATCACCACCACGCCCATTGACACCATGGGCATCCGGGCCCTCGAGCAGGCGGACATCGTCTTCGACAACGTCCGGGTCCCCGCTGACCTGGTGCTCGGAGAGGAGCACCGGGGCTTCCGCCAGGTGCTGGCCACCCTCAACGGTGAGCGCCTCAACGGCGCCGCCGTGGCCCTGGGCATCGCCCGCGGGGCGCTGGAGACGGCGGTGGAGTACGCGGGGCGTCGAGAAGCATTCGGCCGCCCGGTCGGCGCCTTCCAGGCGCTGCAGCACGAACTGGTCGACGCCGCCGTGGCCGTCGAATCCGCCCGCCTCCTGCTCCACAACGCCGCCCGCACCTCCGATGAGGCGGAAGGCGGCGCCGTGGAGACCCTCTCCGCGATGGCGAAGCTCGCCGCCTCCCGGGCGGGCACCGTCACCACCGACATCGGCATGCGGGTCATGGGCGGCTGGGGATTCCTCCGCCAACTGCCCATGCAGCGCTATTTCCGCGACGCCCGCCTGTACACCTTCGCCCCCCTCACCGATGAAATGATCCGCAACTATATCGGTGAAAAGCACCTGGGCCTGCCCCGTTCCTACTGAACCCACCCCCGTATATCCCCGAAAGGAAATTCCCCATGTCCCAGAACATCCCCGGCCCCGATTTCGACATCACCAGGAACGTCGACATCTTCACCGTCAACCGTGCCGCCGACCTTGAGGCGGCCCCCGGCCAGACCGAGAACGCCCGCCGCATCTCCGGCGTGTCCAAGGAGAACTCCGCTGCCAGCCGGATCTGGTTCGGCAAGGTCTACACCGGCCCCGGCGAGGTGTCCGGTGCCCATCACCACGGCGAGGCGCAGACCGGCGGCTACGTATTCAAGGGCCGCGGCTACATCCGCTACGGCGAGCGCTACGAGAACATCGTCTACATGGAGGAGGGCGACTTCGTCTTCGTCCCGCCCTTCATGCCGCACATCGAGGGCAACGCCAGCCAGACCGAGGAGCTCATCTGGATGACCACCCGCACACCGGACAACATCGTGGTCAACCTCGAGGACCAGGACATCGCCGACATCGAGATCGACTACCGCTAGGAGCCATCCATGCACACACTGGCCGCACAGCTGCCCGTGCCCTTCTACCGGGGCGTTCCCGAGGTCACGTTCGGCGTGGACATGGTGAGCACCGCGGGAGGGCAGGCCTGTGCCACGATGACGCCCACCGCGGCCATCGCCGTCGCGGGATCCGACGTCCTCCACCAGGGGGCGCTGGGGATCCTCATCGACGACACCTCCGCCTACGCCGCGCTCACCGGGCGCTCACCGCGGCAGTGGGGTGTCTCCTCCGTCATCAACGTGGATTTCCACGCCCCGGTGACGTCGTCGTCCGGGCGTTTCGAAAGCCAGGCGGGCTTCATCAGCCGGACCGGTGACTGGGGTTTCGCCGCCGGCACTGTGCGGGACGGACATGGAGCCCTGATCGCCACGGTGGACCAGCGGATGCGCTATCTGCCGGGGGATTCCTCGGTGCACGAGAAGCCGTGGGCCCCGCTGCGCGCCGCGGACACGCTCCCGCCGCTGGACGACATCCTGCAGCCCGTCCACCGGGAGGCGCGCCGGGCGGAGTTCCGACTGCAGACCGGGCCCCATCTGGCGAATCCCCTGGGCGCCATGCACGGTGGCATCGGCCTGTGCGTGTCCGAGATGGCGGCCCGGGTCGCCTGGAACGAGATGGTGGCGGACGAGGGCGTCAGCTTCCACACCTCCAACCTGCGCACCACCTATGTCAGGCCCGGGGATCTCTCCCATGATCTCGACGTCCGCGTGCAGGTGGTCCACGCATCGCGTTCCTTCGTTGTGCTCGAGGTGGCGATTCTCAACCGGGACGCCATGCCAGTCGTCATCGCTTTGAGCACGCTCCATCGTTCTGACGGAGAGTGGGTGGTGCGATAGGGCCTCCACCCGCTCAGTGCTGCTGCTTTACGGTTGTCGGCCCTGTGCCCTGAGGCACATCACGGTAGGCAGAGCTTCCCATGGGTGGATCGAGTTGAACTGCCGTGGGGCAAGCGGGTCACTCGACCTACGCCTGCCCTGATACACCTGACGTGATATGCCTCAGGGCAGGGGGAGGGGGTGGGGCAGGGGCCGCGCTTAAGCCCGGTACCCCAGCGGCCCGTGCACCCGCATCGTCACCGCGTCGCCGACCTCCGGGCGCACCCCGCGCACGCTCGCGCGGAAGACGGTGTCCAGGGCGTCGAGGGTGAGTGACCAGTCGCCGCCGTCGTAGAGCACGGAACGCACCTGCGCCGGGATGCCCTCCTCCCCGGCCGGCAGGACCTCCACCATGTGGGGGAGAATGGCCAGTGTCAGCGACTCGCCGCTGCCGATGATTTCGGAGGGGGCGGCGTTGAGCACGGTGGCGTCAAGAAGCGTCGCGTCGGCGATGAACGCGGCGACCGCGGCGGTGGCCGGGCGCGAGACGAGTTCGGCCGGGGTGGCGATCTGCTGGATCCGGCCCTCGCCGAGGACGACGATGCGGTCGGCGACGGACAGGGCCTCGGTGCGGTCGTGGGTGACGTGCACCGTGGTCAGGCCCGCGCGGCGCGTGAGGGTGACCAGTTCGCGGCGGAGGTTGTCGCGGAGGGGTTCGTCGAGGGCGGAGAGGGCTTCGTCGAGAAGCAGCACGGTGGGGTCGGCGACGATGGCGCGCGCCAGGGCGACGCGTTGGCGCTGGCCGCCGGAGAGGGAATCGGGGCGTCGAGAAGCGAACCCGGCGAGTCCGACGAGCTCGAGGGCCTGCTCCACCCGCTCCTTCCGCTTATCGACGCCCGCCCGTCGCAGCGGGTACTCCACGTTGCGGGCGACGGACATGTGGGGCCACACCGCGTGCTGCTGGAAGACCATGCCCATGCGGCGTTTCTCCGGTGGGACGTGGGTGATGTCTCGGCCGTCGACGGCGATGCTTCCTGAGCGGGGGGTGAGGAATCCGGCGATGGTGCGCAGCAGCGTCGTCTTGCCGGACCCGGAGGCGCCGATGAGCACGAGGAATTCCTCGGGGCGGACGTGCAGATCGATGTCGGCCAGGCCCGTGGTGCCGTCGGGGAAGACGACGCTGAGGTCGTGGATGTCGATGGCGGACACGGTCAGCTCCTGACTTTCGGGGAACGCACGGTGAGGGCCAAGGCGAGGATACCCACCACCGCAAACATGAGGGAGAGCGCGGAGGCCTGGTTGTAGTTGCCGGCCTGCTGCAGGTTGAACACCTGCACGCCGAGGGTCGTCGTGCCCGGGGCGATGAGCAGGATGGACACGGTCAACTCCCGCACGGCGGTGACGGCGACGAGCACCGCGCCGGAGAACGCCGCCGGAATCGCCAGGGCACCGGTGGTGCTCAGCAGGGCCCACAGGCGACCCGCCCCGGAGATACGCGCCGCCTCCTCGACCGCCAGCGGGGTGCCCTGCAGCGGGGCGCGCACCGCCTGCAGCACGAGGGCGGTGAAGGCGCACACGTAGGCGCCGAGGATGACCCACATGGTGTTGTAGATACCGGTGTAGCGCCCGAGGATGAGCCAGCCGACACCGATGATGAGCCCCGGCAGTGCGGTGGGCAGGAGCACAGTGAGTGTGAGGGCGGTGTTGCCGACAAAGCGCGTGCGGGTGACCAGCAGGCCGATGAGCCAGCCGAGCACCCCGCAGATGAGCGCCGCCGAGAGCGCCAGGGTGAGGGAGTTGGTGAAGCCCTCCACCACGCGGGGGTTGGCCAGGGAGCGGCGGAAGTTGTCCAGCGTGATCGTGTCGGCGGTAAGCGGGACGCCCGGGGCCGGCAGCAGCGCGCGGTAGGCCAGGCCGAGGAGGGGGCCGAGGGTGACGGCCAGGCCCAGTAGCCAGGCGGCCACGGTGACGGGCCAGCGGGCGGCCCCGAGATCGACGCGCAACGCCTGCCCGGTGTCCTGCAGGCGGGACCCGGCGTAGCGGGAAACGAGGTGGTCGGCGGTGACCGAGGCGATGCCGAGGACGAGGAGGACCACGCCGATGGTCGAGACGGTCTGCAGCGGGTTGGCCACGGTCCCGGACTCCATGAAGCGGTAGATCATGGTGGCCAGGGTCTCGAAACGCGCCGGGGAACCCAGCAGCGCGGGGATGCCGAAATCGGCCAGGTTCGCCACCGCCGTCAGGGTGAAGGCCGAGAGCAGGGCCGGGCGCAGCAGCGGGAGGGTGACGGTGCGCAGCATGGTGGCGGTGCCCGCGCCCGCCACGCGCGCCGCCTGCTCCAGGTCCGAGGGGATGGAGCGCAGGCCCGCGGAGACAATGACGTAGACGATCGGGTACGAGTGCAGGATGAGCAGGAACGTCACCCCGTCCGCGCCGTAGATGTTCCACACCTCGGCGCCGAACAACCGGTTGAGTCCCTGGTTCGGCCCGAAGAGCTGCAGCCACGCGATCGCCCCGATGAAGGGCGGGATGAGCAGCGGCGAGAGCAGGAACAGTCGCAGAGCGGTGGTGCCGTGGGCGTTCGTGCGGTCGAGGAGCAGCGCGAGGGCGGTACCGACGACCGTGGCCCCCACCGCCGAGAGCAGCGTGGTGAACGTGGAGTTCCACACCGCGGTGCCCAGCCCCTGGTCGAGCAGGACCGGGAGCTGATTGCCGCCGGCGGCCAGGGTGACGACAAGCGCCAGGGGAGTGACGAACAGTCCGAGGACGATCAACCACACCCCGACGCGCATCAGGGGGAGAGCGGGCATGCGGGTCACAGGATGAAAACTACTGCATGGCGTTCTGGAAGAGCGCGACCGCGGCGTCCTTGTCCTCGGTGACCACCTTAAGATCCGGGGTCATCAGCGCGATCTCGTGCAGCGCCGGGGTGCCCTCCGGGGTGCCCACATCCTCGCGCACCGGCAGGTAGGCCTGCTCGACGGCGATCTTCTGGCCCTCCGCGGAGAGCAGGAAGTTGATGTAGCGCTCGGCGGCCTCCTGGGCATCGGAGGCGGCGAAGACGCCGGCGGGCTCGGTGATGTACGGCGCGCCCTCGCTCGGGTAGACCGCCGCGACGGGGGAGCCGGCGGCCGCCAGGTCACGCACCAGGTAATCGACGACCACACCCACCGGGTGCCCGCCGCCCGCGATCTCCTGGGAGGTCGGGCCGTTGGACTGGGCGATCATCGGCTGGTTCTGGCCGAGGGCGTTGATCCAGTCCTCGCCGAGCTGGGAATCGTTCTTCCACACCGAGGCGTTGAAGGCGGCGGCACCGGAGACGGCCGGGTCGGGCATGACCAGCTGGCCCGCGTACTTCGGGTCGACCAGGTCGGCCCAGGACTGCGGGGCGTCGGCCTCGTCGATGACGTCGGTGTTGTAGGCGATGACGGTGGGGATGATGCGGGTGCCTACGTACGTGTTGTCGGCGTCGACGGCCTCGGCGATGAGCTCGCTGGTGTCCACGTCCTGCAGCTCCGCCAGGTCACCGGCGGCCTTGTAGCCCTCGAAGGTGGCGGCGTCCGCGGCCCACAGCACATCCGCCTCGATGGAGCCGGACTCCTTCTCCGCGGCGATGCGCGCGTTGAGATCACCCGTGCCCGCCCGGTACACCTCCACCTTGATGTCGGGGTTGGCGGCCTCGAAGGCGGCGTTGATCTCGTCGACCTTCTCCTCCGGCTCGGAGGTGTAGACGGTGATGGTGGTGATCTCACCTGCGGCAGTGGTGGCGGCAGTGGTGGTGTTGGTGGACTCCGTCGGCTCGGCGCAGGCGGCGAGCAGGACGGTGGTGGCGCCGAGGGCGGTCATCGCGAGGGTGGTGCGGAAGTGGCTCATGAGAACATCCTTTGTCCGTACTTATTTCGAGGCCTTCATGGTGCCACGGGCGCGCCATTCCCGCATGATGGACGCATGAGCCTGCGACTGTCCCACACCACCTTCGACTCCCGCGATCCCTTTGTCGTGGCCGAA
The DNA here is from genome assembly GCF_042658165.1 of Corynebacterium nasicanis. NCBI lineage: Bacteria > Bacillati > Actinomycetota > Actinomycetes > Mycobacteriales > Corynebacteriaceae > Corynebacterium > Corynebacterium nasicanis. The sequence goes on from NZ_JBHSQE010000009.1 coordinate 171,049, forward strand.
TTCTGGCGCGCGCTGCTCGGCTGGGAGATCACCGAACCGGAGTCCTATCGCCCGGGTTCGCCGGAGTGCTACCTCATCAGCCCCGACGGTTATGTGGTGCTGTTCTACTACTCACCGGACGCGAAGACCGTGAAGAACCGCGCGCACCTCGATCTGCGCCCCGACGGCGGTTCCTCCCGCGATGCGGAGGTGGAGCGCGCGCTGGCGCTCGGCGCGACCATGGTGGCGGACCTGCGCGAGGAGTTCACCTGGGTGGTCCTGGCGGACCCGGAGGGCAACGAGTTCTGCATCCTCAACGGCTAGCCTGCGCCGGGCGGGCTGCCTACACCCCGCAGAACCGCCGCACCAGGGAGCGGTAGGCGCGGAGGGTGAGGTCGAGGTCCTCGAGCTCGATGTATTCGTCGTGGTGGTGAAGTAGCTGGAACACATCGCCGAGGGTGCGTTCGCGGGCGTGGAGGGCGAAGCCGTAGCCGTTGCCGCCCAGGCGGCGGCCGAAGCGCAGGTCGGAGCCGCCCGCGGCGATGGTCGGGATGACGGGCACGCCGGGGAAGAACTCGTTGAAGGTGGCCACGAGGGCGTCGTACAGCGGGCCGGAGGTGGGGGAGACGGTGGCCGGTTCGGAGATGAGCCGCTCGATGCGGACCTCGTGGAACAGGTCGCCGAGGGCCTGCGCCAGGATGGCGTCGACCTCGTCCTGCGTGGTGCCGGGCAGGGGGCGGATGTCCAGGTCGAGGGTCGCCGAGGAGGGCAGCACGTTGATGGCGGTGCCCGCGCGCAGGATGGTCTGCGAGAAGGTCAGACGCGAGAGGGCGTGGGCGTAGCGCTTGAGGTCGCCGAAGTACTCGAAGGCGCTGTCGTCGGTGCCCTCGAGCAGGGCGCGTTCGATCGCGGGGTCGAAACGGAAGGCGCGGACGAATCCCTGCCAGAGGGGGTCGTGGGAGACGGGGACGTCGATAAGCGAGATACGCCGGGCGACCTCGCCGATCTTCGCGATGGCCGACTCCCGGCCATAAGGGTTCGAGCCGTGGCCGGCATCGCCGGTGACGTGCAGGCGACGCTGGGCGGCGCCCTTCTCGCCGACGACGATGACGAGGGCGTCGGAACCGTCGGCGATCGGCAGGTGCGAACCGCCGGTCTCGGAGAGGGTGTTGCGCCAGGAGAAGGCCTCCGGGTGCTCCTCGGAGAGCCACTTCGCGCCGAGGGTGCCGCGGGATTCCTCGTCGGCGACGCCCACGAACGTGAGGGTGCCGGTGGGGCGGCCGGAGCGGGCGGCGTCGCGCAGCACCGCGGCCTGGGTGGCGGTGATGAAGAGCATGTCCATGGCGCCGCGGCCGTAGAGGCGGCCGTCGATGATCTCGGCGCCGAAGGGGTCGACGGTCCAGCGTTCGGCGTCGACGGGGACGACATCGGTGTGGCCGAGGAAGGTGAGCGGCTCGGCGGCCGGGTCGGTGCCCTCGAGGGTGACCACGATGCTCACGCGGCCCGGCGCCGATTCGTAGCGGGTGATCTCGACGCCGGGCGTGCCGGCGAAGAAGCGCTCGAGGGTGTCGGCATTGCGCACCTCCTGGCCGGAGCCGGGGGTGTAGTCGTTGACGCAGGCGTTGCGGATCATCTCGCGCAGGAGGGCGAGGGTGTCGTCGTAGAGCGGCATGTCTACAACTTACCGCCGGGTTGTCTATGTTCCTGCTCGGGAACATTGTTAGCTCGCTGTGACCTAGATTTCAGTAGCGTGGAACTATGAATAACGCACTGATCGATCCGAACACTGACCCTGTCCGCCACGAAGATCTGCGCGCCCTCGCCGAGCTGGACGGCCCCGTCGTCTCCCTGCTCATCCCCACCCACCGCGGTGGCCCCGAGACCGTCAACGATCACCGCCAGCTCAAGCCGCTTCTCGACGACGCCCGCGCCCAGCTCGCCGACTCCGACGCCGACGCTGATGCCCTGCTCGCTGAGGTTGCAGCGCTGGCTGACGACGAGCCCTTCTGGCAGCGCCAGGCCGACGCGCTGGCCGTCTTCGCCTCCCCCTCCGGCACCCGCTGGTTCCGCACCACGCTCGACGGCCAGGCCCAGGTCAGCGTCGGTGACCACGCCAACCTGCGCCCCCTGCTGCCGCTCGTCGCCGACGACATGCCTTTCCTCCTGCTCGCCGTGAGCCAGGACCAGGTGCGCCTCTTCGAGGGCGACCGCACCTCGCTGTCCGAGCTCGACCTGGGCGACGCCCCGGCCTCCACCGACGACTCCGACTACTACACCCGCGAGCCCCAGTTCCAGCACCAGACCGGCGACCGCGCCCCCGCCCACGGCCACAGCACCGGGGAGAACGTCGTCCGCGACAGCTTCCTCCGCGACGTGGCGAAAGCGATCAACACCCGCTTCACCAACGACGACCGCCCGCTCATCCTCGCCGCCGTCGACGAGCACCGCGGCGGCCTCCGGGATCACCTGCCCAACGTGCAGCTTCTCGACGACACCGTCTCCGGCAACCCCGACCACCTCACCCCCGCGCAGCTGCACGAGAAGGCCTGGCCGCTGGCCTCCGCCGAGGCCGACAAGCGTCACAATGACCTGCTCGAGCGCTTCGGCGAGAACCTGGGCACCGGCCGCGCCACCCACGACTCCGCGAAGATCAGCCAGGACTCCGAGCACGGCCGCGTGGACACGCTCGTCCTGACCACGCTCGCCCTGCGCGAGAACACCCTGGGTGATTCCTCCAAGGCCGCGGATCTCGACGCCGCCGTCGCCCACACCCTGCGCAACAGCGGCACCGTGGACGTGATTCCTGCGTTTAATGAGGAGCGTGCGGCGGGGGCGATCTTCAGGTTCTAGAGGTGGGCCTGAAAAGCTTACATAATACCAATCTCGACCTGGGGAGATGTGTCCCGCGGGGAGGGCGGAGGTAAGCCTTTCAGGTTCGGCCTCCCCGGACCGCTGACTGAACACCATTCAATCCATCGGCTACACTGCACTGAACACCGTTCAAGCCCCGTGCACAAGGAGCCGTATGACCCCCGACATCCTCACCCGCGCCCGCGAGATCGCCCTCGAGCAGGGACAGGGCCTCACCGAGCCCGAACTGCTCGAGGTCCTCGAACTCGACGACGAGCACCTGCCGGAGCTCCTCGACCTCGCCCACCAGGTGCGTCTGCGCTGGTGCGGTGAGGAGGTGGAGATCGAGGGCATCATCTCGCTGAAGACCGGCGGCTGCCCCGAGGACTGCCACTTCTGCTCCCAGTCCGGCCTCTTCGAGTCCCCGGTCCGCGCCGTGCAGCTCGACATCGCCGAGCTGGTGGAGGCCGCGAAGCAGACCCAGAAGTCCGGCGCCACCGAGTTCTGCATCGTCGCCGCGGTCAAGGGTCCGGACGAGCGCCTCATGGTCCAGCTCGAGGAGGCCGTCGCGGCGATCTACGCGGAGGTGGACATCCATGTCTCCGTCTCCGTGGGCATCCTCACGCAGGAGCAGGTCGCGCGCCTCAAGGCCGCGGGCGTCAAGCGCTACAACCACAACCTCGAGTCGGCGCGTTCCTTCTTCCCGCGCGTCGCCACCACGCACACGTGGGATGAGCGCCACCGCACCCTCGAGATGATCCGCGATGCCGGCATCGAGGTCTGCTCCGGCGGCATCCTCGGCATGGGCGAATCCCTCGCCCAGCGCGCCGAGTTCGCCGTCCAGCTCGCCGCCTTCGCCCCCGAGGAGGTGCCCATCAACTTCCTCGATCCCCGCCCCGGCACCCCCTTCGCCAACCGCCCGCTTATCGACGCCGCCGAGGCCCTCAAGGCCACCGCCATGCTCCGGCTGGCCATGCCGAAGGCCACCCTCCGCTTCGGTGGCGGCCGCGAGCTCACCCTCGGTGACCTGGGCGTCGAGCAGGGTCTCAAGGGTGGGGCGAACGCGCTCATCGTCGGCAATTACCTCACCACGCTGGGCCGCCCCATGGAGAAGGACGTCGACATGCTCGAGGGCCTGCGCATCCCGATCAAGGCCGTCGGCCAGGTCATCTGATGGGCGAACTCGCCGCGGCGTGTGCCGCCGGGGAGGCTCCGTTGTTCCACCCCAACACCGGTGCGGAGATGGGTGTGGAGGACCGTCCCCTCTCCGTCGGTGCGGCCGCCGGTCTGGAACCTCCGCGCTACTGCCAGCTCTGCGGCCGCCGCATGAAGGTGCAGGTCCATCCGATGGGCTGGCGGGCGGAGTGCTCGCGGCACGGGGAGCTGGATTCGGTGCTGTTCGAGCGCGGCGCGTTCTGAGTGAACATCGCGTAACAACCGCCCGCGCGTAGTGGCGCGTGCCACATTTTCGTGACTACGGTCGGGGGCATGAGCATCTTCGAGAACGCCAAGAACAAGGCCAACGAGTACCTGAAGTCCGAGGCAGGCGAGCGCAAGTCCGATGAGCTGCTGGACAAGGCCGCCCAGCACGCCACCGACCGCCTCGGCGCGGACAAGGCGGAGCACATCCGGAAGGTGCGCGACGCCGCCGACGATCACCTGGGCGTGCCCAACGACACCGACGCCGAGGCTTCCGATGACCCGCAGTACGACGAGAACGCGCAGTAGTCATGGACGCCACTGATCCCCGGAACAACCCGGACGTCGAGCGCATCGAGGACATCGCCGAAACCGCCGTGGAGCACGCGGACGAGGAGGCGGAGCAGGAGGAACGCCCCTCCCCGGACGGGGAGGCCTCGGTCCCGCCCGTCCAGGACGAGCCCTAACGCAGGAGACGCCGGCCCAGCCGCAGCGCTGTGGTCAGCGTGCGGGCGTAGGCCTGGTGTGACAGGTCGGCCGGGCCGCTGATCGGCACCAGCCGCTGCACGGCCACGGTACGGGCCTCGGTGAATTTCAGCAGGCCCTCGTCCGCGTGCCTGCGCCCGACGCCCGACTGCTTCCAGCCGCCCATGGGTGCGTCGACGGAGGCCCAGGCGGCGGCGAAACCCTCGTTGATGTTGACGGTCCCGGCCTCCAGGCGGGAGGCCACCTCGCGGGCCTCGCGCACCGCGCCCCACACGGAGGCGTTGAGCCCGTAGTCGCTGTCGTTCGCCCGGGTGACGGCCTCGTCGACCGAACTGACGATCTCGATGTAGACGACCGGGCCGAACACCTCCTCGTTGTGGAGGTCGGAGTGGTGGGGGACGTCGATAAGCACGGTCGGGGAGTAGTAGAGGTCCTCATGGGTGCCGCCGGTGAGCACGCGGGCGCCGTGCGCGACCGCGGCGCTGACCAGCGCCGCGACGCGCTCGAGATGCTCCGCGCTGATGAGGCGGCCGATGTCGTCGGCCCACCCCAGGCCCAGGCGCAGCGCCTTCGTGGCGGCGACGAATTCCGCGATGAACTCCTCCGCGACCGCCTCGTGCACGAAGATCCGCTCGACGGAGATGCACAACTGGCCGGTGTTGGAGAAACACGCGCCCACCGCCCCGCGGGCTGCCCGCGCGGGGTCCGCCGAGGGCAGCACGATGAGCGGATTCTTCCCGCCCAGCTCCGCCGAGAACCCGATGAGCCGCTCGCCGGCCTGCGCCGCCAGCTTCCGGCCGACCGCCGTGGAACCGGTGAACATGAGGTAATCGCACCCGGCGGCCACGCGTTGCCCGGCCTCGGCCCCGCCCTCGACGATCTGCATGACGTCCTCCGGCAGGCCCGCCTCCCGAAGCAGGTCGAGCGCCAGGAGCGCGGTGCCGGTCGTCTTCTCATCCGGCTTGAGCACCACGGCGTTGCCCGCCAGCAGCGCCGGGATCGCGTCGGAGACCGCCAGGGACAACGGGTAGTTCCACGGGGCGATGATGCCCACCACGCCCTTCGGCGCGCGTTCCACATGCGTGGCCGTGAGCAGCGGCAATGCGCCCTTGGTGCGCCGCGGCGCGAGGAGGCGCGCCGCCCGGTACGCGTAGTGCCGCGCCGTGATGGCCACATCCATGACCTCGTTGAACGCGTCTTTCCGCGACTTACCGGTCTCGGCCTGGATGATGTCGAGCAGCTCCTCCTGCCGCTCGAGCACGAGATCATGGAAGGCGAGCATGACCGCCTTCCGCTCCGCGACGGGGGTGGTCGACCACTGCGACTGTGCGTGCCGGGCTGCGGGGAACGTCATACGCTTCAACCTATGCCATCAATCTTCATCACGGGGGCGGCCACCGGAATCGGCCGCGCCGTCGCCGAGCGTTTCCTCGCCGCGGGGTGGACCGTCGGCGCCTACGACATCAACCCGGTGACCTGGTCGGGCGCCGTCCACACCGGGCTTCTCGACGTCCGCTCCGCCGACTCCTGGGCCGCCGCCCTCGCGGACTTCCACGCCGTCGCCGGGCGTATCGACGTCGTGGACAACAACGCCGGCGTCATCGTCGACGGCCCCGTGGCCGCCGCCGATCCGGCGGCGCTGCAGCGGCTTATCGACGTCAACTGCCTCGGCGTGACCCTCGGGGCCCGTGCGTCGTACCGCTATCTGCGCGGCGGCGGCACTCTGGTGAACATGGCCTCGGCGTCCGCGATCTACGGGCAGCCCGGGATCGCCGCCTACTCCGCCTCGAAGTTCTACGTCGCCGGACTGACCGAGGCGTTGGGCCTCGAGTGGCGGAAGGAGAACATCCGCGTCGTCGACGTGTGGCCGCTGTGGGCGAAGACGTCGCTGGCGGAGGTGGAGGCGGTGTCGGTACGCCGGCTCGGCGTGCGGCTGACACCGGAACAGGTCGCGGACGTCGTGTGGACGGCGGCGACGGCCCGGGGCCGCTGGGCCCGCGGGAAGGTCCACTATGGGGTGTCCGCCCTGGACAAGGCACTCTACCTCGGTCGTTCGCTGGCGCCCGACCGGGTCGCGCGGCTGCTGACCAGAGTGCTGGCGGGGTAGGATCGCGGCCATGACCTCCCCACTCGAACAGGCGATTCTGGATGCAGTCGGCGGTACCGAGAACGCTGAGAACCACCCGCCCCAGGAGGCGGCGGTGCCGGAAGGCAACTCCCACGACGACCTCATTGAGAAGCTGCTCGGCGGGAATGCCTAGGTTGTCAGGCTGCTCGTGAGCACTCCATCGTTCTCGGATCCCGCGATCAACGATTCGCACCGCTCCGCGCTGCGCTCGATCCAGCGGGTCGTCGCCGAGACCGCGGAGGCGACCCCGCCGGAGCAGGCGTTGCCGCAGGTGGCGGACCTGCTGCGCGAGGGCCCCGCACTGGTGCTCACCGGCGCGGGCGTGTCCACCGACTCCGGCATCCCCGACTACCGCGGGCCCCGTGGATCGCTGAGCCGCCACCGGCCGATGACCTACCAGGAGTTCCGGCACGATCCGGCGGCCTCGCACCGCTACTGGGCGCGTTCCTTCGTCGGGTGGCGGCAGATGGACGAGGCCGCCCCCAACCGCACCCACTTCGCGCTCGTGGAGCTGGAGCGCGCCGGGTTCCTCACCGGTGTGGTCACCCAGAATGTCGACGGCCTGCACCGGGAGGCGGGGTCCGAAAACCTCCTCCACCTGCACGGGGACCTGGACACCGTCATGTGCCTGGACTGCGGTTACCGCGAGGACCGGCGTCTGTTGGGCGAGCGTCTCGAGGCCGCCAACCCCGGCTACCTGGCCTCCATCGCCGTCGATGCCTCCATGGTCAACCCGGACGGCGATGTCACCCTGCCGCAGTCGGTGGTGGATCGTTTCGTCATGGTCGGCTGCGTGCGCTGCGGGTCGGTGCGGCTCAAGCCGGATGTGGTGTATTTCGGGGAGCCGGTGCCTGCCGCGCGGAAGGAGCGCGCGGCTGCGATGGTGGAGGCAGCGTCGGCGTTGCTGGTGGCCGGCTCCTCGCTGGCGGTGATGAGCGGCTACCGATTCGTCCTGGAGGCCCAGCGCCAGGGAAAACGGGTGGTTGTGATCAACGGCGGGCCGGGGCGGGCCGATACGCGCGTCGATGTGCTGTGGCGGACCCCGGTGGCCCCGGCCTTCGATGCACTGCTGGATGAGCTGGGGCTGTAGCCCGGCGTGCGGGCGTACCCGTCTGTGCCGATTCACCCGAGGAAATGCCGCGGTATTGCGACAGCGGGGTACGCGAGAACGCGCCGTCTCAGGCCGCGAGCCGGCCGAGGGCGTCCCGGACGATCCGACGGACCTTCGCATCGCCCGGCAGGTCGACGTGGAGCACCATCGACTTCGGTTCCAGGTCCTGGACGACGATGTTGGTGATGTCCGCCGCCGGGTCCGCGGACTCCAGGAAGCACGTCTCCAGCGGTTGGATGATGGTGTCGAACTTCGTCGCGATGTTCGTGTACCCCACCCCTTCCTCGGTGTCGCCGTCGGCGTTGATTTCGTCGAGCAACGGGTGGCCGGTGATGAGCTGGAAACCGGAGGGCCCGAACCAGGAGGAGATGGCGGAGGCCATCATCGATTCGCCGATCTTCGTGTTGGCGATGGAGGAGAGCATGCCGCCCATCGTGGTCCCGTGGTGGGGCGCGCCGAGGGTGACCAGGTGTTTCACGTGGGGAGCGCCGTCGAGGATGCGCATCCAGTAGCGGGCGAGCACCCCGCCCTGGGAGTGCCCGACGAGGATGACCTGCTGCGCGCGGGTGACCTGCCTGACGACCTCGATGTAGGCGCCGACCTGTTCGGCGGATTCTTCGACGCGGGCCGTGCAGCGTTGGCCGAATTCGGGGGCGAAGACGGCCCAGCCGTCCGCCCGCAGGTCGACGGCGAGGTTCTGCCAGATGCCGTTGGTGTCGCCCGTGCCGTGGATGAGGATGACGGGCCACGGTTTTTCCGGCGTGGGGCGGGCGCGCCAGTCATCCTCGTAGTGGCCGCGGGTGGGCATGCGGGCGGCGAGCGGGAGGTCCGGTTTCGTCGGGACCCGCGGGCTGTCCCCCGTCTTCTCGAAACTCTGGCGCAGTCGGTGCATGCGGTCACTGAGTTCCTGCTGGAGTTCGGCGAGGTAGTCGGTGGCCATGCGGCCCAGCCTAACGAAGTCCCGTCAGTGACACCCGGCACAAATCTCCCTAGCATGGTGGCATGACGATCAACGAGAAACTTCTGGACACCCTGAACAAGCAGGTCACCGCCGAGCAGCAGGCCGCGCTCATCTACCAGCAGCTCGCCTACGAGCTGTCGTCGCTGTCCCTGACCGGCATGAGCACGTGGATGGCGGCGCAGGCGGATGAGGAGCGCGTCCACGCCGGCAAGATCGCCGACCACATCCTCGCCCGTGGGGAGCACGTCACGCTGACGAACATCGAGATCCCGGAGCTGTCGGTCACTTCCGCCCTCGATGCGTTCACCATCGCGTACGAGCATGAGCAGAAGGTCTCGGAGATGATCCGCAACCTGGCACGGGTGGCCGATGAGGTGCAGGACTTCGATTCCCGCACGCTGATCAACTGGTTCCTCAACGAGCAGATCGAGGAGGAGGACACGGTCGGCGGCATCATCGATCAGCTGAAGATGGTCGGCGACGACGGCGCCGGTCTGCTGCGAATCGACGCCCGCCTCGGCGCCGAGCGTGAGCCCGCGGCAGGTCCCCTGCAGTAATTTCTCCCCACCCCTAGACAGAGAAGGGTAGCCTAACCTATTCTGAGGTGGCTCCAACCTCTTCTGGACTGAGGCGGGAACCGGTGGACGTGGTGGTTCACCCCGGTTCCCGCCTCAGTGCATTCTCCGGTTTCTCGCTAGGCTGGCGCCCATGGAACAGGTTCACGATGTCGACGCGGCCGTCGATGGCCTCGTCGAACTCTATGATCACGCCACCGCCCTCGCCCACACCGTCCTCGACGAGGGCACCTACGACGACTACCGCGACGTCACCTACCCCAAGATCATCGTCGACGTGAAGTCCTGGCAACCCATCGACCGCAACGAACCCTTCGGCTATGTCGACGAGGCCGGGCGCTACTCCGCCACCCTCTCCAAGCCGCACATCATCCGCGACTACCTGCGCGAACAGCTCACCCGACTGACGGACAACTACCCGTGCGACATCTGGATCGGCCCGTCGTCGGAAAGAATCCCGCCGGAGTATATCCGCGGCATCGGCGGTATATCCGAGGCGCGGCGCGCCGGGGACAGCGCCGCCGAGATCCCGCGCCCCACGCTCGACGACGTCCACGACGGCATCGTCGACGGGGAATGGGACTCCTTCCACGGTGCGGAAAAACCCCTGTTCCACTTCGGCCCGCAACGATTCGACATCGCCTGCGCCCGCATCGAGCACTACACCGGCATCGAGGTGGAGACGCTGCAGCGCTTCATCCTCTTCACCAACTACGACATGCACAGCACCGAGTTCGTCGACTTCGGCATCGGCGAACTTACCCGCGAGGACTCCCGCTACACCGACCTCCTGCTCCCCTCCGGCCGGCAGATCTCCCGCGACAACGCCGCGCGTATCGACGCCCCCTCCCTCAACCTCGCCTCCCGCTACCAGATGCCCCGCTACGACCTGTGCACCCGCGACGGCGACGGCATCACCATGATCAACATCGGGGTCGGCCCCTCCAACGCCAAGACCATCACCGACTGCCTCGCCGTCCTGCGCCCCGAGGCCTGGATCATGATCGGCCACTGCGCCGGCATGGACGGACGCATGCGCATCGGCGACCTCATCCTCGGCAACGCCTACCAGCGCCAGGACAATATTCTTGACGGCCACATCTCCCGCGAGATCCCCATTCCCGCGGTGCCCGAGATCCAGATCGCGCTCGAGGCCGCCGTCGAGGAGATCTACGGCGCGGACACCTCGCTCATGCGCACCGGCACCGTCTTATCCACCGCCGACCGCAACTGGGAGTGGTACACCCCCCGCGAACTGTGGGAGAACCTGCGCGGATCCACCGCTGCGGCCGTCGACATGGAATCCTGCGCACTCGCCGCCAACGGCTACCGCTACCGCGTCCCCTATGGCACGCTGCTCTCCGTCTCCGACCTGCCCCTGCACGCCGTGCCCAAGCTCCCCGCCCAGGCGCAGGCCTTCTACTCCAACTCCAAGCAGGCCCACGTCATGTGCGCGGTGCGGGCGGTGGAGGCACTCGCTGAGAACCCGGAGAGGCTGCGCACCCGCAAACTGCGGCGCGCGATCGGGGAGGTGCCGTTCAGGTAGTGGGGGTCAGCCCGCCGCGTCCATGACCCGCTGCGCGCGCAGCAGAACGGGGCGGTCGATCATTTCGCCGTCGAGCCCGGAGGCGAGCCCCCAGTCAGCGCACTGTCACCAACCTACTGACCGAGTGCAGCTAGCCTCCCAGCCGCGAGAACCAGGTGATGTGCTCGCGCAGCAGGTCGGCGGCGCGCTCCCCGGCCCGCTCGCGCACCGCCGCGAGGATCTCGCGGTGCTGCTCCTGCAGGGTGCGGCTGATGGCGGGCCAGTCGGGGAGGGTGGCCACCATTTCCTGGATATATCCGATGGTGGCCGCACGCAGGGAGGACATCATCGTCTCGACGACCACGTTGCCCGCCAGCGACGTGAGCAGAATGTGGAACTGGGCGTCGAGGGCGTGGAACTCGGCGGCGGGGAGCCCGGGATGGTCCATGAGATCGAGAATCTCCCCGGCGCGGGCCAGGGTGGCGTCACGTTCCGGGGAGTCGGGGGCGGCGGCTGCCGCGCGGGCGGCCTGGGTCTCCAGGAGGAGGCGGGTCTCCACCAGGTCGCGGACGGGCAGGGCCCGGGTGGCCACGTGCATCCGGAGGGCCCAGGCCAGGGCGGCGGAGGGCTCGGAGATGACGATGGCACCGGCGTTGGGGCCCGACCCGACGGCCGAGCGGACCAGCCCCATGGCGTCGAGAATGCGGGTGGCCTCGCGCACGGAGGCGCGGGATATACCGAACTGTTCGGCGAGGGTGCGTTCGCCGGGAAGCTTGTCGCCCACGACGATCTCACCGGAGCGTAGCTGCTCCTCGAGCCAGTCGAGGACGACGGAGTAGGCGCGAGGAGGAGTGGTCATGCTCCCGAGTCTAGACGGGGAGCATCCCCGCCAGGACGTTCGACTGCAGGTACACCAGGGTGCACAGCAGGAGCAGCAGCCCGACGGACCACCACACGACGGAGCGGAAGATGGCGGATTCGCGGCCCTCGAGGTTGACGGCGGTGGCGGCGATGGCCAGCGACTGCGGGGAGATCATCTTGCCCACCACGCCGCCGGAGGTGTTGGCCGCGGTCATGAGGTGCGGGTCGAGGCCGGTCTCCAGGGCGGCGGTCTTCTGCAGGTTGGCGAACAGGGCGTTGGCCGAGGTGTCCGATCCGGTGACCGCCGTGCCCAGCCAGCCGAGGACGGGCGAGAGAAACGCGAAGATCGCGCCGAGCCCGGCGACCCACGTGCCGATGGCGATGGTCTGGCCGGAGAAGTTCATCACGTACGCCAGGGAGAGCACGCTCATGATGGTCAGGGCCGACCAGCGCATCTTGTGGAAGCAGCGGCCGATCTCCAGGAGGGCGTCGATAAGCGACAACCGGAAGCGACCACCGCCGTGGAAGACGGAGTACACGCCGGCGACGAGCAGGCCGGAGATGAACAGCAGCGTGCCGGGCGAGGACAGCCACTGGAATTTGTAGACGGTGCCGGAGATCGGCGTGCCGTCGGCGCCGAGGAGGCGGCCGTCGAGGCCGGGCCACGGGATCTTGACGTCGGTGGCGGCGAGCAGGGCCGGAATATTGACGCCGAAGGTCCACAGCTTCGCGACACCGAAAACGGCCACGACCAGCACGTAGGGGAGCACGGCCATCCATACGCGGCCGGGGGTGAGGGCCTCCGGGGCCGCGGGCTTCTCGACGCCGAGGCGCTCGCGGACGGCGTCGGCACCCCGCGGGCGCCAGAAACGAAGCAGGACGACGGCCGCGGCGAGGCCGACGAGGGCGGCGACGATGTCGGTGAGCTCATAGGAGAAGTGCGTGGCGCACCACCACTGGGCGATGGCGAAGGACACGCCGATGGTGAGCGCGGCGGGCCAGGCTTCGCGCAGGCCGCGGACGCCGTCGATGATGAGCAGCAGGATGAAGGGCACGAGCACCGCGAAGAAGGGGGCCTGGTGGCCGACGACGGCGCCGATGGTGGCGGAATCGAGACCCGTGAGGGTGCCGGCGGTGGTGATGGGGATGGCCACGGCGCCGAAGGCGACGGGCGCGGTGTTGGCCAGCAGCACCACGGTGGCGGTCTTGAGCGGGGTGAGTCCGAGGGCGAGGATCATGGTCGCCGTGATGGCGACCGGGGCGCCGAAGCCCGCGAGCGCTTCAAGCAGTCCGCCGAAGCAGAAGGCGATGAGGATAGCCTGGATACGCAGGTCGCCGCCGCCGATGGTGTCGAAGATGGTGCGCATGTCCTCGAAGCGGCCTGATAGCACTGTGACCTGGTAGAACCAGAGCGCCAGCACGACGATCCAGACGATGGGGAACAGTCCGAAGACCGCTCCCTGGCTGGCGGAGAGCAGCGCCAGATCCGCGGGCATGCCGTAGGCGAATATAGCCACGAGCAGGGCGACGGCCAGGGACGTGAGGCCGGAGATGTGGGCGCGGGCCTTGACGGCCAGCAGCATCACGAAGAACGTGATGAGGGGGAGCGTGCCGACGAGTGCCGACAGGGCGAGGTTGCCGCCGACGGCGTCGGTGAGCGCGGTGTAGGTGGTCACGCGGACTCCTTGCTGAGATGATGTGGTCGGACCACTGTGGTCAGTCCACGGGAGCGTATATGGCGCGGCTCACATCCGTCAAGGGGTGTGACGGGATTTGTGTGGCTTGCATCACGGGCCTACAGGGATTAGTATGGTCAGACCACAGTAGGTCAGTCGCCTCACGTAACCACCTCCACCTGGAGAAACCATGAAAATAGCCCTCTTCGCCACGTGCATCGTGGACGCGATGTTCCCCCGCGTGGCCATCGCCACCACCCGGATCCTCGAACGCCTCGGACATGAGGTCGTCTTCCCCGAGGACCAGGGCTGCTGCGGCCAGATGCACGTCAACAGCGGTTACCTCACCGACGCCCTGCCGGTCGTGCGCAATCACGTCCGCGCCTTCGAGGACGCCGACATCATCGTCGCGCCCTCCGGCTCCTGCGTCGCCTCCGTCCGCCATCAGCAACCCATGGTCGCCCGCGCCGGCGGCGACACCGGCCTCGAAGGGGCCGCCACCGCGCTGGCCACCCGCACCTACGAGCTCTCCGAGCTGCTTGTCGACGTCCTCGGCGTCACCGACGCCGCCGACCTCGGCTCCTACTTCCCCCACACCGTCACCTACCACCCCTCCTGCCACGGCAAACGCCTGCTGCGCCTGGGGGACCGCCAGATCGACCTCATCCGCACCGTCGAGGGCATCGACGTCCGCCCGCTTCCCGACGCCGCCGAGTGCTGCGGATTCGGCGGCACCTTCTCCTTCAAGAACCCGGATGTCTCCGGCGCGATGGTCGAGGCGAAGATCGCCAACATCACCCGCTCGGGAGCGGACATCTGCACCGGCGGCGACACCGCCTGCCTCCTGCACATCGGCGGTGCGATGGACAAGCGGGGAGAGGATGCCCAGACCCTCCACTTCGCGGAAATTCTCGCCTCGACGAAGGAGCAGCCATGGAACGTGCAGTGAACCTCGGTATACCCACCTACGGGCAGGGCAACCTGCACATCGACCGCCCCTTCCCGGCGGCGGCGAAGGACGAGCTGCGCAACACCCAGATGCGCGCCAACATCCGCCACGCCACCCACACCATCCGCGGCAAGCGGGCCGCCGTCGCCGGCGAGCTCCCCGACTGGGAGGACCTGCGCTCCACCGGTTCCGCGGTGAAGGAAGGCGTCATGGCGCGCCTGCCGGAACTGCTCGCACAATTCGAGCAGGAATTCACCGACCGTGGCGGAATCGTGCACTGGGCAAGGGATGCTGCGGAGGCGAACGCGATCGTCGAGAAGCTCATCCGCGAGACCGGTGAAACCGAGATCCTCAAGGTCAAGTCCATGGCCACCCAGGAGATCGGACTCAACGAACACCTCGCGGAGGCCGGCATCGACGCCATCGAGACGGACCTGGCCGAACTCATCGTCCAGCTGGGCAACGACAAACCCTCCCACATCCTCGTCCCCGCGATCCACCGCAACCGCCGCGAGATCCGCGATATTTTCACCCCCCACATGCCCGGACCGCTCACCGACGAGCCGAAGGTGCTCGCCGAGGCCGCCCGCCAGCACCTGCGGGAGAAGTTCCTGCGGGCGAAGGTCGCGGTGTCCGGGGCGAACTTCGGCGTCGCCGCGACCGGCACCCTCGCCGTCGTCGAATCCGAGGGCAACGGGCGCATGTGCCTCACGCTCCCGGAGACCCTCATTACGGTGATGGGTATTGAGAAGATCGTGCCCACCTGCGAGGATCTCGAGGTATTCCTGCAGCTCCTGCCCCGTTCCTCCACGGGCGAGCGCATGAACCCCTACACCTCCCTGTGGACCGGCGTCCACGAGGGCGACGGGCCCCGCAACGTCCACCTTGTGCTCCTGGACAACGGCCGCTCCGCCGTGCTCTCCGACCCCGCGGGCCGCTCCGCGCTGCACTGCATCCGCTGCTCCGCCTGCCTCAACGTCTGCCCCGTCTACGAGCACGCCGGCGGCCACGCCTACGGTTCCACCTACCCCGGGCCCATCGGCGCGATCCTCTCCCCGCAGCTCACGGGCCTGGAGGCGGAGGCGAATGCCTCGCTGCCCTTCGCGTCCACCCTGTGCGGTGCGTGCTACGACGTCTGCCCCGTGAAGATCAACATCCCCGACATTCTCGTCCACCTTCGGGCGCGGGCGGTCGAGGAGGTGGAGCGTCCCGGCCAGATGTCGCTGCTGATGAAGGGGGCGTCGCTGGTCATGCGCTCCGGGCGCATCATGTCGCTGCTCGAGAGGGCGCTGCCGCTCGCGCGTTTCCGCATCAGGTGGCTACCGGGGCTGATCGGCGGCTGGACCCAGCAGCGCGTGGTGCCCGCGCCCCCGAAGCAATCTTTCCGCCACTGGTTCAAGGAGAATCGATGAACGCCCGCTCCGAGATTCTAGGTCGGCTGCGTGAGGCACTGGCCGATGCGCCGGTGATCCCGGAGGTGCCGCGTGCTTATCGACGCCGGTCTACGGCGGGGGCTGCCGAGATCCGCGAGATGCTCGTCGACCGGCTGGTGGATTACCGGGCGTCGGTGCATTCCGCCTCGGCGGAGGAGCTGCCGGATGTGCTGGCCAGGTTGGTTACCGGACCCGTGGTGTTGCCTGCCGGGATTGATCGAGCCTGGTTACCGCAGGTGTCGGAGGTGACGGATCCCTTGGAGGCGGCGTGCGTGATCACCTCCTCCACCGTGTCGTGCGCGGAGACCGGCACCATCATCCTCACCGGTCAACCGGCTGAGGGGCGGCGCGAGCTGTCGCTCATCCCCGACCACCACATCTGCATCGTGCCTGCCGACACGATCGTGGAACTGTTCCCGGAGGCGTGGGAGCGGGTGGCCGCAGTCGGGTTGGAGGGGCCGATCACGATGATCTCCGGGCCTTCGGCCACTTCCGACATCGAACTCGAGCGCGTCGAAGGAGTTCATGGGCCGCGGCGGCTGGATGTAGTGATCCTGGGGTAGGGGCTTTAGTCTCCTTGGTCGAGTGTCAGCGTCGTCAGTTTGTGAAGGGCATCCCACAAGCCGCTGTTGGCGATCATGATGGCAGCCCCCTCGATCACACACCCCACGTGAAGGGGCGGGGTGTCTTCGGCTCCGAGACACATCTGAAGAGGGGTGGAATGACCTTCCAGATGGCCGGTGATCACGTGGAACTGCAGACCCGTGAGGGTATTAGTTCGGGTCTGCAACTGGGCCACCTCCAGGACAATCCAGGTGGCGGATCCCAGGTCGCCGGAGAGCACTCCGCTCAGGTAGGCCTCGACATGCGGGCAGTGAAGGAACCCCGAGGTCGGGTATACGGTGAGAGGCCCGTCCGCAGTAGAGATTTGCTCAAAGTTCTTTGCGCGGACGCGCTGCCACTCTTCCACGCTCGGGTAGACCTCAACGTCTGTCGCCAGCGCTGCGATTCGCAGATCGGGATAGAACTGTGAGCATTCAGTGATCAGCCCAGGGGCCTCGATGAATGGGAATCTGAAGGGCTCATCGATCTGTGCAGTGAAAAAGTCGTGTGCTCTGCCGCTTTGATCGAAGGTCTGAATGAGACCGGTGACATCATTGATCATCCCGGCGGTAGCGGGCCAGAAGGCCGTTTCTACGGCGAAGGAGGGGAACATGGTGATGAGTTCCTGCTGGACCATGATGATCAGGCGGGCTCCACTGGCATCCTGATACACCAGTAGTTGTTCACATGCCTCCCAGCCCTCGAACACGGCGATGCCCTGTCCCACCGCAGCGTCCGCCAGTTCGGCAAAGGTAGGGGCATCGAATCCGACCGCAGAGAGATCCGGGGAAATCATGCTTTCCTCAGCCCACCGCGTCTGTAGAGGCGTTGATGCGGGTGAGGCGCGAACTGAGGTCCACCACGATGGCCGGATCACCGTTGAAGAGTTCCACAGGATTGCCGTAGGCGTCGAAGGGAGCCTCAAACAGCTGTTTTGTCTCGAGACGGCCGGTCTTGACCAGGGTGTCGACGATGGCGCGGATGAAACCGATCTGGTTTGCACTCAGAGTGGAACCGTGGAGAAGGTCGGCGAACTCCGCGCGAACGGCCGCCTCCTCGAGTCCCACGAGACGACGGATGAAGTCCGGAATGGAATCTGCCCCCAGCTTCTCCCTCAGCTCGTCAACACCTTCCAGTGCAGATGCGGCCACCAACGATTCGAGAGCCGTGATGTCGTCCGAGGTGAGGGGGCGTGCCGTCCGCAGCTTCTGCATGGGAATGGAGTCGAGGTGGGGTTGCAGCGCCGCGCGCAACTTCTCTTCGACACGGGAGGTGTTGATGAATACGTTGGCTTCTCCTGAGGGCAGGTCGAAGTCGGCGATCTGCCCGAATTCGTCCTCGAAGTCCGTGACCACGGTCTTCCGCTCATGTTGGGGGAGGAAGTCCACCAGGTCTCGGAGCCTGCGTCGTACTGTTTCCAGTTCCTCGATGGTGACGTCCACCCACCATTCCGGGTCGGACACCTGCGAGAGGAGTTCGCGCTGGGCGACAACAGGGGCAATGTTGTCGACAGTGAGCAGGTCGGTGGCGATCTTCTCTACCCGGCCGCGGTTCTTCTCCCAGGAGGCATCCGGTGCTACGAGCGCCAGCTGCAACTGGAGGAGGAGCAGGTCAAAGCGTTTGGCGGATTCCTTGTCCTCCATGGTGGGCATGGGTAAAGCGGCGATGTGCTCGCCGAGCTGCTCGACATCGGACTCCGTCAGGGTGGTCCATGCATCGCTGCGACGGTAGTGCTCGAGGACCGGTTTGTCCTGCGGGCGGACGAGGATGTGCCCGGGCGGGATGGACTGGACCAGGCAGTGGAGGTGGGAGGAGAGTTCGGTGCGGTGGGGGCTGGCGTCGAGAAGCGAGACCAAACGGGCGCGGCTGAGGAACAGTCGCTCCGAGAGCGTGATCTGTCGGGCACCGGTGACGTCGGGGACATCACCGCGCAGGAAGTTTTCCGCATTGCCGCAGAAATCGAAGACGTAGAACACGTTTTTGTCCACGCCGGGGGCGAAAAGGTCCGGGCACAGGCGGGTGCCGCGGCCCATCATTTGCCAGAACTTCGTCGTGGAGTAGACGGGGCGGAAGAAGACGAGGTTGACTACCTCGGGGACGTCGATACCCGTGTCCAGCATGTCGACACTGATGGCCACGTTCATGCCGCTCGTGGGGTTCTTGAACTCTCTAATCGCGGCGGAGGCGTAGCGGGTGGAGTGCGTGATCACCTTCGCGGCTTGCTGCGCGTACTGGGGAAAGTGCCGGTCGAACTCCTGCTTGATCAGTTCCGCGTGCTGTTGGGTGCGACCGAAGATGATGGTCTTGCCCAGCTGGTCACCGCCCACCTTGATGCCGTGCGTCACCAGGGTGGACAGCACCTGGCGGATGGTGTCCAGGTTGTACAGGCGGGCGTTGATCTCGGCGGGGCTGGCGCCGTCCGGCGGGGGCAAGGGTTCACCGGATTCATCCGTCCCCCAGTCGAGGGCATCCCAGCGCAGTTGATCGTCCTCGGAGAGTTCCTCATAGCGCATCCCCCTGCGCAGGAACAGAGAATCCTGCGTTTTCACGGCGTACCGGACCAGGTGGCCGTCCTCGATCGCCTGCTCCAGGGTGTAGGCACCGGTGGGGACCTTGTCGTCGATGTCGAAGAGCAGGTACGTGTCGCGGTGGACTTCCTCCCTCGGAGTGGCGGTCAGGCCGAGAACGTAGGCGTCGAAGTAGTCGAGGATCCGCTTGAAGCGGTGGTAGATGGACCGGTGGGCCTCGTCCACGATGATGAGCTCGAATTCGAAGGGATTGAAGCGGGCCGGTGTGGTGCCGTCATCGCTGATCAGCCCCATCATCGTCTGATAGGTGGACACATACACCTGGCCGACGCCCTGTGGCTCAGCCAGCAGGTTGACCGGCGCTGCATCCGGGTAGAGGCTGACAAAGCTGTCATGTGCCTGCTCCACCAGGGCGGTGCGGTCCGCCAGGAAGAGAACCTTGCCCACCCAGCCGGCCTCACGCAGCAGTTTGGAAGTGGCAATGGCCACACGCGTCTTGCCCGTGCCCGTCGCCATGACGAGCAGCGCACGCCGCCGTCGCTCATCCTGGTAGGCCTCGGCGACCCGCCGGATCACCTCCAGCTGATAATCACGGTCCGCTATCTGCGGGTCGACCGGAATGGTGGCCAGGTCACGGCGGTGGCGGCGGCGGTGGATGAGAGTGCGCAGTTGCGCAGTCGTCGGGTATCCCTCGACCTGCCGGGAACCGTATCCGGCACCACTGCCGGGCAGGTGGGCAGCGTCATCGGTGAGGTGGATGATGTGGCCGTTGGTAGTGAAAATGACAGGCCGCTGTCCGTGCTGCGCTTCCAGACGATCCGCGTAAAGCTGCGCCTGCATGAGACCTACGGACATGCTGGAACTGGATTTCTTCGCCTCCACCACGGCCAGGGGCTGGCCGGTATCGTCCCACAGGACGTAGTCGATGTACCCCTTCCCGCTGTGGTTCTCGGCGGAGATGGGCATGCCGGTGACCGGGTGCTCGATGGTGAGGTTGCGGTCGGCGATGAATCCAGCCTCGGCCAGCATGGGGTCGATGAGGTCGCGCCGGGTCTGTGCTTCGCTTATCGACGCCGGGATACTCAGCGCCGCCCCCGCGCCCGCCAGCATTTCCTGTTGTTGACGCAGCTCTGCCCGCAGGCGGGCGATTTCCTTATCGCGTTCCTCCGCGATCTCCTTCAGGCGGGCCTGATTCTCCTCCGCCTCCGCGCGGGCCTGCTCGAAGCGCGCCTTCTCCGCGGCGTGCTGCTCCGCTTGCCGGAGCTTGTCTGCTTCTGCTTGGTCGAGCAGGAGTGCTGACTGTTCCAGCTCCGCGTCCTTCGCCTGTAGCTGTGCGGCCATCTCCTTCAGCTGGGCGCGAGAGATTTGCGGCTGCGGAGTCGCCTGCTTGAGCAGGGTCTGGTCGAAGGGAACCGTCGGGCGGTGCTCGGGGTGTGCAGAGTGGCGGGCGGTGGCGAAGTTGAGGACGTCAAACAGGTGCATGAGCAGGTTGACGGATGCCTGCGGCTGAATGACGGCATCCCCATGCACGGCGTTATTGCCGACTTTGCGGATGACATGCATCTTGTCCAGCTGCTGCTTCGGAACGGCGCGAATGAACCCCGGATCCTTCATGAGGCCAAAGAGATCGAGACCCTCGGTCAGACCCAGTCCACGGAACTCCCAGATGTGGCGCACCAGGCGTTCTAGTACATGCCGGGAGAGGAAGCAGCTGACCTTCGGGTCCGACAACGCGGTGCGTTCCGCCTGCAGACAGTCCCGCAGCAACGCCGGCCACACCCGCCCGATGAAGGCGAAGTTACTCGGGGAAGGAGAGGTCATGGGTGAATCATATCCGGGAGGGTGGACATGGGCCGGTTAACTGAAGCGGAGTCCGAGTTCGCGGTACATGGTGAAGCCATCGCAGTAGGCAACGCCCAGTGCGTTGCAGACATCAGGAATGAGGACTCTATTCTTGGCCTGGGGAGCGGATTTCTCAAATGTGACAATTCGTAGTCCCCTAGTTTGAGCCATAGCGATGAGCGATGAATCCGCGGCTGCGAAGAACTGGGTTATGGCTGCAGAGCTGTAAGGGCGTTGCCTATCACTGACCCATTCAAATATCTCCTGGTAGCTCGAAGCTGCCTCCACAAGAGGCTCCAACCAAAACTCGTCCGGCAACCTGTGTGACCAGGATCGAAGGAAATCCTTCGGATCTCCTTTGTTGAGTTCGTCCTTCACCTGGCTGATGGACGCGACAGCTCCCTTCTCAGCTTGCTCGATCATCCATTCCCAGTAGAACGGGGCCAGATCAGGTGCATAGTATGTGCGACTGGCGTTGATGAGGAGGTTGGAGTCGATGAGGTACATTTACGCCGCCCTGTCACCGGTGACGTAGCGTTCCAGTGTGTGACGCCCGAGGCTGCTCAGACGCATCGCCTCCACGAAGGGTGTGCGGCCCGCTGCCGTGTCTCGGAACAGGTGGGTGCCGAAGCGGCGGCCGATGCGATAGGGCTGGTTGCGGTGGAAGTCTCCACCCTTCGACTGGCCGGTAACCAGGGCCGCCAGGCGGCGCTGTTCGCGGATGTACAGCTCGCCGAGGAACTGGGTGTCCAAAACGGAAAGTTCACGAAGGCGGATGATCACCACCAGAGTGGAGCACCCGTACCTGCGGGCCAAGCGTTGGACGTCCTGCTCTGCGGTGGTGGTGCCGACATCCTGAAGTCGGAGATCAGCCGCCGGGACCAGGAACTCCGCTGCTACTCGATTGCACCACTTTTCCACATCGTTGGAGGCGTGGCCCGTGATCTCTTCAGCGCTCACCCCGGTGTCCCCGCGCCAAACGTGTGCGAACTCGTGGGCGAGGGAGAAGACCTGCCCGTTCTTGGTGTCGGCGCCGTTGACAAACACGAGAGGGCTGCTGTCGCTGTTCAGCGTGAACCCGCGGAACTCGTCCGGGTCCAAGGGTCGGCTCGTGTTGTTCTCCACCACCCCGTTGACCACTACTAGTCCTCCGAGATCCTCAAAGGCGGAGATTAGGTACACGCGGGCATCAGCTCCGGTGCGAACTGCCTGGCGGTCGGAAACCTCATAATCCAACTCTTTGCGCAGGCGCGCGGCTGCAGCCTCAATGGAGATGCCTGGTTCAAACCTCTGCCCCTGGAACCCAGGGATACCGAATTCCTCGGCGTAGTCCTCGAACCATCCCTGACGAAGTTGGCAGAGATGAATCGTGTCAATGAGCTCGGGGGAGGGTTGCGCGGAGGGACCCCCGCGACCAATCCGGAAGTCTGCGATGGGGAGGGAGATGGTGGGCGGAGCCCCGAGAAGCATCAGGGGCGCCGGGGTCCGCGTCCATGCCGCAAACTCCTTGAACTGCTTGACCGTGGGGTGTTGTTCGCTGCTCAACCAGCTTCGTAGTTGCGGAAAAGACTTGTCGGCGGCATCGTATCCGCGTCCGGACCGGTCGATTGCCCAGCGCAGCATTTCCGGCGCTACCGGGACTCGAGCGTAGGCCATCACGTCCTCCTCTCCGCTTTTGGGTGTTGAGCTGTTTCGTCTGCTTCTCAATGTACTTAGACTGCGATTCGTAGCGAAAGGTTCCGCAGTCTTTTCTTCCTCAGCCCCTGGGGAAGTCGAGAAGCTCAATGCCGACGACACGGTCCTCGCTGTCCAGATCCACGAGGCAAGATGATGTCACTTTCACGGTCCGTGTGACCCCGGCGCCGCTCAACGTGATGTAGCTTGCGTTCACGCTGTCGTCGACGGTGACTGAGAACTTTCTGGCGACTTCGTTTTCGCTGTTCACCGGTCCCACACACCTGACGTGCCGACCATCATCGCAGCACCGTCAATGACGGAGCCCACCTGCACGGTGCCGACATCCAGAGGCAGGCACACCTCGAGAGGCGGCATTCCTGGGAAAATGGATCCCCTAGCAACGTAGAACTGCGCACCCGACAGCACGTTGGTGCGTATCTCCACCGCTTCAACCTCCACGACCAGCTGGCTGTAGGGCGCAATCTCGGCTGCATCGCCGCCACCGAAGTACTCGAATACCCACGGGCACACGAGGTAGCCAGGCTCACCGAACATGCTCACCGGGCCGTCCGGGGAGTCGGCGGTGGAGGGTGTCCACGACTCGTTCCCGCGCCAAGATTCTACATCCGGAAAGACATTCACACCGACCGCCAACGCGGTGACGGAGACGTCATCGAGCCCAAGCATGGGGCCTTCACCTTGGCTGTCGAGCTCCGGATAGAGGAAAGGATCATCCATCTCCACGGTGAGCCGAGTGAGGGTTTCATCGTCCGGGGTGGCGAGGTCCACCAGCGCCACCCTCTCGTTGATCATGCCGATGCCCGCCGTCCACCGTGAATGCTGAGCCAAGAAGGATGTACTGGTCGACCACTCTCCGTTGCGGTAGTAGCGCTGCAGGCGCGCACCACTCGGATCGGTATAGGGGCTGATGAACTCCCAACCACCGACATCCTGAGCACCTCTGTCTTCCTTGTCCAGCGATGCTTGCATCAGATCTTCCCAAGTGGGGAAGTCGAACCCCACTGCGTGCAGATCGGAGGAGATCATATTGGTGCCTTTCTGGAGTGGTTGGTTACTCCTCATCATGGCGCAGCAAGAGGACATAGGGGCCCGATGCCGCGTAAACGTGTTCGAAGTGTTGTCTCCGAGTCACACCTCGAAGAAGTCCTCATCCACCTCCACGACCGCGATCGTGCGTTTGACCTGCACTCCCACGCCGAAATGGATCATCAGCTGTGCCAGCCGCGCGCCGTAGATGAGGACGACTCGCACATTGAGGTTCTCTGCGTAGCTGTCGGTGCCACTGCTGAAAAGGCCTGACGTATGGTGTGCCGGGGGATCTCCCTATGTCGCTAAAACTCTGACCAGCTCTTGTGACGATGGTATGGTTCATCCAAAGGTTCCACCCTGCTGATAAGAGCCCCTGGGCTCTCCGGTTCGCCGGTAGGCAGGGTGGTCGTCGTCAGGTTTGGACTCATCCAGACGCGGGTATGTCCTCTCTGAAACGAGTCGAAATGCGGCCAGCGCTCCCGCTCGTGCAAGATGCACGATACTTGCAGGTTGCCGCGCTCGAAGTTGCGGTATCGGAGCCACGAGAAGTAGCTGGCGATTTTATCGTTTAGATCCCGACTCACGGGATGGAATAAGGCCCGGGCGGGGTTCGCATCTTCCCTAGCCGTGGCTTGAGGAGCTTGAGGAACGCGTCTTGTTCTCCTCATCTGAGATCACACCTCGAAAAAGTCCTCATCCACCTCCACGACCGCGACCGTGCGTTTGACCTGCACTCCCACACCGAAACGGATCATTAACTGTGCCAGCCGTGCACCGTCGATGAGTACGACTCGCACATTGAGGTTCTCTGCGTAGCCGACGGCGCCATTGCTGAACTGACCGGTCGTGATGAACACACCTTGATGAGCCTGCTCCCCGTGCAGTGCACCCACGAACGCCTGAATGTCCGGTCGACCCACGACTCGGTCGAGCGCGTAGCGTTTGGCCTGGACGTAGATGCGGCTGAGCCCGAGCGCATCCTGGTCAATGACACCGTCGATCCCGCCGTCATTGCTCAGCTGCGTCCGCGTCGCCTTGCCCTTCGTGCCGCCGTAACCCATCGCAATGAGCAGATCCAGCACCGCCTGCTCGAAGAACTCCGGGTCATTCGCATGCAGTCGATCGAGCAGATCCGCGGCAACTGTCTCGTGCAGGCGCTCCACGCCAGCTTCAATCTGTTCGGTAGGCGTCAGTTCTTCCTGCTTCTCGATGTCCGCCTCCTCCCTCTCCTCACTCTTTCGCAGGGCCGGGGGTTGGATGCCGTGGGCCTCGGCGAAGCGGTTCAGATCCTTCTTTAACACGCCACCTGGGTGCTCAGCGTGCAGCTTTCTGCCGAGTTCATTGATCACGTAGTGGGCTCGTTTCGGCCGGTCGAGGCAGTCGGCCTTGTGTAGATCGTTGATCGCCCAATCGATGCGATTGATGTAACGCGGTTGTCCCGAGCGAATCAGATCCCCGCGTTCTTCGTCCGTTACGCCGGTCTTTATTGCAACCCGCTCCACGATTTCACGCCGTACGAGAACGGAACCCTCCTGAAGAACCTGCAGGACCGGGGACAAATACTGATCCCACGTGAGAATGGCCATTACAGGGCTCCTTGGAAGGCGCGGGTTTGGAGGGAGTAATTCAGCTCCGCCAGCAACTTCCTGCGCAATTCGAGAGTTGAATGCTGGCGTTTGATGATTTGAATGGAGTCGTCGAAAGCTTGCTGAACAGACATGGAAGGCAGCGGAAACTTGAGAGTCCGGAGCTTTGCCTGTGAGATATTCGACATACTCTTGGCCGAGCCGCTGGCCAAAGCACGCACATTGTCGCGGAAGTGGTCGGACATCATCACAGCCTGGAAAAATGACGAAACCAAGCGGGTCTCATCGAGGGCCAGTCGGAACACAAGATCAGGGAAAAGAAGGCGTGGGCGGATAGCATCGACGATGCAGACAGCTCCCACAAGCTCAGGGGTGTTCTTCCTTGTCATCAAGATGTCACCTGATTTGACTTCTCTGCGGGGAGCATCGTGCGGGGGGTCAACCAGAAGCTTGTTCTCGGAGGCAAGAAAGTTCCCGGATGTTACGGCACTGAGCTTGAGAACACCCCATTCATCCTCAGGTGCAGGGAAAGCTTCGCATCGCGGGCTCTTGCCGCTTTCAATGCCAGTCAAGAGTTCACCGAGAGGAGTTGGAGTGACCGCATGTGCCCGGATTGTCTCCTCGGCAATGCGACTGGAGAGTCCCCTCATCTTTCCAATACTCCGAAGAACCGCCTGCTGTGCCAGAGAAGACCGGTCCAGAATCCCCGCGATCCGTCGCTGCTCGTCAAGCGGGGGGAGGGGGACAGTGAGTTCAAGGAGTTGAGCTGCAGAAATTCTGGGAAGGTTGATCCCTGTAGTTCGTGTGGATGTGTAGTCCAGAACTTGTGGGGTCAGCAGGTAAGCGTAAAGGTAGTGCCGGTCGATCATTTTGCTGGGGCGGATAGTCAGTATGTCCGTGGTGCAGGCTCCAGAAAGGCCAGGAAGGGCGACTTTCTGGAGATTGGGGCGTAATCGACCGAAGAGGATATCCTCCTCGCCGAAAACTCGTTTCGCTGATTTTATATTCGACGTCAAGGCGGTCGGATAGCTTTTTATCCCGCCGCCCTTTTCTAGGTCCTCCAGACCCAAGTAGATGGTGTCGCCTTCGATGGCTTCGGGCTGAATGAGGCGGGAACGAATCTCGGTTACATCCCCCAACCTCACCATCGGCCACCCGTGCTTCGCAGTCACTACTTCCCACCCCGCAGCATCTGCTCCAGCTCATCCAGCCCAGCGGCAATCTCGGCGTCGAGAGCGTGGATATCGGCGAGGATGTCCAGGGGGTCACGAGTCTCGGTAGCTTCGAAGACGATCTCCTTGTAGCGGTTCATGGACAGGTCGTAGTCGGCGTCGCGGATCTCGGCGATGGGGACGGTGAAGGACTGGTCGGTGCGCGCACGCTCGCGCTCGGCACCGGTGCGCTGCGTCCAGCGCGCGAGCACATCAGGGAGGTTGTTGCGCTCCAGCTGCTCGGGGGTGAGGTCGATGGGGTTGGGACGGTCGTCGACAAGTTCGGGGTTGGGCTCGCGCTCGAGGGGGACGGGGCCGAGGAGGTGGGCGTCGAGAAGCGGCGTGCGCTTGTCGTCGAGGGAGTAACCATCGGCACGCACGTCGTAGAACCACACGTCCTCCGTACCGCCGCTCTCGGTCTTGGTGAAACACAGGATCGCGGTGGATACACCGGAGTAGGGCTTGAAGGTGCCGGAGGGCAGCTTGATCACGGCGTCGAGACGCTGTTCTTCGATGAGGTGCTTGCGCAGCGCCTTGTGCGCGCGGGTGGAACCGAAAAGCACGCCTTCGGGGACAATGACGGCGGCGCGGCCACCGGGGCGCAGCAGATTGAGGAAGCGCTGGACAAAAAGCAGCTCCGTCTTCTTGGAGGTGAACATTTCCGAGAGCTTCGGATCCAAGGCCCCTTCATCGATGGAGCCGGCGAAAGGCGGGTTGGCCAGGATGACGTCGTAGGTGCCTTCGTGGCCGGCGGGTAGCTGCTGTAGGGAATCCTGGTACGAGATGTTTGGTTCCGTGAAACCGTGCATGTACATGTTCATCGCGGCGATGCGCACCATGGTGGAATCGAAGTCAAAACCCGTGAGGGCATTGTGCTCAAAGTGCTGGCGAGTGTCGGCGCGCAAAAGGTCATCGCCATGTTGGTGCTTCATCCATTCCGCTGCACCCACCAGGAAACCAGCGGTACCGCAGGCGGGATCGATGAGCCGCTCCGTGGGCTTGGGCCCCAGGAGGTTGACCATCAGGTCGATGACGTGGCTGACGGTACGGAACTGGCCGTTCGTTCCCGAGGCGGCGAGCTTGGAGAGCATGTACTCGTACAGATCACCGGCCATGTCCTTGTTGGGGAACTTCAGCTGATCGATGAGTTCCATCACCTTCAGCAGCGTGCCCGAGTTGTCGATACCGAAG
Organism: Corynebacterium nasicanis; assembly: GCF_042658165.1. Classification (NCBI taxonomy): domain Bacteria; kingdom Bacillati; phylum Actinomycetota; class Actinomycetes; order Mycobacteriales; family Corynebacteriaceae; genus Corynebacterium; species Corynebacterium nasicanis. The sequence continues at coordinate 198,690 of NZ_JBHSQE010000009.1, forward strand.
GTGGCGTTGCGCATATGTTGAGCGAACCGGTTACTGCCCAGGCCTTCGCGGAGGAAAGGGAAGACCTGGTTGTTGATGCGGTCGCGGCGTTGCGCGCCATCCGGAATCTGAATGAGCTCACGCCACCGCAGGTGCTGGCTGTCCGCCGGGATCACATCCTCGACGCCCTCCACCCCGAGGGAACGCTGTAGTTCCACGGTGGCTTGACGCTCATCGAGCTGCTTGAGAAACAGCAGGTAGGTGAACTGTTCGATGACGGTAATGGGATTAGAGATACCGCCAGACCAGAACGCATCCCAGATGCGGTCAACCTGATTGCGGAGTGGGCCAGTGATCATGAGAATTGACCTTATCGGTGGAAGGTAGGAGAGGGAATTAGACGCGCGCCCTGCACAGTCACTGCTGGGGAGAACGCAGATCGATGCCGAACTCGTGCCGGATATCGCGCAGATTGTTGTGGATCCAGCGGCGGTCGGATGGGCTACTGGGCATGGTGACCGACCGGGATGGGTAATCAGGGTGGGTGATCTTCGTGTGCTTTCGCCCCTGTGTCACCTGGAAGCCCCGCGCCCGAAGTCGCCGGATGAGATCCCCACGTGTGGTGGGGACAGGGAGCCGGGGATCGTGCTTCGTTCCGGGAACTCGAGAACCGCGACGCTGTTTCTGTGAGCGGGAGGCCCCCGGCGGACCAGGTGCCGCTGGGGAGGCAGCGCGATAGCCGATGTACTTGACGAACGTGAACTCTGGGTCCGTGAAGATCTCCAGGTCCGGCAAGAGGAATCGGTGATCACCGCCGGGGGTGTCATGGTGGGCCACGTTGTCGAGTTGCGCGTGGATGTCGGGCCAAGACAGACTTTCAGAATGGAGGAAGCGACGCGCCCCGGGGCCGATCCTGACATCAGCGGGGAGGACGGTCACCGTGCCTCCCAACTGCCGCTGAAGCAGCAGTTTCACGGCATCGAGTTCCTCGACCGCCAAGGGAGCATCGGCGGAAGCTGATGAAGGGGGACTGGCGGGAGAATCCTCGAGTTCACCCGGCTCACACCGTCCGGGTTTCTCTCTTTGGCGGATGAGGTCACGCAACCACCACAACACAGCCAGCAGGCTCAGTGTGAGGCAGGTCAGCAACCCGAGGAGAACCGCGGCGGCCGGCGAAGGGAGGAACCGGGAGGTGGCCACAGCGAGCGTGAGAAGGGTGAGCACGGCCAGCCGGAAGTTGCCGGAGAGGATGCCGTGGAGGGGGTGCGGATCCATGAACGCAGCATGCCTTGTCATCCGGACATGAATGTCGGGATAGGGAACGGGCGTGCGGTAACTTGCTGGTTTTCACTGCGGGCAACGTGGGCGCGGATCCGTTTGGGATGTTGATCCTGCCGTGCCGAGATCCGCACCGGCATGCCTCCCCGGAACTCTGTACCGTAGGCCCCAGCAGCGCCTGTGGTGACAAGGCTGCGGGCGCTGGTCCACTGAGGTACACCAACGTATAAGGAACAGCCATGACCCGTATCGCCGTCATCGTCGGCAGCACCCGCCCGAACCGTAACGCCCCGGCCGTCGCTAAGTGGGTGTACGAGAATGCGCGCAACCGTGCGGATGCCGAGTACGAGCTCGTCGACATCGCCGACTTCAACCTCCCGCTTCTCGACGAGCCCATGCCCCCCGCCATGGGCCAGTACGAAAACGAGCACACCAAGGTCTGGGCGGAGAAGATCGGTTCCTTCGACGGCTACATCTTCGTCACCCCCGAGTACAACCACTCCGTGCCCGGCGCTCTGAAGAACGCCGTCGACTATCTCTACGCCGAGTGGAACAACAAGGCCATCGGCTTCGTCTCCTACGGCTCCGCCGGCGGCACCCGCGCCGTTGAGGCGTGGCGCCTCATCGCCGCTGAGCTGCAGATGGCCGATGTCCGCGCGCAGGTGTTCCTCTCCTTCGGCCACGACTTCGCGTCCATGACCGAGTTCGCCCCCACCGAGGGCTCGACCGGGGCTCTCCAGTCCGTCTACGGCCAGGTGGAGGCCTGGGCGAAGGCGCTGCAGAGCGTGCGGGGTTAAAAGCGCGACTGACCAGAGCCCCTTATCCTTTCCTCGCCGTGGTGCGGGCGAATGGATAAGGGGCTCAACGTTCCTCTCGGGCTGACCCGCGTGCGGACGTACCCCGATGTGCCTACCCCGGCGACAAAAGTCCAGGTCGGAATCTCTCGGTGAGCACAAACGGGTACGTCGCAACAGCCCCGGCATCTACTCCAGGAACGGATCCTGCCGGTACTCCGCGAGCAGCTCGTGCCCGTCCTCGCCGAGGATGGTGCGCACGCCGTAGAGCTCCTCGCGGCGGGCCTGGGCGAGGGGAGCGGCGGTGCCGTGGGACAGCACGTGCTCCTGGGGGCTGAGCTGGCGGATGGCCATGCCGGCGACGCGGTCGGGGTGCTCAAAGATGAAGTCGCCGTAGGTGAGCGGGTCGTGCTGGCCGTCGTCGCCGACGAGGATCCAGCGGATCTCGGGGTATTCGATGATGAGGTTGCGCAGCTGCACCTTCTTGTGTTCGACACCGTTGCGGAACAGTCCGGTGGGGGTGGGTCCCCAGTCGGTGAGCAGCAGGGGACCCTGGGGGAAGCCATGGCGGGCGAGGAAGTCCACGAGGGTGCCGAAGGTGTTCCACGCCCCGGTGGAGAGGTAGAAGACGGGGGTGTCGGGGTGGTCACGGAGCAGCTCGGCGTAGAACTCGGCCATGCCCTCCACGGGCTGGCGGGTGTTGGTCTTCTTCACCCACGAATTCCACGCGGCGAGCATGGCGCGCGGCAGCCAGGTCACCAGGACCGTGTCGTCGATGTCGGAGATGAGGCCGTACTTCGCGTTCTTATCGACAACGTGCACCTGCGCCGTGACCGGTTCCGCCCCCGCGGCCTCGATGGTCGCCTCGTGCCAGCCCGGCACGAGGCCGTGATCGTGCACGAGGACGTCGAGGTAGCCCTGGTCGTTGGTGTGGGACTCGATGGTCTGTGCGCCGAAGCGCACGGTGACGGGCACGTCATCGAGTGAGTAGGTGATGAACTGGCGCCACCCGCGCTGGACCTCGGTGGCCGGCGGCTCCGGATCCTGCAGGGTGAGGCGTCCGAGGACATGCACCCGCTTCTCGCTGCCGTAGCCGTAGAAGCCGGTGATGGTCGGTCGCCAGCCCTTCGCTTCTTTTCGACGCACTCCGACGTCGTTGATCTTGCCTTCAATTGTGCGCGCAATATCTGCGATTCCCATGCGCTGAATCGTACGTGAAATTGCACCTAGAATTGCGGCCATGAGCACTTCTTTCGACCAGATCCCCGGTGTCGGTCGTCCCGCCCGCGACGCCCTCACGGTGGCCGGCCACCCGGACCTCGAGTCACTCGACGGCGTCGAATGGGCGGACATGCTGGCGCTGCACGGTGTCGGCAAGCGGGGCCTGGAACGCCTGCAGGCCGCCCTCCAGGAACGCGGACTGAGCATGAGCAACGCCCCCGAGCGGGAGGAACGAACGGCCGAATGGACGCGCGGGAACACCGGCACCAACGCCCCGGATCTCAAGACCGCGGAGACCAGCCAGTCCCCGGCCGACTTTCTTGACTCCCTCGAGCCGCGGCGCCGGGAACACGGGAATATACTTCTGGAGCTCTTCACCCGCGCTACCGGCGAGCAGCCGGTGATGTGGGGGCCGAGCATGATCGGTTACGGGCAGACCCATTATCGCTACGCCACCGGGCGTGAGGGGGACACCTTCCACGTCGGCTTCAGCCCGCGGAAGGCGAAGATCTCCCTCTACGGGCTGCAGGGCCTGCCGCGCACGGAGGAACTCCTCGCCCGTCTGGGTAAGCACCAGACGGCGGTGTCGTGTGTGTACGTGAACAAGCCGGAGGACATCGACCTGGAAGTTCTCGAGGAGCTGGTCCGGCACGCCTGGGAGACGGAGCCGGGCGGCTGCGCCTAGCCTGGGTCTCATGACCACCACCTTCCTCAACGTCACCAGCCTCGCCCTCCTCCGCGAACTCATCGGCGCGCACCTGCGCGCCTACGGGACTGACATCGAGCTGGACGACGGCATCGGTGCCTTTGGTGCCTGGCTGGACACCGATCGCGGCACGGTCGAGCTGGAATTTGTCGAGCAGGTGGTGGAGTTCGCGGAGGGGGAGCGCGTCGAGTCCGTCCTCGAGGCCCGCGCGGGGATGGCAGACGGTGACCCGCACGAGCTGCCCGGCACCATCATCGGGATCACGCGGATTCAGGACAAGGTCGCGCTGATCAACAAGCTCAGCGGCGAGCAGGAATGGGAGTGGTGGCGCGATTCCGGCATCCGCGTCCACCTGGACACCGGGGCGGAGCTGGTCCTGCACTGCAAGTCACCGGTGACCATCGAGGTGGCGATGCTGAGCGGCACCAACGTCGCGCTGCCGCGGCCCCCGCGCGATTTCCAGGAAGGGGAGAAGCGCCGCTACGACTACGAGCGCCGCGAACTCACACTCGAGCTCTAACCGAGGAACGCCGCGTGGTACTTCACGGTGCCCGTCGGCACCGTGTCGCCGACGAGGGGCCGGGCGCGGAAATACTGGGGGTCGATGAGCGGAATGCCCAGGTCGGGGGCCTCGACAAACTCGAAACGCTCGAGGAAGGCGGGGTCGCCCACGGACACCGCACCGGCGGCACCCATCTCCCGCAGTTCATCGAGGGCGCGCTGCATGAGCAGGGAACCGATGCCCTCGCCCTGGCGCTCCGGGGCGACGCTGATCGGTCCGATGTGGAACCAGTTCTGCGTGCCGTCGCTCATACCCACGGCGGCCGCCGCGATGTGCCCCACCAGGGACGCTCCCTTGACCGCCATGAAAGAAAAGGTCAGGGCGTCAGTGTCGCGGAGCCGCTCCACAATCTCCGCCTCACGCTGCCGGGAGTAGGGCTTGTCCTCGAAGGCGCGCGAGGTGAGTTTCCGGATCGCCGGAATGTCGGCCTCGGCCTCGCGGCGGATGGTGAAGCTGTTCATGTCCCCAGCATACGACCTTCAGTTCCGCATATCCGGGTGGGGAAGCCCCAGGAGTGCCCTGCCTGCGGTGGACAGGACGAATTTGAGGGGTCGGCGGGAGGTCGGGGCAATTAACCCCAAACTCTCGAGGTCCTTCAAGTAGTGGCGTGTCTGTTGGGGGGAGAGTTCCAGGTACTCGGCGGCCTCAGCCACCTTCGTTCCCGACGACGAACCGAACAAGTCCACCTGCCCGAAGAGGTAGAGAATTTTGAGCGAATGTTCGGGTTCGACAGTGGCTTCCCGGCGAAGGCGCTCGATCTCCGGTCAGCTGCGCCCTCGGCGTGGAAGACCTTCTTTATTTGCCGGTGAGCCATGCGGTTCCCTTCCATGGTGGATTCGTGTGGTGAGTCAAGGAGTACCTGCCTCCACCGCATCCTTAATCATGGAAAACCCGATACTCCAAAAATAAGCATCCGGTCAGCGGGTGCCAATTTATGCTCCCCGCGGCCTCCCGCGCCGGGCGGAGACGGTGGGGTGACCGGGGATCCAGAAGCGCAGCGGAGCGTCAGTATTTCGCGATATACCGATCCGCGGCCCCACCGCCCACTCCGGTGCCTCCGCGGGGAGCTCCAGCTGCACCTCACAGCCGTTGTCCTCGAGGGACAGCCCCAGGGTGCGGCCCAGGTTGCCGGGGCCGGAGGCGAGACGGGCGAAGGGGACGTCACCGCGGCGTCGATAAGCGAGGTCCTGACCTGCGACGACCTCCCCGGCCCGCAGCAGACACCCCTGTCCCGTGCCCTCCGGGGCGCAGACTAAATTGCCCGCCAGGTGGATGCCGTAGGAGAGGTAGACGTAGAGCCGGCCCGGCGGGCCGAACATCGCGGCATTGCGCGGGGTCATGCCACGGTACGTGTGGGCGGCGGCGTCCTCCGCGCCGAGATAGGCCTCGACCTCGGTGAGCCGCACCGACACGCCCCGATGGCTGAGCACACAGCCGAGAAGCTGCGGGGCGACGACGTCGGCGGGACGGGTGAAGTCGATCATGGCGCCCCAGTGTATTTACGTACAGTGGGGGGTATGAAAGCTGTGCTGTTCGATCTCTTCGGGGTGCTGCTCAAGGAGCGCGACGACGCGGGCCGACGGCGCGTCGAACGGGCCGTCGGCGGCGACGCGGCCATCTGGCCCATCTACGAGGACCTGCGGCCCGCCTATGATTCCGGCGACGTCAGCGACGAGCGCTTCTGGCGCCAGCTGCAGGTCCGCGCCGGGCTGGAGCCCTTCGACATCAGCGAAGCCGTCGCCGCCGACTGGGAATCCTCCATGGAGGAGGACCCCGAGATGGTCGAGCTGGCGCTCTCGCTTATCGACGCCCGCGTCCGTACCGGCGTCCTCTCCAACCTCCCCGCCGGCCTGGCGAAACGCGCCCGCGCCGAACACGCGTGGTTGGGGAGCCTCGATGCGGTGACGATGTCCTGCGATATCGGCCTCATCAAGCCGGATCCGCGGGCCTTCGCCGTCGCGCTCGACGCCATGGGGGTGGCGGCGAAGGACGTACTCTTCGTCGACGCGGACCCCGCCAATGTCGCGGTCGCCGCCGAGTTGGGTATGCCGGCCGTGCGTTTTGACGGCATTGAATCAGTCAAGGAGGCACTGTGATCATCGAGTTCGAGGGCAAGGCTCCCCGGATCCACCCTTCGGCGTGGATCGCGCCGACGGCCGTCATCATCGGCGACGTCGAGATCGGGCCGGACAGCTCCGTGTTCTACGGCTGCGTCCTCCGCGGCGACGTCAACACCATCCGCATCGGCGCCCGTACCAACATCCAGGACAACTCGGTGCTGCACGTCGACCGGGACGCCCCCTGCACCCTCGGCGATGACGTCACCGTCGGGCACATGGCCCTCGTGCACGGCACGACCGTGGGGGACGGGACGCTCATCGGCATGAAGTCGGCGCTGCTTTCGCGCTCGGTCATCGGCTCGGGTGCACTCATCGCCGCCGGTGCCGTGGTGCTCGAGGGCTTCGAGGTCCCCGATCGCACGCTCGCGGCCGGCGTGCCGGCGAAGATCCGCCGGGAACTGGAGCCGGAGCAGTACGAGGGCTTCATCCCGCACGCCGGCCGCTATGTCGACCTGTCGAAGCGGCACGCGGCGTTGGACGCTACTCGGTGACGAGTGACTGCACGCGGGCGTCGATGTCGTCACGCACGAGGCGCATGCGTTCCATGCCGGTGATCCCGCGCTCGGAGGGCTCGTCGGTGACCCAGCGCTCGAGCCCTCCGGTGGCGTCCTCAGGGAGTTCCAGCTGGGCGTCGGCTCCGAGGATGATGACGTGGTCGACGCGGCGCAGCAGGTCCTCGTCGACAGCCTTCGGGGTGCCGCCGGACATGTCGGCGCCGATCTCGGCGATGGCCGCGACGGACTCGGCGTTGAGCCTCGACCCCGGTTTCGTGCCAGCGGAGTGGATCTCCCAGCCGGGGGCGTGCTTCTCCGCCAAGGCGGCGGCCATCTGGGACTTGCCGCCGTTGCCGACGCAGATGAACAGGACAGAACTCATGAGTGCACCAGTTCCTTCTCGGAGGGGAGTGAGGGGTCGCCGGGGTAGAGGCGCGGCCCCAACCACAGCATGAAGTAGACGAGGCCGACGAGCACAGGGACCTCGATGAGGGGGCCGATCGTGCCGGCCAGGGCCTGCGGGGAGGTGGCGCCGAAGGTGCCGACACTCACCGCGATCGCCAGCTCGAAGTTGTTGCCCGCCGCGGTGAAGGCGACGGCCGCCGACCTCTCGTAGTTGAGGCCGACGATCTTCGTGGCCGCCACGGAGATGAGGAACATGCCCACGAAGTAGCCGAGCAGAGGAATCGCCAGGCGGGCGACGGTCCACGGCTGGCTGGTGATCTTCTCGCCCTGCAGGGAGAACAGTAGGACGATGGTGTACAGCAGTCCGATGAGCGCCAGCGGGGAGATCCTCGGGATGAACACGGTGTTGTACCACTCGCGCCCCTGGAGGCGTTCGCCGAACATGCGGGAGGCCGCGCCGGCGGCCAGGGGGATGCCGAGGAAGACCAGTACGGAGATGACGATGGACCAGAAGGAGAACTCCGCGGCGGTGGTGGGCAGGCCCAGCCAGGTGGGCAGGATCTGCAGGTAGAACCATCCGAGGACACCGAACATGAGGATCTGGAACACCGAGTTCACGGCGACGAGCACGGCGGTGGCCTCGCGGTCACCGCAGGCCAGGTCATTCCAGATCAGCACCATGGCGATGCAGCGGGCCAGGCCGACGATGATGAGGCCGGTGCGCAGCTCGGGCTGGTCGGGCAGGAAGATCCAGGCCAGCGCGAACATGAAGGCGGGGCCGACCAGCCAGTTGAGCAGCAGAGAGGTGATCATCAGAGGGCGGTCGGCGGTGATGCCGGCGGCCTTGTCGTAGCGCACCTTCGCCAGGGGCGGGTACATCATTACGAGGAGTCCGAGGGCGATGGGCAGGGAGATCTGGCCGATCTCCAGGGAGCTGAGGATCTCGGCGATGCCGGGGACGGTCCGGCCGATGATGAGGCCGGCGGCCATGGCCAGCAGAATCCAGGCGGGGAGCCAGCGATCAAGGAAAGACATGGGAACCTCTCGTATTGATGGTTGTCAATGTGATCGTACTATGCTGGAGGCATGGATGACTGCTGCGCGCTCAACTCCGGCCCTCTCTCCGACGACGAGGCCGCCCACTACGCGAAGCTGTTCTCCTGCGTCGCCGAACCGGCCCGCCTGCGGATCCTCTCCGAGATCGCCGGCTGCGGCTGCGACCCCGTCACTGTCAATGAACTCGCCGAGCGCATCGGCCTCAGTCAGCCGACCATCTCGCACCACCTTAAGAAGCTCACCGAGTGCGGACTCATCAACCGCGAGCAGCAGGGTCGCACCGCCACCCACACCGTCGTTCCCGAGGCCTTCGCGGAACTGCGCGGCGTCCTCCAGTTGGACTGACGTGCACGAAGTTATCATCGTCGGCGCTGGGCAGGCGGGCCTCGCCACGGCGTACTACCTCCGCCGGCAGGGCATCACCCCGCTGCTTATCGACGCCCACCCCACCCCCGGTGCCGCCTGGCACCACGCGTGGCCGTCGATGACCCTGTTCAGCACCGCGGAGTTCTCTAACCTCCCCGGCATGCCGATGCCCGCCTACGACGGCTTCCCACCGGCCAGCCACGTCATCGACTACCTCGCCGCCTACGAGATACGCTACGACCTGCAGGTCGAACGGCCCGTCACGGTGGAGAAGGTCACCCACGACGGCGCCGCCTTCACCCTCCACGCCAGGGAACGGCAGTGGCGGGCCCGCCAGATGGTGGCGGCCACCGGCACGTGGTCCGCGCCCTTCGTGCCCGCCTACCCGGGCACGTTCGACGGTGAGCAGTGGCACTCGGCGAACTACCCGGGGCCGGAACGGTTCGTCGACAAGCAGGTCGCGGTGGTGGGCGCGGCGAACTCCGCGGCGCAGATCGCCGCGGAACTCAGTGAGGTTGCCGACGTCACCTGGTACACGCGCGCGGAGCCGCGGTGGATGCCCGACGACGTCGACGGGCGCGTGCTCTTCCGGCGCAACCGCCTGCGCGCCCTCGCGATCCTGCGCGGTGAGGACGACCCCGGGGCGGACTCGGACCTCGGCGACATCGTCGTCCTGCCCGCCGTGAAGGCGGCCCGCGATGCCGGTCGTCTGCCCACGACCCCGCAGTTCCGCAGCCTCGACGAGCTCACCGCCGAGCACCTCATCTGGTGCACCGGCTTCCGGCCCGCGCTGCGCCCCTTCCGCGGGGTGCTCGACCGGGGCCTGCCGCTGCACCTGGTCGGCTACGGCGACTGGCTGGGCCCCGGCTCAGCGACCCTCGCCGGCGTCGGCCCCTACGCTAAGCGCGTGGCGGCAGCAGTCGCACATTATCGATGAGGCGCGTCCCACCGACGTGGATCGCGGCGACCACCAGGGCGCCGTCGCCGACCTCGGTGACCGGCAGCAGCGTGGCGGCGTCGACGACCTCGAGGTGGTCGAGCTCCACGCCTTCGGCACCGCGCAGCGCGGCGCGGGCACCCTCGACATCGAGCGGCTCACCCGCGGCGGCGCGTTCCCGCAGCGCCGCCAGGGTGCGCGGCAGCACGAGCGCCTGCTCCCGGGCCTCGGAACTCAGGTGCTGGTTGCGGGAGGATTCCGCCAGCCCGTCGGCGCCGCGGATGATGGGCACGGGGCGGATCCGCAGGTCGACGTTGAGGTCGGCCACCATGCGCTGGATGATCGCCAGCTGCTGGGCATCCTTCTCCCCGAAGTAGGCCCGGTCGGGGCGAACCAGGTGGAAGAGCTTGGCCACCACCGTGGTCACGCCGTCGAAATGCCCCGGGCGGGAGGCTCCCTCGAGGCGCTCGCCCATCTCGCCGGAACGCACCCACACCTGCGGCAGCCCACCGGGGTACATCTCCTCGACCGTGGGGGCGAAGACGACGTCGACACCGAGGGACTCCAGGAAGGCGACGTCGGCGTCGAGGTCGCGCGGGTAGTGGCGGTAGTCGTCGCAGTCGCCGAGATCGCTGAACTGCAGCGGGTTGACGAAGATGCTCACCACCACCGATCCGTTCTCCTCGGCGGCCAGGGACACCAGGCGGCCGTGGCCGGAGTGGAGGGCACCCATCGTGGGCACCAGGCCCACGGAGCCCTCCAAGTCCGCCACGGCGGACCGCAGCTGCGCGACCGTCCGCGCGACGACGGTCACTTCTCGTCCCCGAAGGACTCGGCGGCGTTGGGGAAGTCGCCGGACTCGACGTCGGCGAGGTAGGCGCGGGCGGCGTCGAGAAGCACGGAGCCCACGTCGGCGTACTTCCGCGCGAAACGCGGCGTGCGGCCGCGGGTGAGGCCGAAGGCGTCGGTCCACACGAGGACCTGGCCGTCGGTGCCCGGGCCGGCGCCGATGCCGATGGTCGGGATCTCCAGCTCGCGAGAGATTTCGCCTGCGATGCCCGCCGGGACCATCTCGAGGACGACGGCGAAGGCGCCCGCCTCCTGCACGGCGAGGGCGTCCGCGCGCAGCTGGGCCGCCGCCGCACCGCGCCCCTGGACGACGTGGCCGCCGAGGGCGTGCTCGGACTGCGGGGTGTAGCCGATGTGGGCCATGACGGGGATGCCGGCGTCGACGAGGGTGCGGATCGTCGGGGCGATCTCCACCCCACCCTCGATCTTGACGGCGGCGACGCCGGTGGACTTCATGAAACGCACGGCGGTCTCCAGGGCCTGGGCGGGGGAGACCTCGTAGGAGCCGAAGGGTAGATCGGTGACCACGAAGGCGCGGGAGGTGGCGCGGGCGACGGCGGTGGCCATGCTCATCATCTCCTCCACGGTGATCGACAGGGTCGAGTCCTGGCCGAGGATGACGTTCGCGGCGGAATCGCCGACGAGGAGCAGGTCGATGCCGGCCTCGTCGAAGATGGCCGCGGTGGGGGCATCGTAGGCGGTGAGGCAGGAGATCTTGCGCCCCTCGGCCTTGGCCTGGGCGAAGTGGCGGGTACGCATCCGGGAAACCATGGCTTCAGAGTATAGGGAGCGTGGTGGCGGCCGTTCTCACGTACCCCGCTGCCTGCGGGGCCGGAGATTCACCTGGGGAAATGCCGCGGGCGAGGAAAGATCGGGGTACGCGAGAACGCGGGGCCTACACGCCCTGGCTGGCGGCCAGCACCTGCAGCGGTTCCCGCAGCAGCGGGTCGAGGGCGACGGCGCGCGCGATGGCGCGGACCACCTCGCGGTGGGTGGGGATGAGGCGCAGCTGGATGTGCGGGGCCCGCTGCCGCACGGTGGCGGCGAAGAGTTTGGGCGCGGCGGGATCGTCGATGAAGGCGGAACCGGCCACGACGACCGTGGTGGGGGAGTGGTGTTCGGCCAGGTCGGCGGTGAGGTTGCCCAGGTCGCGGGCGCGGGCGTCGAGGATGTCGCGGGCCTCCGGGGAGGTGGCGGCCGCGGCGAGGGTGGGCCAGCGCCCGTCGAGGACGGCGGCGGTGGTGAGCTCGCGCGCCCCGGGAGGCAGGTCGAGCTGGCTGACACCCAGGTCGTCGGCGACGGCGGCGCCGATGGAGTCGTCGGCGAACAGGGCCATGGTGTCCCGGCGGTCGGGGCCGGTGGGCAGGTCGGAGGACTGGATCTCGGACCCGAGGATGGCGGGCACCGCGGCGGAGACGACGACCGGCACGGAGAACTGGTAGCGCAGGCGTCCGGCGACGTCGACGCCGTGCCAGCCGAGGTTGGGGGCGTCGACGATGCCCTCGTCGCTCACCCGGCCGGAGGTGGTCACCCCGACTGAGGCCAGGGGGCGCTCGAGACCCGCGGTGAGGCGGTTGAGGCCGGCCATGACGTGCTCGATGAAGTCGGATTCGCTCAGCTCGGCGACGGGGGTGGGCACGTCGGCGTCGCGGACGGTTCGCCCGCGGGAGTCGAAGAGGCCGATATACGTGGTGGACGTACCGACGGCGATGCCCGCGTGGAGGGCCGCGTGGCTGGTCAGCTCGAGCGGGATGGTCGGCCGGCCGCGTCCCTGGGAGCGGGTGAGGTCGGTGCGCTCGTGGAGCAGGCCGGCGCCGATGAGGGCGTTGACGGCGCGGGTGATGGTCGGCTGGGAGAGTCCGGTGGCCTCGACGAGTTCGCCCCGGGTGACTATCTGGTGCAGCCGCGCGAGGTGGAGGCACTTCGCCGCCGGGGTGCGCGGGCGGGAGAAAACGGTGGCCATAGCGGCATCGTACCCACTTTCAGACTATTCTGTCTAATTTAGTGGACCGATCAGTCTGCGGGTGTGTCGACATCCACGGTGCGGGGGCCGGGCCGGAGGTAGGTGGTGAACGACGGCACGAACACCGCGCACAGCAGCGTGCCCACCACCACGAGCACGCCGCCGAGCAGCGTCGCCAGGCCCACCCCCAGTGGCGCGGCCGCCCATCCGTGCAGCACATCCGCCAGGCGCGGGCCGCCCACCACGACGACGATGTACACGCCCTGGATCCGTCCCTGCACATGTTCCGCCGCCGACTGCTGCAGGATCGCCGTGCGCAGCGCCGCGGAGAACATGTCCGCCGCCCCGCCGAGCACGAGCATGAGGATGACCATCCACGCCCACATCGTCACCGCGCCGGGACTGAGCATGACGGCGCCACCCGCGATGATCACCGCCACGCCCCACGCGACGATGCACACGATGACGGCCAGGCCCTGGCGGACCACCCGCGACACCCATCCCGAGAGCAGGCCGCCGAGGACCGCGCCCGCCGCCATCGAGGAGTAGAGCAGGGCCAGCATGAGGCCGCCCCCGCCGTCCCCGCCGCCCCCGCCGCCCTCGCCGAAGCTCACCGCGGCGATCTCCGGGTAGAGGGCGCGCGGCATGCCGAAGGTCATGGCGATGAGGTCGAGAAGCATGGCCACGAGCAGGATCGGCTGCGTCCACAGGTAGGCCAGGCCGTCGATCACCGAGCGGAAGCCCGCCTTCTGCGCTGCCCCGCTCGGCGGCAGCGAGGGGAGGGCGAGCACCGCGCCGAGCGTGGGGATGAGCAGCGCGGCGTCGAGGGCGTAGAGCCAGGAGAAGCCGATGAGCGGGATGAGGGCGCCGGCGACGAGGGGGCCGACGATCGCGCCGAACTGCATGAGCATCATGTTGAGACTCGATCCGGCGGGCAGTTGCTCCAGCGGCAGGATCGAGCGGAACACGGCCGTGCGTGTCGGCTGGTTGACGGCGAAGAACGCCTGCTGCAGCGAGAACACCGCCAGCAGCCACCACACGTTGGTGTTGCCGGACACGCTCAGACCCCAGAAGCCGAGGGCGGTGAGGATCATGCCCACCGTCGAGGCCACGAGCACGGTCCGCTTGTCGAAGCCGTCCGCGATCGAGCCGCCGTAGAGCCCGAAGATCACCAGCGGCACGAGGCCGAAGAGTCCGGTGAGGCCGACGTATGCGGAGGAGCCCGTGATCGCGTAGATCTGCACCGGCACCGCCACCACGGTGAGTTGGGCGCCGATGGTGGTGGCGATGTTGGCGGTCCAGAGGCGTCGATAAGCGGGCACCTGGAGGGGGCGGGTGTCGGCGAAAATATCGCGGAAGCTCATGGCCGGCTCACCGTTCTCGCAGCGCAGGGCAGTGGTTCATGGCTGAGATACTACGATTCTTCAGGGGTCGGGCACGGGGCGGGGGTGCGGGGTGGAAAATTGGCCCTTGGCAAGAGGGTAGGCGGCAGGTTAGCCTTACCTACGTTCGCGCGCCGAACCTATGGCATTCATTCACCACCTCACGCAAGGGGAACACATGCGCTTCACCACGCGCCTCGCCGCAGCCGCCGTCACGGTCTGCGGCGCAGCGGCCGGACTCGTCGCCTGCAGCAACGGCGACAGCACCGGCACGACCGCTACCACGGCCTCCAGCGCCACCAGCACCGCTGCTGCGGACGAGGGCACCCTCGTCATCTACTCGGGCCGCTCCGAGGACCTCGTCGCACCGCTCATCGAGGACTTCACGGAGGAGACGGGCATCGAGGTCGAGGTCCGCTACGGCTCCACCGCCGAGCAGGCCCAGCTGCTGCTCACCGAGGGCGACGCCTCCCCGGCGCACGTGTTCCTCTCCCAGGAGGCCGGCGCCCTCGGCCTGCTGCAGGAGCAGGGCATGCTCACCGAGCTGCCCGCGGAGACCATCGCGCTGGTCGCCGACGGCTACTCCTCGGAGGACAACGAGTGGGTCGGCATCACCGGCCGCGCCCGCGTGGTCACCTACGACCAGGACACCGTCACCGAGGCCGACGCCCCGGCCACCGTCGAGCAGATGGTCGACCCGAAGTGGAAGGGCCAGATCGGCGTCGCGCCGGGCAACGCCTCCTTCCTGGCCTTCGTCACCGCCATGCGCGTGACCGAGGGCGAGGACGCCACCCGCGAGTGGCTGGAGAAGCTCGCCGCCAACGAGCCGAAGACCTACAAGAAGAACGGCGACATCCTCGAGGCCGTCAACAACGGTGAGGTCCAGATCGGCCTCATCAACCACTACTACTGGTACTCCGCCGCCGCCGAGAAGGGCGCGGAGAACATGCGCGCCCAGCTCAAGTGGGGCGCGGACGGCGACCTCGCCGGGCTGATCAACGCCACCGGCGTCGGTGTCCTCACCAAGGGTGCCGGCCGCGAGGATGCCCAGGCCTTCGTCGACTTCCTGCTCTCCGAGCACGCGCAGACCTACTTCGCGCAGGAGACCTTCGAGTACCCGCTGGTCACCGGCATCGCCGGTCCGGAGGGCGTCCCGCCGCTGGACTCCATGAAGGCGCCCGACGTCGATCTGGCGAAGCTGGGCACCGTCGAGGAGAGTGCCGCCCTCATCGATGAGGCCGGTCTGACCGTCGACTAATGAGCATCAACCCGCCCCCGGGCCGCCGCGCATCCGCGCGTCGGCCTTTCGGCCGTTCCCGGGCCACCTCTGAACAGCTCCAGCAGTGCCGCCCGCCGCTGCCGCGCCTGCGCCGCACCCGGCTCAGCCGGGCGCATCCCGCGTTGCTCACCCTCGCCGTGGTGACGGTGGCGGTCGTGGCCACGCCGCTGCTCTTCCTGCTCACCGAGGTGTTCGCGGCAGATCCGCAGCGCATCACCGGTGCGCTGCAGCGGCCGCGCACCCTGCAGCTGATGATCAACACTCTCCTGCTGACGGCGGGGGCGACGGTGGGCACCGTCCTCATCGGGGTGCCCACCGCCTTCCTGCTGGTGCGCACGAATCTCGTGGGGCGCCGCTGGTGGTGGATTGCGGCGGCTCTGCCCCTGGCCATCCCCTCCTACGTCGCCGGCCTGGCGTGGGTGAGCGGCACCCCCTTGCGTGGATATATCGGATCGGTGCTGGTCCTGGTGCTGGTGTCCACCCCGTACGTCACCCTGCCGGTCGCGGCCGCGCTCCGGCGGGCGGACACCTCCATCGAGGAGGTCGCCCGCACTCTGGGCCGGAGCCCCCTGCGCGCCTTCCTCACCATGACGTTGCCGCAGGTCGCCCCGGCGGCCGGGGCGGGGGCGCTGCTGGTGGCGCTCTACTCCATCTCCGAGTTCGGCGTGGTGGCCATCATGCGCTACCCGGCGCTCACCCCGGCCGTGCAGACGGCCTTCTCGGGGACCTTCAACCGTGAGCTGGCGATGGTGCTCTCGCTGCTGCTCGTGGTCCTCGCGCTGCTGGTCGTCGCCGCGGAGCGTGCTTTGCGACGCCCCGTCACCGCCCTCCGTGTCCGCGGCGACGACGCCGCGCCCCTCGCCCTCTCCCGCGGCGGGCAGGTGCTCGCCTCGCTGGCCCTGGGCACCGTGTTCCTGGCGTCGGTGGGCATGCCGGTGGCGGTGCTCGTCCACCGGCTCATCATCAGCGTCGCGGGCCGGGAGGTCGAGGTGGAGCGGCTGCTGGCCGCGGCGCGCACGACGGTGCTCCTCGGCCTGGGCGGCGCGCTGGTGGCCACGCTGCTGGCCCTGCCGGTGGGCATCCTCGCCGCCCGCCAGCGCACCCGCCTCGTCGCCGGACTGGAGACGGCCACCTTCCTCGGCCACGGCCTGCCGGGCATCGTGCTGGGTCTGTCGATGGTCTATCTGGCACTGCGGGTGGTGCCCTCGCTCTACCAGACCATCGGGCTGCTCATCATCGCCTACGGCATCCTTTACGTGCCCAAGGCGGTGGGGTCCGTGCGCACCGCCGTGGCGCAGGTGCCGGTCCGCCTGGAGGAGACCTCCCGCATCCTCGGCCGTTCCCCGTGGCAGACCTGGACAGAGGTCACCGGGCGGGTGGCCTGGCCCGGCATCGCGGCCGGCGCGATGCTCGTGGCGCTCACCGTGATGAAGGAACTGCCGGCCACCCTCATGTTGCGGCCGACGGGGACCGATACGCTGGCCACCAGGTTGTGGCAGCTCACCGACATCGCCGCGTACGGTGGTGCCGCACCCTACGGCCTCATGCTCATCGCCGTGGCCACCATCCCCGCGCTGGTGCTGGCCCGACAACCCGGAGAATCCCGATGACCACTTCGTCCCGCCCCCCGGCCCTGTCGATCACGGGGCTCAGCGCCGCCTTCCCGGGCCCCGGGCGCAGCCGGACCCCGGTGCTCCACGACATCTCCCTCGAGGTCCCGGAGGGCGAACTCCTCGCCGTGCTCGGGCCCTCGGGCTGCGGCAAGACGACGCTGCTGCGGGTGCTCGCGGGCCTGCTCCCGGCTGAGTCCGGGCAGGTCGAGCTGGTCGGTCGCCGCGTCGTCGACGGCGCCCACAGCGTGGCCCCCGAGCGTCGCGGCGTGGGCCTGGTGCCGCAGGAGGCCTCGCTGTTCCCGCATCTCGACGTCGCCGAGAACGTCGCCTACGGCATCACCCGTTCCCGCCCGCGCCTGCGCCGCGCCCCCGTGCCGGAGCGCGTGAGCGAGCTGCTCGAGCTGGTCGGCATCCCGGAGCTGGCGCGCCGCATGCCCTCGGAGCTCTCCGGCGGGCAGGCACAGCGCGTGGCCCTGGCCCGGGCGCTGGCCCCGGAACCCGATCTCGTGCTTCTCGACGAACCCTTCTCCGCCCTCGACGCCTCCCTCCGCGTGCACCTGCGCACCGAGGTCCGTGAGGTGCTGGCCGCCCGCGGCGCCACCGGTGTGCTGGTCACCCACGATCAGGATGAGGCCCTCTCCGTCGCCGACCGCGTCGCCCTGCTCAAGGCCGGGAGGCTGGTGCAGGTAGGCACGCCCACCGAGGTCTATTCCACGCCCGCCACGGCGTGGGCGGCGGAATTCGTCGGCGTCTGCGGGCAGCTGCGCGGGGTGGTCGAGGGGGAATCCGTCACCTGCGCACTCGGTACGGTGCCCGCCACCCGTGCGGAGGGGGTCACCGACCGCGGTACCGTCATCGTCCGCCCGGAGCAGCTGCGGATCAACGCCCCCGGCCTGGGGGTGCCCGCCACGGTGACCTCGGTGGAGTTCGCCGGCCACTCGACCCTCTACCGGGTGCGTCTGGAGGGGGCGGGGGAGACCCTCGCCGTCCGCGAGCAGGGACCCGCCCGCTTCAGTGTGGGCAGCAAGGTGGCGGTGAGCACCACCGCCACGCTGCACGTGGTCAAGGCCGGAGGGTGAGTGAATCCGCGGTGACCGCAGCGGCGAACTCCGCGTAGAGAGCGCGGGGAACCGCGACCAGCAGGATCGGCCGGGTCCACGGGTAGCCCCGGTCGTCGAGCACCGGGCGCAGGCCCGCCTTCTGCGCCGGCTCGCCCGGCATCGCGGGAGTGGCGCCAGGAGAACTCGCGGGCTGAAGCTCAGGGCCTGAGGTTAGTGGTCTCCGCAGCGTAGGCCTCGTAGGCGGCGGCGTCGGCGCCTTCGGTCACCAGTTGTCCGTCACGCCAGACATGGTCGATGTTGTAGAGGTCCGTGATGCCTTCGGCGGTGGAGCGCGCAGCCTGGCCGTGAATTACCCGGATGGTGTTGTCGTCGACGCGGTAGCTCTCCATGATCTGCTTGCTGGATGAAGGCAGCGGGTCCGTGATCAGTTCGTCGTAGTGGAAGAACACGGTCACCGCGGTGGAGGAGGCGCCGGTGCCACCGGGCCCGGACTCATCACCCCACATCCCACCGATGACAACCCAGCTCAATGGCTGGCAGGGGTCGAAGAAGTCGCTGATCTTGTTGTCGGTGAAGGTGAAGAGATAGTCACCATCGTCTGTCGGGAGCGCCTTGTGGTCTCCGATCGGGGAGGGCACGATCGTCATGTTGTCGTACAGCCCGGTGTCCTCGAGGGTGGCGTCGGGATTCGCGCAGCCCTCGCCCTCACTCGTGGTCTCTGCACCAGCCTCGCTCACCGTGGTCATGACTGTGACAACGTCCTGCCTGTCGTCACTACAGGCGCTGAGCGTGAGGACGGCGATAAGGGGGAGCGCGAGCTTTCTCATGTCCGCAAGTCTAAGCCGCGGTGACATCTGCGGACAGCACTTCGGGGATTGGTCCCCTTGCGTTGTCAAACGAAGTGTGGGGGCGGGCGCTAACCCAGCGTCAGTCCCATGAGCAGCTGCGGCAGCCCCTGCGCGGCGGTGCTGCGCCAGGACACGTCGGCGACCCGGGACAGTTCGGTCGGCTCCGGCGAGATCTCCAGGATCTTCGCCCCGTGGTGCTTGGCCAGCAGCGGCAGTCCGGCCGCCGGGTGCACCACCCCGGAGGTGCCCACCACGACGACGAGGTCGGCGGCCGTCATCCGGGCCTCGGCGCGCGCCCACGCGTCCTGCGGCAGCATCTCGCCGAACCACACGACCCCGGGGCGCACGAGGTTGCCGCACAGGGGGCACTCCGGCGGGTCCATCCGCGCGACGGGCTCCGCCGGGTAGTCGATCCGCCCCTTCCAGGGACGCGAGCAGATGGTGCAGCGGTAGGCGAAGAGTGAGCCGTGCAGGTGCACGACATCCTCCGCGCCCCCGCGTTCGTGCAGGTTGTCGATGTTCTGGGTGGTCACCCCCACCTCCACGCCGTCGAGCGCCGCCCAGTCGGCGATCGCCCGGTGCCCGGCGTTGGGTTCCGCGCCGCGACACACCGTCCCGCGCCACAGGTACCAGGCCCACATCGGGGCGGGGTCCCGCGCCCACGAGTCGACGGAGGCGAAGGCCACCGGGTCCACCTTCGTCCACAGGCCGGTCTGGGCGTCACGGAAGGTGTCCAGGCCGGATTCGGCGGACATCCCGGCGCCGGTGAAGATCTCCACGCGGGCGGCGTCGCGGGCCAGCGCCAGGGCCGCGGCAAACTGATCGCTCATGCACCCCACGCTACCGGCGATAGAATCGGTGGTCATGGGACTGACTTTCCGCCCGCTGACCGTCGACGACCGGGAGCTGCGCCGCGCCGCGGCCCTGGACAACACCCACGGTGCCGATCCCGCGGTCCGTTATCTCGAATTCCGGCCCGAGCGTGGCGACGCCGGGTTCGTCGCCCTCGACGGCGACCGCCCGGTCGGCCTCATCCAGGCCACCTTCATCCGCGGGTGGGGGCATGTCGCGGACGACATCCCCGAGATCATGCTCAACGTCGCCGCCGGTCACCGCAACATCGGCCTGGGATCACAGCTCATCGACCTCCTCGCCGAGCACGCCCGCGCCCACGGCTGGCCGGGGCTGAGCCTGTCGGTCGAGGATGGCAACATCGCCCGCCGACTCTACGAGCGCAAGGGCTTCGTCGACCGGGCGGCCGCCGGCACGATGCTGCTCAACCTCTCCGACCGCATCACCTCGGTGGCGGTGTACTGCGGCTCCTCCCACGGCGCGCGCCCCGCCTACACCCAGGCCGCCCGCGAACTCGGGCATGAACTGGCGGCGCGGCATCTCACCCTCGTCTACGGCGGCGGTGCCGTCGGCTTGATGGGGGAGGTGGCGGACGCGGTCGTCGATAAGCGAGGGGCGGTGACCGGTGTCATCCCACGCCAGCTCGTGGAGCGCGAACTCGCGCACCCGGGGCTGACGCGGCTGGAGGTCGTCGAGACGATGGCCCAGCGCAAGTCGCGGATGGAGCAGCTCGCCGACGCCTTCGTCGCCCTGCCCGGCGGCGCCGGCACCCTCGAGGAGCTTTTCGAGGTGCTCACCATGCAGCAGCTCGGCCACATCCACGGGCCGGTGGCGTTGTGTAATACGGAAGGATTCTGGGATCCGCAGATCGCCATGCTGCGCCGCGCGGTCGAGGAAGGCTTCCTGCGCGCCAAATACGTGGACTGTCTCGTCGTCGCCGACACGCCCGACGCGGTGCTCGACGCCTTCGCCGACTGGCGGCCGCCGGGCCGAAAATGGGACTGAAAGCGTTCGCGCCGGTAGACTGCCCTGTCATGAGTTCTGATACCAGTCGCTCGCCTTCGCTTCTCGACGCGTCGTGCGAGGGATTCGTCTATGACCTGGCAGCTCTGTCCCCCACCGACGCCACCGCCTGGGGTATCCCCGGCTTCGACGGCGAGCTGCAGGACTTCTCCCCCGCCTACTGGGAGGCCGTCGCCGACCGCACCCGCGAGATGATCGCCGACGTCGACGCCTTCGACGACGGCACCGACGACTCCGACGACGAGGATGACTTCGACGAGGTCGACCACGTCACCGCCGCCGTCCTCCGCGACCGCCTGTGCCTCGACCTGGATCTCCACCACCACGGGGAGAACCTGGCGCTGCTCAACAACATCGCCTCGCCGGTGCAGACGATCCGCGACACCCTCCTCATCATGCCCACCGACACGCCCGAGCAGATCGACGCCATCCGCTCCCGCCTGTCCAAGGTCCCCGCCGCCCTCGCCGGCTACCGCGAATCGCTCGCCGAGGCCGCCGGGCACGGGCACGTCGCCCCCATCCGGCAGGTCGACGAGCTGTACTCGCAGTGCCAGGACCTGGTGGAATCCCCCTCCCTCCTGGAGGACATCGGCCTAGACAAGGACGCCGCGGAGGTCGAGACCGCCAAGCAGGCCTTCGCCGAGATGGCCGACTGGCTGAGCGAGCAGCTGGCCACCCACGCCCCCAAGGAGGACGCCGTCGGCCGGGAGCGCTACCAGCGCTTCTCCCACCTCTTCGTCGGTGACACCGTCGACCTCGACGAGGCCTACGCCTGGGGGCTCGAGCGCCTGTATGAGATCGACGCCGAGCAGCAGGTCCTCGCCCGGCAACTCTACGGCGTCGACGATGTCCGCCAGGCCTACCGCAAGCTCAACGATGAACCCGCCTACACCCTCCACGGCACCTCTGAACTGCTGGAATGGATGCAGCGCACCGCCGATGAGGCCGTCTCCGCCCTCCACGGCACCGCCTTCGACATCCCCGAGCCGGTCCGCACCATCGAGGCGAAGATCGACCCGGCCGGCACCGGCGGCATCTTCTACACCCCGCCGTCGGACGACTTCTCCCGCCCCGGCCGCATGTGGTGGTCCGTCCCCGCAGGTCAGGAGAAGTTCCACACCTGGCAGGAGCTGACCACCGTATTCCACGAGGGCGTGCCCGGCCACCACCTGCAGATCGGCCAGACTCTGGTCTCGCACCTCAACCTGTGGCGCCGCGTCGCGTGCTGGAACTCCGGGCACGGCGAGGGCTGGGCGCTCTACGCCGAGCAGCTCATGGAGGAGCTCGGCTACCACGAGGATCCCGCCACCCGCATGGGGCTTCTCGACGCCCAGCGTCTCCGCGCCGCCCGCGTCGTTCTCGACATCGGCGTCCACCTGGGCAAGAAGGTCCCCGAAGGCTCCATGACCTGGGACGCCACCTACGCCAAGGCCTTCCTCCGCGAGAGCACCGCGATGGACGAGGCCAACCTGCGTTTCGAGCTCAACCGCTACCTCGGCTGGCCCGGGCAGGCCCCGTCCTACGCCCTCGGCCAGCGGCTCTGGCAGCAGACCCGCGATGACGCCGTCGCCCAGGGCATGACGGTCTCCGAGTTCCACTCCCGTGCGCTGTCGCTCGGCTCGATCCCGATGTCGATCCTGCGGGAGCAGCTGCTGGACTAGCGGCCGCCCGCCGGGCGGCCCTCTCGAAGCAGTATTTCCCGGCGATGTTTGGTGATGCCCAGCTCAGCGAGCTGTGCGGTGCGATATACGGTCCCCATGAACATTCCCCCTGGCCGGGATCCTGGGGCAGCCATAGAATCAGCGCATGACGAACTTCATGCTTTCTGTCCACCATGTCCCCGGCTCGCAGCCCTACCTCGCGGAGGAGGACATGCAGGCCGCGTTCGCGGCGGTGAGCGCTTTCAATGAGCGGATCGCCGAGCGCATCGTCCACGTCAACGCGTTGCTTCCCGACGCCGCCGTGGTCACCGCCGACGGTGTCACCGAGGGGCCGGCGCACGAGGGTGCGCAGCTGGGTGGTTTCTGGATCGTGCGTGCCGCGGACCGGGAGGAGGCGTGGGCGTTGGCGGAGGAGGCGTCGGTGGCCTGCGGGCAGCCTATTGAGGTTCGTCAGCTGGAAGGCTAGACTTGGTGACATGACAACATTTACCATCATCCGCTCCCAGGACCGCGACCGCTGGCGCGACGCCGCCGTCGACTCGTGGCAGTCCTTCCCCGCCACCGGAAACTTCGACCTCGAGGCCAACGCCTTCGGCCTGCTCATGATGCACAACGACGACATCGTCTCGCCCGGCGAGGGCTTCGACATGCACTTCCACAAGGACGTCGAGATCGTCAGCTGGATCGTCGACGGCGCCGTCCGCCACCGCGACTCCGGATCCGACGAGGTCACCGAGGTCCACGCCGGCATGGCCCAGCACATCTCCGCCGGCTCCGGCGTCCGTCACGCGGAGATCAACGCCGGCGGCTACACCAGCGGCCGCACCGTCCGCGTCGTGCAGTCGTGGGTGCAGGCCGACGAGCTGGGCACCACCCCCTTCCACGCCAGCCACGACTTCTCCGGCGAGACCGGGCTCTTCCAGGTCGCGGGGGAGGGCTCGCCGCTCCCGCTCGGCACCGCCGGCGCCGCGATGTACGTCGCGCGTCTCGACGCTGACCCCGTCACCGTCCCCGGCTCCGCCTTCGTCCATCTTTATGTCATCTCCGGCGCCGTCGAGGCGGCCGGGCACGAGCTCTCCGAAGGTGACGCCCTGCGCGCCACCGACGTCGCGGACATCGAGGTGCGCGGCGAGGGGCAGATCCTGGTGTGGGTGATGGAGCGGGGCGTCGAGAAGCGTTAGCGCAGCAGCCGGGGCAGATACCCGGCGATGACGAGCAACGTGAGCAGGCGGATGAGCTGGATCGCCACCACCGCCGGACCGGCGCCGCCCTCCGAGGACAGCGCCAGGACGGTCTCCAGCGCGCCCGGGCTGGTCGCCAGGTAGGCCTCGAAATAGGTGATGTCGAGCCACCGGGCGAGCGGGAAGGCGGTGGCTGCGCACGCGGCGATGACCACGACGATGAAGGTGAGCGTCGCCGGGAGCTGCCGCGCGAAGACCCGCAACGCGGGCACGGAGAGCGCGCCGCCGCACAGCCAGCCGATGGCCAGAAACGCCGCGATGCGGAAGGGCTCCGGCGGGAGGAAGGAGAACTGCGGCAGCGCGAGGCCCAGGACGACCGTGATGAGCAGCGGCCCGAGCACGCTCGGCACCGGCAGGCGCACGAGGCGGCCGAGGTCTTCGCCGAAGTAGGCGATCACCGCGATGGCGAGGATGATCCACCACGGCTGCCCGCCCGTGGCCTCGACGAACTGCCCGCCCGGGTGATGGAATAACGCGGTGACCAGCGGCAGTGAGATGGACACGGCGAGCAGGCGCAGGTACTGGGCGAGCGCGACGAAGCGGTAGTCGGCGCCCAGTTCCCGGGCCACCACCGGCAGGATCGACGCCCCGCCCGCCAGCATGGAGAGGATTCCGGTCTCCCGGGAGATCTCCGCCTCCCGCCGCGCCAGCAGCAGCCCGCCGCCGATCCCGATGCCGAGCGTCACCACCGCCACCAGCAGTCCCGGGACGAGCAGCCCGCCGAGTGTTGCCAGGGGAATGCCCACCAACGGCAGGCCGGCGAGCATCCCGATGACACCCCGGCCGAAGCGGTACACCGCGACGTTCACGTCCAGTTCCCGCCCGGTGCCCAGCGCCATCGCGCCGGAGGCGATGATCGCCGCCAGGATCCACGCCGCCGGCACGTGCCAGGAACTGAACAGCCACCCGAGCGCTATCGACGCCGGCGCGACCACCGCCCACCGCCACATCAGGCGCGCCCCCGCAGGAGGAAACGGAGGATCTGCGGCAGCCAGCCCGCGATGAGCAGCACCCCGAGCAGGCGGATGAGCTGGATCGCCACCACCGCCGGACCCGCCCCGCCCTCCGAGGACAGCGCCAGGGCCGTCTCGATCGCGCCGGGGCTGGTCGCCAGGTAGGCCTCGAAGTAGGTGATGTCCACCCAGTGCATGATCGGCACGGCCAGCAGCGCGCACACCACCGAGAGGCCGACGATGAAGGTGAGCGTCGCGGGCAGCTGGCGGGCGAACAGCCGCAGCGCGGGCATGGACAGCGCCCCGCCGCACATCCACCCGACCACCAGGAAGGCGAAGACGCGGAAGAACTCCGGCGGGTGCAGGGACCAGTCGGCGGGCAGCGTCAGCCCGAGGACCACCGTGATGGCCAGGGGGCCGAAGATGCCGGGGGAGGGCAGGCGCAGCAGGCGCCCCAGATCCATCCCGAAGAAGGCGATGAGCACCACCACGGGGAACATCCACCAGTTGCGCGCGGGCGCGGCCACCCCACCGGCGGTGGGCATCGTGAAAAATGCGGTGACCAGCGGCAACGTCATCGACACCGCCAGCAGGCGGAGATACTGCGAGAGGGCCACGTAGCGGAAGTCCGCGCCCAGCTCCTTCGCCAGCATCGGCATGACCGAGGAGCCGCCCGCCAGCATCGACAGCACGCCCGTCTCTCGGGAGATCTCCGGCTCGGTGCGGGCCAGCAGCAGCCCGCCGCCGATCCCGGCGCCCACCACCACGAGCGCCACCACCAGGCCCGGGGCGAGGAAACCCGCCAATTCTCCCAGCGCGACGCCCGCCAGGGGCAGGCCCGCGAGGATGCCGATCGTGCCGCGCCCCACCCGGTTGACGTACTTGTTCAGCGGCAGCTCCACCCCGCTGAGCAGTGCAGAGGAACCGGCGGCGAGGATGCCTGCCAGGATCCACCCGGCGGGGACGTGCCACCACGCGAAGAGCAGTCCGAGGGCCACGGAGGCGGGGGCGACGAGCAGCCACCGCTGGACCGTGTTCTCGGAATTCATACCTCCGACAGTACGACTCCGGTCAAATCGGTGGTCAGTCCCGGATCTCGCCGACGTGGCCGGGGGAGATGTGCACTCCCTGGCCGGGTTCGAGGCCGATCTTCGCGACATTCGGTACCCGCAGGTCGACCACCGCGGTGCCCACCCGGTACATGCTGTCCCGCGTCAACGACGGCAGGTCGCGGGCGTGAGGGGCACTGGCGATGCCGGTGGTGATCTGCGCCGGGGAGATCGTGTACGTGACGTGGTTCGACCCGCGCTCGTCCCAGTGGGCCTCGAAGGTGGCGTGGCAGTCGGCGATGACGCCGTCGTCACGCCCCAGCTCGCACTGGAGGGTGTGCTCGTTGTTGAGGGGCACGAGGTAGCGGCCCGTCGGCAATTCCGCGGCATAGGGGCTGCCGTGGGCGTTGCCGGCCGGGGGCAGCCCCGCCTGGGAATCGAGCGGCGGGTGCAGGAGATCGAGGATCGGCACCGTGCGGCGCAGCTCGCTCGGGGTGGAATACCCGATGGCCTCAAGACGGCCGTCGGCCAGCGAGTAGGACTCCTCGGAGGTCCGCGGGTCCCGGTTGTGGCGCCACGTGATCAACGCCGCGTTCTCGTCCAGGCGGCGCACATTATCGACGCCCGCGTACAGCCGCGGCTGATAGTCCGTCACCGGGTCTGCGCCCGAGAAGAACACGACCGTGCCCGCCGGGCGGGCGTGCTCGCCGTTGATGTCCCCGATGGTGCCGTCGAGCGTCACCCAGCTGAGGTCGCGGCAGGAATCGTAGGCGTTGTCCCGGACCTGGAAGTGGAAGTACTCCGCGGTGCTGGTGAGGATCCGGTGGGTGCGCAGGTGCCCGCCGAAGCCGCTGTCCGCGAGATCGCCCGGAGTGCAGTCCTCCGACGTTGAGGTGCTCCCCGGCGGGGTCGGCTGCGGGGCGCGGGGTGCCGGGGCGGTGCTGGTGACGGTGGTGGGCGCGGCGCTCTGCTCGGCGCTCTGCTCGGCGGGGGCGCACGCGAACAAGGTCGCGACGGACAGGAGAGCGGCCACGATGGTGGGCATCCGGGCAGGGCGCATGAGGGTCACCTTTTTCGTACTCTTTATCCTTAGATCGTAATCGCCGTCACAGTGTTACCGGGAGGCCGAGTGGAACTCGAAGTGGGCGGATGGGCCGTGCTCGTCTTCGGTGCGATGGCCGCCGGGTGGATCGACGCCGTCATCGGCGGCGGTGGCCTGGTGCTCATTCCGCTGCTCCTCGCGGTGGTCCCCGGACTGGCCCCCGCGACGGCCCTGGGCACGAACAAGCTGGTGAGCATCTCCGGCACCACCTCCGCGGCCATCACCCTCGTCCGCCGCATCCGGCCGCGCATCACCCCGGCGTACGTGCTGCTCGCCCTCGTCTGTTCCGGGGCGGGCGCCCTGTCCGCCGCGCTTATCGACGCCACCCTCCTCCGCCCCTTCATCATCATCCTGCTCCTCGCCGTGGGTACCTTCGTGGCCCTGCGCCCGAGTTTCGGCACCGAACCCGGGGGCGGGGACGTGAGCCGCTGGCGCCGCTGGGTGGTGCTGCTCCTCGTCGGGGTCATCGCCTTCTACGACGGCATCTTCGGACCCGGCACCGGCATGTTCCTCATCATGGCGTTCACGTCGGTACTCTCCCAGGACTTCCTGCGCTCGGCGGCGATGGCGAAGGTGGTCAACTCCACCACCAACCTCGGCGCGCTGCTGGTGTTCATCCTCGGCGGGCACGTGTGGTGGCAGCTGGGTCTGGTCCTGGCGGTGGCCAACATCGTGGGCGCCCAGGTCGGTGCGCGGACCGTCCTCGGCGGGGGAGCGCGCTTCGTGCGGGCGGCCCTGCTGGTGGTCGTGGTGGTGATGAGCTCCTACCTCGCGTGGCAGCACTTCGGTTGACTCCTGGCAGTGATTTCCAAGAACGCGCGCTTAACCTCGAGGTCATGAGCACGACAAAGGTCCTCACTCCCCTCCGGGTCACCGCGCCCGCCGAGCTTCTCGACGACGACAGCGCCGCCCTCGACTTCCTCGCCGGGGAGTTCCTCTTCGCCCGCATGAACGGCGCCGACGCCCTGGATATCGTCGCGGCCACCGAGCTGCTGCCCACCCTCGCCCTCGCCGCCGGTGCCTTCGATGCCGCGGAGATGCCGGCGAACTTCCGGTTGGTGGATGAGGCTCAGCTCGTGGAGTAAGTCCTCAGCTGCTGCTCAGGGCGGGAATTCGCGGAACGTTGCGCGGCTTCGGGCCGAGGACGCTGGTCCGGGGCACGGGCGCGTGTGAATTGCGCCACACGGGGCGCGGTGGCAGGCGGAGGGTGCCGCGCGGCGGCGTCGCCTTTCCCGGTGTGCGGAAGACTCACGCGGGGCGGGGCGCTGTTTAGCGGAACGGACGATGGGGCGTTCTGCGGGGAGGCGGCGGCGGGCGGTGCGGTGAGGGGGCTGCGGGGCTGTCGGAAGGGCCTGTTCAGCGCGTTTCTCAGGGTGATGTCAGCCGTGCCGGTCCGCAATTGACCCCCGTCGCCCTCCCCCTCCAGCGGGGTCGGGGAGCCGTGGGGGCGGGCGCGCTCGGCGGTTTCTGCAGCGCCCGGGGTGGGTGTGTCGGAATGCGGTGGAGGCGGTGGCGGGGGTCTCGAAATGGCGTGACCAGGGACTTTGCCGGTGTCCTAGCTTGTGGAGGATTAGTCTCCGCCTCCCGAAAGGACCGTGTCGCATGTTCATCTCCCCAGTTCTCCACCACCGAAGGGGGTTGATCGCTGTCGCCGGGCGCAGGCTCTTCGCCGTCCTGGGTGCGGTTGCGCTCTTCCTCGCGGCGATGGTGGTCGGCCCGCTCCCGGCGCCGTCGGCACATGCCCAGGTCTGCAACGGCCAGTACGAGGGGCTCTCCTGGCAGGAAGGCGCGGGCGTGAACGGCGGGGTCTACAACTCCCAGAGCGGCTTCGCGAAGGCCGGATTCACCTGGTCCTTCATGGAGCCCTCCGCCCAGGGTGACACCCTCAACCTCACGCTCCCCGATGAGCTGAAGGCGGCGGACACCACGCCGTTCCCGCTGTTCAACGCGGCCGGCGAGCAGGTGGCGCAGGGCACGTGGAGTGGCAAGACCCTCACCATCACCGTCACCACGTTCGCCGACTCCAACTTCGACGTTCGCGGCGACGCCTTCGTGTCCGTCGAATGGGACCGCGCCACCATCGACACCACCCGCGGCTTCAAGGGTGGGCTCCACTTCAGCGGATGTGGCAGCGGCATCCTGCAGGGCGAGTACGGCCCGGACGGCCCGGCGGGCGACACCCACGACAACGGCAAGACCGGCGTCTACGACGGACTCCAGGACAACGGCACGTACAAGATGCGGTGGAGCATCGGCATCTCCGGCGAGTCCGGCGCCGGCCAGCCCTTCACCGTCACCGATCAGGCACCGGCCGGTTGGGCTTTCACCTGCGACGGCGCCGACACCGACGGCTTCTCCCCCCTGTACATGTCGACGATCTACCCGGGTTCGGGCGGCTTCGTCAACCACCAGGTCATGGATAACGCGGCGCGCCTCGGCGGTGGCACCATCACCGGCACGAGCAACGTCACCGAGACCATCCCCCACGGGTACAACTACGAGCTGGCCTGCTCCGCCGGGCAGATCACCGCGCGCTTCCCCTACGGTGTCTCCAACACCTCCAGTCCGGTCCTTCACGTGACCGCCGTCCGCGCCACCGCACCGGAATCGGGTTCCACAGTCACCAAAACGGCCGTCATCGCGGGCGAATCCGTCAGCGGCTCCGTCCTCATCCCCGGCTCCGGGGGTTCCGGGGACGGGCGGAAGGGTGGTTTCGTCATCTCCAAGGCGGTGGCCGGAGTGACCACTCCCGAGCTCTTCACCTTCGACTACACCTGCACCTCAAGCACCGGCGGCGCGGACGCCACCGGCTTCGTCTCGCTGGAGGCCGGCGCCTCCCACCACGTCGGGAACCTGGACAAGGGCCTGACCTGCACGGTCACCGAGCACGTCAAGGTCATCGACGGCCTGCGCCCGACGACGACGTGGACCGTCAACGGGGAGGCCGTGGAGAAGGTCACCTTCCCGACGAACGCCAGCAACGAGGACGCCGTGCGCGTCCACGCCACCAACACCTACACCCAGAACCCGGTCCCGACCGGCGGCTTCGCAGTGCAGAAGCTGGTCGAGGGACCGGCGGCCGCCCTGGCTGCCGAGCAGTCCTACCGTTTCACCTGGACCTGTGGTGACCGCAGCGGCGACCTCATCGTCGAGGCCGGTCGCACCACCGCCGGTCCGAGCGATATCCCGGTGGGTACCGATTGCCTCCTCACCGAGTCCGCCGGCTCCGACGTCGTGGCCCCGAAGGGCACCGCGTGGAAGCTGAGCATTCCCGACAACGGTGAATTCACCATCACCGACAGCGTGCAGACCATCACCGCGGTCAACCATTACGAGCACAACGTCGGCGGTTTCTCCATCGCCAAGTCCGTGGGCGGCGACGCAGCCGACCTGGTGGTGGGCAAGGAGTTCGCCTTCTCCTGGACCTGTGTCGCTCCTGACGGCCACACGGAGACGGGCGCGACCGTGGTCGCTGCCGGCACCACCGCCCAGGTGAACGGCGTGCGCGAAGGCTCGCGCTGCGTGGTCACGGAGAACGCCGCCGACGTCGTCGGCGCCACCCACACCCTCACCCTGCTGGGCGACGACGTCACCGTCGACGGTGACGAAGCCTCCTTCACCATCGGTGCCCCTGATGCCGCCGCAATCGTGGTCAACGCCACGAACACCTACCTGCGTGACAAGGGTTCCTTCGTCGTCATCAAGGAGCTGGCCGGTTCCGAGGCGGCTCGCGCCAAGGACAAGGAGTTCACCTTCCACTACCTCTGCACCGCGGACGGCTTGAATGTGGAGGGCGAGCTCACCGTGACGGGCGCCGGCCGGGTGTCCGGTCCGGCGCTGCCGGCGGGCGCGGAGTGCCTCATCGCCGAGGACGACGCCGCCATCTCCGGTCTCACCTGGAAGCACACCATCACCGCCGACGGAAAGCTGAACATCACGGCCGGTGAGAGCGCCGAGGTCACCGTGGTGAACAGCTACACCAAGCCGGGGCTGCCCTGGTGGCCGCTCATTCCGCTGATCCCGCTCATCCCGATCCTGGGCGGCTCCTCCACGTCCTCGGGCAGCGCGGTCGCAGACGGCTCCTCGGCGACCACCCCGGTGGTCTCCGCCCCGGGCAGCCCGGCCGCGCCGGGCACCCCGGCGGCCACGATCACCCCTGCGAAGCCGGGAGCCCCGACTCCCACCACCCCGCAGAAGACTACCGCCACCTCCCAGCCGAGCCTGGCGAACACCGGTGCCAGCGTCCTCGGACTGCTTGCCCTGGCCCTGGGTGCACTCACCCTCGGTGTCCTGCTGCTCCTGCGTCGACGCCAGGCATAGCCACCTCGGCTGAGTCGCAGGCAAACTCCGGGGTGCCGGGTGGGGTGTGACCGTACCAACGGTCGGGCCCACCCGGCATTGCCGATTCCGGTGGGTGGAGGAGACTCAGTCTTCAGGGTAGAACAGATCCTCGATGCGCCGACCGAAGGCCGCCGCGATCTTGAACGCCACGGGCAGCGAGGGGTCGTAGCGGCCCTTTTCGATGGAGATGACCGTCTGACGGCTCACGCCCAGCACGTCGGCCAGCTTCTGCTGCGACCACCCCATGTCGGCGCGGGCGGCGGACACGGAGTTATCCATCGCCGAGGCCGCGCTGCTGGACCCAGTAGCGGAGGCCGAAGTCGAACCATCCGAGCAGAAGCAGAAGCAGGAGGGTGCCGGACCCGTTGAGGGACCACCCCAGGCTCTCGGCGAGCAGGAAGGCGATGATGCCCAGACCGGCGACGGTCATGATGTCGAAGAAGGCACCGCGGGCGGCCCGGTTGAGCCAATGGCTCTCCACGCTGTCCTCGGGGTTGTCCAGCGCCCCGGTGAGCGTCGAGCGATCGACCAGCAGGACCCACGTCAGGGCGAGGGTGACGGGCAGGCTGGTCAGTGCGAAGACGGACGCGACCAGCCAGGTGGAATCCTGGGAATTGATGACGGTGCCCAGGGCGCCGATGAGTGCGGCCAGCACCAGGCCGAGCAGCAGGGTGGTGAGCAGGAGGGTGACGGGGCCACCGCCGAAACGGGCGCGGCCGAAACGTGAGGTGTTCATGAGGTCCTCCCTTTCTGTCAAGGGTGCTTTACATCCGCTTCTTGGTCCGCGCCGTGGCAGGTGCGGACCAGGGATCCTCCGGCCACGGGTGCTTCGGGTAGCGGCCGCGCATCTCCGCCCTCACCTGGGCGTACGGTCCTGACCAGAAACTCGCCAGGTCATCGGTGACGGCCAGCGGGCGCCCGGCGGGGGAAAGCAGGTGGAACTGCACCGGCACCCCGGCGAGCACCGGGGACTCGGCCAGGCCGAAACACTCCTGCAGTTTCACGCTCACCACGGGGCGGCCGCTGGAATAGTCCACGCGGTGCCGGCTCCCGCTGGGGACGAGCAGTCGCTCGGGCGCCAGCTCCTCGAGCCGCGTCGCCTCAGGCCACGGCAACAGACGTTGGAGCGCCGGATACATGTCCACCTTGTGCAGAGGAAGCCCCCGCGCGACCTTCTCCAACTCCGGGCCGAGCCACACCTGCGGGTCCGCGGACGCCACGTCGGGCCACGGCTCACCGAGCTGTTCATGCAGGTAGGAGAGGCGTTCGCGCAGGCCCTGCGCGGAGTCGGAGAAGCGGAACATGCCCAACCCCTCCTTCTGTACGGTCGCGGCCAGCGCTGCGGCGGCGTGCTCCGGCGGCACCGGCACCGGGGTGGAACTGAGCTCGATGGCGCCGAGGCTGAGAACCTTGCGCCCCCGGATTTTGCCGTCGCGCATGCTCGCGACGATCGAGGACGTTTCCCCGACGACCTCCCTGGCCTGCGCCTCCGTCAGCCGGGCCGCCGCCCGGATCGTCGCCCCGGCGCGCCCGGCGCGCGAGGAGCCGCCGCTCCGGGTCACCTCCGCCACCGCCAGCCAGTCGGCGCCCGTCAGTCCCAGGTCCCCGGGCAGCACGGCGCGGGTGCCGCTGGCCAGCAGATACTCCTCACCTACGCGCCGGGCCACGCGGCCGGGAAACGCCAGCGCGGTGATCACGCCGGGGTCGGACTCGCCGGAGCCCCCCGACACCAGTCGGGACAAACGCGAGACCTCCCGGGCCGGGGGTTGGGCGCGGGCCACGTCGCCGCGCGGGGAATCGGCCAGGACCGCCACCGTCCGGGCGGCGGCCGGGCCGCATTCCACCAGGGCCCGGCCCAGGCGGGGGTCGACGGGCAGGGCGGCGAGGCGGCGCCCGAGGTCGCTCGCCTCGCCGGTGGGCGTCACGGCTCCGATGCCGCGCAGCACCGTCTCGGCGGAGTCGAGGGCGGGGGAGGGAGGGGCGTCGGCAAGCGGGAGCCCGCTGCCGCGGGGCGTACCCCACACGGCCATCGTCAGCGCCGCCTGCGTGAGGTCGGAGGTGGCGATCTCCGGGGTGATGTGGGGGCGAAACTGCTGGTAGTCGGCCTGCGTATAGGCGCGGATCACCCGGCCGGGCCCCTCGCGGCCGGCGCGACCGGCGCGCTGATCCACGGTCGACTGCGCCGCGGAGACGGTGACCAGGCCGGTCATGTCGCGGGTGGCGTCGCGACGCGGCACCCGCGAGAGACCCGAATCGACGACCACGCGCACGCCAGGGACGGTGAGCGAGGACTCGGCGATGGAGGTCGCCACGATGACCCGGGCCCGTCCGGAAAGCGCCGCATCCTGTTCCCGGGCGTCGAGCGAGCCATGCAGCGGCACCGCCCCCGGGATGCGTTCCACGAGGTAGGACACCTCGCGCACGCCCGGCACGAAGACGAGCACGGCGTCGTCATGCCCGCGCGCCAGCCCGGCGAGGTGGTCGAGAAACTCACGATTGTGGGCCGCCCGCCCCGGATGCGGCGCGTACTCGATGCTCAGGGGATGGGTCACCGCGGGGGTGTCCAGCACGGGCGCGTGCATGAGAGTGGCGAACTTCTCCACGTCGAGGGTCGCGGACATCGCCACCACCGCCAGGTCATCGCGCAGTTCCGCCAGCTCCAGCAGCATGCCCAGGACCAGATCGGTGTCCAGCTGCCGCTCGTGGACCTCATCGACCGCCACGGCCGCGATGTCCGTCAGCTCCGGATCCGCCATGAGTCGCCGCAGCAGCACGCCCGGCGTCATGAACTCCACCAGCGCACCCGGGTGGTGCTCACCGCGGACCGAGAACCCGACGCGCTCGCCGATCCGGGAACCGTCGAGAAGCGCCAGACGCCGCGCGGCCGCGCGCACCGCCACCCGACGCGGCGCCGTGACCAGTACCTTCCCGCCGGTGTGGTTGGCCAGCGCGGGCGGCACGAGCGTCGTCTTGCCCGTGCCGGGCGGTGCCTGCACGACAAGCGTGCGCTCCAGCAGGCCGGGCAGCTGGTCGATCGTGTCGGCGACGGGCAGGCCCGCGCCGATGCGCTCCAGGTCAAATAGCATGGTCCCCATTGTGCCCCTGCTTTTCGACGCCCCCTTCCCCCGCCCCGCCACCCGCATCCGGGACGGGGTCGCACACGTGCCCGGGTTCCTCGACCTGTCGGCACAGGCGGAGCTGGTCGCGCAGTCCCGCGCCATCGCCCGCTCGGTGGCCGGGACGCCCGTGGCCATGGCCCGGCCGGTGGTCGGATCCGGGCAGATGAGCGTGTACACCCTGTCGCTGGGCCGGTTCTGGGCGGCCAACCCGTACCGCTACGTCCGCGCCGTCGACGGGGCGGACGCCGCACCGATCCCGCCTGCGTGGACAGGCCTGGCGCAGCGCGCGCTGCTGGCCGCGGCGGAGGTGGCGGAAGAACTCGCGCCCTGGGCCGACGGGAGTTTCCGCGCCGAGGCCACCCTGGTCAACTACTACCGACCCGAGGCCACCATGGGCCTGCACGTCGACGCCAACGAAGCCGCGGACGCCCCGGTCATCTCCCTGTCCATCGGCGACGAGGCCCTGTTCCGTATCGGTCACACCGAGGGTCGCACCCACCCCTGGAATGACGTCACCCTCATGTCAGGTGACCTCATCGTCTTCGGGGGCCCGGCGCGCCGGGCGTATCACGGGGTGCCGGCCGTCCGGCCCGGGACGGCGCCCGCGGGGTGCGGGCTGGGGGAGGGAAGGTTGAACATCACCATCCGGCAGGTGGAACGCACTGAGGTCAGATAGTGGCCCGGTGTGATGTGTGGTCAGTCGAGAGGTCGCTCATCGACGTGGCGTTGACCGCATCCAAGCGAAGAAGGGCGCCGGCAGCCTTGGCGTACTTGCGGAGGGTGGCGGCGGTGAAGTTGGTCCCGCCCTTCTCGAATCGGTAGATCATCGCTGCATCGACATCCATCGCTGCGGCCACCTCGGCCACAGTGACGCCGTTGGCCTTCCGGATCTCCCGGAGCTTGAGCACCAAGTCAAGCTGGCTGTCGGCGTTGGCGGCACCGAGCAGGTGCTCATCAATGGGCATGGTCGCCTCCTGGGGTGGACTCTACGCTTCAATATGCCATAAAAGTCAGAGAATGTCCCGGATCGTTCTACCGCTGCTGGACGCGATAGGTGAAGATTGAACTCTTTCCGCACCACCTCATCACGGCCTCTCCTGCATCGGTCATGTGCTTGTCCTGCTCACCGGTCTTCACCCCATGGACCCCGCCTTTCTCCTTCACCGAGGCCATGAGGACATCATCAATCTCTCTATCCGGTTCCCCCTTCCGGCGAAGGTCACTGAAGTACCCGCGCCAGAATGGGCCTCTGTCGTCCACCGCGTCTGAGCCGTAGACCCGAAGTTCACCGAGCCAGGGAATGGGGCTCACCCCGGGGCGGCGCCGACCGAATGCGCGCAGACCAACGGGCACGTGGTGGGTGTGCTCGTGGAACTGAGCTGGGGCCGAGCCCTGCATTCTCGATCACGGGCAGGCCCTGTCGCTGAGCTCGCCTGAGCAACGCCTCGTATAGTTCGGCGGCTGCCTCGTCCTGACTGTAGAAACGGGCCATCTCGCCGAGATAACGAGGAGTCCGATGGAGGATGGCGCCTGATCGATGAAATCGGCAGTCGGTGTCTTTCACGGAGTGAGTCACCCGCTTATGGGCAATGGTATCCACGGCACAGAACACCACAGATCCTGACGCCTCTCCACCGGTGCACTCCGTTCGCCAGCTGAACGCGCACCTCAGGGCCCTAGTCTCCCCCGAATCCCGCGCGGCCTGAGCCCACCCCCTCCTACACTGGCCCCCATGACCAAGAAGATTGCTGTTATCACCGGCGGTGGCTCGGGCATCGGTGCCGCCGCCGCTGTCGCCCTGGCCGAGGACGGGTACCACGTGGTGGTGGCCGGTCGGCGCGTCGAGAAGCTGGAGGAGGTGGCCGCGCGGACGGGCGGCACCGCGCTGCAGCTGGATGTGACGGATGACGCTTCCGTCGCCGCCTTTGCCGCGGAACTGACACAGCTCGGCCACGTCGATGTGCTGGTGAACAACGCCGGCGGCGCGCACGGCCTGGACACGCTGCGCGAGGCGGATCTCGCGGACTGGCAGGTCATGTACGACACGAACGTGCTCGGCGTCGTCCGGGTCACGAAGGCGCTGCTGCCGCTTCTCGACGCCGCCGAAGGGCTCATCATCAACATCGGTTCCATGGCCGCCCTCACCGCCTACCCGGGTGGTTCCGGCTACAACGCCGCCAAGTTCGGCCTGCGGGCCCTGACCCGCGCGTTCCGCCTGGAGGAGGTCAACAACCCGATCCGCATCACGGAGATCGATCCGGGGCGCGTGGCCACCGACTTCTCCCTGGTGCGTTTCAAGGGCGACGCCGCCAAGGCCGAGGCCGTCTACGCCGACAAGCTCAACCTGACGGCGGAGGACATCGCGGAGGCCATCCGCTGGGTGGCGTCGCTGCCGAAGCACATGAACATCGACACGATGAACATCATGCCGCGCGATCAGGCCTGACTCGGGGGCGGCTAGACTGGGCGACCATGCACGCCCATGAGGTCGCGATCCGCGACGAGACGATCAAGCTCGGCCAGTTCATCAAGCTCGCCAGCCTGGTGGCCACCGGCGGCGAGGCCAAGGAGGTCATCGCCGCGGGTGAGGTCACGGTCAACGGCGAGCCCGACACCCGCCGTGGTCGCACCCTGCGCCACGGCGATGTGGTGTGTCTGGCCGGGCAGTGCGCGCGTGTGACGGCGGCCGCCGCGGACGAGGATGATTTCTTCGACGAGGCCACCGCCGATGATGATTTCGATCCCGAGAAGTGGAGAAACCTCTAGATGCCCGCATTCGAGGCCGTCGGCGGCATGCCGTACTGGATTGACCTGACCACCTCCGACGTGCGGAAGTCCGCGCACTTCTACTCGCAGCTCCTCGGCTGGGAGATCGAGGGCGAGGACTACCGCCTGGCCCGCGTCCAGGGCCTCCCGGTCGCCGGTTTCATCCCGCAGCCGGAGGAGGGTGGCGCCTTCCCGGACACGTGGATCACCTACTTCCTCGCCGACGACATCGACGGCCAGGTGGCGCAGGTCGCACGCCTCGGCGGTCGCGTGCTCGCACAGCCCACCGAGGTCGGGATCGGCCGGATGGCCGTGCTTGTCGACGCCGCCGGGGCCCTCTTCGGCCTCGTCGAGCCGGGCGGCGAGGACGCCTTCATCGCCGCCGGAGAACCGGGCACCCCGGTGTGGCACGAGCTCACCGCCACCACCCGTTTCGAGGACGCCATCGACTTCTACCACGGCCTGCTCGACTGGGAGCTCGTCTCCCTGGAGGCCAGCGAGGAGCTGACCTACACCACGGCCGTCGTCGAGGGTGCGCCCTTCGCCGGCCTGTGGAAGGCCGAGGGCGTGTTCCCGCCGGAATTCCCCAGCTTCTGGCAGTCCTACCTGGGCGTGGTCTCCATCGACGAGGCCGTGGCCCGGGTGCCGGAGCTCGGCGGCGAGATCATCACCGAGCCCTGGGACTCGGAGTTCGGCCGCCTGTGCCGTATCGCGGACTCCACCGGTGCCGTCGTGGTTCTGTGCGAGGTCGAGGAGTACGTGGAGCAGGACATCCGCGAATCGGACCCGCTCGAGGGCGTTGATCTCTGAGAAGGTTGCGGCGGTGCTCGCGGTCGTCGATAAGCTGCGCGACGGCGAGGTGACCACCTACGGCGACGTCGCCGCGGAAGCCGGCACCGGCCCGCGCCAGGTGGGCCGCATCATGGCCGAGTACGGGCATCTGACCGCCTGGTGGCGAGTCGTGCGTGCCGACGGATCCTCGCATGACCCCGCGCGCTCGATCCCGCACTGGGACGCCGAAGGCATCCCGCACAACGGGCGGGCCGTGCGCTGGTCCGACTACTCTCGGAGGGCATGAGTACCGTTCGCGCCTGGGGCACCCCGGGCTTCGCCCAGCCCCTGGAACCGGTGAGCATCACGCGCCGCGAGCTGCGCGCCGATGACGTGCGCATCCGCATCGAATTCGCCGGCATCTGCCATTCGGATATCCACACCATGCGCGGCGACTGGGGGGAGCGCGAGTATCCGCTGGTCCCGGGGCATGAGATTGTCGGCATCGTCGAGGCCATCGGCGAGTCGGTCACCGCGTTCGGAGTCGGCGAGCGCGTCGGCGTGGGTTGTTTCATCGACTCCTGCGGCACCTGCCACCCCTGCTCACTCGGGGAGATCTCCTACTGCGAGGAAGGCCCGACCGTCACCTACGGCGGCCTCGACCGGGTGACCGGCGAGGTCACGCAGGGAGGTTACGCGCAGGAGATCGTCGTGCGCGAGGACTTCGTCGTCCGCATCCCCGCGGCGCTCGATCCGGCCGCGGCCGCCCCGCTGCTGTGCGCGGGCATCACCACCTACTCCCCGCTGCGGCACTGGGGTGCGGGCCCCGGGACGCGGGTGGGCATCATCGGCATGGGTGGCCTCGGGCACGTCGGCGTGAAGATCGCCGCCGCCCTCGGCGCCGAGGTCACCGTCTTCTCCCATTCGGGCGCCAAGAAGGACGACGCCCTGCGTTTCGGCGCGGTCCGCCACGTCTCCACCGCCGACGGCCTGCCCGCCGAGCTGCACCGGCACTTCGACCTGCTGCTCAACACCGTCTCCGTCGACCTGGACGCCGCGGCCTGGCTGGAACTACTGCGTCTCGACGGCGCCCTCGTCCAACTCGGCCTCCCCGGCGCCCCGCTCGCCGCCCCCGCGCGCATGTTCACGCAGGCCCGCCGCTCGCTGAGCGGCTCCCTGGTCGGCGGCATCCGCGAAACCCAGGAGATGCTGGACTTCTGCGCCGCGCACGGCATCACCGCCGACATCGAGCTTATCGACGCCCCCCTCATCAACGAGGCCTACGACCGCACCATCGCCTCCGACGTCCGCTACCGCTTCGTCATCGACGCCGCGACCTTCTGATGAACACCCGACCCCGACTGAGCTCCCGCGGCTGGCGCTACGCCGTCGGCCGGGTCATGCGGGAGTTCTGGCTCGGCGGCGGCCCGGACCTGGCGGCCAAACTCACCTTCTTCACGCTGCTCTCCTTCGCCCCGACCATCCTCGCGGTCTACTCCCTGGCCACCGTCGTCCTGGCCAACAACGCCGACCTGGTGGAGGAACTGACGGGTGAGTTCATCGCCGGGTACGTGCCGGGGGAGTACCAGGACTCGGTGCGCGGCGTTATCGACATGGTCATCGGATCCCAGGCCGGGGGCGTGGTCGGCGCGATCGTCGGCGTGGCCATCGCCCTGTGGTCGGCCTCGGCCTACGTGCGGGCGTTCTCGCGCACGGCGAACACGGTGTGGAGCCAGATCGAGGGCCGGTCCCTCCTCCGCCTGTGGGCGACGATGTTCCTGCTCACGTTCGCGCTGCTCAGC
The DNA here is from genome assembly GCF_042658165.1 of Corynebacterium nasicanis. Classification (NCBI taxonomy): domain Bacteria; kingdom Bacillati; phylum Actinomycetota; class Actinomycetes; order Mycobacteriales; family Corynebacteriaceae; genus Corynebacterium; species Corynebacterium nasicanis. The sequence goes on from NZ_JBHSQE010000009.1 coordinate 238,283, forward strand.
GGTATCGTCGGCATCCTCGTGTCCTTCATGCTCAACGACACCGTGGTCAACGCCACCCTGGGGCAGGTGGCGGGACCCCTCGGCCTCGGCGGCACCCTCGACTTCCTCCTCGGGGCCTTCCTCCCCGTGTGGCGCTGGGTGAAATGGCCGGTGATCCTCGGGCTGGTGGCGGTGCTCATCGCCGTGCTCTACTACTTCACCCCCAACGTGAAGCAGGCCCGTTTCCGCTGGCTGAGCATCGGGGCCTTCGTGGCCCTGGTGGGACTGAGCCTGGTGAGCATCGGCTTCTGGCTCTACCTCTCCTACTTCTCCGCGGTGAGCTCTTATGGTGCGATCGGTACGATACTGGCCTTCATGTTCGCTCTCTGGGGTGCGAACATCATGCTCGTGCTCGGGATGAAGGTCGACGCTGAGGTGGAACGCGTCCGCCAGCTCAAGGAAGGTCGCGACGCCGAGCGGGAGATCGACCTCCCGCCACGTTCCACCCGCCAGGTCGAACGCACCGAAGCGATGCGGGAGCGACTCGAGGAACGCGGCCGCGACCTGCGGGAGCGGTACCAGGCGGAGTGAGGGTGTGAGATTTTTAGGCTGGGGGAGGCTCGGGATGGCACGCCACCTGGGGTTTTCCTTGATGCCTGGCGCCGCGATCCTGAAAAGCTGACATGCCTGCGGGGAGTGGGCGATCCCGAGTGAGGGTGTGAGCCTTTCAGGCCGACCGCGCTAGCCACCTGGGGTTTTCCATCTCAGCTACTGGCAAACAGCCAACCATCCTGCGCCGATGGCCTGGAATGCTGGCTCGGGGGTGGACAGCCAAGTTAACTTTCATTTCTGCCCCCCAGCTGCTACCATCACTGTCACACACACCACACCCGCTCGCAATGAAAATTGTGATGGTGTGGTTTTCATTTTTTTGGGGGCTGGGAATCATGAAACAGAAGTACGAGAAGCCGCACCTATCTTATGAGGATCAACTGCGGAAACTGCAGGAACGTGGCCTAGCAGTGTCTGATGGTCAGCGCGGACTTGAGGTGCTGAAGCGCGTAGGCTACTACCGCCTTTCTGCCTACTGGTACCCGCTGAGGGTCATGAAGCCTGGCAATAAGAGAACTACTCGATGGAACTACCGCTTTGATCATTTTCGGCCAGGCCATTCCCTCGAGGAGGTGAGAGCCCTTTACGAATTCGATGCTAAGTTGCGGGCTCTCACTTTCGAAGCTCTGCAAGTTATCGAAATAGCGTTTAGAGCGGCAATCGCGTACTACGCCGGCAAGGAGCACAAGTATATCCACCTCGAAAGGGGGATGCTGGACAAGAAGAAATGTTCCCACGTTCCGAAGAATAGCGATAAGGATTCATACTCCCAGTGGAAAATGCAGTACGAGAGGCAGCAGAAAAGGGCAGGGGGCGAAGATTTCATAAGTCATCATATTAATCGCTATGGAAACAGGCTGCCGATCTGGATAGCGACCGAATTCCTTGATTTCGGCAGCATATCTATGCTTTATAGTTACCTACCGCGGAATATCAAGAACGAGATTTCGCCCGGTTTTGGCGTATTGCAAGGAGAATCCCTCGCCAGCTGGATGAGAAATCTCAATTATGTGAGAAATATTATTGCCCACCACTCCCGACTGTGGAATAAATTCATTGTAACGAGGTTGGAGCAGCCAGGCCGGGCGATCGTGGATCCCGGCCTGTATCATCTGGCGGATTCAAGCGATAAAGATACCTTCAGTAAGGTGTATCCGTCGCTCGCCGTCATTGCTTACATATTGTCATTTATTGATCCAGAGAATGACTGGCGTCACCGCATGGTTTCGCTGATTGGTGAATTTCCAACGGTGGAGGGATTGAATCCGGTAGCTCTTATGGGGTTTCCGAGCAACTGGGAATCCCTAGGCCTCTGGAAGACTGACGTCGCATTTATCAATGGAGCAGCTGTTCCCCCGTGGTATCGCTAAGGCACCGACATCCCACGACAAAAGGGCAATCCCATCACACCGACTATGCCGACGCCCTCGAGAGTCAGTGACCTACGGGAGCGGGGCCAGGCGCAGTGAGCGCGTGAGAGTTTCAGGCCCGCCGTGCCTCCAGGGCACATGCCGCCTGGGATTTTCCCTGATGCCTGGCGCCGTGATCCTGAAAAGCTCACACGGAGGACGGAGCTCGGACTATGCCGACGCCCTCGAGAAGTCAGTGACCTACGGGAGCGGGGCCAGGCGGAGTGGGGATGTAAGATTTCCAGGCCGACCGCGCCTCGGGAGGGCACATGCCACCTGGGGTTTTCCCCGTCGCCGAGCGTCCCGAACCTGAAAAGCTCACACGGAAGGGCGAGTCAGGCCTGCGCCCGCAGGAACTCCGCCACATCCGCCACCCGCTGGCGCGCCACCTCGGGTGTGCTCACGCGGTGCCGCGCAACGTACTCCTTGACCTGGTGCCCGCCGGTGTCGGGGCGCTCCGCGATCTCGTCCTGCAGGGCGATCTGCACCAGGCTCGGCGGCCAGGACTCCGGGGCGGGGACAGACTGTCCCGCCCGGATGTCGTCGGGGAGGCCGGCGACGGAGGTGAGGTCGGGGAAGGTGAGCACGAGGGCGTCGAAAAGCGAGGCGTTCATCGCCGCCAGGGCCGCACCGGAGGAGTATCCCCAGCCCGTGAGGGAGCAGGCGTTGTGGTGCTTCGCGTAGCCGACGGCCTTGCGGACCAGGGAGTTCATCTCCGCGACGGTGCTCTGCGGGGCGAGGGGGTAGTCGAGGTCGAGGATGACCGTGCCGGAGCGCTGCGCGGCGGCCGCGACCTCCGGACGCCACGCCATTTCCAGTGCATTGCCGGAGCCCCGCCACCAGCCCCCGGAGTGGAAGCTGATCGCCCACGCGCCGGTCGGCTCCGTGGGGGTGAACAGGCGGCCGCCGACTTCGGGAACCTCGGAGACCTCGATGCCCTCGGCCCACACGACACCCGGCATGGAGTGGTCGAGGCCGGAGCCGAGCATGAGCATCGCGGCATGGGTGAGGCGGTCGGGCAGGCGCGCGATGTAGTTGTCCGCGGGGTCGGGATCACCTTGCCCGCCCTTCCACGGCGGGGTGAAATCGGGGAGTTCGTAATGGGCGTCGATGTAGGAGTAGAGCTGCTCGAGCTGTTCCTCGGCCGGCATCGGACGGTCGACGCCGCCGACCTGGAACTCGGCACGGAACTTCTCTTCCTGCAATTCTTCGGGGGTCTTCTCAGCGCTCATGGTGGACAGCCTAGTGGCGGGGAGCCTCCCCCGGGGCGTCGTTCGGGACTACGCTGGTGCCAAGAGCCTGATCGACGACTAAGGGAGCCACACCATGAGCGGCGAAGCACTCATCTACGACGCAGAACTCGACCCGACGAAGGACGATATCGCGGCGCGGTATGCGGGCATCGTCACCCTGTTGGGCAGCTACCGGCTGGTGGATCCGGACGGCGAGGTCGGCATCGAGGTGCTCATCGGCTCTGATCTGGACGGCCGTGGCGTGCAGCTGCCGCTCACCTACCGTCCCAGCGAACTCGACTCCCGGCACACGCTGCTGGAGATGGATCACAGTGAACTGGGTCGCCGCTGGGTGTCCAACGCGCTGGGCGATCCGGTGGCGGTCACCCAATTCATCCGCACCATCATGGAGGGCGATGACGGCGCCACCCGTTCCGACGGGATCCCCGCCGCCCTGGACATCCGCGGCTCGGGGAAGTCCGAGAAGGTGGACATCACCGACGTCACCCTCACCGAGGTCACCCGCCAGCGGGCCGTGGGGCACGCGAAGTTCGACGGGAAGCTGCGCAACTTCCAGCTCATCGTCCCGCACCTGCTGCGCCGCCTCAACCTCACCGGCGTGGACGCCAACACCGCCCGCCTGCACCTGGTGGGCTGGCTGCCGTCGATGCCGGAGAAGCAACGCGTGTGCGCGGAGCTCAGCGTCCGGGAGTAGACCCATCTACCAGATGGTCACGCGCTCCGCGGGGTGGATCCACATCGCGGAGTCCTCGGTGACCTCGGGGAAGGCCTGGTAGAACTCGTCGATGTTGGCGGCGATGACGTTGCAGCGGAACTCGGCGGGGGAGTGGGGGTCGATCGCCAGGTACTGCTGTGCCTGCTCGGGGCGGATGGCGGTACGCCACACCCGGGCCCAGGACAGGAAGAGGCGCTGCAGGCCGGTGAACTCGCGGCCCTCCATCTCGGGGGAGGCGTCGTCGACGGAGAACTCCGCCACCGGTGAGGTCTCGAAGGTGAGGCCGCGGTCGGCGAGGTAGCGTCGGTACGCGATGACGGCGATACCCAGTCCGCCCAGGTCACCGATGTTCTCGCCGAGGGTGAATTCGCCGTTGACACCCTCGGAATCGATGCCGGCGTCGCGGAGCACGGAGGGGATGAGCCCGGTGAACTGGCCGACGAGCTTGTCGGTGAGCTGCGTGAAGGCCTCGCGGTCTTCCGCGGTCCACCAGGAGCGCAGGTTGCCGTGACCGTCATACTGGGAGCCCTGGTCGTCGAAACCGTGGCCGATCTCGTGCCCGATGACCGCACCGATGGCCCCGAAGTTCTCGGCGGCGTCCATGTCGGGGGAGTAGAAGGGGGCACGGAGGATGGCGGCGGGGAAGGTGATGTCGTTGACCACCGGGTTGTAGAAGGCGTTGACGGTCTGCGGGGTGGAGAACCACTCGTCCCGGTCGACCGGCCGGCCGATCTTGTTCAGCTCATAGTCCTGCAGGAACGCCGAGGCCGCGCGGACGTTGTCCAGCAGCGCCCCGCCCGCGGCGTCGAACGACAGGCCCTCGTAGGAACGCCACACGTCCGGGTAGCCGATCTTCGCCTTGAACTGGTCGAGCTTCTCCAGCGCGCGCTCCTGCGTCTCGGCGGTCATCCACGGCAGCTGGGAGATGCGCTCGCGGTAGGCCTCGACGAGGTAGTCGACCAGCTCGAGCATCTCCGCCTTGGAGGAGGTGGGGAAGTGCTGCTCGACGAAGATGCGGCCCACCTCCTGGCCCACGAGCGACTCGACGAGGCCGACCCCGCGCTTCCAGCGGTCGCGCTGCTGCGTCGCCCCGGAGAGGAGGGTGCCGTAGAACTCGAAGTTCTTCGCCCCGATCTCCTCGGGCAGGACGCCGGCGCGGGTGCGCAGGATGTGCCACGTGGCCCAGAGCTGCCAGTCGGCGAGGCGGTCGTCGGTGAGCAGGCCGGCGAGGTGGGTGACGTAGGAGGGCATCATGGACACCAGGCGGTGCTCGGGCAGGCCGGTGCCGGTGAGCAGGCTGCGGATCACCGCAGGCAGGGTGGCAAATTCCACCGGGTTGTACGTCTTCACGGCGTCGCGGGTGGACACCACGTCCCAGTGCCCGGCGGCGAGCTCGGTCTCCAGGGCGATGATGCGCTCGGTGGCCTCCTCCGGGGTGAGGCCGAAGAGGCGCGCCGGGTCGAGGAAGCGGAGCATGTCGGCGATGTGGCGTCGATAAGCGGCGACGACGGTGGCGTGCCGGGGCTCGCGGTAGTACGCCTCGTCGGGCAGGCCGAGGCCGGACTGGATGAGGTAGGCGACGGCCTCCTCGGAGTCGGAGTCCTTCTCCACCCAGAAGGTGAGCGGCGCGGCGACGCCGAGGCGCTCGAGCTCCCCGAGGCGGGCGGCGAAGGTCAGGGCATCGGAGGCGGCCAGCAGGTCGAGATCGCTGTCCAGCGGAGCGATCCCGGCGCCGTTGACGCCCGCGACGTCCATGAAGGAGTGGAAGAGGGTGCCGGCGCGGCCGGTGTCGGTGGTGATGATGGCGCGGACGTCGGCCTCGGCGTCGTCACGCAGCTTGTGGAAGGTGCCGTCGACACCGCGGTCCTCCGGGATCACATGGGTGGCAAGCCAGGGGCCGTTGACGTAGGCGTAGAGGTCATTCATGTCCCCAACTCTAGGTGAGTGACGGGGCATTAGGGTGGGGTCTCATGACCTCCTATCGGCTCCAGCCCGCGACGGACCGGCGGTGGTGGTTCTCGCTGTTCGGCGTGACCACCGCCGTGCTGCTCCTGCCCGCACTCCTGCTTCTGGTCGTCCCGACGCGGTCGGTGTCGGAGCAGGTGGTCCTCGGTTCCGAGGAAGGCTGGGGCATCCCGCTCGACATGTCGTGCCGCCCCTCGAGCGATGTGCTGCTCGCCGGGTGGCAGTGCGGGGACGTCCTCGCCCAGACGATGAACGTCGAGGGCGGCACCGACCCGGAGCGCACGCTGCGCCGCATGATGCGCGCCATGCTCTACCTCACCCCCTCGCCGGAGGCGGAGGTCCTGCGGGAGGGCACGGCCCGGATGCTTATCGACGACTACTCGCGCAGCGTCGGCATGACCCTCGAAGGCAGCGGCGAGGATGAGGGCGTGACCATGGTGGTCGTGCTCTCCGGTCCCGGCGGACAGGTCGCGCCCTTCGCGGACACCGTGTGGCGGGAGTTCACGGGGCGGGAGCTGCCCGACGTCGTCCGGGAGGCGATCGAGGCCCCGCCCGGCGGCGACAGCGGTTTCCCCCTGCCCCTCGAGCCCCAGGTGGTGACGGCATGAGCAGGTTGTTCCGCGCCAGCCTCATCGCGCTGAGTGTGCTCGGCGCCCCGGTGCTGCTGTACCTGTTGGCCAGCAATTTCCTCCTCTCCTGGGTGGGTGCGACGCTGGGCCTGGCGCTCGGCCCGCTGTACCTGGTGTTCGTCCTGTGGCTGCTCAGCCGCTCGCCGATGTGGCCGGCGCGCGAGGGGGCGGGCCCGAAGTGGGTGCTGGCCTCGCTGCTGTGGGGCGGGGGAGTGAGTTTCGCGCTGGTCATGCTCTTCGGTATCCCCATCCTCACGCTCACCGATCGCCTCGGGTGGCAGCTGGTGTCGGCCTCCTTCGGCGGGGCCTATCCGGAGGAGATCGCGAAGCTGCTCGGGGTGGGGGTCATGCTCTTCACCTTCCGGGCGCTCAACCGGCCGTGGCACGGGCTCATGACGGGCGCGGTCATCGGGCTGGGCTTCGAGGTGGCGGAGAACATGATGTACGGCTCCTTCGGCGCGATGCTCCACCCGAACACGGACCTCGCGGGCAGCCTCGACATCTGGGGCCTGCGGGTGTTCGCGGGCCCGGGCCTGCACATCGTCTTCTCGGCGCTGGCCGGGTGGGGGCTGGGTCTGGCGGTGTTCGTCGCCGGGCGTTCCCGTGCGTGGCGCGTGGCGACGGCCGGGGGCTGGCTCTTCGTGGCCTTCGCCCTGCACTTCGCGTGGAACCTCATGTGGCCGCGGGAGGCGTGGCTCATCGCGAACTACATCGTCGTCGCGGCGGTGATGTACCCGCTGTTCATCGCGGTGTGGGTGCGGGCGCACCGGATGGCGCGGGCGGACCGTTCCTATGCTTTCAGCCCGGCCCCGGTGACCACTCTGGAAACTGTGGGATAAGTCACGTCGACCCTATTACCTATTGCTCGACAGGCACTCGTGTAGTTTTCTGTAGATCGACAGACAGATAACACGAGGAGGCAATCATGCGCCGAACTGGTCTCTACAACCCGGCCCACGAGCACGACGCCTGCGGCGTCGGATTCGTCGCGGACCTGCACGGGCGGGCGTCGAGAAGCATCGTCGACCGCGGCCTGCAGATCCTGCACAACATCGAGCACCGCGGGGCTGCCGGCGCCGATCCGGACACCGGCGACGGCACCGGCATCCTCCTCCAGATCCCCGACGCCTTCTACCGCGAGGTCGTCGACTTCGACCTGCCCGCCCCCGGCCACTACGCCACCGGCATCGCCTTCCTGCCCACCCGCCGCATGGATCTTCTCGACGCCCGCCGCGAGATCGCGGAGATCGCCGTCGAGGAAGGCGCCGAGATCCTCGGCTGGCGCGAGGTGCCAGTCGACCCCCGCGGCCTGGGTACCGCCGCCCGCGAGGCCATGCCGCGCTTCCACCAGCCCTTCCTCACCGCCGCGGGCCAGTCGGGCATCGACCTCGACCGCATCATGTTCTTCGTGCGCAAGCGCTGCGAGCGCGAACTGGGCACCAAGCACGGCCAGGACACCGTCTACTTCCCCTCGCTGTCGGCCCGCACCATCGTGTACAAGGGCATGCTCACCACGCCGCAGCTCGGGCGCTTCTACCTCGACCTCGGCGACCGCCGCCTCACCTCGGCCATCGCCCTGGTGCACTCCCGCTTCTCCACCAACACCTTCCCCTCCTGGCCGCTGGCCCACCCCTACCGGCTCGTCGCCCACAACGGGGAGATCAACACCGTCACCGGCAACGAGAACTGGATGCGCGCCCGCGAGGCCCTCATCAACTCCGCCCAGCTCGGCCCCCTCGAGCGGGTCCTGCCTGTGTGCACCCCCGGCGCCTCCGACACCGCGCGTTTCGACGAGGCCCTCGAACTCCTCCACCTCGGCGGCTACTCCCTGCCGCACGCTGTCGCCATGATGATCCCGCAGGCCTGGGAGCACCACCCCACCATCGACCCGGAGCTGCGCGACTTCTACGAGTACCACTCCTGCCTCATGGAGCCCTGGGACGGGCCGGCCGCGGTCGCCTTCACCGACGGCACCCTCGTCGGCGCCGTCCTCGACCGCAACGGCCTGCGCCCCGGCCGCATCTGGGTGACCGCCGACGACACCGTCATCATGGCCTCCGAGGCCGGCGTCCTGCCCGTGGACCCGCGCGAGGTGGTCAAGCGCACCCGCGTCGAACCGGGCCGCATGTTCCTCGTGGACACCGCCGCCGGGCGCCTCATCCCCGACGAGGAGATCAAGGCCCGCCTCGCCGGCACCGCGGACTACCGCGCGTGGATCGCCGAGAACTTCGTGCCGCTGGCCGACCTGCCGCAGACCCGCTACGAGTACATGCCGCACGAGCGCGCCGTCCTGCGCCAGCGCGTCTTCGGCATCACCGAGGAGGACGTCGACCTCATCATCGCCCCGATGGCGCTCCACGCCACCGAGGCCCTGGGTTCCATGGGTTCCGACACCCCCATCGCGGTGCTCTCCCAGCGCCCGCGCATGCTCTACGACTTCTTCGCCCAGCGCTTCGCCCAGGTGACCAACCCGCCGCTCGACGCCATCCGGGAGAAGCCCGTCACCTCCCTGGCCACCCTCCTCGGCGCCCAGTCCGACGTCCTGCACCCCGGCCCGGAGGCCGCGCGCCGCATCCGTATCGACGCCCCCGTCCTGGACAACCACGACCTGGCCACCCTCATCCACGCCGACGACCACGGCGAATGGTCCTCCTTCCACGCCAGCGTCATCTCCGGGCTCTACCCGGTCGCCCACCACGGCGCCGGCATGCGCGAGGCCATCGACCGCGTCCTGCGCGAGGTGGACGAGGCCATCGCCGCCGGTTCCTCCCTCATCGTGCTCTCCGACCGCGAGTCCGAGGAACGCCACGCGCCCATCCCCTCCCTGCTGCTCACCTCCGCCGTGCACCAGCATCTGGTCACCGAGCGCACCCGCACCCGCTGCTCCCTCATCATCGAGTCCGGCGACGCCCGCGAGGTCCACCACCTGGCCATGCTCGTCGCCTTCGGCGCCGACGCCGTCAACCCGTACATGGCCCTCGAGACCATCGACGAGCTGCGCATGGTCGGCCAGCTCGGCGACCTCACCCTCGACGAGGCCTGCACCAACTACGTCACCGCCGCCACCTCCGGCGTGCTCAAGGTCATGTCCAAGATGGGCATCGCCACCGTCGCCTCCTACCGTGGCGCCCAGCTCGCCGACGTCACCGGCCTCTCCCAGGAGCTTCTCGACGCCCACTTCGGCGGCCTCCCCTCCCCCCTCGCCGGCATCGGGCTCGACGAGCTCGCCGCCGACGTCGCCGCCCGCCACCGCTCCGCCTTCCTGCCCCGCCCCGAGGAGCTCGCCCACCGCGACCTCGACCTCGGCGGCGAGTACAAGTGGCGCCGCGAGGGCGAGTACCACCTCTTCAACCCGGAGACCATCTTCACCCTCCAGCACGCCACCCGCACCGGCCAGTACGCCGTCTTCCGCGACTACACCCGCGCCGTCGACGACCAGTCCACCCGCCTGGCCACCCTGCGCGGCATGCTCGAGTTCGCCTCCGACCGCCCGCCCGTGCCCCTCGACGAGGTCGAGCCCGTCTCCGCCATCGTCTCCCGCTTCTCCACGGGCGCGATGTCCTACGGCTCCATCTCCGCCGAGGCCCACGAGACCCTGGCCATCGCCATGAACCGCCTCGGCGCCATGTCCAACTCCGGCGAGGGCGGCGAGGACCCGGCCCGCTTCGAGCGCGACCGCAACGGTGACTGGCGGCGCTCCGCCATCAAGCAGGTTGCCTCCGGACGCTTCGGCGTGACCAGTCACTACCTCAACAACTGCACCGACATCCAGATCAAGATGGCCCAGGGCGCCAAGCCCGGCGAGGGCGGCCAGCTGCCTCCGGACAAGGTCTACCCGTGGATCGCCGAGGTGCGCATCACCACCCCCCACGTCGGGCTCATCTCCCCGCCGCCGCACCACGACATCTACTCCATCGAGGACCTCGCCCAGCTCATCTTCGATCTGCGCAACGCCAACCCGGATGCCCGGATCCACGTCAAGCTCGTCGCCGAGCAGGGCGTGGGCACCGTCGCCGCCGGGGTGGCCAAGGCCCACTCCGATGTCATCCTCATCTCGGGCCATGACGGCGGCACCGGCGCCTCCCCGCTCACCAGCCTCAAGCACGCCGGTGGGCCCTGGGAGCTCGGGCTCGCCGAGACCCAGCAGACCCTGCTGCTCAACGGCCTGCGCGACCGCGTCCGCGTCCAGTGCGACGGCCAGCTCAAGACTGGTCGCGACGTCATCATCGCCGCCCTGCTCGGCGCCGAGGAGTACGGCTTCGCCACCGCGCCGCTCGTCGTCGAGGGCTGCATCATGATGCGCGTCTGCCACCTGGACACCTGCCCCGTCGGCATTGCCACCCAGAACCCGGACCTGCGCGCGAAGTACAGCGGCCGCGCCGAGCACGTGGTCAACTTCTTCACCTTCCTCGCCGAGGAGATCCGCGAATACCTCGCCGAACTGGGCTTCCGCACCCTCGACGAGGCCATCGGCCAGGCCCACGTCCTGCGCCAGCGCACCGACGCCGAGTTCGTCGCCGCCCACCCGCGCGCCGCCCAGCTCGACCTGCGCCCGCTCCTGGAGATGCCCACCGGCACCCCCCGCCAGACCACCGTCCAGGAGACCGGCCTGCGCGGCGTGCTCGACGAGCGCCTGCTCTTCGACGCCGAGGAGACCATCGACGCCGCCGCCCGCGGCGCCCGGAAGCGCATCGACCTCGCGTACCCGATCACCAACACCGACCGCACCGTGGGCACCCTCACCGGATCGCGCATCACGCGGCTGACCGGCGCCGTCGGCCTGCCCACCGACACCGTCCACGTCACCCTCACCGGCTCCGCCGGCAACTCCGCCGGCGCCTTCCTCCCCTCCGGCCTCACCCTCAACCTCGTCGGCGACGCCAACGACTTCCTGGGCAAGGGCCTGTCCGGCGGGCGCCTCATCCTCAGCCCCCACCCGGAGGCCCCGCCGCAGCTTCTCGACGACCAACCCGACATCATCGCCGGCAACGTCATCGGCTTCGGCGCCACCTCGGGCGACATCTACATCCGGGGTGCCGTCGGCGAGCGCTTCTGCGTCCGCAACTCCGGCGCCGTCGCGGTCGTCGAGGGCATCGGCAACCACGGCTGCGAATACATGACCGGCGGCCGCGTCATCGTCCTCGGCGAGGTCGGCGACAACTTCGGGGCCGGTATGTCCGGCGGCATCGCCTACCTCGCCCCCATCGGCGACCTCGACCGGAAGGTCAACCCGGGGCTGGTGGACGTCGAGAAGCTCGACGACGAGGACCTCGCCTTCCTCGAGGAGACCATCGAACGCCACCGCCGCCTCACCGGATCCACCAACCCGTGGCAGGCCCGCGACCTCGTCAAGATCCTGCCCCGTGATTACCAGCGAGCCCTCAACCAGCAGAAGGAGGTCGCTCATCATGGCTGACCCGCACGGCTTCCGCAAGCACACCCGCACCGACCTCCCGCACCGTCCCGTCCCACTGCGGCTGCTCGACTGGCAGGAGGTCACCGAACTCGCCGACGTCACCGACCAGGCCGCCCGCTGCATGGACTGCGGTGTGCCGTTCTGCCACTCCGGCTGCCCGCTGGGCAACATCATCCCCGAGTGGAACGACCTCGTCCGCCAGGGCCGCTGGCGCGAGGCCTGGGACCGCCTCCACGCCACCAACAACTTCCCCGAGTTCACCGGGCGCGTGTGCCCCGCCCCCTGCGAGGGTGCCTGCGTGCTCGCCATCAACGACGACGCCGTGGCCGTCAAGGACGTCGAACTCGCCATCGCCGAGCACGGTTTCGCCGCCGGCTGGGACACCCCGATCCGTCCCTCCTTCGCCACCGGCATGCGCGTGGCCGTCGTCGGCTCCGGACCCGCCGGCCTCGCCGCCGCGCAGCAGCTGACCCGCGCCGGCCACGAGGTCACCGTCTTCGAGCGTGACGACGCCCCCGGCGGCCTCATGCGCTACGGCGTCCCGGAGTACAAACTCGAGGACCGCTTCCTCGACCGCCGCCTCGCGCAGATGCGCGCCGAGGGCACCGTCTTCCGGTGCGGCGTCTCGCCCTCCGCCCTGGACCTCGCGCTTTTCGACGCCACCGTCCTCGCCACCGGCGCCCCCGTCGCCCGCGAGCTGCCCGTCCCCGGCCGCGAGCTCGTCGGCATCCACCAGGCCATGGACTTCCTCCACGGCGCCGAGCAGGATTCCCGTGCCATCGACGCCCGCGGGAAGAAGGTCGTCATCATCGGCGGCGGCGACACCGGCACCGACTGCTTCGGTACCTCTCTGCGCCAGGGGGCGGCCAGTGTCACGCAGTTCGACATCCGCCCCCGTGCCCCGAAGATGCGCGCCGCCTCCACCCCCTGGCCCCAGTACCCGCTGGTGTGGCGCCTGGCCACCGCCCACGAGGAGGGCGAATACGTGGAGACCGCCGAGCGGCGCTTCTCCGTCAACACCGTCTCCTTCTCCGGCGCGGACGGGGCCGTGACCACGATCCACGGCAACGAGATGACCGTGGTCGACGGGCGCCGCATCCCGGTCCGGGGCACCGACTTCGAGATCGACGCCGACCTCGTGCTCATCGCCCTCGGGTTCACCGGCGTCGAGCGCGACGGTCTCCACGCTGAGCTGGGTGTCGATGTCGACGAGCGCGGCCGCCTCGTCCGCGACGACCAGTACCGCTCGTCCGTGCCCGGCGTCTACGTCGCCGGCGACAACGGGCGGGGGCAGTCGCTCATCGTGTGGGCCATCGCCGAGGGGCGCGCTGCTGCCGCGGCCGTCGACGCCGACCTCATGGGCGAGACCGCCCTGCCCGTGGCCGTCGCTCCCGAGGACCGGCCGCTGGGTGTGTAGGCCCGGGTGACGATGTCGTCGTACACGACACCGCCCCTAGGACCAGAAGGTTGGTCCTAGGGGCGGTGTCGCGTCCGGGGGTGGGTGACGAAATCGTGCTCCCGGTCGGCCGGTGACGGTATCGTCGTACGCCGCCGGGGCACTAGGTCCGCAACCCCGGACCTAAGGCGTGAATTCGACCGCCCGACGTACGACGAAACCGAAGCACGCTAGTTCTTGGTGGCGATGTTCATCTCCGAGGGCTTCCACCAGCCGGAGCGCTGGATGACCTCGTGGGTGATCTCGGCCTCGACGGGGGCGTCACCGACGGAGTTGGTGCGCAGTTCGTAGATCTCCAGGGATCCCCAGTCGCGGTGCCAGTTGTTGCGGGTGTAGCTGGGCAGCTCGTAGGAGGAGTTGACGGCCTCGGCGGTACCCATGGCGCCGCCGCCGTCGTAGTCCTGGAAGGGGGTGAGGGTGGCCTTGCCCGGGTGGTCGGGGGAGATGCGGTACTCGGGGATTTCGGCGACACCGGCGTAGTGGTCGAAGGTGCGCTGGCAGGGGAACTGCAGGGCGACGGCCCAGTCGAGGAGGCCGGGCTTCTCGGAGCCGATGACGTTGGCCAGGGAGTCGAGGGTGGGCACGCGCGGCGGGGTGAAGGCGAGCCACTGCTCGGGGTCGAGGCTGAGGTCGGTGGCGACGATGCGCACGACGTTGGCCTCCTCCGGGAGGGAGTCGATGGGCAGGCGCAGGTTGCGCCAGGAGGGCAGGGGCCCGATGTCGAGCATCTCCACCTCGTCGACGTTGCGCACGCGGCCGTCGTCGCCGCGGGTGCCGTACTCGAGGAGCAGTTCCTGGCCGTTGTGCTTCACGCCGTTGATGTCGTGGTGTTCGATGCGGCCGGCGACGGAGACGACGACGAGGGGGGCGTCCTCGGTGGCGTCGGGAAGCTCGTACCAGGAGGAGGTGATGCTGGCCGGGTACTGGGCGCCGGAGGTCCAGGAGCCCATGACGGGGACGGTGTCGTAGTCGAGGTTGAAGGGGAGGCGGGCGCGGGAGCCGTTGACGCCGACCTCGGCGCGGGTGCCGCCGGTGTTGCCGGTCTCCTGGCCGGTGGCTTCGTCGGAGCCGCCGGAGTTGTCGCTGTCGGCGATGGCGCCGACGGAGGCGGTGGAGACGCTGTCCTGCCCGATGGTCGGCGGGATGTTGTTGGGGCCGAAGCCGCGGTGGTCCTCAGATTCGAGGGATTCGCTCAAGGGGACGCCGTTGACGGGGGTGAGGAAGGAGTCGTTGGAGTTGGTCTCCACCATGGCGTCGTTGGCGAGGCTGCACGTGTTGCCCGTCAGGGAGCGCAGGTTGCCCATGCCGACGGTGTAGGCCGGCGACTGGCCGACGAAGGCCTTGGCGAAGGAGGCCATGGAGAACAGGATGATCAGCGCGCAGGCCACGGCGATGGGGGCGGCGGCGACACCGGCCCAGCGGCGGTTCTTCCGGGCCTCGGCGGCCTCGAGTTCGGCCATGCCGCCGTGGGTTTCGGCGCGGGCGGCGCGGATGTCGCCGAGGAAGGACTGCAGGACGCCGAGGAGCAGGACGGCCAGGGCGATGAAGAGCATGATGGTGGAGGATTCGACGGCCTTGTACTGCACCGTCTTGTCGAACCACGGGATGCCGTAGCTGGAGACGTACCACCAGCCGTTGATGCCGGCCAGGGAGATCGCCATGATGAACAGCACGGCACCGATCATGAGGGTGCGGGAGCGCGCGGAGCGCATCGCCATCTCGGAGAGGGCGACGGCGGCGAGTGCCGCGAGGGCTCCGGCGATGCCGGCGTACACGCCGAAGTGGTGGGTCCACTTCGTGGGCGTGAACATCATGAAGAACATCGTGCCGAAGATGATGAGGATGAGCCGCAGCGAGGGATCCTTCGCCGCGCCGGTGACACGTCCGTTGCGCAGGATCGCGGCGATGACGATCGCCAGGCACAGGAACATGATGAGCACGGCGAAACGGCGCGTGAGGGAACCGTCGACGGTCTGCTCCATGAGGGTCTGGTAGCGCACCCACTCGTCGTACCAGTGGAGGGCCGGGCCCTTCGCGGAACGCACGCGGATGGCCTCGCGCACCGAGGCCAGCGTCTGGTCCCCGAACACGCCGATGAGAATCGCCGTGCCCGCCGCGAGGAAGGGCGCGAGCATGGCGGTCACAGCCGTGACAATGCTGCTTCTCGACGCCCGCTCCCCCCGCGGCCCCCGCCCGGCACCGAGCAGCGGCAGGCGGCGGTAGAGAATGCGGATGAGGCTCGAGAGCGAGGCGAGCAGCGCCGAGACCGCCATGAGGCCGGTCGGGCCGGCACCGAGGGAGATGGTGGCGAGGATGACGCCGATGGCGGCGGGCAGCAGCCGCGAGGTGGCGATGGCGCGCTCGAAGGAGGCCCAGGTGAGCACCGCGCCCATGGCGATGATCGGCTCGGGGCGGATGCCGTTGTTGTAGGGCAGCCAGAAGGCGAGGAAGACCATGGCGGCGGTCCACTGCGCCACCTGGCGGCCGGCGATGCGGGCGCCGAGGCGGGGCAGGATCTCGCGGGAGAGCACGTACCAGATGACCAGGCCGGAGATGAGGGCGGGCAGGCGCATCCACACCGAGGCGGTGGACACGTGGGTCATCAGCGCCAGCAGGTCGTAGTAGGGGGAGCCGAAGGGGGACTCCGGGACGCCGAACCAGCGGTAGTAGTTGGCGGTGTAGTCGGCGTGGTCGGCGACGCGCGCCATGGTGAGGATGAAGCCGTCATCGGAGGTGTTCGCGCCGAAGATGTGCCAGAAGACCAGGGTCGCGCCGACGATGCCGTCGAGGGGGCGGGGGCGCCACCAGTCGGCGGGCAGGAAGCGGCGGGTCGCGCGGCCGTCGAGAAGATCCATGCGGTGCAGGGCCCACAGGGAAACGAGGAGCGAGAGGAGGCCGCCGAACATCGCGACGTACTTGAGCAGCGACGGCGCGGAGGTGAAGCGGGAGTTGATTTCGACGTCGGCGTGGAGCCCGGCGTCGATAAGCGTGGACGCCGCGGTGTCGTCGAGCTCGGTGTAGATGCCGGTGACCTGCGGGCGGACATCCTCCTCCTCGATGATCCCCTCGTGGCGGGTGCCGGGGATCTCCACGACCGTCTCCTCCTCGGTGGAGGAGACGCGCAGGACGGCGTCGGCGGGCAGCCGCCCGACCTCGGCCTCCGTCAGTTCGAAGGGGACCTGGTTGCGCACGACCACGTCGATGCCGCCGTCCCAGGAACGGATGAACAGGCCACGCGAGGTGGCGTCCGTGGAGTCGGCCGGCAGGGTGGAGAGGATGAGGGATTCGCCCTCCCGGAGGGCCGCGAGCGACTCCTGGACGGGCACCTCGAGCTGGAGGTTCTCCGGCGCATACGACACCAGGGGCGCGTTGACCGAGGTGAGGCTGTCGCCCTGCGGCCACGCGAGGGAAGCCTGGGTCTGGTTGACCGGGAGGAAGGGGGTCAGCAGGAACAGCACGAAGCCGAGGAGGCCCGAGATGATCGCGACGTTCTTCAGCCAGCCGGGCGCTACTGGGGTAGCGGGAGCAGGCTCTCGGTGGGACACAGCAGTAGCAGACACAGACATGGAGTCTACGTCAGACCCCGTCCTTTACCCGGCTTGCCACTACAAAAGGCCCGATCTGGGTGGTGTTCCACAGCTCCGGGGAGAACACTGCGGGATTGAAGTAGATGCCGCGGTAGCGCACGTTGGGGTTGTTGGGGAAGATGTCCTCCGCCAGGTGCGACTTCCAGCCGGCGTCGGTGGCCTCGCCGACGGGGGCGTCGACGCTGCCGCGCAGGAGAAAGACGTCGGGTGCGCGCCAGGGGGCGGCGTCGAGGTCCGCGAGGAACTTCTCCGGCGAGGACTTCCAGGAATCCTCCGCCCAGCGCTCGATCGTGTCGTTGCGGGCGGTGAACTCGCCGAGGGGATTGGCGTAGTGGCTGGTGAAGGCCTGGAAGCCGAAGTAAGGGTGGAAGGACATGAAGTTCTTCTCGTCGGTGAGCACGACGGTGTCCAGGGGCTCGTGGCCGCGGGCGCGGATCTCTTCGTCGATCTGCGGGTAGTAGCGGCCGGCGTCGGCGGCGAAGCGGTCGGCGCGCTCGCCGTAGCCGTCGGTGTCGGCGTACGCGCGGTCGATGGCCCGCTGGTTCTTCAGCGGGATCTGCTGGGCATAGAACAGGCCGGCGGCGGAGAGGACGAGCACCATGAGGATGGTCACGGAACGGCGGGCGGCAGCGCCGAGCTGCTCGGGGTAGAGGGTGTCCAGCCCGACGAGCCGCAGCTCCGCCAGGCCGAGGACACCCGCGGTGGCCAGCAGCAACGCGATGAGCGGGGCCACGCGGAAACCGAGCAGGGTGGTGCCGGCCAGGGTGGCCACCATGGAGGCGAAGGACCACAGGTAGAAGCCGATGAGCGCGATGCTCATGCTGCGGGCGTCGAAGTCGCCGGTGCGCACGACCAGCCACACGAGCCCGATGAGGCAGAGCACACCGACCACGGAGAGCGCGAGGAAGGGCACGGGCACCTGGGCGCCGTCCACGGGCAGGTAGTTGGGGGCGGCGGAACCGTCGGTGGGGTGCCCGGTGAGGGTGCGCCACACGTAGGGGCCCCACACGACCGAGGCGATGGCCAGCGAGCCGAAGCCGATGACGGCCAGCCGCAGGAGAGGGCCGATGGTGCGGTAGTAGAGGACGGAGAAGATCGTGCCGATCGCCACCACGGACAGCGCCACCACGCCCGTGTACAGCGTGTACAGGGAGGCGGAGATGCCGAGGAAGAGCGTGGCGCCGAGCAGCGGGAACCAGGCCCCGCGCAGGGCGCGGCCGACGACGACGGTGACGGCCGGCACGCCCATGGCGGCAATCGCCCCGTAGGGTTCCTCCGCCGCCATGACGAGGGTGATGCAGGTGGTCACCAGCGCGATGGCCACGGCGACCGGCAGTGATCCGGCGAGGCGCTGCCACACCGGCACGAGGAGGCAGGCCACACCGGCGATGGAGACGAGCGACCACGGCTGGTAGGCCTCCCACCCGGGGAGGTTGAGCAGTTCGGCGAAGCGGCCGCCCATCCAGAACCAGCCCAGCGGGTAGTAGGTGGGCAGGTCGATGTAGTTCATGTCCTGGTTGGCCCAGGTCGTGGCCGCGCGGGTGAGGAACTGGGTGCGGAATCCCTGGTCGATGTGGATGCCGTCGAGGTAGAGGCGCGTCGCGGAGAGCGGGATCGCGGTGGTCGAGATGACCAGCGCCGCGGGGGAGAGGTAGGTGACCAGGTAGGTGAGGATCACCCGCCAGCGCGGGCGCCGGATCTGCGCGTCCTCTCCCGCTTCTCGACGCCGCCGCGCCCCCTGCTCATCCAGCAGCCAGGCGAGACACAGCCCCCCGACGAGCAGCAGCGTCACAATGGTGACGGCCGTGGACAGCGCGTACGACATGTTCGACGTGTTGAACGCCGGCCAGCTGGTTGCCCGGAGGACGAACCACGCCACCAAGGTGAGCAGCGCCCCGCCGAGCAGGGCGGCGAGCATCCCGAGGAGGGAGTGGGCCCGGCTCGGGTGGTCGGGGAGGTAGGCCTCCGTGCGGACGGCCCGGGTGGTCGGAGGGGTCGAGGTGCGCGCTGTCGACATGCCTAGAAGGGTAGCCTGCGGAAGATCTGACGCGGGATGACGTTGAACACGGCGGCCACGGCCTCGAAGGCGGGGTGGACGAAGATGATGTCGCGGCCCTTGATCACGCCGTCGACAGTCGCCTCCGCGACCTGCTGGATATCAACGGTGAGCGGGGCCTCCTTCGTGCCGGCCGACATCTTCGTGCGGACCTGGCCCGGGCGGACGACGAGCACGTTGGCACCGGAACCACGCAGGGCCTCACCGAGCTGGGTGTAGAAGCCGTCGAGGCCGGCCTTGGAGGCGCCGTAGACGAAGTTGGAGCGGCGCACGCGGACACCCGCCACGGAGGACAGGGCGACGATGGTGCCGTGGCCCTGGGCCTTGAAGCGCTGGCCCAGCAGCACGCCCACCGACACGGGGCCGGTGTAGTTGATCTGCGCGGACTCGACGGCCGCGGCCTGGTCCTGCCACAGCGCCTCCTGGTCGCCGAGGGTGCCGAAGGCGACGACGGCCACATCGATGTCACCGTCGGCGAAGGCCAGGTCGATGACGTCGGGGTGGGAGGCGAAGTCGGTGGCGTCGAAGTCGATGACCTCGACGGAGGAGGCGCCGGCGGCGCGGACCTGCTCCACGGCGGCGTTGATACGCGGGGAGTCCTCGCGGGCGGCGAGGATGACGCGGGCGGGACCGCGGGAGAGGAACTCGGCGACGATGCCGAGGCCGATCTCCGAGGTGCCGCCGAGCAGCAGAATGTTCTGGGCCTGGCCCACTGCGTTGAGCATCTGGTGTTGTTCCTTCGGTTCTAGTTCAGTTCGAGGCGGCGGGACATGTCGGAGGCGAAGACGCCGGTGGGGTCGATCTCATGGCGGGTCTGCAGCCAGCCCTCCATACCCGGGTACATCTTGTGGAAGTTCTCCGCGGAGGTGCGGGACTCCTTCGCCAGGTAGAGGCGGCCACCGAACTCCATGACGCGCTTGTCCAGGTCGTCGAGGAATTCGTTGAGGCCCTTTTTGATGGGGAAGTCCACGCACACGTTCCAGCCCGGCATGGGGTAGGACAGCGGGGCGCGGTTGCCCGGGCCGAAGAGCTTGAACACGTTGAGTGCGGAGTAATGGCCGGAGCGCTGGATGTCCCGGATGATGTCCTTGAAGGGCTCCACCGCTTCCATCGGCACGACGAACTGGTACTGCAGGAAGCCGTTCTTGCCGTAGCCACGGTTCCACTCGCCGATGAGGTCGAGCGGCTGATAGAACTGCGTGAGGTTCTGCACCTGCTTCTTATAGGTGCCGGACTTCAGCCACCACAGCTCACCGATGGCGAGCATGGACAGCTTGTTCATCGTCCACGAGGGGAAGATGTCGGGCACGGTGACCAGCTGGGGGGCGTTGAACTTCAGCGGATCCTTCGCCAGCTTCGGGGCCAGCTCCTGGAGCTGGTCGAGGGTGGCCAGCGAGCCGCGCGAGATGGCGGCGCGGCCCAGCTTCGGCTCCGGGCTGATCGCGTCGAACCAGGCGGAAGAGTAGGTGAAGTTGTGCTCGGAGCCGTCGGAGTGGAACGCGACCGTCTCATCCAGGTTCTGGGTGAGGTCGCCGTCCGCGATGAAGTAGGCGGTCTCCGTGCGCGTCATGCGGATGCGGGCGCGCAGGATGATGCCGGTCAGGCCCATGCCGCCGACGGTCGCCCAGAAGAGGGTGCCGTCCGGGTCGTCCGCGGAGCCCTCCGGCTCGAGGTGGAGCACGCGGCCGTCGGCCACGAGCAGTTCCATGGAGGCCACGTGGTCACCGAAGGAGCCGGCGGAGTGGTGGTTCTTGCCGTGGATGTCCGGCCCGATGGCGCCGCCGATGGTCACCTGGCGCGTGCCCGGCAGGACCGGCACCCACAGGCCGTAGGGGAGGGCGGCCTTCATCAGCTGGTCGAGGGTGACGCCGCCGTCCACGTCGACGATCGCCGAATCGGGGTCGATGGAGTGGATCTTGTTGAGTGGCTGCATATCGACGACCAGCCCGCCGCCGTTCTGCGCCGGGTCGCCGTAGGAGCGGCCCATGCCGCGGGCGATGACGCCGCGTCGCAGGTGAGCGGGCTTGTCGGCGTTGTCGTCGGCGATCCGGGTCACCGCCGCAATGATCTTCTCGACGTCCGGGGTCGCCAGGACGTGTGCCGTCGAGGGGGCGGTGCGGCCCCATCCGGTGAGGGACGTCGGTGTGGTCTGGAGTTCCATGACCACCAGACTAGCCCCCGTGCCTGACATGACCGGAGGGCACGCACGGGGGTGGCAGTGGACACCCAGAAAGTTGCCAGCGGACGAGCGGATGTTACAGTGATGTAACTTCTCGCCGAGCGTTACATTTCGCAGCTCAGAGCGGGGGATCCACCGAACGGGGGTAGGTGGGGGTAGCGGGTTTCCGTCAGTATGAAACGCCTTATTGTCTCTTGACGATAGGGGTGCTACTTTGAGCTTAACTTCCCTAGAGGAACGCACTTCGGCTATCTGGCCGCAGATGCGCTCCGGCAGGGTTCTTTCGGGAGGCCTGCGCCCCCGGATGGGGGTGCGTTCCGGGTAAAAGCCGGTTACTTTCTGCGGGCTTTATTCGACCCGAAAATACTGCCTGAGCTGGGGAAACGTTGGGGGCGCGCGCAGGGGGACAGTTACCTGCGCCACAATTCTGCGGGTTGGGCTTGCTCGCATCGATCAGTCATGACATTCTTGGTGTCACAAGCACGGACCGACCGGATCGTGCTTAACCGAAACTGAAAGGGCTACCACAATGGCTACCTTCCTCCACACCATCATCGACAACATCCAGAAGTTCCTGAACGTCCTGGTCAACAACGGCCAGTACCTGGGCGACGGCATCTCCTCCGCTTTCGTCAACTAATTACTGACAAAGCAAGGAGCTTCCCCTCGTAGCGGGTTCTGCTTTACAGAACTCCCGTAAGGGGAAACGCTTAAAAACTCCCGTGTGGTTCGCCACAGCGGGAGTTTTTGCGATTCTAGAGGTCGAGCAGACCCCGGATCTCCGCAGGAAGTTCCTCCTGGGACGTGATCTCGGCGCCGCCGGCCGCGGCATACTCGCGGAGCAGGCGGTAGACCTCGCTGCGATCATGGGAATCCAGCAGCGGCAACTCCTGGGCGATGAGGCGGGTCATGAAGTCATTGAGCGGCAGGTTGGTCTGCTCAGCGGCGACGAAACGGCCTTCGCGCAGGTCGCGCTCTTCGTCGTAGTTAGTGGGGGCGGCAGCATTCTTCTTCTTTCCGAATAACATGCCCCCAGCGTAGACACTAGGGTTTAGGGCATGAAGGACACGACCGACTTCTACGCCCTCGACGACACGCTGTCCGGGCGCCTCACGCAGGCCGGCCTGGTGGGTACCGCCGTCAGCCTGCCCGACTACATTCGCTCCGGGCCGCTCCGCGCCCTGGCCACCGGCGCGCTCCTCGTCGGCGGCGGGGCACTGGTGGCGGTGCTCAACTCCTTCGACGAGGACCCGGACAATGATCCGCGGGTGATGATGGACCAGTTCCGCCGCTCCATCGGGGACATCGGCTCCGTCCCGGGACCGGATTCCGATACCCCGCCGGGTGATTTCTCCACCGCCTCCGCCGCCCAGACGTGGACGGTCATCATCGGTGCGCTGCTGGTCATCGCTGTGCTGGTGCGCCTGGATTCCGCCGTGCAGCACCGCATCGCCGAGCGCCTGCGCCGCCGCGGACTCTCCCGCCCCCACACGTGGATCGGGGCGGTCGCGGCGGCGGTCGTGTTCGCCGTCTCCGAGGTCTCGCACCGCCGATTGGTGGCGCAGGCGTGACACATCGGGTGCTCGCGATCGTCGATAAGCAGGAGGACGTGACTGCGGTCTGGCACGTGCAGACCTCCCCGGACGGGCCCTCGGCCTCGGGCATTCTCTCCGGGGCCTGGCTGCTGGGGCCGGGGGAGATCGAGCCGGAACGGCTGCGCGACCTCACAGCGGACGCTCACGTGGTGCACACCGGGACGGACGGGCTGGAGCGGATCCGACGCGGCGTGGAGAAGCAGCTCGCCGCCTACCGGGCCGCCGCGAAGGCCGCCAAGGAGGCGCAGCCGCAGCTCACCCTGCCGCGCTTCGAGGCGCCGGGCGAGGTCGACCCGGAGGCGCTGGCCGCGGCCTACCACGGCGCCCCCGAGGGGCGGCTGGCCTGGGCTTATGCCACGGCTGCCGCGGAACTCGTCGACAGTTGGCACGCCATCGAGGCGCAACGGCGCTCCCGGAAACACCTGCAGGAACGCTTCGGGGCGCAGGTGCGTCCGCTGCCGCTGGACGAGTGAAAATCGCTACCCTGGTGGCATGTCCAACGAGGGTGCACGCCAGACAGGTCAGGTCGTCGACCTGAGCGCTGTCCGTGCCCGGCGTGAGCGCCCCGCCCGGACCGTCATCCTCCAGGCCTCCAATGTGCGCGCCGACGCCGAGGTCCACCGCCACATCGGCCTCAACGACGCCCTCCACCTGGCGGACCTCCATGAGATCCTCGGCACCGCCTTCGGTTTCCGCGCCGCCCCCGGCTCCACGCCGTGGCATTTCTCCACCGGCGACCGCGAGCAGCGCCTCGACGCCGCCGAGCCGATCCATCACCACCTCGCCGACGAAGGTGACCGCATCAGCTACCACTTCGGCCTGTGGGACGTCACTCTCACCGCCGTCGACTCCTATCCGCGCGACGCGGGTACCCCGCGCGCCCTGTGCGTCGGGGGTTCCGGCGCCTTCGGGGACCACGATTTCGACCTCGCGGAGATCAACGCCGCGCTGACCGGCACCGCCACCATCCGCAGCGTGCTGGGGTCCACGCGGGCGGAGGTTCGCGACATCATCACCCGCTCCGGGATCTTCGACTTCGTGCCGCTGCTGCAGGCCCTCGACCTCAATCGGGACCCGGGCCTGGCACGCGGGACGGTGGAGCTGCTGGGACGGCTGCCCGTCGAGAAGCAGGCGGCCGGCCGCGACGCCTTCTGGTCGCTCGTCCTCGCCCTGGCCTGCCTGGGCGATGAGGCCCTGGGCAACCACGTCCTCGAAACGACCATGGCCGCCCTGGGCTGGGAGGACGACGACGGCACCCCGCTCAGCGGGCCGCGCGTCCGCGAGCTCTGCGGGGAATCCCTCACCCTGTTGGCCGACGTCGGCGGCTACGGCGAGCACGCCCGATCCCCCGTCGACCGCCTCGACATCTACCGCTGCCTCCTCGGAGGCGACGCCGCCGAGTAGGGTGGTACATCGTGTCCACTCGCTCAAGCCTTCAGACGCAGGCCGGTAAGTTCATCATCTCCGGTGCGATCTCCGCCGTCGTCGACCTCGGCCTCACCTGGGTCCTGCAGATTTTCTTCGGCGCCGGCCCCGTCCTGGCCCGCTCCATCGGCTTTCTCTTCGGCACCATCACCGCCTACCTGATCAACCGCCGCTGGACCTTCCAGGCCGCCCCCTCCACGCGCCGCTTCCTCATGGTCGCCGGGCTGTACACGCTGACCTACTTCGTCAACGTCGGGCTCCACGCCGGGCTCTACCGCCTGCTCAGCGGCTGGGACTGGAACGATTCGCTGGCCATCGTCATCGCCTTCGTCATCGCCCAGGGCACCGCCACCGTGATCAACTTCGTCGTGCAGCGGGTGTTCATCTTCCGCTAGGGCCGCGTGAAACGCTCGTTGCGACCCTGCCGGTGCAGCCGCAGCCACTCGAGGAAGCCCTTCGGGTCGCGCTGCTGAACCAGGAAGAACCAGCCGAAACGCGCGTACTCCTGTGGCAACAGCCTGCGCATGCCGGGCTGGCTCATGATGTAACCGCGGTTGCGGTAGGTGAAATAGCGCTTCGACTCGTTGTCCGGGTACTGCGTGTGCATCTTCCCGCCGAGGATCGGCTTGAACTCGTCCGAGCCGTCCGGGTGCAGATACGCCGTGGTCAGCGCCGTGCCGAAGCGCAGCCCGGAGCGCACCAGACGACGGTGGTACTCCACCTCGTCGCCGCGGATGAACAGCCGGTAGTCGGGCACGCCGATGATCTCCATCGCGCGGGCCTTGATGAGCGCGCCGTTGAACAGGCTCGCGATCCCCTCCACGACCTCGCCTTCGAGCTCCGCGCGGTGCCGCCGCCACACGAGGCCCTGGCGCAGCGGGAACGCCAGCTTCCCCGGCTCGTCGATGTTGCACACGACGGGGGAGACTTCGTGGAGACGGTGCCGGACGGCGACGTCGATAAGCGTCGCCAGGACCTCGGAGTCCGCCGGACGGCCATCATCATCGGCGCACCAGATCGCGTCGGCGCCGAGCGCCAGCGCCGTGAGGAAGCCGTACGCGAAACCGCCGGCCCCGCCCAGATTCGTGCGGCTCGGCAGGTAGACGGCCCGGTCGCCGGCCAGCTCGTGCACCAGCTTCTCGACGTTCGCCTCACACCCGTTATCCACCACAATCACCCACCGCACGGGGTGGCTCTGCGCGACCACCTGCTCCAGCGAGGCGCGCAGCAGCTCGACGCGCTTGTGGGTGACAATCACCGCCGCCACCGAATCGTCGCGGTCAAGGTGCGGAATAACGTTGGGCATGGTGGTCATTGTGCCACCTCCTCCGGCCAGGGGCCGTCTCTGGTGAACATGTGGTGCCACTTCCACACCGGTTTCCGCTCCGACTCCAGCTCCGCGCCGTGCTTCTCGACGACCGCCACAATCTGCTCCACGACCAGGCTCAGGTGGTACTTGACGCAGCTGCCGGAATAGCGCAGCACGCGGTACCCGTGGCGGGTGGCGTAGTTCGCCTTCCACCGGTCCTGGACGAAGGTCTCCCGGCTCTCGCCGGAGTGGTAGGCGAAGCCGTCGATCTCGATGATCAGCTGCGCCTGCGGGATCAGAATGTCGAAGTAGTATCCGCCGAGGTAGGCGTTCTGCTCCAGCGCGATGCCGCGCGCGAGGAGTGCCCGCGCGATCAACAGTTCCGCCTCACTGTCGGCGCCGATGGCGGCCCGGGCCACGAGGGCCTGGAACGTCGCGGGGATCCGTTTCATGGTGGCGATCTCCGCCGCCAACGTCGCCTTGCCCGCGCGGCCAGCGTAGTGTTCCTCCAGGTAGGCGATGAGTTCCTCATCCGTGGATTCATCAGCATGCGCCACCGCCACCGCGCCCACCGTCACCGTGAAGCCCTGCACCTGCGCGGTGCCGACACTCGTCCGCCGCAGCAGCCTGAGGTGCGTGTTGCTGTGGAACGACTGCGTGGGGCCGACCACCGCCTGCACCGGCAGCGACAGCGGCTTGCCCTGCCGGATCTCCAGGGAGGTGCGTCCCGTAAAGATGAGCCCTGGGCGCCGGTGCCGGAGCGCGCGGAGCAGCAGGTGCCCCGTCGGCGGCGAGGTAGTGAAGACGCCCCGTTCGACCCGGTGCAGCCGCCCTCTGCTCACGAGCCTGTCGATCTGCCGCTGACTGAGCCCGCGCCGCCGCAGCTCCGCTGTATCGATGACCGCATCGGCCGTGAAGTCCATAAGTCACTCCCCCCGAGCGACACTGTAGGGCAAGCGGGGCTCGGAGGTGTGTTTCCAGTAAAGACCGCCGAAAACCAGGCCCGAATTCCGCGGTGTTTACTGGAAAAGCACCTAGGAGGTGCCCTCGGCCTCGAAACGCTTGAGCAGGGTGCGCACGTAGTCGCCGGCGCCCTTGCCCTCGTAGGCCTCGACGACGTCGTCGACCAGGCCGGCCTTGCGGATCTGCCCGTGATCGATCCACAGCGCGGTGTTGCACAGCTGCGCCAGGAAGTCGTTGGAGTGCGAGGCGAAGACGAGGATGCCGGAGCGTTTGACCAGCTCCTGCAGGCGGACGCGGGCCTTGGCCATGAAGGCGGCGTCGACGGCGCCGATGCCTTCGTCGAGAAGCAGGATCTCCGGCTCGATGGACGTGACCACCCCGAGGGCGAGGCGGACGCGCATGCCGGTGGAGTAGGTGCGCAGCGGCATGTTGAGGTAGTCGCCGAGCTCGGAGAATTCGGCGATCTCGTCGATCTTGGCCCGCATCTGCTTCCGCGTCTGGCCGAGGAAGAGGCCGCGGATGATGATGTTCTCGTAGCCCGAGATCTCCGGATCCATGCCCACGCCGAGGTCGAAGACCGGGGCGACGCGGCCGCGGATGTCCGCGGAACCGCGGGTCGGCTCGTAGATGCCGGAGAGCAGACGCAGCAGCGTTGACTTGCCGGCGCCGTTGTGGCCGACCAGCCCGACGCGGTCGCCCTCCCGCAGGTGCAGGTTGATGTCCTTGAGGGCCTCGACGACGACGGTGTTGTCGGAGTTGCGGCCGATGGCGCCGCCCGCGGTGGACAGGAGGGCCTTCTTCATGGACCGCGATTTGGCGTCGAAGATGGGGAAGTCGACGCAGGCCTTGTACGTGTCAATGGACACCATGGTGATCCTCCTAGACCCAGTAGCTCACACGGAAGCGCCACTGGCGCATGGCCAGCAGAGCGAGGACGAGGCCCACGGACGTGCAGGCCAGGACGATCCACCAGTGGTAGGCGGCCACCGGCTGGCCGATGAGAGGCGCGCGGATGATCTCCATGTAGTGGAACAGCGGGTTGATCTCCGCCAACAGGGCCCGCTGGGCGATGTCCCCGCCCTGCTCCTTGAGCGTCTGGGTGGTCCACACGATGGGGGTGACGTAGAACAGCAGCTGGACCATGGCCTCGAGCAGCGGGGCGACGTCCCGGTAGCGGGTGGCGACAATGCCGAAGAACATGGTCACCCACACGCCGTTGACGATGAGCAGCGCCATCGCGGGGATGGCCAGCAGCAGGTCCCAGCCCAGGGGGCGGGGGAAGATCATCATGAGCACCGCCCAGATGACCAGGTTGTGCGCCAGGAAGAGCGTCTGCCGCCACACCAGGCGGTAGACGTGCACCGACAGGGCGGAGGGGAGCTGTTTGATCAGGCCCTCGTTGTCGATGAAGATGTCCGCGCCGTCCTTGATGCACCCGGAGATGAAGCCCCACATGATGAGGCCCACCGTGACGTGCGGCAGGAACTCGGCCACGGGGATCTGGAAGAGCATGGAGTAGAGCAGGCCCAGTGCCAGGGCCATGACGCCGGTGGCGATGGTGATCCACAGCGGGCCGAGCGTCGAGCGGCGGTAGCGCTGCTTGATGTCCTGCCATCCCAGCTGCAGCCACAACTCGTGCTGGCGGAATCCGCGGACGAGGTCGCGCCAGGCGGCGACGAAGGTCTTGGACTGCGACGCCGGGGGGTCGGCGACGGCGCCGGTGGTCATGCGGGTGACGTCGGCACGCAGCTGTTCTCGGGTCGGGGATGTTTCCTGCACACAGACCACCCTATCGTCGGGCGCCCGGATGATGGGCATCCGCCTCCGGCCGAGTCGTCGCCTGTGAATTCGGTGTGAGATCGGCTACGCTGCGGGGAGGGAACAGGGGTGCTCAGCAGGGGTTTCGGGCCGTCTGCCGCATGTCGGGGCCGATGGTGCTTTCAGAGCCGTCACGGGGCATACTGGACGAACGTGTCGAGAGGAGAAGCGGGAATGGTCTATGACGTCGCCAGGGTGCGGGGGCAGTATCTGTCCCTGGGCGATGGGTGGACCTACCTCAACGCGCACCAGTGCCCCCAGATCCCGGAGCGGGTCGCGGCGGCGGTGTCGCGCTCCTTCCGGCTGGCGACCGCGGTGGCGGATGTCGAGACTTCTTCCGGTTCGCATTCCCGCGTCCAGGCCCCCGGTCGGCTCCAGGGGGACATGCTTATCGACGACGCCCGCCTCGCCGTCGCCGACCTCTGCGGCGTCACCTCCGACCGGGTCGTCCTCGGCCCTGACCTCGAGGTTCTCTACCTGCGCCTGGCGCGGGCCATGCGCCCCCTGCTGCGCCGGACCTCCTCGGTGGTGCTCTCCGGCCTCGACGACCCTGCCCTGAGCGAGCCCTTCGCCGAATTCGGTGGCGAGGTGCGCCGGGCGCAACCGGACCTCGGGACCGGGGCGCTGCCGGCCTCCCAGTACCGCCAGCTCGTCGACGGTTCCACCCGCCTCGTTGCCCTCGCCGCGGCCCACCCGCACCTGGGGACGGTCGCTCCGGTCGGGGAAATCGTCGAGCACACCCGCGCCCGCTCCCGGGCCTGGGTGCTGGTCGACGCCACCGCCTACCTGCCCTACCGCCCCCTCGAGCCCGGCGACTGGGACGCCGACATCGTCGCCCTCGACATCGGGCAGCTCGGCGGCCCGCAGGTCGCGGCCCTGGTGTTCCGTGACACCGCCATGTTCCGGCGTATCGACGCCCTCCCGGAGACCTCCCTCGCCCCCGGGCTCCTCGGCGGCGTCCCCGACCTGGTGGGGCACCTGGCGGACCTCGGCGGGGGCGGCGGCACGCGGCGGACCCGCGTCCAGCGCTCCATGGCGGAGCTGCGCCGCTACCTCGATGACCTGGGCCGGGACCTGCACATGCTGCTGGGCACCCTGCCCACGGTGCACATCCTCGGCGTCTCCGGGGAGGCCGGCGACGGCGGCCGCGGCGAGCGGATCCCCCGGCTCTCCTTCGCCGTCCGCGGCGTGCCCGCCACCACCGTCCACCAGCGGCTGCTGGACAACGGCCTGGTGACCACCATCCTTCCGGACTCCCGGCTGGCCAGCGACATGGGCGTCGAGGAGGTCGGCGGGGCCGTCACCGTCTCGCTGAGCCCGGTGACCACCCGCCACGACCTCGAGCACCTCACCCGGGTCGTCGCCTCCCTGGCTTAGGCCTCCAGCACCAGCTTGCCGGTCACTTCTCCGGAATCAAGCAGCTCATGGGCGGCGGCCGCCTCTGCCAGCGGGAAGGTGGCGTGGATGTGGTGGGTGACGCGGGAATCGGCGAGCAGCGGCCATACGTTCTCGATCGTGGAGGCCACGACCTCCGCCTTGCCCTCCGTGGACCGGGCGCGCAGCGTCGTGCCGCGGATGGACAGGCGGCGCGGCAGCAGCGCCCCGAGGTTGATTTCCGTCTTCACCCCGCCCTGCAGGCCGATGATGATGAGCTGGCCGTCCTCGTTGAGCGCCCGCAGATTCTGCCGCAGGTACTTCGCCCCGATGATGTCGAGGATGACGTCACAACGGCCCTTGAGCACCTCCGCGAAATCCTCCTCGCGGTAGTTGACCAGGATGTCCGCGCCCAGCTCCCGGCACGTCTCCAACTTCTCCGCACTACCCGCGGTCACCGCCACCGTCGCGCCCAGCTGCTTGCACAGCTGGATGGCGAAGGTGCCGATACCTCCCGCGCCCCCGTGAATGAGCACCGTCTGGCCGGCGCGCAGCCCGGCGAGCATCCCCAGGTTCGACCACACCGTGCACGCGACCTCGACGACGGCGGCGGCCTCCGTCATCGAGTACCCCTCCGGAATCGGCATGAGCTGGCCTTCCGGCACCGCGACGAACTCCGCGTAGGCGCCCCCCGAGAGCAGGCACGCGACCTCCTCGCCCTCCCGCCGCCCGGTGGTCCCCGGATCGACGATGACGCCGGCGCACTCCAGACCGATGATCTCCGACGCGCCGGGCGGCGGCGGATAGTGCCCCCGCGCCTGCAGCAGATCCGCCCGGTTGACCCCGGCGGCATGGACCTTGACCAGCACCTCACCCTCCCGGAGCTGCGGAGTGTCGGTGTCGACGAGCTCCAGGGAACGGGCATCATCCGGATTGCGCAACTGAATAGCCTTCATGGCACCCCAGGGTAGGGAAAATCCGCGCCTGAGGTACAGTTCCACCACGAGGAGACGTGGCAGAGCGGCCGAATGCACTGGTCTTGAAAACCAGCGAGGGTCACACCTCCAGGGGTTCAAATCCCCTCGTCTCCGCTGGAACCCGGCTCAACCTTCCCGTTGAGCCGGGTTTTCTTCGCAGGCCGGTGGCTGCCGACGTTGCATGGCCGTGGCGGCGGCGCAGGCCGGGAAGGTCACGGGGTCAGCGCTGCGGCAGGATCATGCGGGTGAGCATGCTCAGCACCCACGTGGCCACCGCCATGACGATCGCCCCGACGAAGGCCGCCTGGAAGCCGTCGACGCTGAGGCCGAGGCCCAGGACCCCGGAGAGCCAGCCGGTGAACAGGAACAGGAAGGCGTTGATGATCAGCGCGAACACCCCCAGGGTGACCACCGTCAGCGGGGTGCCCAGGAGGTGGGCCATCGGCGCGACGATCGCGTTGACGACCATGAACAGCACCGCTACCCAGATGAAGGCCCAGGGGTCCTCCGCCGGGTGCACGGAGATACCCGGCACGATGCGGGTGACAAAAAACAGGGCAATGGCGGTGGTGATGATGCTCAGCAGCAGGCGGATCATGCCCCCAAGCCTGCCCGATTCCAGGCCGCCAGGAGCTGCTCGGCCTCATCCTCGGTGGTCACGGTGATGCGCACGCCCTCCGGGAAGGCGCGGACAAGCACGCCCTGTGCCGCGAGGCGGGCCGCGACATCCGCCGAATCGACGCCCGGCAGCCAGATGAAGTTCGCCTCGCTGCGCCGCGCACCCAGCGCATCGGCCACGCGGTCGCGCTGCTCCACTGTCTCCGCGGTGCGCTCCAGCAGCTCATCGGTGTTGCGGAGGCTGGCCAGCGCGCCGGCCTGCGCGATGGCGTTGACGCTGAAGGGGATCACCACCTTGTCCAGGGCGCCGATGAGCTCCCGGGAACCGAAGGCGTAGCCCAGCCGCACGCCGGCCAGGCCGTAGGCCTTGGAGAAGGTGCGCAGCCCCACCACGTTCGGGTACCGGGCGATCACGGCGGTACCGATGACGGTGTCGGCGGCACGGTTGTACTCGAAGTAGGCCTCGTCCAGCGCGACGACGACATCGGACGGAACCTGTTCCATGAACTCATGGAACTCGGCCTCGGTGATCACGGCACCGGAGGGGTTGTTCGGGTTGCACAGGAAGATCAGCCGGGTGCGGTCGGTGATGGCGGCGGCCATCTGCGCGAGGTCGTGGCGGCCGTCGTCGAGAAGCGGGACCGGCACGGGCGTCGCGCCGACCACCTGGGCGAAGATCGGGTACGCCTCGAAGCTGCGCCACGCGAAGACGATCTCGTCCCCCGCGCCGGCCGTGATCTGCACCAGCTGCTGGCACAGCGCCGAGGAACCGCACCCCACCGTCACCTGCTCCGGCCGCAGCCGCAGGTGCTCCGCAAGTGCTTCGCGCAGCTCGGTGGAGAACATGTCCGGGTAGCGGTTCGCGTTCTGCGCCGCCTGCGTCATCGCCTCCACCGCGCTGGGCAGGGGGGTGGTGGCGACCTCGTTCGAGGACAACTTGAGGGCGTCCGGCTGGCGCTGTCCGGGGACGTAGGCGGGCATGGCGGCGAGGTCAGGACGGATCATGAGGTCTCAGTCTAGGCGGTTTGTCCCCCGGGCAGCCGGGCGGGTAGGATTCCTGCAGTTGCACCGTTCGAGGTGCAGCTGGAGACGTGCCAGAGTGGCCGAATGGGGCTCCCTGCTAAGGAGTTGCCTGCTTTGCGGCGGGCCGGAGGTTCGAATCCTCTCGTCTCCGCGCGCCCGTAGCTCAACGGATAGAGCATCTGACTACGGATCAGAAGGTTGGGGGTTCGAATCCCTCCGGGCGCACCACTGGACCGGTCACCGCAAGGTGGCCGGTCCCTTTGCTTATCGACGCCTCGCGCCGTCCTGCCGCCACCTCTCGTAGCCGCCCCGCAGGCTCACCGCTGGCACGCCCCGGGCGAGCAGGGCCTCCACCGCCCGGGCGGAACGCACCCCGGCGGCGCAGTAGACCACGAGTTCACCCGCAGGAACCTGGGCCCCGGCGAGGACGTCCGCCAAGGGGATGCACACCGCCCCGGGAATGGTGCCGAGGGCGGTTTCGGGGGGTTCGCGGACGTCGATAAGCACGGCGCCGGGGGGAACCTCGCTGATCTCGGGTATGACGATGACTGGCGGGCCGTCGGCACGCAGCCGCTCGACGGTCTCCGGGGCGCCGGCGACGGGGATATATTCCCACCGTCCGGTGAGCGAGGAATAGTAGCCGACGGTGCCGATGAGCGGTTCGCCCAACCCCGTGAGCAGCTTCAACGCCTCCACCGCCAGCGCCGAACCGACGACCCCGACCACGGGCCCGAGGACCCCGGCCTGCGCGCAGTTGGGCACGGAACCCGGCGGGGGCGGGGTGGGGAAGAGGTCCTCGTAGACGGGTCCGTGGTCGGCGTGGAAGACGGAGAGCTGGGCGTCGTAACCCAGGATCGAGGCCCACACATGCGGGATGCCGAGTCGCGCGCACGCCGCGGAGACGACGTGGCGGGTGGGGAAGTTGTCGGCGCCGTCGAGGACCACGTCGGCACCGTCGAGCACCTGCAGCGCCCGCGGCCAGGTGAGGCGCTCCGTCACCAGGTCCACCTGCACCTCCGGGTTGAGCGCCAGCAGCGACTCGCGCGCCGAGGCTGCCTTGAGGTGGCCCACGCGCTCATCGGTGTGGATGATCTGGCGGTGCAGGTTGGAGGTCTCGATGACGTCGTCGTCGATGATCGTGATCCGCCCGACGCCGGCCCCGGCGAGGTACAGCAGCGCGGGCGAACCGAGGCCGCCGGCGCCGACGACGGCGACGTGGGCGTCGATAAGCAGGCGTTGACGATCCCCGATGAGCGTCTCCTGGCGCTGGTAGCGGCTCATTCGAGGCCGACCCAGCGGGAGGGGCCGTGGAGAAGTTCCTGTTCCTTCCAGATCGGCACCTCCGCCTTGACGCGGTCCGCCAGCTCGGCGGCGGCGGCGAAGGCAGCGGCCCGGTGGGCGGAGGCGACGGCGACCGCGAACGCGAGGTCGCCGATCTGCAGGTCGCCGGTGCGGTGGGCCGTCCACAGGCGCACCTCACGATGCTTGTCGACGACCCCCTGCGCCACCGCCGTCAACACCTCCTGCGCACTCGGGTGGGCGGTGTAGGTGAGGGCGCGGACCTGCTCCCCGCCGTCATGATCGCGGACGATGCCCTCGAACACCACGAGCGCCCCCATGGCGTCGGTCATGGTCTCCAGGCGGGCCTCCGCCAGCAGCGCCTCGAGGGGATGGTGGGTGAGGTGCGCGCCGATGACCTGGTGGGTCTGCGTGGCGACATACGAAGGGTCAGTGCTCATGGCGGCCTTCCAGCTGGTCGAGGAGGTGGGGGAGGAGGGGGGCGAGGACGGCGCACCCGTCGCGGACCCCGCCGGTGGAGCCGGGCAGGGTCATGACGAAGGTGCCCCCCGCGAGGCCGGCCACCGCCCGGGACAGGGCGGCGGTGGGGGTGGATGCCAGGCCGCGGGCGAAGAAGGCGTGGACGATGCCGGGCAGCTCGCGGTCGAGGTGCGCGGCAACGGCCTCCACCGTGCGGTCGTCCGGGGTGACGCCCGTGCCGCCCGAGGTGAGCAGGACGGCCGGCCGCTCCGCGAGGGCCTTCTCGACGGCCGCGGGAATGTCGACGTCCGCGACGACGCGGGCGTCCGGGGTGTCCAGGCCCAGGCGGCGGAGGAACTCGACGGCGAGAGGCCCCGAACGGTCGGGGTAGGTACCCGCCGCCGCGCGCGTGGAGGCGACGATGACCAGGCCTGTTCTCATGCGGACTCCTAGAGCGGGTAGACGGTGACGCTGTCGCCGGCCGACGCGCCGCCGGCGGGGATACGGATGAGGCAGGTGGCGTCGGCGGCCTGCCCGAGGAAATGGGACCCGGCACCGCCGAGGGGGTGGGCCCGGGCGGCGTGGGTGCCGCGGAGGAACTGCGCGCGCCCGGGCAGCCCGGGGGCATCCGCGGCGAGCGGCAGCGTATAAGGCTCCGGGGCGTGCCCGAGCAGCGGGGCGACGAAGAGTCGGAAGCTGACGAGCGTGGAGATCGGGTTGCCGGGCAGGGAGATGACGGGCACGCCGTGGAATATCGAGATCCCCTGCGGGCCGCCCGGTTGCTGGGCCACGCCGCCGAACCAGCCCCCGTCGAGCACGCGGCGGACGACCTCGAATTTCCCGGCGGAGATCCCACCGGAGGTGATGATGGCGGTGGGCCGGTGCTTCTCGGCACCCGCGGCCAGCCTGCGGGACAGCGCGGCCGGGTCATCGTCGGTGGCGATGACGCCGCAGACATCGATACCCGCCCGCTCACACAGCGCGCGCAGCAGCGGGGTATTGACATCCGGGATACCCGCCGCGCCTTCCGCCCCGACCTCCGCGCCGCCGGTGCACAGGAGCACGCGCGCCCGCTCCCGTACCTCCACCTCGCGCACTCCTTGGCCGGCGAGGACGCCGAGGTGGAGGGGGGTGAGGGCTACGGGGGCACTGATAAGCGGCTGACCTGCTCTGACATCGATTCCTGCCCGGCGAATATACTGCCCTTCCGGCGCGGGCGGAGTGCGCAGCTGCGCACCCGGGGCGGGGAACTCCGGGGGCTCGCAGACCTCGACCGCGACGATGGCCACGGTGCCGCGGGGGATCTTCGCTCCCGTCATGATCGGCGCCGCCCGCTCGCCCAGTCCGTCCGGGTACAGCTCCTCGGGGTCCTGCCCGGCGGCGATGGTGGGGCCGACCTCATAGGTGCCACCGGTGGAGGGCAGGGCGAAGCCGTCCATCTGGGAATTATCGAACAGCGGCGAATCGGCGAGCGCATGGAAGGGCCTGGCCAGGAGGCGGCCGAGAGCCTGGCCGAGGGCGACGGTCTCGGTGCCGCGCGCCGGCAGCACCGCAGCGACGGCGGCGGCGTGATCCTCGGGAGTGCGCATGCGGACCATGCTAATGCAGACTGGAGCCGTGGAAATTCACTATTTCGCCGCCGCCCGCGCCGCCGCCGGATGCGACTCCGAGACCATCACCGACGTTCCCGCCACGCTCGGCGAACTTCTCGACGCCCGCGCCACCACCCTCACCGGTCGCACCGACGCCGGCATGAGCTTCGCCGAGGTGCTGGAACGCTGCACCTTTCTTATCGACGGCCGCAACTCACCCCGCACCGCCTCCCTCGCCGGTGCTTCGCGCGTGGATGTGTTGCCGCCTTTCGCCGGCGGGTAGCGCGGGCCGGTCCTGCCCAACCTGCCCCACCTGCCCCGGCGCCGTCGAATTCACCCGGTCGACTTCAGTGGGTTGGGCCCGGGAAAAGGTGCCATCTCGCCCGCGTGAATTCGACGAGGGCGTAGGATTGTGACCGCGCACACAGCCGTGGCGCATTCCCTCAGCGAGAGGATCCCCATGACCATCAACCACGGCGACCCCGTCTGGATGGACCTGTCCACCGACGACATCGAGGCCGCAGCCACCTTCTACCGCGAGCTCCTGGGCTGGGAATTCCAGGATCAGGGCGAGGAGTTCGGCGGCTACCGCATCATCACCCGCGACGGGAAGCCCGTCGGCGGCGCGATGAGTTCGCTCATGGGGCCGGACGGTCCCACCGAGGAGCCGCAGTACCCGACGGCGTGGACTGTCTATCTCAAGGTCGATGACCTGGATGCGGCGCTGGAGGCGACCACCGCGCACGGTGGCACCGTCGTGGTGCCAGCCATGGAAGTCGGTGAGCTCGGCCGCATGGCCGTCATCTTCGACCCTGCCGGCGCGGGTCTCGGGCTGTGGGAGGTGGGCAGTTTCGAAGGCTTCGTGCGTGACAACGGTCCCGGTTTCCCCGCCTGGTTCGAGTCTATGACCAGGGATTTCGACGCCGCCGAGGCCTTCTACCGGGAGGTTGCCGGGTGGCAGATCGGCTACATCGGGGAGGACGGGCAGCCCGCAGACGGTCCGAGCGGCGACATCCGCTACGGCGCGACCTCCGCGGCCGGCCTGTGCGAAGCCGACAGCTTCCTGCCGCCGGGCGTCCCGAGCTACTGGCGGGCGTATGTGGTGGTGGAGGACGTGGACGCGAGCGTCGAGAAGCTGCGTGAGCTCGGCGGCACGGTGCTTGATGGACCCGTGGACACGCCTTTCGGGCGCATCGCGACGGTCGCCGACCCGCAGGGTGGGTCCTTCCAGATCAGCTCCTGATCCGCATGCGGTAGCCTTGACCAGCGGATAGTGCCGGTGTCGAGATGAGTGAGGTCACCATGCTGGAAAAGCTTGAGCGGATCATCCGTGCTGACGAAGCCGTGACGCCGGAACGGGCGGCCGAGCTGTCGGTGCTGCTGGATGAACCTCCCATCCGGGACGTGGTCGCGCTCGTCGAGCGTTCCTCGGCGACGCGCGCGGCCGTCGTTCTGCGTCTGCTGTCGCGGCGGCGGGCGATCGAGGTGTTCGACGCCCTCGACGCCGCCCACCAGGCGGATCTCATCGACGCCCTCGGCGACGAGTCCGTCACCGAATTCTTCGGCGAGCTCGATCCCGACGACCGGGTGTCGCTTCTCGACGAGCTCCCCGCCGAGATCGCCGAGCGCTTCATGCGCACGCTCGACCCGACGGAGCGGGACATCACCGGCGTCGTCCTGGGCTACCCCAAGGGGTCGATCGGGCGGCGGATGTCGCCGGAGGTGCCGCACATCTACGACGACATGAACGCCGAGGAGATCCTGCAGAAGCTGCGGCGGGTGGCGCACAACGTGGAGACGATCTACACGCTGCCCATCATCACGCGGGACCGGAAGCTCGTGGGCGTCACCTCGCTGCGGGACCTGTTCACGGCGGAGGGGGCCACGCCGGTGACCGATCTCATGGTCACGCCGGTGTTCGCGCACGCGCAGGACGAGGAGGAGGCCACCGCCCGCTGGTTCGTGCCCCTGGACATGCTGGCGATGCCGGTGGTCGACGAGTCCGAGCGGCTCGTCGGCATGCTCACCTTCGATGACGCCGCCGACATCCTCGAGGAGGCGGATTCCGAGGACACCGCCCGTTCCGGCGCCCACGAGCCGCTGCAGCAGCCCTATCTGTCGACGCCGCTGGTGAAGATCGTGAAGTCGCGCATCGTGTGGCTGCTGGTGCTGGCGGTGTCCGCGCTGCTCACCGTCCAGGTGCTCGACACCTTCGAGGACACCCTCGCCGCGGCGGTGGTGCTCAGCCTGTTCATCCCCCTGCTCACCGGCACCGGCGGCAACACGGGCAACCAGGCGGCGACGACCGTCACGCGTGCCCTCGCCCTCGGCGATGTGCGTCCCCGGGACGTCGCCGCCGTGGCGTGGCGCGAGATCCGGGTGGGCTTGCTGCTCGGCGCGGTGCTCGGCGCGCTGGGTTTCGTGCTGGCGACGCTCGTCTACGGCCTCGACATCGGTCTGGTCATCGGGTCGACCCTGCTGCTGGTGTGTACGTTCTCGGCGACGGTGGGCGGGGTCATGCCGATCATCGCCAAGAAGGTGGGGGCGGATCCGGCGGTGTTCTCCAACCCGTTCATCTCGACGCTCTCGGATGCCACGGGTCTCATCATCTACTTCCTCATCGCCAAGTCGGTGCTCGGGCTCTAAGGAGCCCCGCTCTGCGGGGTCACCCCCGAATTAGTTCCCACTCCCCCCGGACAGGGGGGAGTTTCTCTTTGTTGGGGGCATGTTTCGCCAGGTGAACGTGGGATTTCTCAGTTCAGTGGCCTGCCGCACAGGATTGGCCAATTGTGTGGCCTTCCATTTATGTAGCACATAGGAAGTGCTTTCTTATGAGGCGAGTACTTCACACATTCCTGTCCACAAACACACAGCAGAAGGATCGTGCACCCACCATGAGCACTCCTCACTCCGACGTGGAGACCCGAAAGGACGAGGTCCAGGTCGAGCCGACCCCCGGCGACCTCACCGAGTCCCGCGATCCCCGCGAGTGGTACCGCCAGGCGTTCGGTATCATCCTCGGCCTGGCCCTGGCGGCCCTCGTCTTCTTCCTCTTCCCCAACAATGCCGCGGAGACCGTCCTGCAGTCCTCCGGCGCGGACCCCGAGGTCGAGTACAACCACATGGCGATGCGCATCGTCGCGGCCACCACCATCTGGATGGCCGTGTGGTGGATGACCGAGGCCATCCCCCTGGCCGCCACCGCCCTCATCCCCATCGCGGTGTTCCCCCTGGCCAACGTCGCCACGTTCGCCCAGGTCGGCTCCCCCTACGCCAGCGCCACCATCTTCCTCTTCCTCGGTGGCTTCCTCCTGGCCCTGGGTCTGCAGCGCTGGAACGTCCACCGCCGGATGGCTCTCGCTGTGGTCATGGCCGTGGGTACCAGCCCGAAGCGCCTGGTCCTCGGCTTCATGATCGCCACCGGCTTCCTCTCCATGTGGGTGTCCAACACCGCGACCGCCGTTGTCATGCTGCCCATCGGCCTGTCCGTGCTCTCCCTGACGGCCGGCCTCGTCGGCGGCATGCGCAAGCAGAAGAAGTTCGCCACCGCCCTCATGCTGGCCATCGCCTACGCGGCGTCGATCGGCTCCCTGGGCACCCTCATCGGTACCCCGCCGAACGCCCTGCTGGCCGGCTACATGAGCGAGGCCCACGGCGTCGTCATCGGCTTCGGCCAGTGGATGATGGTCGGCGTGCCGGTGGCCGTGGTCTTCACGATCATCGCCTGGCTCGTCCTGGTCACCGTGTTCAAGCCGGAGATGGACGAGATCCCGGGCGGCCGTGAGCTCATCCGCGAGGAGATCAAGAAGATGGGTCCCTGGACCCGCCCGCAGATCCTCGTGACCATCATCTTCGTCGCCGCCGCCCTGTCCTGGGTGTTCATCCCGCTGATCATGGACTGGACCGGCTCCACCCTGGCCTACAACGACGCCATCGTCGGCGTCATCGCCGGCCTGCTGATGTTCACCATCCCCGCCGACGGCAAGACCGGCGTCCGCCTCCTCGACTGGAAGACCGCCAACGAACTGCCCTGGGACGTCCTGCTCCTCTTCGGAGGCGGCCTCTCGCTGTCCGCCATGTTCACCAACACCGGCCTGTCCCTGTGGATCGGTGAGGTGGCCAAGGGCCTGCAGGTCCTGCCCACCTTCCTGCTCATCGGCGCCGTCGCCCTGCTGGTGCTCGTGCTCACCGAGTTCACCTCCAACACCGCCACTGCCGCGACCTTCCTGCCCATCATGGGTGGCGTCGCCGTCGGTATCGGCCTCACCGGGGCCACCGAGATGAACGTCCTGCTGCTCACCATCCCGGTCGCCCTGTCCGCCACCTGTGCGTTCATGCTGCCGGTGGCGACCCCGCCGAACGCCATCGCCTTCGGCTCGGGCTACGTCAAGATCGGCGACATGATCAAGGGCGGTATCTGGCTCAACCTCATCGCGGTTGTCCTCATCACCCTGGCGTCCTACTTCATCGCCGTGCCGGTCTTCGGTCTCATCGTCTAAAACGGCTGTGAGCTGCTGATTTGTCGCTTCCGACAGCTGCCGTGTAATGTTACTTTTCGTTGCACGGCAGCAGCCGGACAGCAAGCGCCCGTAGCTCAACGGATAGAGCATCTGACTACGGATCAGAAGGTTGGGGGTTCGAATCCCTCCGGGCGCACAACAGGACCGGCCACCGCAAGGTGGCCGGTCTCTTTGCTTCTCGACGCCCCGCCCGACCGGGGCCTAGAAAATGTCGATCCGCGCGCCCAGCGACTCCGCCTGCACCAGCTGCCCGACCCACCCGGCGGCGCCGGGGTGCAGGCGCAGCAGCGGCCGGGAGGAGATCTTCACGGGGGAGACGGATTCCCCGCGGGCGCCGTGGCGGGCCTCGAAGCGAACGCGGGCGGCGTAGCCGGCGTCGGCCAGCTGGGAGATGTCGGGGCGGGGCTTGGCGAGGGAGGCGCGGGCGTCGTTAAGCAGGTCGAGCGCCTCGTCGAGGGCGGTGACGACGGCGTCGGCGTTGGTCTCGCACATGGCGCGCACCAGCGAGGGCTGGGTACCGGCGACGCGGGTGGAGTCGCGGAAGCTGCCGGCGGCGAGGGACTGGGCGAGGGCGCCGCCGTTGTCGCCGACGATGGCGAGCACCTCGGCGAAGACGTGGACGAGGTGGGAGATGCGGGCGACGGCGGCGTCGTGGTGTTCGACGCGGGCGGGGATGGCGTCGGCGCCGACGGCGCGGATCATGAGGACCACGTCGGTCCACAGGGAGATCCATTCGTCGGAGGCGTCGGGGGCGTGGTCGTAGGTGATCACCCAGGCGGCGCGGGTGAACAGGCCTTCCTGGGAGGCGGACCAGCCGGAGTCGGCGGTGCCGGCCATGGGGTGTCCGCCGACGTAGCGGTCCTGCAGGCCGCGCTCCTTCACCAGGGTGTACACCTCGGATTTCACGGAGACGACGTCGGTGAAGCCGCAGGAGGGGGCGTGGTCAACGATGGCGTCGAGCATGCCGGGGATGGCGGGCATGGGGGCCG
This sequence comes from Corynebacterium nasicanis, assembly GCF_042658165.1. Lineage (NCBI taxonomy): Bacteria > Bacillati > Actinomycetota > Actinomycetes > Mycobacteriales > Corynebacteriaceae > Corynebacterium > Corynebacterium nasicanis. The sequence continues at coordinate 279,500 of NZ_JBHSQE010000009.1, forward strand.
CCATGACGATGAGGGCCTTGTCCTGCTCGGCGCGCTGCAGGGTGGCGATGAAGTCGTCGGAGGCGTCGAAACCGGCCTCGCGGGCGGCGCGGGCGCCGGCGCCGGAGCGGTTGTAGCCGTACACGTCGACTCCGCGGGCCGCGAGGTCGCGCAGGAGGGAGCCGCCGATGAGGCCCAGGCCGAGGATGCAGATGGGGCGGGTAACGTTCGTCGAGGTCACCTGACAAGTGTCCCACAACGCGACTAGTCTCACCGGTATGGAACACGAGGAGTACGGCCCGAGCTTCGCCGTCACCGTCACGCGTCTCGACGGTCAGTGGCAGGTGCGCGCCTACGAGGATGATTTCTCCTCTCTGCAGACCTCCGTCCGGGCGGTGCGCGCCCTGCGGAGCGAGGGTCCGGCGTTCGCGTTGCTGTGCGTCGACGACGACTATTTCGTCATCGTCCGCCCCACGCCGAACGGTGTGCAGGCGCTGGTGTCCGACGCGACGATGGCGGTGGACGATGATTTCGCGGCGGAGATCCTCACCGAGCTCGACGCGGAGATCCCTGATCTCGACCCGGATGAGCTCGATGACGTCGACGGGTGGCCGGACGGGGATTTCGAGCTGCTCACCGATATCGGCCTGAGCGAGGAGGTGCTCGGCGTCATCGCGGACGACGATGACCTGTGGCCCTCCCAGCAGCTGTTGCGGATCGCGGAGGAGCTGGGCTTCGCCGAGGAGCTCAGCGCGGCGGCGGGGCTCGAGGATTGATTCTGCCCCCCGAGAGTGGTCTGGTCCGGGCGGAGCGCCTCATGCGGCGCGCGCTGGAGGTGGCGCGGACGACGCCGGCGGGGGACGTGCCGGTGGGCGCAGTCCTCTTCGGCCCGGACGGCAGCGAACTGGCGGCCGCGACGAATCGGCGCGAGGCCGATAGTGATCCCACCGCGCATGCGGAGGTGCTGGCGATTCGGAGGGGCGTCGAGAAGCATGGCGATGCGTGGCGCCTGAGCGGCTGCACGCTCGTGGTGACACTCGAGCCGTGCACGATGTGCGCGGGCGCGGTGTTGGGCGCGCGGGTGGGCGAGCTCATCTTCGGGGCGTGGGAGCCGAAGACCGGCGCCTGCGGCTCGCTTATCGACGCCGTCCGGGCCCCCGGCCAACTCCATCGCCCGGAGGTGCGCGGCGGGGTGCTCGAGGAGGAGTGTGCGGCGCTGCTGGCGGGCTTCTTCGAATCGTTACGGTGATGTTATGCGCGGTCCGGCATGTGTCATTACAGTGGGACGCACATCACACCTACAGAAAGGTCATGACATGAGCATCGGTGACAAGGCAGAGAAGCTCGGCGGCAAGATCAAGGAGGGTGTCGGCAAGCTGACCGACAACGAGCGCCTCGAGGCCGAGGGCAAGGCCGACCAGACCAAGGCCGACATCAAGGAAGGTGTCAAGGAGGCCGGCGACAGCGTCAAGGAGGCCGGGGACCGCATCCTGGGCTCCGCGCAGGACGCCAAGCGCGAGCACTAATTTGGCAGGCCGCGACACGCTCGTTTAGTCTTGACCGAGGTCGTCTCTTCGACCCGAACAAGGTGGCGTGTCCGAGCGGCCGAAGGTGATCGCCTCGAAAGCGATTGTTGGGTAACCCCCAACCGAGGGTTCAAATCCCTCCGCCACCGCAGCTGAAGGCCCCGACTCCCGGTCGGGGCCTTCGTTCATGTCCGGGGTGCTCGGTAGACTGGCCGTGTTTGGTTGTCTCCCACCTGAGGAAGCCCATTTACCGTGGCTAAATTTCTGTTCAAGCTGGGCCGTTGGTCCTTTCACCGCAAGTGGATCGTCATCCTCCTGTGGCTGGTGACGCTCGCCGGTGTCGCCGGCGCCGCCGCCGCGCTGCAGAAGCCCTTCTCCAACGAGTTCTCCATCGGCGGCACCCCCTCGATCGACGCGACCAAGCTCCTGGTGCAGAAGTTCCCCGAAGGGGGCAACCCCGTCAACGCGGCGAGCGTCACCGTCGTCTTCGCCGCTCCCGAAGGGGAACAGCTGGCGGATCCGGAGAATTCGGCGGCGATCGACCGGGTGGTGGACCACATCCGGGAGACGCTGCCGGACCTCACCGGCACGGAACGTTTCGGCAACCCCGTCGTCGTCTCACCCCAGCTCCAGCAGGGGATCATCGACCAGATGACCGCCCAGGGGCTGCCCGAGGAGACCGCCCGGGATGACGCCTACAACCTGCGGATGCTCTCCGACGACGGCCGGATCGGCTACACCACCTTCACCATCGACGTCGCCTCCTCCATGGACGTCACCGATGAACACCGCAAGGTGGTCAACGCCGCCATGGACATGGGGCGTGAGCAGGGCATCGAGGTCGAGGCCGGCGGCGCCGGTTTCGGCGACCCCATCACGGTGAAGACGACGAGTGAGATCATCGGCCTGGCGATCGCGTTCGTGGTGCTCATCGTCACCTTCGGTTCCCTCATCGCCGCCGGGCTGCCCGTGCTCACCGCGGTCATCGGCGTGGGTATCGGCGCGCTGGTCATCATGATCGCCACCGCCTTCGTCGAACTGAACAACATCACCCCCGTCCTCGCAGTGATGATCGGCCTGGCCGTGGGCATCGACTACGCCCTGTTCATCCTCTCCCGCTACCGGGCGGAGAGGGAGCGGATGCCCGCCGACGAGGCCGCCGGCATGGCCGTGGGCACCGCCGGTTCCGCCGTCGTGTTCGCGGGTGCCACGGTCATCATCGCGCTGGCGGCGCTGACCATCGTCAACATCGAGTTCCTCACGGCCATGGGCCTGTCGGCGGCCTTCACCGTCTTCGTCGCCGTGCTCGTGGCGCTCACCTTCATCCCGGCGCTGCTCGGGGTGCTCGGCGACCGCACCTTCAGGTGGCGCGTGCCCTTCGTGGCCGGCAACCGCAGGCGCCGCCGCGCCCGGCCCACCATGGGCAACCGCTGGATCCGCTTTGTGCGCCGCGCCCCCGGGCTGGTCATGGCCGTCGTCGTGCTCTCCCTCGGGGCGATGACCTACCCCGTGTTGTCCATGGAGCTCTCGCTGCCCTCGGACTCCACCTCCAACCGCGACACCACGCAGCGCAAGTCCGCCGACCTCATGGCCGAGGGCTTCGGGGCCGGCGTCAACGCGCCCTTCCTCGTCATCGTCGACGCCGACAACGTCAACCCGGACGCCCCGGCCCTGGCGCCTCTCGTGCAGGCGCAGGGGGAGTCGGTGGATCGTCGAGAAGCGGCGGAGACCAGCTCCTACCTGTACACCGTCGGCCAGCTGAAGAACGTGGGCGGGGTGCGCCACGCCCAGCTCATCGACATGAACGCGGACACCAACGCCGCGCAGATCCTGGTGACCCCCTTCACCGGGCCCGACGAGCAGTACACCATCCAGGTCTCCCACGCGCTGCGCGAACAGGGTGAGCAGATCGCGGACGCCACCGGCGCGGACATCGGCCTCACCGGCCTGACCGCCGTGCAGATGGACATCACGGAACGGCTCTCCGGCGCGATGCCGATCTACCTGGGCATCGTCGTCGGGCTGGCGATCTTCCTCCTGCTCGGCGTGTTCCGTTCGGTCATGGTGCCGCTCGTCGCCGGGCTCGGGTTCCTGTTGTCGGTGGGCGCGGCCTTCGGCCTGACGGTGCTCGTGTGGCAGGAGGGGCTGTGGGACCTGGTGAACACCCCCGCGCCGCTCATCTCCTTCATGCCCATCTTCCTCATCGGCGTCACCTTCGGCCTGGCGATGGATTACCAGGTATTCCTGGTCACCCGCATGCGGGAGCACTACATCAACCTGCGCGTGAAGGCCCACGCCGACCCCGACCCGGACGTCCCGCGTTCCGTGTCCCGCCTCGACGCGGTGGAGGAATCCACCATTGTCGGTTTCACCCGCGGCGCCCGCGTGGTCACCGCCGCCGCGCTCATCATGATCGCGGTGTTCATCGCGTTCATCGACCAGCCGTTGCCCTTCATCCAGATCTTCGGCTTCGCCCTCGGTGTCGGCGTCTTCTTCGACGCCTTCTTCATCCGCATGGCGCTCGTGCCGGCGACGATGTTCCTCCTGGGCAACGCCACCTGGTGGATCCCCCGCTGGCTCAACCGCCTCATCCCCCGCATGGACATCGAGGGCACCGCCCTGGAGAAGGAGTGGGAGGAAAGGCACGCCGCTGAACTGCAGCATCGCAAGGAAATGGAGAAGGTCACCCCATGACGGACCTGTCATTCACGCTCGGCACCGAACTCGCCTCCGGCCCCGGCCGGCACGGGCGCACGGGTGTCATCCACACGCCCCACGGGGACATCGCCACCCCGGCGTTCATCCCGGTCGCCACGAAGGCCACCGTGAAGACGCTCACCCCGGAGCAGATCACCCAGACCGGGGCGCAGGCGATCCTGTCCAACGCCTACCACCTCTACCTGCAGCCGGGCGCCGACATCGTCGACGAGGCCGGGGGAGTGGGGCGTTTCGAGAACTGGTCCGGCCCCACCTACACCGATTCCGGCGGATTCCAGGTGATGAGCCAGGGCGTGGGCTTCCAGAAGACCCTCACCATGGAGCAGAAGGACGGCCAGGACTGGGGCCGCGAGAAGAAGAACATGGCGCGCGTCGACGAGGACGGCGTCGACTTCGTCAGCTTCATCGACGGCTCTCGGCACCGCTTCACGCCCGAGATCAGCATGCAGATCCAGCATCAGCTCGGCGCGGACATCATCTTCGCCTTCGACGAGCTGACCACGCTCATGGACACCCGCGCCTACCAGGAGGCCTCCGTCGCCCGCACCCACCGCTGGGCGGAGCGCTGCATCGACGAGCACAACCGGCAGACGCAGCTGCGCACCGGTCGGCCGTTGCAGTCGCTGTGGGGCGTCGTCCAGGGCGCGCAGTACGAGGACCTGCGTCGCCAGGCCACCCGTGATCTCGTCTCGCTTTCCGACGCCCGCGTCGCCGCCGGGCAGCGTGGCTTCGGGGGCTACGGCATCGGTGGTGCGCTGGAGAAGGAGAACCTGGGCACGATCGTGGGGTGGGTGTGCGATGAGCTGCCCGTCGATAAGCCCCGGCATCTGCTGGGCATCTCCGAGCCGGACGACATCTTCACGGCCGTCGAGGCCGGGGCGGACACCTTCGACTGCGTGGCGCCCACCCGCCTGGCGCGCCGGGGTGGTGTGTACACCCTCGACGGGCGGCTCAACCTCGTCAACGCCGGGTTCAAGAGGGATTTCCGGGGCATCGACGAGGAGTTCGGCGGCTACGTCTCGGAGAACTATTCGCGGGCCTACCTGCGGCATCTGTTCAAGGCGAACGAGTTCCTCGGGATGACGCTGTGCACCATCCACAACCTCAGTTTCATGATCCGGCTGGTGGACAACATCCGCGCGTCCATCGAGGGCGGGTACTTCGAGGATTACCGCGCGGAGTTCATGGGGCGTTACTACGCCAGCAAGCGTCAGTAACCCTCGCGCTTTTTCACCCAGCCGATGACGGCGTAGGTCACAGGCAGGAGGGCCACCTCGATGAGCGTCTTCCAGAGGAAGCCGACGACCACGTAGTTGAGGAGGTCGGAGGCCGTCGCGATACCGATGACCGGGGCGGCGATGAGGCAGAACAGGAGGGTGTCGCCGAATTCGCCGACCACCGTCGAGCCGATGAGGCGGGCCCACAGTGATTTCTCGCCCGTGCGCTCCTTGATCTTCACCAGCACCCACGAGTTGAGCAGCTGCCCCACGAGGTAGCCGGCGAGCGAGGCCAGCACGATCTGCGGCACGAGGCCCAGGACGTGGGCGAACTCGGACTGGGAGGGGTAGAAGTCGGCGGCGGGCAGCCAGATGGCCACGTAGAAGGAGACGACGGCCAGCAGGGTTACCGCGAAGCCGGTGAGGATGGCGCGCCGGGCGGCGCGGAAGCCGTAACACTCGGCGAGGACGTCGCCGAGGACGTAGGCGAGCGGGAAGAGGAAGAAGGCGCCGTCGGTGATGAGCGGGCCGATGGCCACGCCCTTGGTGGCCAGGATGTTGGAGATGAGGAACACCGCGACGAAGAACGCCACGATGATCGGGTAGTAGGTGCGTTGCAGGGGGATGACACGGGCGGTCATCCCCTGCCCAGGTGCGGGTTCGGTGTTAGTCACGGGGGAGATCGTCGCATACCGGTGGGTGTCGGCGCGACTACCCCCGGAGGACACTTGTTATGTCCAGAGTTTCTGCAGTAGGTAACTACTTTCCGCGGCGTCTTGCGGGGGTGAGTCTGTAGAAAGGCTGCGGAGCCGGGGAAATTGATCGGACATTGATCCATAATGTCTGCATGATTTTCTCCCGCTCTGTGGCCGGCGTAGCCGCCCTCGCCCTGGCTGCCACGACAGCCCTCACCGCCCCGGCCGCCTCCGCGCTGCCGACCACCCCGGTCACACCGCCCAACGGAACGGCCGGGACCTGCGACGTGACCCTGTCGACCAAGTCCAACGTGCCGGGATCCGCCGGTGGGCAGAACCTCAAGTCGATCCCCGGGACCCTCGCCATCGGCGTGCAGAATTGGGCGACCGGTGACGCCCCCGGATTCCGCCCCTTCATCCGGGCGGTCGGTAACGCCGAGCGGTGGATGACCGACACGAACGTCTCCTTCGTCACCACCGGTGGGGAGGGCACCTACTCGGTCCGACCCCACAATGATCCGCTGCCGGCGACCCTGTTCACCGTCCCGATCAGCCACGCCTTCGACCCGGTGCCGGGTGCCAACGGCAACTTCACGGCCGATCTCGGGGACTTCAACGCCCGGGCCGTGGGCTGGGGTGCGCACCAGACCAGCGCCGCCCTGTGGTACGTGCAGGGTCCCGCTGGGGCGCTGGCCAACGGCGCCTCGGTCGACGGGGAGTTCACCGTCACCACCACCCTGCTGCCCTGGCCGCAGGAGAACGCCGACTGCCAGCCGCTCGGGGTCGCCGCTGACGCCCCGCGGACGGTCGTCGCCGACAACTCGCCGCAGGACACCGGTGCCCGCGTGACCGAGGGTGACGCCACGGACCACGCCCGCATGAGCGGCATCGTCTATCTGCCCGGCACGGACACCCCGGTCGAGGGGGCTGTCGTGACCGTCAACCCGGACGGCACCGTCTCCGTCTCCCTGCCCCCGGCGGCCCGCGCCCTCGGCACCGCGCTGGAGATCCAGCTGCGCGCCAACCCGCGCGAGGACGACGCCCAGTGGGAGGCCTACAACGTCTCCTGGAACGTCGGCGAGCGCTTCACGGTGAACCTCGGCGACCAGGCGGCGGCACACAACCCCGGGTACCGCCACGCGGTGACCCACCCGGCGGTGGCGATCACGCTGCAGCAGAACTACGACCTCACCATGCCGGCCGGCACCGTCTACGAGATCGTGGACGCGCCCCAGACCGACCCGGTCTCCGACGAGTGGACCTACGTGGTCGACCGCACCACCGGTGCCCTCACCGTCACCCCGCCGGCAGGCGCGAAGGTCGGCGACTACATCGTCGTGCCCGTGCGCGTGACCTACCCCGACGGCACCAGCGAGACCATCGACGGACACGTGACGGTCGTCGAGCCGGGCACCGCCCCGGGTGGCGATGACGGCAGCTCCGTGGACGGTCGTTGCATCGCGACCGCCGGGGCCGTCATCACCCCGCTGGTCCTGCTGGCCCCGCTGGCCGCCGCCTCCCAGATGGAGATCCCCGGGGTGTCCCCGCTGATCCGCCAGCTGCAGGCGCAGCTCCAGCGCGCGAACACCGACCTGCAGCGCGGCCTCGGTATCCACAACCCGGAGATCGTCCGCCTCGTGGAGCAGATCAACGGAGCCCTCGGCCCGGATGCCGTCCGCATCCTCGGCGGAGCGGGCGTCGCCGCCCTCAGCCTGCTGGCCATCGGCGTCATCGCCGACGCCTGCCTCCCGGGTGAAGGTGGATCCTCGGGATCCTCGCTCTCCAGCGAGTAGGTTTCGCCCCTGACCGACCCGTCCACGCAGCAGCGTGGGCGGGTTCCGTCATTCCCGCTACCCTGGAACCATGAGTGAGCATGCCGGCCGTTACGCCCCGTCGCCTTCCGGAGACCTGCACTTCGGCAACCTCCGCACCGGACTCATCGCCTGGCTCTTCGCCCGGCGCACGGGCCGGACGTTCCTGCTGCGGGTGGAGGACATCGACACGCAGCGGTCGACGATCGACTCGGCGCACCGCCAGATCGACGACCTGCTCACCCTCGGCCTGACCTTCGACGGCGACATCCTCTATCAGTCGGAGCGCTTCCCGGCGTATCAGCGGGCGCTGGACATGCTCACCGCGCGCGGCCTCGTCTACGAGTGCTACTGCTCGCGGAAGGACATCCAGGATTCGGCCCGCGCCCCGCACACTCCCGCCGGGTCCTACCCGGGGACCTGCCGGGACCTGTCGGAGGGGGAGCGGGAGCAGCGGCGGCAGGCTCTCGCGCAGGAGGGGCGCACCCCGGCGCTGCGCCTGCGTGCCGACGTCGACGAGTTCACCATCCGCGACTTCTACCACGGCGACTACACCACGGAGGTCGACGATTTCGTCCTCCGGCGCGGCGGGCAGGCCCCGGACTGGGCCTACAACCTGGCCGTCGTCGTCGACGACGGGTTCCAGGGCATCGACCAGGTCGTGCGCGGCGATGACCTGCTCTCCAGCACCCCGCGGCAGGCCTATCTGGCGACCCTGCTGGGTCTGGAGGTGCCCGAATACGCCCACGTGCCGCTGGTGGTCAACGCGCAGGGCCAGCGCCTGGCCAAGCGGGACGGCGCCGTGACGCTGCGGGAGATGCTTCTCGACGAGCCGGTGCACCGCGTCGTCGAGAAGCTCGCCGCCTCGCTCGGCTACCCGGGCGTGAACACCCTGCTCAAGCTGCGGGATGCCTTCGATCCGGCGGATCTCCCGCGCGAACCCCTGGTGTGGCGCTGATCACTCGCGTAGATTTATCCGTATGAACCAGGAGAAAATAGCCGCGCGTATCATCGCCGACACGCTCGACGCGGTCATCTACTGCGACCGCTCAGGTGACATTCAGCTGTGGAACGCCGGGGCGGAGCGCATCTTCGGGTGGACTGCCGCAGAGGCGGTGGGCCGCAACCTCGACCTCATCATCCCGGAGAAGCACCGCGCGGTGCACTGGCAGGGGTGGGAGCGGGTCATGGAGACCGGCGAGACCCGCTACGGCGCCACACCTCTCGCCGTGCCTGGCCTGCACAAGGACGGCTCCACCATGTCGCTGGAGTTCACCATCACGATGCTTACCGATCCCACCGGCCGCATCGAGGGCATCGCCGCCATCCTCCGCGACGTCTCCGTCCGCTGGCAGCGCGAGAAGGAGCTGCGCGCGCGTGTCCGCGACCTGGAGTCGCGGAACTCTTAACGGGGACTAAGATCCCCGTCATGCAGAAAAACCTCGTTCCGCGTCTCGCGGCAGAATTCCTCGGGACCTTCGTCCTCGTCTTCGGTGGCGCCGGCAGCGCCATCTTCGCCGCCTCCGTCCTCAGCGGCGACAACCCGAACGTCAACATGGGCATCGGCTTCCTCGGCGTCGCCCTCGCCTTCGGCCTCACCGTGCTGACCATGGCCTACGCCGTCGGCCACATCTCCGGCGGCCACTTCAACCCCGCCGTCACCCTCGGCGCCGTCCTCGCCGGGCGCGTCGAGCCCGCGGCCGTCGTCCCCTACTGGCTGGCCCAGCTCGTCGGTGGCGTGGCCGCTGGCGGTGTGCTCTACCTCATCGCCTCCGGCAAGGAGGGCTTCTCCGCCGTTGAATCCGGCTTCGCGACGAACGGTTACGGCGACCTCTCCCCGAACGGCTACTCCCTGGCTGCCGTCCTCATCGCCGAGACCGTGCTCACCGCGATCTTCCTCTACATCATCCTCGGCGCCACCGACCGCCGCGCCCCGCAGGGCTTCGCGCCGGTCGCCATCGGCCTCGCGCTGACCCTCATCCACCTGGTGTCCATCCCGATCTCCAACACCTCCGTCAACCCGGCCCGCTCCCTCGGCGTCGCCGTCTACGCGGGTTCCGAGCCCCTCATGCAGGTCTGGGCCTTCTTCCTCGCCCCGCTGCTCGGCGCCGCCATCGCTGGTGTCACCTACAAGTTCATCTTCCCCGACCAGTCCGATCACCTCCTGGAGGAGATCGGTTCCTAGGTACCCGGCGGCCGCCGAGCTGACATCGCCTGAGCGTTTCCCCAGGAGGGGGCTGAATTCGGGCGTTGAAGTCAGCCCGGCGGGCGGACCCGGCAAAGAGTCAGGCCCTCACCGGGAACAACTTCCCTGGTGAGGGCCTGACTCAAAACACTTGGCGGAGGATGTGGGATTTGAACCCACGAGGGTATTGCTACCCGCACGCGTTCCAGGCGTGTGACATAGGCCGCTAGTCGAATCCTCCTGAGCACTGCAACCGTGGTCGCTGTGTTCTCGTGAAACAGTACACAACATCGGGCCGGAAACACAAATTGCAGGTCAGGGGCGTCGATAAGCGGCGCAGTTGGCTCCCGCGGGCCGGGATGGGTTAGAGTTGTCCGCAGGATCCCGTGCGGCGTTTATCTTGTGAACTCCCCCAGGGCAGGAATGCAGCAAGGGTCAGCGAGCTCTGACGGGTGCGCGGGATCCCCTTTTTGATTCGGGGGAATCTCATTGGGCGCGAATAACGTCTACCATTGTGGCCGAACACTCCCGATGGAAAGCAGGCCCTTCTCGTGACGCTTCTCGACTTCGAATCCGACCGCCTCGCCGACTTCGCGGCGCAGGTCCGCGCAGATTACGACGATCTTCAGGCCAGGAACCTCAAGCTCGATCTCACCCGCGGTAAGCCCTCCTCCGAGCAGCTCGACTTCTCCGAGGCACTGCTGGCGCTGCCCGGTGAGGGTGACCACCGGGACGCCGCCGGCGCGGATGTCCGCAACTACGGCAACCTCGAGGGCATCCGCGACATCCGCGCGATCTGGGCCGAGGTCCTCGGCGTCGAGGAGAGCCTGCTGCTCGCCGGCGACTCCTCCTCGCTGAACATCATGTTCGACCTCATCAGCTGGTCCTACGCCTTCGGCAACAACGATTCCCCGCGCCCCTGGAGCGCGGAGGAGAAGGTCCGCTGGATTTGCCCCGTCCCCGGCTACGACCGCCACTTCACCATCACGGAGCAGTTCGGCTTCGAGATGGTCACCGTGCCCATGCTGGAGGACGGCCCCGACGTGGAGGCCATCCGCGAGCTGGTGCAGGATCCGCAGGTCAAGGGCATGTGGGCGGTGCCGGTCTTCGGCAACCCCACCGGCATCACCTTCTCCGAGGAGGTCTGCCGCGAGCTGGCCGCGATGGAGACCGCCGCCCCGGATTTCCGCATCGTGTGGGACAACGCCTATGCCGTGCACACCCTCACCGATGAGTTCCCCCCGATCCACGATGTCGTGGGCATGGCCGCCGCGGCCGGGAACCCCAACCGTTTCTGGGCCCTGTCCTCCACCTCGAAGATCACCCTGGCCGGCGCGGGCGTGAGCTTCCTGTACTCCTCGCGGGAGAACCTCGACTGGTACCTCTCCGTGGCCGGGGTGCGCGGCATCGGGCCGAACAAGGTCAACCAGCTGGCCCACGCCCGCTACTTCGGGGACGCCGAGGGCGTGCGCGCCGTCATGCGGAAGCACGCCGGTTCGCTGGCCCCGAAGTTCACCCGGGTCCTGGAGATCCTCGAGCGTCGCCTCGGCGAGTACGACGTGGCCCGCTGGACCACCCCGCAGGGCGGGTACTTCATCTCCCTCGACGTCATCGACGGCACCGCCTCCCGCGTGGTGGAACTGGCCAAGGAGGCCGGGATCGCGCTGACGGGCGCCGGTTCCTCCTTCCCGCTCAAGGACGACCCGAACAACCGCAACATCCGCCTGGCGCCGTCGCTGCCGCCCGTCGAGGAGCTGGAGGTCGCCATGGACGGCGTGGCGACGTGCGTGCTGCTGGCGGCCGTCGAGAAGCTCGGCGCCTGACATGAACCGCGCGGACACCGTCCACTGGATCGGTCAGCTCATCCCTGGTGAGCTGGACGTCGCCGAGGACTCCGCCACGGCGGATCTCGGCGACGGGCAGACGGTGGCGGTGACCCTCGGTTTCGCGGATGTGGACACCGGGCTCGTCTCCGTCGACGAGGGGCTCGACGTCCGCTCCGAGCTCGTCGTCGTCGCGCGCGCGGAGGCGGAGACGTTGCGGGGGGTGCTGCGCGCGGCCGTCGAGAAGCTCACGAAGGCCGGGGGGATCCTGCCCGCCCAGCCGGGGACGATGCTCCCGGGGCTCGTCGAGACCGGCAGCGTCGAGCACGCGCTGTTCGTCCCGCCCTATCTGTGGGGCGGGGAGACGCCGCGCGTCACCGAGGAGGAGCGCCTGACGGTGCTGCTCCAGCTGGTCATGCTCACCGACGCCGAGTACGCCTTCGCCGTCGAGGAGGGTCCGGGCGCGCTGCAGCAGGCCCTGGGAGAGGCCGGGATCGATCTTCTCGACTGGCACCGCTAGCCGGGTAAGGTTGGCGCCGTGGCTCTCTACCGGAAATACCGTCCCGCCTCCTTCGCCGAGGTCGTCGGCCAGGAGCAGGTGACCCGCCCCCTGTCGGTGGCCCTCGACTCCGGCCGCATCAACCACGCCTACCTCTTCTCCGGGCCGCGCGGCTGCGGAAAAACGTCCTCGGCGCGCATCCTCGCCCGCTCCCTCAACTGCATCGAGGGCCCCACCTCCACCCCCTGCGGTGTGTGCCCCTCGTGCGTGGCGCTGGCCCCCGGAGGGTCGGGCAACCTCGACGTCACGGAGCTCGACGCCGCCTCCCACCGCGGCGTCGACGACATGCGTGAGCTGCGCGATTCCGCCATCTTCGCGCCCGCCGAGTCCCGTTACCGCGTCTTCATCATCGACGAGGCGCACATGATCACCCGCGAGGGTTCCAACGCGCTGCTCAAGATCGTCGAGGAGCCGCCGGAGCACCTCATCTTCATCTTCGCCACGACGGAGCCGGAGAAGGTCATCGGCACCATCCGTTCGCGCACGCACCACTACCCCTTCCGCCTGCTCACCCCGCAGTCGATGCGCGGGCTGCTGCAGCGCACCGTGGAGGCCGAGGGCGTGCACGTCGACGACTCCGTGTACCCGCTGGTCATCCGCGCCGGCGGGGGATCGCCGCGCGATTCGCTCTCCATCCTCGACCAGCTCATCGCCGGCTCCGGCCCCGCGGGCCTGACGTACGAGACCGCGTTGCCGCTGCTGGGCGTCACCGACCTCTCGCTTATCGACGCCGCCGTCGACGCCCTCGCCACCGGCGACCGCGCCGCCCTGTTCCAGACCGTCGACGACGTCATCGAGGCCGGCCACGACCCCCGCCGTTTCGTCGAGGACCTCCTCGAGCGCCTCCGCGACCTGCTTATCCTGCAGGCCGTGCCCGACGCCTTCGACCTCGGGCTTGTCGACGCCTCCACCGATCGCGCCCCCGTCCTCTCCGCCCAGGCCGGCGGATTCACTGGCGCGCAGCTCGCCCACCTCGCGGCGACCGTCAACGAGCGCATCGCCGACATGCGCGGGGCGACGTCCCCGCGCCTGTTGCTGGAGATCCTCTGCGCCCACCTGCTGCTGCCCGCCGCCCCCGTGCAGGGCGCCGGGATCGTGGCCGCTGCACCGGCACCGGCACCGGCGCCTGCTCCCGCTGCGGCCCCGAGCGAGGGCAAGATCTTCGAGCGTCCCTCGGTGCGTCGCGCCAGGGAGGAGGCGGAGAAGCAGGCGCCCGCTCCCAAGCCCGAGCCCGAGCCTGCGCCCAAGCCTGAGCCTGCCGTCGATCCCGTCGAGGCGATCCGTTCCCGCTGGTCCGCCATCCGCGAGGAGGTCAACCGGCAGAACAAGGTCGCCGCGATCATGCTGGCGGAGGCCCGGGTGCTCGGCATCAAGGACGACACCCTCGTGCTCGGGCACAACACCGGGGCGCTGGCGGAGCGGCTCAATGCGGAGTCGAATAATGCGGTGATCGCGTCGGTGGTGTCGGCGGAGGCGCGCCGGGAGCTGAAGGTCCATTGTGTCATCGGTACCGACGCCAAGGCCGCGGGTTTCACCCCGACTCCGAAGAAGGAGACGTGGAATCCGCAGACCCCGGAGCCCGCACAGGAGAGCCCCGAGCCGCCTGAGGAGCCCGAGAGTCCGGCCCCCACTGAGCCCGGCCCGTGGGGGAAGCCGCGGGCGCTCGGCGGAACGGTCGCCGCAGCGGTCGTCGATACGCTGGCCCCCGCGCCCACGGTGACCGAGCCGGACAGCACGCCCTCCTGGCAGCGGATTGCCGAACGTGGGCGCGCCAACGCCGCCCGGCAGGCCCCTGTCGAGGAGGTTCCGCTGCCGCCGGAGCCGATGGACGATCACGAGGCTCCGCCGGAGGAGCCGACGCGGGCGTCGAGAAGCGAGGAGGAAGAGGAGATGCTGCAGGCGGCGCAGGAGCCGGGCACCCTCGACCGGCGGGACGCGACGACGATCGCGGTGGAGCTGCTGGCGCAGGAACTCGGCGCGCGTCGCCTGTGAGTCGGTAGACTTGCCGACGTCGAACTCAACCCCACGAAAGGCATTCTCATGACCCAGCCGGATATGTCCCAGCTCCTCGCCCAGGCCCAGGAGATGCAGGCCAAGCTGCAGCAGGCGCAGGAGGAGATCCTCGCCACCGAGGTCACCGGTGAGGCCGGCAACGGCCTCGTCAAGGTCACCATGACCGGTGGCGGCGTGGTCACCAACGTCGTCATCGACCCGCAGGTCGTGGACCCGGAGGACGTGGACACCCTGCAGGACCTCATCACCGGCGCGCTCCACGCGGCGCACGAGCAGGCCGGCAACCTCGCCGCCGAGAAGATGGGGCCGCTGTCCCAGGGCGGCGACCCCTTCGGCGGGATGCTGGGCTAAATCAGATCGACGCGAAGAAGTCGACGTCGGTGAGCAGGATCCGGGTGGACAGCTCCTCGTTCCACTCGACGCCGATGCCGTGTCGACGCAGCAGGGGGATGACCTCGTCGCGCATCAGCGCGACGGTGAGGCGCTCATAGGTGGCGGACTGCTCCGCCTCGCTGAGCGCCTCCCACTCTTCCTCGCTGAGGTACGCGCCGAGGAACACGCCGTACCCGATGTAGGTGGCACGGTCCGCGACGAGCCGCTCGGTGTCCTGCTCGTGGTAATAGACGAATCCGCGGGCCCCGGGCTGGACGTCGAGCTCCTCGCCGATCTCGGCGTGGCCGCAGGTACCGCAGCAGGAGAAGTCCTCGCGGGCGATGACGCCGATGGTGGCCAGCTCCGCGAACGCCTCGGTGAGGCGCGAGGTGGGCCGGGCGCCGAGATCCGCCAGCTGTGCCCGGCGCCACGCGATGAGGGAGTCGACGTAGGCGGCGGCCTCGTCCTCGTCGACGTCCGGCGCCTCGTCCTCGACGGCGTCGAGGTAGGCGGCGGCGTCGGATTCGCCGCGCACGAGCAGGGACCAGAAGTGGTCCTCCAGAAACTCGCGGGTCTCCTCGTCGGCGGGCCAGTGGGCGGGGATGTCGAGGCCGGAGGGTCGGGTGTTCCAAGGGTGCGTCATGGTGCGCATTCTGCCACGGCGGGGCGGGTGCTGCCGGGCGTGTGCCGGGCAGGCACTATCCTCGTAGCGGACCACCGAAGAAAGGGCTCGACGTGTTTGAAGGACCGCTGCAGGATCTCATCGACGAGCTCTCCCGCCTGCCCGGCGTCGGCCCGAAGAGCGCGCAGCGCATCGCCTTCCACCTGCTGGCCGTCGAGCCGGACGACATCAACCGCCTCACCGCCGCGCTGGAGGCCGTGCGCGACGGCGTGAGCTTCTGCCGCATCTGCTGCAACGTCTCCCGCCAGGAGGTGTGCCGGATCTGCGCCGACTCGGGCCGGGACCGTGGGATGATCTGCGTCGTCGAGGAGCCGAAGGACATCCAGGTCATCGAGCGCACGGGTGAGTACCGCGGCCGCTACCACGTGCTGGGCGGCGCGCTCGACCCGCTGGCCAACGTCGGCCCGAAGGACCTGCACATCACCGAGCTGCTGCAGCGCATCGGCGGGGTCATGCAGGACCGCGAGCTCGCGGACTCCACCCCGGACACCCCGCTTTTCGACGCCGCCCCCGTCATCCACGAGGTCATCCTCGCCACCGACCCCAACACGGAGGGCGAGGCGACGGCCTCCTACCTGGGGCGCCTGCTCAAGGATTTCCCCGACCTGGTGGTCTCCCGCCTGGCGTCGGGCATGCCGTTGGGCGGGGATCTCGAATTCGTCGACGAATTGACCCTGTCCAGGGCTCTCAGTGGGCGACTGCAGATTTAGGCGTTGTTGAGGAGTCCCATGGCGGAGAGTTTCCGGATGGGGTGGATGTTGGCCCGTGGTGGCCCGCCATCCGGTGGGTGATGCAACACCCCACCCGGGTGGCGTTCCAAACGGCCGTGGCGGGGCGGGGCGTCCGGGTCATCATCGTTACGCGCGTTATGCACCTTGCAGGCCATCGACATGTTCTTGATGTTGGTCTCCCCACCCTCCTTCCAGGCTTCCAGGTGATGCACCTGGCAGAAATCAGCTGCCGTCGTACACCCGGGTACGGGGCACAGGATCGTCTCCGCGGCCAGCAGCATGCGCTGCTTGAAGGTGGCGCTGCGTTGGTTGCGGTAGAGATCGACCGGGCCTTCGACGGGGTCGTAGATACCGACGAACCCGTGGGTGGCCATCTCATGGGCCACCAGCTCCGCACCGGTGATGGTGGTGCCATCAGTCAACCCGAACACCGTGTCATCGCCCTCCCGGCGCAAGACCTTTGCGTAGTCGGGTACGGCCATGACGACATGCGGGGCCAAGGGTTGATTGGTGGCCTCCCCAGTGCTGCCCATGATGTGGGAGTAGAGAGCATCGGCCATGGCCTGCTCGTGGCTCAACCCCTTATCCGCTGCCCGCAACGCAGAAGCCGTCGGTGTGAGATGGGACAGCATCGCGGCGATCTCCCGTTCCGGGCGGGTCACGGTGAAGGTTCGCATGCCGTGGCCGTCGGTGTTCTTGCCCCCGCGTAGGGCGCGTTTGCCGTAGGCCTTGGACGCGGCGTCTTTCACCGTGCGGTTGAGGTCGCGCACCTGGGTGGCTGCCGCCCGGTCGATCTCCGCGACCGTGCCGCGTAGGCCGCACAGCTGCACGCGGAGTTCCTCCACGGTCACCGAGGCCCCGCGCAGCAGGGAGCGGAGGTGTTTTTCGATGACGATCACCGCGTCCAGCGACAACTCGGAGGCCGCCTCCCGTGCGGCCTGTTGGAGTTTCTTGTACCTGGTGGCCCCGTAGTAGGTGAAAGCCAGCTTCTCCCACAACAACGCATCGCGCACCCCGAGGGCATCAAGCTGCGCGCGGGTGACCGCCCGGGAGGAGAGCTCCTCCAGGACGGTCATCGCCCGCAGGGCTGCCAGCGCGTCGAGGGTGTTCATGCCCCGGACACTAAACCGGAAACACGCAGGCGTCGATAAGAGGAAGCAGCGGCCTGTGGACAACTACCACTTATCCACAGAAACGGCCTTTCCGGTCGCACTACCGGTTGACAAATCGCAGGCGCTCCAGGCGCAGCTTGTCCACGACCCCGATCTCCAGCGGTTCGAGTTCCGCCAGCGCCACGCCCATGGCGCGGGCCAGCAGAAGGTCCGCCAGCTGCGGGTTGCGGGCCAGGACGGGGCCGTGCAGGTAGGTGGCGATGACGCTGCCCTGCACCGCCCCCTCGGCGAAGCGCTGGCGGGTGCCGTCGGAGACGTCCGCGGAGGCGGCGACGTCGCAGTTGCCGGTGCCGCGGCTGACGCGGCCGAGGGGTTCGGCGCCGGGGCCGAGCAGGGTGGCGCCGAGGTGGTTCTCGAAGCCGGTGAGCGGTTCGGTGAGGTCGGCGGTGATGCCGGCGCGGGTGGGGGTGGTGGCGATCTCCCCGATGGCGCGGGCCTGGAGGGAGACGGTGGTGGCGTCGATAAGGCCCAGCCCGTCGACGACCCGTCCGCCCGCGCGGAAGGACTCGCCGAGGACCTGCAGCCCCGCGCACACGGCGAGGATGGGGCGCCCGGCCCAGGCGGCGCGGGTGAGGCCACCGTCGGCGGCGAGGTGTTCGGCCGCCAGGATCTGGGCGGTGTCCTCGCCGCCGCCGAGGCAGTAGACGTCGAGGGATTCGGGGACGGGTTCGCCGAGGCGGATGGAGTGGATCTCGGCGTCGAAGCCGCGCATGCGGGCGCGCTGGCGCAGGACGAGGGCGTTGCCGTCGTCGCCGTAGGTGCCCAGGACGTCAGGCAGGACGAGTCCGATGCTCAGATCAGCCACGGGTGGTCTCCTTCTGCAGCGCGGCCTTCAGATCGCGGAAGGCGGTGTAGTTGGCCAGGACCTCGATGCGGCCGGGCGGGCACGCGAGGAGGGCGGTGAGGGGGTCGGGGATGTGCTCGTGGGAGATGTCGGCGTAGGTGAGGCGCACGGCCAGGTCGGTGCCGCGCTCGCCGGAGGCCTTGACCTCCAGGCCCTCGAAGTCCTCGAAGCGGACGTCCCACAGCCAGGAGAGGTCCTCGCCGTCGGCGACCTGGCCGTTGACGGCGATGACCAGGCCGTCGGCGGAGCGGTCGACCATGGAGAGGGCCTCCTGCCAGCCGGCGGGGTTCTTGGCCAGGAGGAGGTGGATGTCGCGGTCGCCGAGGCGGATCGTCGAGTAGCGGCCGGCGACGTTGTCGACGGATTCGGCGGCGGCGACGGCGTCGGCCAGCGGGATGTCGAGGGCCTCGGCGGCGGCGGCGATGGCCTGCGTGGCGTTACCGCGGTTGGCGCGGCCCGGGAGGCGCAGGTGGAGGGCGGAATCCCCGTGTGGGGAGGACAGGCCGTCGTCGGTGATGGTCCAGGTGGGGGTGGGGCGGCGGAAGACGCGGCCGTCGGGAAGCGGTTTGACGGCCCACCAGTCGTCGACCTCGCGGACGACGTGGCCGCCGGTGCGGGGGCAGGACACGGAGTCGCCGAGCCAGCCGGCACCGGCGGAGACCCAGATGACATGCGGGGCGTCGTAGGCGACGGAGGTCATGAGGACGTCGTCGCAGTTGGCGATGACCACCATGTCCGGGTGCGCCATGACCGCGGAGCGGAGGGCGCGCTCGATCTTGTTGATCTCCCCGACGCGGTCGAGCTGGTCGCGGGTGAGGTTGAGCAGGACGAGGGCCTGCGGGCGGAGGCGCTCGGCGACCGCGGGGACGTGGAGTTCGTCGACCTCGAGGACGATGTGGGAGGCGTCCTTGCCGGCCAGGAGGGCGGAGATGATCCCGGCGTCCATGTTGTCGCCGCCGTCGTTGGTGGCCACGGTGTGCCTGGTGCGCACGGCGGCCGCCAGCATCCGGGTGGTGGTCGACTTGCCGTTCGTGCCGGTGACCAGCATCGTCGGTCGCCCGCGCCCCAGATTCTCCATGATGGACGGGTCGATGGCGTTGGCCACGAGGCCGCCGATCATCCCGCCGGCGCCGCGGCCGGTGAGACGGGAGGCGGTGGTGGCCAGCGTGGCGGCGGTGGTGGCCGCGGTGGATCGCAGGCGACGCAGGACAGAACTCATGGCCACCACAGTAGTCCTAGCGTCCGGCGCGGTCCTGTACCCGCGTCACCGCGTCGAGGAACTCGGTGTCGCTGAGCAGGGGGATTCCCTTGCGCACCGCGTGCATCGCCTTGCCGCGCAGATTCTCGGTGTCGTTGCACACCATGACGCTGGTCGTGCGGGTGAGTTTCTCCGAGTAGACCAGCTCGGCCTTCATGCTGGCCTCGATGAGGCGGTCCGGGTCCATCTCCACCTCGGGGGCGACGACAACCTCCATGCCGCGCACCAGGTTCCGCCCGGGCACGTGCACGCCCGGGTTGGGGTGCGGGCGGGGGGCCTCCATGGCGTCGACGCGCACATGCGAGCGCTGCAGCCCGAAGCGGTCGGCCCGCAGCTCCCCGGGCGTGGTCTCGGCGAGGTCGCCGCGGTCGCGGATCTCGAAGAAGACGTCGATGAGCAGGTCGTTGATCTCGCGCGTCGTCTCGTGCTCGGGGCGCTGCGCGCGGGCGACGGTGGCCACCGGCGAGGGGGCGTCGATGTCGAGGGCGGCGGCCAGGTTGCCCAGGCGGATGTCGGGCAGGGGGATGCGCTGGCGGCGGGCCGTCGCGAGCGTATCGACGATCGCCACCGGCTTCGGCACGTGCCCCACCCGCTGCCGCCGGCGGCGACCCCGGCCCCGGCTGCGCCCCCGGGAACGGTTGGAACGGGCGGCCGCGTTCATGGCGCGGCGGGCCTCGGAGACGATGAAGCCCCACGCGCGGGGGGCGTTGTGGACGACGAGGACGCGGTCGTCGAGAAGCTCGTCGAGGGTGCGCAGCACCTGGGAGAAACGTCGGCCCTCCGCGACCTCCTCGTGGGTGAGACCGTGGAAGTGGTGCGGGCCCGGATCGCTGCCCGGGTCGAGCACGGCGTGGAACTCCTCGCCGATCTCCCCGTCCTCGTTGAAGGTGAGGACATCGACGGCCACGAGACGCGCCGTCGACGGGTGGATCCCGGTGGACTGCGTGGTGAGCGCGACAAACGGGAACGCGGGCTCGGAGTCACCGTGGGGAATGGTCATTGTTCAGAGTCTAGTGCGTGGGCGGGCGGGGGCTACGATGTGGGACAGCAGCCAACGTGAATGAAAGGGGTCGGTGGCGCATGCGGATGGCGGAACTGAGCAGCACCAGTGGGGTGAGTATCCCCACGATCAAGTACTACCTGCGTGAGGGGCTCCTGCCGCCGGGTAGGCACACCCGGGCCAATCAGGCCCGCTACTCCGAGGTCCATCTCACCCGCCTCAAGCTCATCGCGGTGCTCAGCGGCATCGCGCGGCTCTCGCTGGCGGAGATCAAGGTCATCCTCGCGGAGTTGGAGGGCCCGGGCAGCGTCATCGACACGATGGCCGCCATGCAGAACGCCCTGGCCGGGCGCCCCTCCCGGGAGGCCGAGCCCCACACGGAGGAATCGCGCGCGATCCTCGACGCCATCGTCGACGAGCGGCAGTGGATCGTGCGCCGTGACTCCGCCGCCTACGAGGCCGCCGTCCGCGTCCTCGCCGAGCTGCACACCACGGATCTCCACTGGGACGGCGCCATGATCGCGGAGTACGCCGCCCACGCCGAGGCGATGGGGGCGCTCGACGTGCAGACCCTCAACTTCAACGGTGCCCCGGACGATCTGCTCGTGCAGATGGTCCGGGGCACCCTGTTGCGGCGTCAGCTTGTCGACGCCCTCGTGCTCCTCGCCCAGCAGCACTCTACGCGGGTGCGGCTGGGCGTCGAGAAGCCTTAGACGCCGCCGGCCAGGACGGGGGCCTGGGTCTTGAGCGCGCGGTTGACCGCGGAGGTCAGCGCCTTGATGGAGGCCCGGGTGATGGAGCCCGCGATGCCGACGCCCCAGGCGGCGGAGCCGTTGACGGTGGCGTAGATGTAGCAGGCGGCCTCGGCGTCGTCGCCGGAGGAGCGGGACTGCTGGGAGTAGAACTGGACCTCGGCGTCGATGCCCAGCTGCTCCAGGGCGTTGGCGTACGCGGCGACGGGGCCGTTGCCGGTGCCGGTGATCTCCTTCTCCTCACCGCCGTGGATGACGGTGGCGGTGACAGAGGCCTCGTCGGTGTCGGTCTCGGCGTTGACGATGCGGATGGAGATCTCCTCCACCGGCTCGGTGACATCCAGGTACTCGGTGGCGAAGACGTCCCACATCTCCTTGGAGTTGACCTCGCCGCCCTCGGAGTCGGTGATCGCCTGGACGACGCCGGAGAACTCGGCCTGCATCTGACGCGGCAGGTTGATGCCGTGATCCGTCTTCATGATGTAGGCGACACCGCCCTTGCCCGACTGGGAGTTGACGCGGATGACGGCCTCGTAGTCGCGGCCCACGTCCTTCGGGTCGATGGGCAGGTAGGGGACCTCCCAGACGGCGGTGCCCAGCTCCTCCCAGGTGACCTCGGTGTTGTTCGCGCCCGGCTTGACCTTGTCGGCCATGGCGTCCAGGCCCTTGTTCACGGCGTCCTGGTGGGAGCCGGAGAAGGCGGTGAAGACCAGGTCGCCGCCGTAGGGGTGGCGCTCCGGGACACGCAGCTGGTTGCAGTACTCGACGGTGCTGCGGATCTGGCGGATGTCGGAGAAGTCGATCTGCGGGTCCACGCCCTGGGTGAGCATGTTAAGGCCCAGGGTGACCAGGCAGACGTTGCCCGTGCGCTCGCCGTTACCGAAGAGGCAGCCCTCGATGCGGTCGGCGCCGGCCATGTAGCCCAGCTCGGCGGCGGCCACGCCCTCGCCGCGGTCATTGTGCGGGTGCAGGGAGAGGATGACGGAATCGCGGCGGTCCAGGTTGCGGTGCATCCACTCGATGGAGTCGGCGTAGACGTTCGGGGAGATCATCTCGACGGTCGACGGCAGGTTGATGTTGATCGGGTTGTCCGGGGTGGGGCCCATGACGTCGATGACGGCGTTGCACACCTCCAGGGCGAACTCCAGCTCGGTGCCGGTGAAGGACTCGGGGGAGTACTGCCAGCGCCAGTTGGTGCCCGGGTAGTCCTCGGCGATGTCGAGGATGAGCTGGGCGGCGTCGACGGCCAGCTGCTTGATGGCCGGCTTGTCCTTGCGGAACACCACGCGGCGCTGCAGCTCGGAGGTGGAGTTGTAGAAGTGGACGATGACGTTCTTCGCGCCCTCGCACGCCTCGAAGGTGCGGCGGATGAGGTGCTCACGGGCCTGGACCAGCACCTGGATGGTGACGTCCTCCGGGATCATGTCCTTCTCGATGATCTCGCGCACGAAGTCGAAGTCCGTCTGCGAGGCGGAGGGGAAACCGACCTCGATCTCCTTGTAGCCCATCTGTACCAGCAGGTTGAACATGCGGCGCTTGCGCTCCGGGCTCATCGGGTCGATGAGCGCCTGGTTGCCGTCACGCAGGTCGACGGCGCACCACTGCGGGGCGTGGGTGATCTTCTTGTCCGGCCAGGTGCGGTCCGGCAGGACGATGTCCTCGACCTCGTCGGCGAAGGCGCGGTAACGGTGGACCGGCATGGAGGAGTTGCGCTGCTTGTTCCAGGAGGGCTGGCCTTCGCGGCGGGCGCCGTCCGGGGTGCGGATCTCGGAGGGGGCGGAGATGAACGAGTCGTTCGGTGACATCGGAGTTTCCTTTTCGGGTCTGTCTGTGGCGACTGGGCCACCAGGGGCCGTCAACGGCCTTCACTGTAGTGGCCCGTGTGGTCTCACCGCTGCTGAATCGGGCTTTCAGCGGGAGCAGCGACCGGCAACACCAAACTCCGCGACGGGGTGCCGGTCGCTTTTCTAGTGGACCTGGGACCCGCCGCGGCGAAGAAGAAGGAGATTCGCGCGGGAGAACATGCTGTGAAGTCTACACAGCGGGCCCGGCGGTGCAACGCATTTCTGCGAAGAAAGGGAAAACCCCTGGCCAGCCCTCTCGTGGAGGGTGGACAGGGGTGCGGTCTGAGTGAATCAGAACTTGGAGGACAGGAACGCGAACGGTGCCTGCACCCACTCGAAGAGGAACTCGAAGGGGGAGGTGACCCAGTTGATGGCGAAGGAGCTGAAATCCATGAGATGGATCCTTTCGATTGACTTGCGGTACAACAGCTATGTTATCGCGCCGATCTCCGGACGCAATGTGTTCCGCCTGAGAAGTTATTGGCAGGGCGGGGCCGGGACACAGGCAAAAAGGAAACCCCCTGGCCACGGGGGTCAGGGGGTCGAATCGTGCAGCTCAGAAGTGCGAGCTGGCGGTGCGGAAAGGCCACTGGATCCAGTTGAAGAAGAACTTGAAAGGATCGATGAGCCAGTTGACGATTTCGGTGGAACCATGAAACATACGGTGCTCCCTTCCGTAGACAATGGGACTGCCTCTTATTGTACGGAATGCATCTCATTGCATCAATGGTGTCGCCGGGGCCGGGATAGGATGACGTGCGTGATCGTCCGTGTGCTTCTCGACGCCACCCTCGCCTTCCTCGTCGGCGCCGCCTTCCGGGTGGGCACCCTCGGCGTGTTCGCCCGGGCGAACGGGGAGTCGGTGCCGGGGCTGCTCGGGCAGTGGGATGCACAGTATTATCTGGCGATCGCCGAGTACGGCTATGTCGCCGCCCCCATCGCCACCGATGTTCCCGTCGAACAGCGCACGCTGGCCTTCTTCCCGGGGTTCCCGCTGCTCGTGCGGGCGGTCCACGACCTCAGTGGCCTCGACTATCCCGCCGCGGCGGCGCTGGTCAATGTGGTGGCCGGGGTGGCGATGACCGCTGGGGCGATGATGCTCGCGCGCCGCCTGGGCGCCGACCGCTGGGGCCGCCTCGGGGCGGGCATTCTCGTCTCCGCCGCGCCGATGTCCATCACCTTCTCCATGCCCTACTCCGAGGCCCTCTTCGGGGCGCTCGCGTTCTGGGCCCTTGTCGCGCTTCTCGACGCCCGCTGGGCCTGGGCCGCCGGCCTCATCCTGCTGCTGGGCACCACCCGCCTCACCGCCGTGGCCCTCATCCTCGTGTTCGCCCTGGCTGTGGTGCTCCGCGCGCGCCGGGACGTCCGCGCCTGGGTGTGCCTGGCGCTCACCCCGTGGTCCCTGCTCGCGTACGTGGCCTGGGCGAGCTGGCACACCCGGGAGGTGGGCGGCTACTTCGGCATCCAGGCGCAGGGGTGGAACTCAGGTGTCGACGGCGGCGTGGCCACCGCCCGCTGGGTGTGGGAGGTGCTCACCACCGGTTCCGAGGGCGGCTACCTGCTCACCGTCGCCGTGATGCTGGGTGCCGTGGTGGGGCTGGCGGCGGCGTGGGGCCGGCTGCCGTGGGAGGTGTGGTGCTTCGCGGCGCTGCTCATGGCGACGGTGCTGCTCTCTGACGGCATCATGCATTCCCGGCCGCGCCTGCTGCTGCCGACCGTGGTGGTGCTCCTGCCGTGGGTGTTGCGGGGTGCGGTCGCGCTGCCGCGGTGGGGGAGGGTCCTCGCGGCGGCCGCCTGGGTGTTGTTCGGGGCCTGGTACTCCGCCTACATGCTGGCGGTGTTCCCGTGGGCCATCTGATCAGCTGACTCCCTTGCGGGAGAGCACCACCGTCGAGGCGACCATGGCGATGAAGGCCAGCGCCATGAACAGCCAGCCGGAGACGGTGGACACCTGGAATTTCTCCCCCAGCACGAGGTAACCGAGGGAGAAGGCGACGATCGGTTCGGAGATCGTCATGGCGGGCAGGGAGCTTTTCAGGGCACCGGCGTTGAAGGAGTACTGCTGGACGATGGTGCCCAGGGTGGCGCCGAGGATGAGTCCGTAGGTCTCCCAGTTGGTGACGATCGCCCACACCCCGCCGTGGACGAAGATGTCCACGAAGGCCTTGCTCAGCACCGCGACGTAGCCGAAGAGGGCGCCGGTGACCACGCCGAGCAGGAGCGCCTTCTCGCGGCGGATCTGCTTCTGGGCCACCCGCTCCAGGGTGATGAGCACCACGGCCCCGACGAGCAGCGCCGGCAGCCAGCGTTCCAGCGGGGGCTGGGGGTCGCCGGGCAGGGGACGGCCGAGCATGACGAGCACGGTGACGCCGATGGTGAGGGTGCCGGCCCAGAAGAGTTCGTGGGCGGAGATGCGGCGGCCGTCGTAACGCGCGGCGAGCGGGAGGGTGAACATGAGCGAGAGCACGAGCACGGGTTGCACCACGAGCAGGGTGCCGAAACCGAGCGCGACCACCTGCAATCCGTAGCCGAGCAGGGCGGTGCCGGTGCCGGCCCACCACAGGGGCCGGGAGATCGCGTTCCAGAAGGGCGAGCCCTTGAGGGAACCGTCGGCGGGGGCCTCCTCGGCGATGCGATGGCGCACCACAGTGCCCCACGCGATGGTGAGGGCGGAGGCCAGTGCGAACAACACGGCCAGCAGATTGCTGTGCACTCAATTAACCATAGTGAACGCACCTGAAGGTGCAGGGTGGGGCACGCGCACTCAACTACTCGGAGGGCCGCGGCTACGGGTACGATGAAGCAGAACTTTGGCACCCCAGACGAAAGGCGGCCCACGCGGTGGCTCTGATCGTTCAGAAATACGGAGGCTCCTCCCTGGAGACGGCGGAGCGTATCCGCGCTGTCGCCGAACGGATCGTCGCCACGAAGAAGGCCGGCAATGACGTCGTCGTCGTGTGTTCCGCGATGGGGGACACCACCGACGAGCTCCTCGACCTGGCTGCCCAGGTCAACCCGGTGCCGCCGGCGCGCGAGATGGACATGCTGCTCACCGCCGGTGAGCGCATCTCCAACGCCCTGGTGGCCATGGCGATCGCGTCGCTGGGCGCGGAGGCGCAGTCCTTCACCGGCTCGCAGGCCGGCGTGCTCACCACCGAGCGGCACGGCAACGCCCGCATCGTCGACGTCACCCCGGGCCGGGTCCGCGAGGCGCTCGATGAGGGCAAGATCTGCATCGTCGCCGGTTTCCAGGGCGTGAACAAGGACACCCGCGATGTGACCACCCTCGGGCGCGGCGGCTCCGACACGACGGCCGTCGCCCTGGCCGCGGCCCTCGAGGCCGACGTGTGCGAGATCTACTCGGATGTCGACGGCGTGTACACCGCCGACCCGCGCATCGTCCCGAACGCGCAGAAGCTGGAGAAGCTCTCCTTCGAGGAGATGCTCGAGCTGGCGGCGGTCGGGTCGAAGATCCTGGTCCTGCGTGCCGTGGAGTATGCGCGCGCTTTCAATGTTCCCCTGCGAGTTCGCTCGTCTTACAGCAATGATCCCGGCACCCTCATCGCCGGGTCGATGGAGGATATTCCCGTGGAAGAAGCAGTTCTCACCGGCGTCGCTACCGACAAGTCCGAGGCCAAGGTCACCATCCTGGGCATCCCCGACCGTCCGGGCGAGGCCGCCACGGTCTTCCGCGCGGTCGCCGACGCCGAGATCAACATCGACATGGTGCTGCAGAACGTCTCCTCCCTCGAGGACGGCACGACGGACATCACCTTCACCTGCCCCCGTTCCGACGGCCCCCGCGCCATGGAGCTGCTGAAGAAGATGCAGAAGAACAACGGCTGGTCGAACGTGCTGTACGACGACCAGGTGGGCAAGGTCTCCCTCGTCGGCGCCGGCATGAAGTCCCACCCGGGTGTCACCGCCGACTTCGCCGAGGCGCTGCGTGACGCCAACGTCAACATCGAGCTCATCTCCACCTCGGAGATCCGCATCTCCGTGCTCACCCGCGAGGCCGACATCGACGCCGCCGCCCGCGCCCTGCACGAGCGTTTCGAGCTCGGCGGCGACTCCGAGGCCACCGTCTACGCCGGTACCGGCCGCTAGCTTCCCCTTCTAACAGGAGTTTCATTCTTATGACCACCATTGCTGTCGTCGGTGCCACCGGCCAGGTCGGTCGCGTCATGCGGTCGATCCTCGAGGAGCGCAACTTCCCGGCCGACACCGTCCGTTTCTTCGCCTCCCCCCGTTCCGCGGGCACCACCCTGGAGTTCCGCGGGGAGGAGATCACGGTGGAGGACCTCACCCAGGTCACCCCGGAATCCGTCGCCGATGTCGACATCGCCCTGTTCTCCGCGGGCGGTTCCACCTCCCGCGAGTGGGCCCCCGTGTTCGCCGCGGCCGGGGCCACCGTCATCGACAACTCCTCGGCCTGGCGCAAGGACGAGGAGGTTCCGCTCGTCGTCTCCGAGGTCAACGGCGCGGAGGCGAAGACGCCTGCCAAGGGCATCGTCGCTAACCCGAACTGCACCACCATGGCCGCCATGCCGGTGCTCAAGCCGCTGCACGACGCCGCCGGCCTCGTTCGCCTCCACGTCTCCTCCTACCAGGCGGTGTCCGGTTCCGGCCTGGCCGGTGTGGAGACCCTGGCCAAGCAGACCGCCGAGATCGGCGACCGCAACGTCGAGCTCGTCCACGACGGTTCCGTCGAGGCGCCGGGCGACCTGGGCCCCTACGTCGCGCCCATCGCCTACAACGCCCTGCCCCTGGCCGGCGCGCTGGTCGACGACGGCTCCCTGGAGACCGACGAGGAGCAGAAGCTGCGCAACGAGTCCCGCAAGATCCTGGGCATCCCGGGTCTGCGCGTCGCCGGCACCTGCGTCCGCGTGCCCGTCTTCACCGGCCACACCCTCACCATCCACGCCGAGTTCGAGCGTCCCATCACCGTCGAGGAGGCCACGGCGCTGCTTGCCGACGCCCCGGGTGTCTCCCTCGTCGACGTCCCCACCCCGCTGGCGGCCGCCGGCCGGGACGAGTCCCTCGTCGGTCGTATCCGTCAGGACCAGTCCATTGACGACAACAAGGGCCTCGTCCTCGTCGTCTCCGGTGACAACCTGCGCAAGGGTGCCGCGCTGAACACCGTCCAGATCGCGGAACTGCTGGTCTGACCCTCTTCTGTGGGTGCCCCTCACCCCCGTTGCCTTTCCCTTTCCCGGGTGGGTAACGGGGGTGAAGTGTCTAGACTCCCAGGTTGTTGTGGACACTTTTCCATGGTTTCCTATCGGGGTTGACACTATGTCTTAAGACTCGTTTTGGGAGAGCTATGCTGCAGTTCAAGAAGAGGGCGGTGTCGGTTGCCGCCGCCGTCATGATCGGGGCCTCCGCCTCGCTGGTGCCGGTACTGACCCCGGTCGCCCAGGCCCAGGAGGCCACGGCGCCGGTCCCGCAGGAGACCGTCAAGGTCGCCGGCATCGACTACCCGCTGGGCCGCTACACCGACGGCAAGCTCGTCGCGGTGGGCACGTCCCCGCACATCAAGGGTGACCAGCTCACCGGCGTGCCGGTCTACGAGTTCAACGGCGAGACCTACCCGATGAGCCTCGAAATCAGCCCGAACACCAACGTCAACGGCGAGCAGGTCTACCGCTGGGTGGTCAACTCCAAGGACGGCAACCGCTCCACCGACTGCAAACTGGACTTCGTCTCCTCCGGTGTGGCCGACCGCGGCCTGGTCCACTGGTCGATCAACGGCTTCCTCTACAGCCCGGTCGCCAGCCCCGACTCCCAGTACGTGACCACCAGCGTCCAGCACTTCGGCGACGCCTGGCGCATCCCCTTCGCCACCGGTCAGGCGCTGTTCAACGTCCGCATGGAGATCGAGTTCCCGCGCGACCTGCCGGCCCCGACCCGTGCGGATGCCACCGTGTTCACCCCGGCCATCACGCTGCCCCTGGAGACCGGCGGCACCCTGGATGTCCCCGAGTGGACGACCGGCACGCCCACCCCGCGCTGGAACCCGCCGCCGACCTACGCCGTGGACTGGGAGGTCGTGCCGACGGGCGACCCCTACCGCGTCGAGCTGGTCATGCCCTACGTGGAGGAGGGCTCCGTCGCGACGATCCAGTACAACCAGCCGAACCAGGTCGCCGATGTCCCGGTGACCACGCTGAAGATCACCGCCGACAAGTTCTGCTACGAGCCCGCCGTGGTGCAGCAGGGTGGCGAAGAGACCATGGATCCGCCGACCAACTCGGCGGCGGATGACAGCGTCCTCACCGGTGTCACCTACTCCCGCACGGATGCCACCCCCGAGTGGGCTGAGGTCCGCCCGGACGGTTCCATCGTCCTCAAGCCGGGCCTGGACGTGCCGACGGGTGACTACACCTTCCCCGTCAACATCCACTACCCCAACGGTGAGACGACGCAGACCGTCGCCGAGGTGAAGGTCATCCCGGCCGGTGCGCCGACGCCGACGCCCACCACCGACCGCTGCGTGCCGACTGTCCTGGCCGCCGGCATCCCGCTGGCGCTGCTCATCCCGGTGGCACTGGGCCATGAGCTCAACATCCCGGGTCTCGACGTTCTCAATGCGCAGGCCCAGGAGGCCATCCGCAACGCGAACAACCAGCTGCAGCAGGGCCTCGGAATCCACAACTCCGAGCTGGCCGCGCAGGTCGAGCAGCTGAACCGTCAGTACGGTCCGCAGCTCGCCGAGGCCGCCCGCGGCGTCGGCATCGTGGCCGTCGGACTGCTGGCTGCCGGCGCCATCGCCGACGCCTGCGGCGAGGAAGGCAGCTCGGGTTCCTCGGGCAGCTCCGCCTTCAGCGAGGCCTCCTCGGATGAGGATGACGCCCCGACCGACCAGAACGGCGGCACCGGCGGCGGTTCCTAAACCGGACGCCCGCTGACCAGAACCTCACCCCACCCGGGGTGAGGTTTTGTCGATTCGGGGGGTCAGTCGGCCTGGGGGGCGTCGATAAGATCTTTGCGGGCGCGGGCGACGCGGGAGCGGATCGTGCCGACCCGGACGCCGGCGATCCGGGCGGCCTCCTCGTACGTGTACCCGAGGACCTGGGTGAGGATGAGTGCTTCTCGACGATCTGTGGGGAGGGCGTCGATAAGTGCCCGCGCGTCGATCCACTCGGACCAGGCGGAGGCGTTGGCGCCGTCGACGGGGGTGGTGGCCGCGGCGTCCTCGTACTCCGTGACGGATTTGCGGGGGCGGGCCATGTCGTGGCGGATGTTGTCCACCCACACGCGGCGCGCGAGAGAGAGCAGCCAGGTGCGTGCGGAGGAGCGGGCGGCGAAGCGGGGGAGGGCACTCATGACGCGGAGGTAGGTCTCCTGCGTGAGGTCGTCGGCGATGTCGCGTCCGCCGAGGTGGGCGAGGAGGCGCCAGACGTCGTCCTGGGTGGCGCGGATGAACTCCGTGAGGGCGCCGCGGTCACCGCGCCCGGCGCGAAGCGCGAGGTCGGTGACTCGGGCATCGTCATGGGCGGAGTGCTTCGTCACGCCTAGTGAGGTTACCAGGGCAAACGGCGGAGACCTGAGTCGATGCGTAGCCTGGGGGTTGCGCGGCTCACAATATGGGCCTAGGCTATCAACCAGCGTCCACCCATAGGTGGAATTGATTATCGATCATGAAAGAGGGAACGATGAGCGACCAGAACTCCAAGGCCAACGACATCGTCGAGCGCGGGCTGCGCCCGAAGGTCACCGGACACACCACCCGCCACAACGGCGCCCCGGTGCCCTCCGAGAACATCTCGGTGACCGCCGGGCCGCAGGGCCCGAACATTCTCAACGACATCCACCTCATTGAGAAGCTCGCCCACTTCAACCGCGAGAACGTCCCGGAGCGCATCCCCCACGCCAAGGGCCACGGCGCCTTCGGCGAGCTCCACATCACCGCCGACGTCTCCCAGTACACCAAGGCGAAGCTCTTCCAGCCGGGCACCGTCACCCCGATGGGTATCCGTTTCTCCACCGTCGCCGGTGAGAAGGGCTCCCCGGACACCTGGCGCGACGTGCACGGCTTCGCCCTGCGCTTTTACACCGAAGACGGCAACTACGACATCGTGGGCAACAACACCCCGGTGTTCTTCCTCCGCGACGCCGTGAAGTTCCCCGACTTCATCCATTCGCAGAAGCGCCTCGGCCGCAACGGCCTGCGCGACGCCGACATGCAGTGGGACTTCTGGACCCGCACCCCGGAGTCCGCCCACCAGGTCACCTACCTCATGGGCGACCGCGGCACCCCGACCACCACCCGCCACATGAACGGCTACGGCTCCCACACCTTCCAGTGGGTCAACGAGAACGGCGAGGCCTTCTGGGTCAAGTACCACTTCCTCTCCCGCCAGGGCGTGGAGAACTTCACCGCCGCCGAGGCCGAGGAGATGGCCGGCAAGAATGCCGACCATCACCGCCAGGACCTCTACGAGGCCATCGACCGCGGCGACTACCCGATCTGGGACGTCAAGGTGCAGATCATGCCCTTCGCGGACGCCGAGAAGTACCGCTGGAACCCCTTCGACCTGACCAAGACCTGGTCCAAGAAGGACTACCCGCGTATCGACGTCGGCCACTTCGTGCTCAACCGCAACCCGCGCAACCACTTCGCGCAGATCGAGCAGATCGCCCTCGACCCGGGCAACCTCGTCCCCGGTATCGGCCTGTCCCCGGACCGCATGCTCCAGGCCCGCGCCTTCGCCTACGCGGACCAGCAGCGCTACCGCATCGGACCCAACTACCGTGACCTGCCGGTGAACCGTCCGCTCAACGACATCAACACCTACAGCAACCGCGGTCCGATGGCCTTCTTCTTCGACGACGAGGATCAGCCGACCTACACGCCGAACCGCTACGACAAGGGTGCGGGCTACCTGGACAACGGCGAGGACTCCTCCTCCAACCATCAGTCCTACGGTCAGGCCGACGACATCTACGTCAACCCCGATGCCCACGGCACCGACCTGGTGCGTGCCGCCTACGTCAAGCACCCCGAGGACGATGACTTCGGCCAGGCCGGCACCCTCTACCGCGAGGTGCTCGACGAGGCCGCCAAGCAGCGCCTCGCCGAGAACATCGCCGGTGCCATGCAGGGCGTCACTGAGGCCACCGAACAGCGTGTCTACCAGTACTGGACCAACGTCGACGAGGACCTGGGCCAGCGCGTGAAGAGCGCCTTCGCCGCCACCAAGTAACACACCTCGGCACCGCCCGCCCCCGCCTTCCCGCGGGGGTGGGCGGTGTCTGTGATTCCGGATACCTGTTCGTATGCTGTGCGTCTCATGTCCGGGGCAGCGGGCAGAATGCAGGCCATGAAGACAATCACCTCCCTCCCCCTGCTCCTCGTCGGCGCGCTGCTGCTCGGTGCCTGCTCCCCGGCCGAGCAGGAGGTGGTCCTGGTCACGGAGACCGTGACCGCGACCAGTGCCAGCCCGCGCCCGACCGCCGCGCGGCAGACGGCTGAGCCGGCGGTGGCGGCGACCACGACAGCGACAGCGACGGAGACCACGCCCACCACCGCCCGCGGGGGCGACCGCCAGCAGGAGGCGGCTCTGGCCTCGGCCCGTCAGTATCTGAACTATTCGAACTTCTCCCGCCAGGGACTCTACGAGCAGCTCCTCTACGAGCAGTACCCGCCGGAAGCCGCCGAGTACGCGGTGGACAACGTCCGGACCGACTGGAACGCCAACGCAGTCGGGGCGGCGCAGGACTATGTGGCCTACTCCGGCTTCTCCCGCAGCGGGCTTTATAGCCAGCTGGAGTACGAGGGCTACACCCCCGCGCAGGCGCAGTACGGCGTGGATAACGTCCAGACCGACTGGAACGCCAATGCACTCCGTACCGCGCGTTCCTACCTTGACTTCAGTGCCATGTCCGACGGCGAACTCTACGACCAGCTGATCTACGAGGGCTATACCCCCGATCAGGCGTCGTACGCGCTCAACAATCTGTAGGCGCCTCCATTCCGCAGCAACCAAGTCCGCCCGGTGCGAATATGAGGGTATGCGCCGCCTCGCCCTTGTCCCCGTCCTCCTGCTGCTCAGCGCCTGCGCGCTGCCGTCGCCCGTCCCCCCGACTCCGACGACGGAGGTGGTGACGGAGACGGTCACGGCGTCGCCACGCAGGGCCCCGGCGCCGACCACCTCCACGGAGACGCAGCGATTCGCCCTCGAGCGGGCCCGCGAGCTCAACAGCAATGAGATCTACTCCGCCACCGGACTGGAGTTCGAGCTCATCACCGAGGGGTTCAGCCGCGCGGATGCCCGGTGGGCTGTCGACAATCTGGGGGAGGACTGGAACGAGAACGCCGTCGCGGCCGTCCACGAGCTCAACCAGTTCACCATGAACTCGCGGGCCAGCATGCTCCGCGATCTCAAGCAGGGCGGTTTCACCCAGGACGAGGCGCAGTACGGGGTCGAGCACGCGTGGGTGGATTACCGGGAGAACGCGCTGCAGACCGCCACCTGGATCTCCACCGAGCACATGGCCCCCGAGGAGCTGCGCCAGCTCCTCGTCGAGGGGCACGGCTTCCTCCCGGAGGAGGCCGACTGGGCGGTGGAGAATCTCCACCCCGTGGGCGTCGGCTGAGTCAGGCCCCCGGCTGGTAGGCGCGGTCCTCCGCGTGCTTCTTATCGACGACCGTCACGCCGTAGATGGAACGCCCGATGTAGTAGGAACCGACGGAGGCGACGATCCACACCCCGGCGATGGCCAGCAGCGCGCGGACGAGGTTGTGCAGGTCGAAGCCGGTGGTCGACCAGTCGATGAGCAACTTGGACAACAGCAGGAGCGGGAACCCCACTCCGATGACCGGCCCCAGCAGGTTGACGCGGGTGAGGGCGTCGGGGGCGCGCCACATGGCGACGGACGTGGTCACCACCATGAGGGTGGCGATGATGACGAGGATCGAGACGATGATCTCCGGGATGCTCATTATCGACGCCCCCTCGAGATGATCCGCGCCATCGACAGCGTCGGCAGGACGCCGCCGGCGATGGCGGCCAGCAGCGCCACCTCATAGCCGATGGAGGTCGGGTGGGTGAGGGTCCAGGTGAGGAAGATGCAGATCATCGTGTAGAAGATGAGGTCCGCCAGCACCGCCCGGGTGAGTTCGTCCGCGGTGCGCAGCACGAGCACCAGCCCGGACAGCAGGGTGGCCGCCATGATGGCGATGCAGACGGTGAGGATCCACTCGAAGGGGGTCACTTGGTCTTCTCCTTCCGGTGCGTCGGGTACTCGTAGAACTTCGGGTCGAGCGCGGTGGCCGAGCCCTGGCCGGGGACGCCGTGGTCGATCGACTTCACGTGCGGGGCCATGCGCTCCTCCATGTCGGCGAGGCCGGCGACGACATCGGCCGGGTCGGCACCGAACGCAGCCTGCACCAGCAGGATGTGCGGCTCACCCGCGTGCTCCGGGGCGCGCAGTCCCAGCGAGAGCGTCGAGGGGGTGGCGGTGATGGAGGTGGTGAACCAGAAGATCTGCCACTCGCTGCGCACGCGCAGCGGATAGCGCACCACCACCGGGTCATAGCCCGCGTCGGGCCGGAAGCCCGCCCACGCGACCTGGAAGCCGGCGACGAAGATCTCCTTGATCAGCCAGGGGATGTAGATGAGGACGTGCATGTCAGCGGCCTCCCTGGAGGTCGGTCATGTCGGGCACACCGATGGGGTTCTCGCCGAGGACGGCGGCCGCGTAGCCGTCGACGTCGAGGAGACCTGCGGTGGCGGTGAGGGTGGCGTCGATAAGCGGGCCCGCGAGCAGGAACATAGCCAGCGAGCCGACCATGAGCACGGCCGAGGGGGCGATGAGGCGGCCGGAGACGCGCAGCTCACGGGGGTAGCGCTGCATCGGCTTGCCCCAGAACACCTCGCGCCAGACGCGCAGCATGGACAGCAGCGCCCCGAGGGAGGCGACCACGATGACGGCGATGACCAGCCAGGCCCACCAGTCGGCGGCGCGGGTGATCTCGACGACGAGGAGCACCTTGCCCCACATGCCGGAAAAGGGCGGGAAACCGACGATGGAGAAGGCGCCGGCCGCGAAGAGGGCGGCGACCAGCGGATCGCGGCGCGCCAGGCCGGAGAGCCGCGTGAGCAGCCCGGTGGCGTAGGTCTCCTCGATGGCGCCCGAGGTGAGGATGAGCGCGCCGACGGTGATCATGTGGTGCAGCGTGTACAGCAGGCCGGCGGCCAGGGCGCGTTGCGGATCGTCGCCGGTGAAGGCCAGCATGACGAGGATGAAGGGCATGCCGTTGATCATCTGGTAGCCCAGCACTCGGCGGATGGAGTTCTCCGCGAGGCCGGCGAAGGCGCCGACCAGCATGGAGACGACCATGAGGGCGATGATGAGCCAGTTCCAGCGGTCCTCGAGATCGAAGATGTTCACGTAGATGCGGTAGAGCATGTACACGGCCACCTTGGTGTGCAGGCCCGAGAACAGACCCATCACCGCGGCGGAGGATTCCGGGTACGTGCGCGGCAGCCAGGTGTGGACGGGGAAGACGCCGGCCTTCGCGCCGATCGCGATGATGACCAGGCCCATCGCGACGACTGCCGGACCGTTCCCCGCTGCGGCCCCCTGCAGCGCGGCGATGTTGACCGAGCCGGTGACGCCGTAGAGCACGCCGACGCCGATGAGCAGCAGCGTGGAGGCGGCCAGGTTGACCAGCACGAAGGTGCGGCCCCCGGCCAGGCGCGCCCACGTGCCCGACATCGCGATGAGGCCGTAGGACGGCAGCAGCATGACCTCGATGAACACGAAGAAGTTGAACAGATCCGCGGTGAGCAGCGCGCCGTTGACACCCGTGATGAGGATGAGCGTCAGCGAGGCGTAGTAGCGGGAGACCGTCTCCCCGGAGATGGTGGCGAACCAGTTGGCGGTGGCCGCCACGATCATCGTGGTGACGATCATGATGGCCGCGAAGGTGTCCGCCGCGAAGGGGATGGCCACGCCACCGACGTAGAGGCCGACATTGTGGGCGATGGGTCCGTGCGCGGCGGTGTGGGCGAACAGCCAGCCACCGGCGATGATGCCGAGCACGGGGATGCCGATGTGGAGCACGTCGCGGGCCCAGCGCCACGGCAGGAGCACCGCCACGGCCGCGGTGAACAGCGGGACGGCGGCGAAGAGCGGGAGAGTCCAGTCCATTAGTTGCCTCCGTTACCGGCCGCACGGCCCAGGGTGGCGACGGGATCGACACCGATGTTGTCGTCGGCCGGCTCCGGGACGTCGGTGTCGTCGTCGCGGCCCAGGGCGGCCAGGGTGAGCAGAATTGTGGTGGTGGCCATGGCGATGACGATCGCCGTGAGCACGAAGGCCTGCGGCAGCGGGTCGGCCGCCACGTCGAGCGCGGTGCGGTCCGGGAAAGGCTCCCCGCGCCATGCCCCCACGCCGGAGGCCAGCAGGGTGAGGTTGGCGGCGTGGCCCAGCAGGGACATGCCGAAGACGATGCGGACCATGCCGCGCTGCTGGATGAGGTAGACGGACCCGGTGACCAGGATCGCGATGGTGAGGGCGAGAATCATCGGGCGGTCTCCTCGGTGCTCGGGGCGGCGGGATCGGCTGCGGGATCGGCGACGAGCACCGAGCGCGGGGCGTCCGCCGGGTTGATCGGCGCGGGGAAGGCCTCGGCGTGCTCCGCGTCGGGCTCGACGGGCGGAGTGGCGGGGAGGGGACCGGTGTCGTCGATACGCGCGTAGTCGAGGTCGTTGACGTCGACGCCGGGGCGCAGATAGCCGCCGAGGGCGTTGATCGCCATGGTGAGCATGCCCAGCACGGCCAGGTAGATGCCCAGGTCGAAGATGAGCGAGGTGGTCATGTGCTCACCCAGGATGTAGCCGTGGATGGCGTAGAGGAAGGAGCCCTCGAGCAGGCCGATGAAGCCCGCGCCGACGGCGGTCATGATGCCGACGCCGGTGAGCCACACCGGGGTGGACTCGCGGAAGACGATGCCGTCCTGCCCCTTGGACAGGTAGGCCAGGCCGATGGCCCCACCCATGATGAGGGCCGCGACGAAGCCGCCGCCCGGATCCTGGTGGCCGCGCATGAACACGAGCACGCTGAGCAGCACCAGCACCGGGATGACCAGCACGATGACCTTGCGCATCGGGATCGAGTTGAGCTGCGACTGCCCGAAGGGCGCCGGGCGGGTGCCCTCCTTGAAGGGGTGGCGCGGCATGGAATGGGCGACGGCGGCGATGACGATGGCCGCCATGCCCAGCACCGAGAGCTCGCCGAGGGTGTCCAGGGCGCGGAACTCGACGAGGATGGTGGCCACCACGTTCTGGCCGCCGGTGATCTCCGGGGCCTCGGTGAGGTACCACATGGCCAGCTCGGAACGCTCGCGGCGCCCCAGCAGGGCGAACACGCCCCCGAAGGCGACGACGCCGGCGGCCAGCGCGATGAGCAGCGAGCCGATCTGGCGGCGGCCGGACTTCACGCGGGGGAAGAGGTTCGGCTGGTAGCGCAGGACCATCATGATGACGATGACGGTGAGGGCCTCGACGGTGAGCTGGGTCAGCGCCACGTCCGGGGCGCCGAGCAGCATCATCTGCAGGCTCATGCCGACACCGACGGTGCCGATGAGCACCGCCGCGGACAGGCGCGAGTTGGTGAGCGCCAGGCCCACGACGGAGACCGCGATGATGACCAGCGGGATGAGGTCCCAGGGGTTGTCCAGGCCCGCCGTGCGGGGGGCCGGGGTGATGCCGTCGACGCCGGGGGAGAGGAGGGTCGCGCCGCCGAGGACGATGACGCACAGCACCAGCGGCAGCAGGTGGCGCGAGGGGTTGTGGGTGTTGGCCAGGGAGCCGAAGGCGCGGCCGAGGAGGGTGGAGGCGCGGACCCCGGACTCGAGGAGCTGGTTGCCGGAGCCGGGGAACATCCGCCGCCCCTCGAGCAGCGGCCACAGGCGGCGGCGGAACACCACGCCGAGGATGCCCAGCGCCAGCACCGCCAGGGAGATGAGCAGCGGGGTGTTGACCCCGTGCCACAGCGCCAGATGCGACTCATGCGGGGCGCCGATCGAGGCGGTGACGGCGTCGAGGGGGGCGTCGGCGAAGGAGACGAGGAAGGCCAGGGGCAGGGAGAGCAGACCCGGGAGGGCGGCCGGCAGCCACAGGGAGACGGGGGCCTCGTGGACGCCGGACATGTCGCGGGGTCCGTCGAAGAAGGCGCCGAAGACGATCTTCGCCGAGTAGGTGAAGGTGAGCAGCGCGCCGATGGCCGCGAAGAACAGCAGCACACCGGAGTAGGGGGCGTCCTGGAAGGCGGTGAGCATGCCCTCCTTGGAGAGGAATCCCAGCAGCGGCGGCACGGCCGCCATGGAGGCGGCGCCGATGACCACCGAGCCGAAGGTGAAGGGCATGCGGTCCCACAGACGGCCGAGGCGGCGGATGTCCCGGGAGCCGGCCTCGTGGTCGATGACACCGATGAGCATGAACAGGCTCGACTTGAACAGGGCGTGCGCGGCGGTGTGCACCACGGCCGCCGCCAGGGCGAAGGGGGTGCCCACGCCGATGGTGGCCACGATCCAGCCCAGGTGGGAGACCGTGGAGTAGGCGGTCAGCTGCTTGAGGTCCGTCTTCTGCACCGCGAAGGCCGCCGACATGACGGCGGTGGTCATGCCGACGATGATGAGCAGGCCGTTCCACACGGCGACGTCGTGGAAGACGGTGGAGAAGCGCAGCAGCAGGTAGATACCGGCCTTGACCACGGCCGCGGCGTGCAGGAACGCGGAGACCGGGGTGGCGGCGGCCATCGCCTCGGGCAGCCAGAAGTGGAAGGGCAGCTGGGCGGACTTGGTGAACGCGGAGACGGCCACCAGCACGGCCAGCCCGGCGGTGAGGCCCGGTCGCTCCGCCCAGAAGTCGGCCGCGAGGATCGCGGAGAGGCGGGTGGTGCCCGCGGTGGTGGCGGCGACGGCCACGACGACCAACAGGGTGAGCCCGCCGATGAAGGTGAGAATAAGGGTGCGGATCGACCCGGCCTCGCCGGCCGAACCCGAACGGGCGATGAGCAGGAAGGAGGCCAGGGACACCAGCTCCCACGCCAGGAACAGCAGGATGACGTCGTCGGCCAGCACCAGCAGCAGAATCGACAGCGTGAACGCCGTCATGATGGTGTAGAAACTGGTGTTCCCGCGGCCCTTCGGCAGGTAGGCGGCGGAATAGATGAACACCACGGCGCCGATGACCAGGGCCAGCAGCGCGAAGAAGACGCCGAGGGCGTCGCCGCGCAGGGACACCGCGACGTCCATGCCGGGCGCGACGACGTCGCTCACCCAGGCCTGTTCGAAGGTGAGGGGGCGGCCGTCGATGACGCCGGGCAGTTCCCGGCCGAGGAGCGCCGCCCCCGCGAGGAAGAGGGCGGCCAGTGGCCACCCTGCCTTTCTGTCCAGGAGCCGCACCGCCGGGGCGGCCGCCGCCACCGCTGCAGCGGCGAGCGTTATGACGAGGATGAGGGTCACAGGGAAACCACGCTCTTAGGAGATCGGGTACAGGTCAAGAATCCCAATTGACGTTACCAGTCGGCCCCGACGGTGCGCCTACCCCATCTGGCACCCCTTCTACCGTTAGTTTCTTAAGTCATGAGCCCGTCCCTCCGCCACTGGATCACCGCGCTGCTGCTGGTGGTCCCCCTGGTCATCGGCGCGGCCGTCGCTGCCGCCACCCACCTCGACCCCGCCTCCGCGTGGAGCAGCGGGGAGGAGCCGGCCGCCGCCCCCGTTGCCGTCAGCTCCCCGGAGCTTGTCGACGCCCGACGTGCCGCCGGCGAGGCGGGCGTCCAGGCGGGGTTCCTCACCACCGGAACCGGGGAACTCGCCGACGGTGTCGCCGAGATGAAGACGGGCGCCGCGGAGCTGCCGACCCAGTTCAACGAGGCGGTCGTCGGGGCCCAGCAGCTGCACCAGGGCCTCGTCGAGCTGCAGGCCGGCGTCGGGCAGCTGGGCACCGGCGCGGGCGAGGTGGCCGACGGCGTCGGCGGGGCGGTCGACCAGGTCATCGGCCTCGGGGCGCTGCGGGGACAGCTGCTCCTGGCCATCGACGACACCCTCCACAACCTGCAGGGGGTGCGCGATCCCGAGGTCGTGCAGGCCCGCGAGCAGCTCACGGGCCTGCGGGGCCAGGTGGAGGTCCTCGAGCTCGACGGGGAGATGGCGCAGCAACTGCAGGCGCTCAAGGAGGGCTCCCGGGAGATCGCCAACCAGCTCGGCGTCCCCGGCTACGCCTTCCACGACGGCGTCTACTCCGCCACCCGCGGCGCCCAGGACCTCTCCGCCGGGCTGACCCAGGCGCAGGGCGGGGTCGGCGACGCCGTCTCCGGCGTCGAGGCGCTCGAGGAGGGCACCCAGCGCATCGACGACATGGCCACCCGCACCCAGGACCGCATCAGCGCCGTCCAGCGCGCGCTGCCCGTGGCTCCGGCCGCCACCGGCGAACCGGCCGCGGCCGTCGGCCCCTCGCTGTCGCCGCTGTTCGCCCTGCTCATCGCCGCCCTGGTCATGGTCGGCGGAGCCTTCGCCGGCGCTTATCGACGCCCCCTTCTCCTCGCCGTCGCCATCCCCGCCCTCACCGCCGCCGGGGTGCTGCTCCTGTGGCTCGTCGGCGGCGGCCTCGAGGCGCGGGTGCTGGCGCTGTCCGTCCCCGTCCTCGCGCTCGGCGCGCTGGCCGCAGCCGTGGTCACCCGCCAGCTCGTGCAGCTTTTCGGCGCGCTGCCGGGCTCGCTGGTGGCCGGGGTGCTCGGCCTCGTGCAGCTCGGCGTCGTCGGCTGGGTGTGGAAGACGCTGACCACCACCGAGGTCTCCGCCGCCTGGCAGGTCGCCGCGAACCTCTCCCCGCTGAACTGGGCCACCGCCGGGCTGACCGCGGCAGGCAACGCCGGGACTCCCGGGGTCCTGTGGCTCTCCCTCGGGGTGCTCGGCGCGATGGCCGTGTCGGGCCTGGGTGGGGCGGTGCTGGAGCGGCGTCGATAAGCGGGGTCTTAAAAGGTGGCGATGATCGATTCCACCCACTCGGCGGCTGCCAGGAGCTGGCGGTCCCGCCCCGGGGCCGCGATCAGCTGGAGGGACACAAAATCCCGCCCCGGCACGGGGAGGGCGATCGCGGGAAAGCCCGTCAGACTGGCCAGCCCGCAATAGGTCATCACACCGCGGCGAAAAGCCGCGAGGGCGACGGGATCGTCGACGTCCTCGATGGCGATGGGGAAAGCTCCGCTGGTCGGCAGCAACAGCACGGAGTCGCCGAGCAGGTGGCCCAACAAAGAACGCATCCGGGACCGGTCGAGTGTCGCCTGCAGATAGTCCTGGAGATCGTTCGATTCCGCAGCCTGCAGCCGGTGGCGGAGGAGGGGGCTGTAGGCGTCGTGGGCCGCCGGCCACCACCCTTCCTCCTTATGTACCTGCAGGGCCTCCGTGGTCACGATGTCCCCCAGCAGCTCGTAGATCCCCTGCTCCGGCAGCGACACCTCAGTGGCATTCAAGCGCTCCGCGACCTTCCTCAGCTCGGTGTCGATGGCAGGTTCCACGGCCACCCCGTCGAGCCTTTTCAGCCACATGACGTGCGCCTCGCGCGGGTCTGCGGGCTCGACATCGACGTTCAGGGCCGCCAGGGTCGTCCTGGTGTCCGCCACGCTGCGCGCGATGATGCCCACCGTGTCCAGGGAGGGCGCCAACCGCGTGACGCCGACGCCGCTGAGGGAACCGAAGGTGGGTTTGAAGCCGACGACTCCGCAGAAGGCGGCGGGAATGCGCACGGAACCCGTGGTGTCCGTCCCGACCGAGACAAACACGTCCCCCGCGGCGACAGCCACCGCGGAGCCACCCGACGACCCGCCCGGCGTCAGCGTGGGATCGAGAGGATTCCTCGTCGGCCCGAAGTGGGCGTTCTTCGAGGTGATTCCGAAGGCGAACTCCTCTGTCGCCACCTTCCCGAGAATGAGGGCGCCCTGGGATTTCAGGAGGGCGACCACCGCGGCATCGTCGCGTGCCCGAGAGTGAAAGGCCTGTCCCGAGCCGTTGGTGGTGCGCATGCCCGCGACATCGATGATGTCCTTGACGGCGACCGGGACTCCTTCCAGAAGGCGCATCTCACCAGCGTCGATGCGGGCCTGTGACTCCGCCAGATTCGCAGGCTCCTCGCTGGTAATCCAGGCGTTGAGGGAGACATGGCGATCCCTGCTGCTCCACGCCTCATCCACCGTGCCCCGGACGGTCGCGGTGCCCTCCCGGTAGTTCGTGTGGAGTTGCAGGATCGAGGGAAGATCGCTCCTGACAGTATTCATGTCTGCTCCTACTGCACGGAGACGAGCAGTTGCTGCAACCGTTCCCGGCGGGAAGCCGCGGATTCCTCCGGCCCCAGGACGGCCAGGGAATCCGGGAATTCCCGTGCCACCTCCTCCGCGAGGATGTCGACGTCGCTGCCTTCCAGACCCAGCTGGGTCAAGGTGGTCGGCAACCCCAGGTCGCTCACCAAAGCCCGCATGAGTGCACCAGCCTGCTGCGAGCCGGGGTCGCCGCCTCCCGCGAGTGCCTGGGCGATCCTGCTCAGGTCCACCGCGCCGGAGCGGTGCACCGCATCCATGACAGCCGGCAGGGCGACACCCGAGGTCAGACCGTGTGACACGTGGAATCGGCCGCCCAGGGCATGCCCGATCCGGTGGCTCAACCCCAGGGTCATCGAGGCCGGGAAGGGATAGCAGTGCCAGGCAGCGACCAACGCCCGCTGCCGATTATCGACGCTCGGTTCCGACGCTTCCTGTCGCAGAGCAGCGGACATGCGACGAATCCCGCCCAGCAGCAGCTCTTCGAGGAACACATTCGGCCCCGTGGCGATGAACGCCTCCACCGCATGATCGAGTGCCTTGAGGCCCGTGCTCACCCAGAGCTGGTCCGGGGTGTGGCGCGCCCACTCGCCGTCCAGCACGATCTCGTTCGCCACGACATCGGATCGCACGAAGCTCTTCTTCCGCGTCGTGCCGTCCTCGGTCACGGTCACGCCATAGAAATGGGCGAACTCGGCGCCGGACAAGGTGGTCGGCACTGCCACGAAGGAGGGACGTCTCCTGCCGGCATCGCTCACCTGGGCCAGGGCGGCCTTGATCAGGTCAAAGACGGATCCACCTCCGATACCCAGAATGTAGTCCGGGGTCGTGGCCTGCAGGGAGGCTGCCAGTTCCTCGACCAGATCTGCCGGCACGTGCGCTTGTGCAAAGACGGTGTCCACTGCACCGGCATGGGTTGTGAGGGCCTCGAATTCCCCGCTTCCTGCGAGGTTGCGGTGCAATGACCTGCTGGTGACCAGGCACACCCTGCTCCCCGCGAACTTCTCCGAGACCTCGCGCAAAGCGCCGACCCCGCTGGTGATCTTCTCGATCGGAAGAAAATTCAGTGTATCCGTGCTCATGTCGTGCCGCCTTTGTGTGTGGTGATGATGGCACTGAGGGAAGCGGGAATGGGCAATTCCATTCCCGCTTCCCTCAGTGAGTTCGTACTTGTGGAAGGGCGCATGAGCGCGGTGGCCATGCCCCATTCCTCAGGGACTCTCAGGCCTCAATCGTCTCGAGCTGCGACAGGATCTCCTCGCGGCGCGACTCGAACTTGCCCGGCAGCTGGAACTTGGTGCCCAGCTCCTCGGGGGACTCGTCGCAGTTCCAGCCACCTGCCTCGTCGGTGATCGCCAGCTCGAACAGGGAGCCGGAGGGTGAGCGGACGTAGACGGACTTGAAGTACTTGCGGTCCTTGAGCTCGGAGATATCGGTGTATCCCGAGCCCTCGATCTCGAGCTTCACTGCGTCCTGGTTCTCCGCGTCGCCCATGTTGAGCGCGAAGTGGTGGATTGTTCCGTCGCCGTAGATCCAGCTTCCCTGCGACTCATGGCGGTTGACGTTCATCTCGCAGACGCCGCCGGAGTTCTCGGCACCGATGGTGACCTGGTAGCTGTCGCCGTCGGTCAGCACGTCGTTGTGGGTGAAGAAGTCCTTGATGAACTCGACGTTGGCCTCGGGGCTGAAGCAGTCGACGCCCATGCCGTAGGCGCCGTGGATGGCGAACTCCTGGGGAACGTCGGTGCCGCGGTAGCCCTCGCGAGGATCACCCGCCACAGCCACGAACTGGTAGTCGATGCCCGCCGGATGCTGGAATGCCAGCCGCTCGGTGCCGAAGCGCTCCAGCGTCCGGGTCTCGACGTTG
Organism: Corynebacterium nasicanis; assembly: GCF_042658165.1. NCBI lineage: Bacteria > Bacillati > Actinomycetota > Actinomycetes > Mycobacteriales > Corynebacteriaceae > Corynebacterium > Corynebacterium nasicanis. Next base: position 323,877 of record NZ_JBHSQE010000009.1, read on the forward strand.
CCGTTCTCCAGGCGACGCCGCCAGAAATCGATGGAGTCCTCGGGAACCGAGAGAAGAATTTCCTTGGACTGGTTGGTGCCCCGACGTCCCTTGATGCCGGCCTGGCCGAAGGGGAATGTCGTCAGGATCGAGCCCGGCTCGCCGTTCTGGTTGGAGTAGTACAGGTGGTACACGGGGGTGGTTCCGTCGAAAAGCACGGTTCGCTTGATGAGGCGCATGCCCAGCAGCTTCGTGTGAAAATCGACATCCTCCTGGGCTCCTCCCACGCACATGGTCAGGTGGTGTCCGCCGGCTACAAATGTCATCGTGATCTCCTCCTCGTGGTTTTGTAATGCTGATCACTGGCATCAACATAGGCCCGCTCACGACGCCCAAACAAGGGCCTCCGGGCGGCCGGAACTCCAAAAGTGAATGAGTATTCACCGGCGAATGGCCATTCACCTGCGACGATGATGGTGTCGCGCGGAAAATCTTTCGCCACCCCCGCCGGACTACCCCCGAAACGCGAAAAACGGGCCCGTGTGGGCCCGTAGATGCTGCTTAACCTGCATTTTTAGGGATCGGGGACGCCGGAGGCCCGATGTGTGTCGATTGTCGGCCCTGGAAGGCGATGGCTTCGCTTGGCCTGGTCGGTTCCCGGGTTGCGGGACTCGGCTCTCAGGCGCTGAGCGTGGGAAGCGGCCTGTTGGTCACTTCCGTGGCGTCATCGTGGGTCACGCCCACCATGCGGAGCATGGCGCGGGCGAAAAGCTTGTCGCAGCGGCCCGGGTGCTCATCGTTGAGCTCGCCCTGCAGTGCCGAGACGAGCGCGCCGAAGGTGCAGTTCACGGCGAGGTCGACGTCTTCGATCATGAAGCGGCCCGCCTCGATTCCGCGTACGAGATCTCGCCGGCATCGGCGGCCCATGGTGCGCATGAGGGCGGGGTGTGCGGCGCCCATCTGCACGAAGAGGCCTCCCCACACCCGGTCCGTCAGGGCATGCAGGACGAGGTGGCGCAGCGAACCTGCGTAGGTCTCGGCGGGGTCGTCCAGGACCGAGAGGTGACGGTCGAGGGCCGCGCCCACCTGCTCCATGGATTCTTCCGCGACCGCGGCCAGAAGCTCATCGCGGGAAGGGAAGTAGTTGTAGAAGGTTCCGGTGCCGATGTCGGCGGCCTCGGTGATCTCGAGAACGCCCACGTCGTGGAAGCCGCGCTCGGAGATCAGCACCTGCGCAGCCTCCATGATCCGCGCCCGGGTGCGTTCCCGGCGCAGAGTCCTTCGATCGGTGCTCCCTGCCATAACAAAAAACCTAGTTGATGAGGCGAAAGGGCATGACTCGGGGGTGGGTGGGGGGTGTCGCCTACGAAGTGAACCCTTGCTCATATGTGAATCATCATTCACTATCTAGCGCAGACCCTATGGCCCACATCACTCGCGGAAGGAACACTTCGCAATGTCACAGACCTTTGATGCCGACGTCGCCATCGTGGGCGCAGGCCCCATCGGAACCCTCCTTGGTTTGCTCCTCGGGCAGAAGGGGCACACCGTCACGATCCTGGAAAAATGGCCCACTGCCTTCGCCCGCTCCCGGGCCTGCACCTTCGACCACGAAATCGCCCGCATCCTCGGGTACGTGGGAGTCGACTCGGAGAACGACTCCTCCATCGAGTACCACACGAAGGATCCCTACTCCTGGCGTAACGCCAAGGGCGAGACCCTCATGGAGATCGACTGGAGCAGCATGTCCGACTCCGGTTGGCGCACCCGCTACTGGTTCTATCAGCCCGACTTCGAGAAGCGCCTGCACGGAATCGCCGACACCATGGAGGGGGTGAGCATTCGCCGCGGATGGCACGTCGTCGGAATCGAGCAGGATGAGGACTCGGTGACCCTGCACGGCGAACTCACCTCCAACCCGGAGGTGGAGAATCCGGACAATCCGAAGGAACAACTCCGCGCCCGCTACGTCATCGGAGCGGATGGCGCCAACAGCTTTGTCCGCCAAGCTCTCAACCTCGAGATGAATGACCTGGGCTTCTTCTTTGACTGGCTCGTCCTGGACGTCCAGCCGACCCAGGAACTCGAGCACGGGCCGGTCCACTGGCAGCTGTGCGACCCGAAGCGTCCCACCACCATCGTTCCCGGTGGTCCGGGGCGTCGTCGCTGGGAGTTCATGGCCCTGCCCGGCGAGGACCTCCAGGAGATGGTCACCGAGGACAACGCCTGGAAAATGCTGGAGCCGTGGGGCGTCACCCCGGAGAAGGCCATCCTGGAGCGCACGACGATCTACCGCTTCCAGGCCCGGTGGGCCGAGGAATGGCGGCGGGGCCGGGCATTCATCGCGGGTGACGCCGCGCACCTCATGCCACCGTTCGCCGGTGAGGGCATGTGCGCGGGGGTGCGGGATGCCCTCAACCTCTCCTGGCGCCTGGACCTGGTGCTCAAGGGCAAGGCGGACGACAAGCTGCTCGACACCTACGAGCAGGAGCGCCGCGACCACGCCCGTGACTACATCGACTTCTCGATGGAACTGGGCCGCGTCATCTGTATTCCTGATGAGGAGGCGGCTGCTGAACGCGATGCGCGCATGATCGACGAGATGAAGAACTGGGACGGCGTACCCCGCAACGCAGACGTCGCCCAACTCGGCCCCGGAGTGTGGCAGGCAGACAGTCCCCTGGGCGGGGACCTGGGTAAGCAGGGAATCGTCCAATACCAGGGCAGGACCGGGCGATTCGATGATGTGGTGGGACGCGGCTGGAGCGTCATCGGCATGAACTCACGGCCGGTAGACGTGCTCGATGAGAGGCAGCTGTTCGTGCTCGACACCATCGGCGCGCACTCCGTGAGTATCGGTTCGGAGAGCGGCACTGTTGACGTCCTGGACAAGGACAGGCTCTACGAACGGTGGCTGACGGAGGCCGGAGTGAAGTACGCCATCCTGCGCCCGGACTTCTACGTCTACGCCACCGCCCGGGATGAAAGGGAACTGGCGCAGCGCATCGATGAGCTTGCCCAGCTCCTGCATCTGGTGGAAGCGCCCGTCCTGAGCTAGCTGCCTCCTTGAGGGGGCAGTGGGTATGGCTGCCGGGCCGCTGGCCTCGCGGCGTGCCCACACCGTGCCCACATCCGCGCCCACACCTCCCCACGTTCCCCCACATCTACCTGGGGTTTCCCTAGGTAGGGAAAAACCCCCTCGCTCCGCGTTTCCGCTGGTGAGAGGGGGTTTTCTACGTGAGTGGTCGGGATAACAGGATTTGAACCTGCGACCTCTTCGTCCCGAACGAAGCGCGCTACCAAGCTGCGCCATATCCCGGTGTTCCGCAGATCAACTCCGCGGTACCTGGAATACCTTAGCCCACATTCACAGCGGGCGGCAAAACGCCAGGTCAGGAGGCGATCTCGGTGATGCGCAGCAGGGTGGCGGAGGGGCGGCAGAACAGGCGCAGCGGCACGAACTTGGAGGTGCCCAGGCCGTTGGTCACGTGCATCTTCATGCGGCCGAAGTCGTGCAGGCCCTGGACGCGAGCGCGGTCGATGCCGCAGTTGGTCACGATCGCCCGGGAGCCGGGCAGGCAGAGCTGCCCGCCGTGGGTGTGCCCGGAGAGGGAGAGCTGGTAGCCGTCGCGCTCGAACTCGGCGAGGACGCGGGGCTCCGGGGCGTGGAGGAGCGCCAGGGAGAGGTCGGCGTCGGGGTTGGGGGGGCCGTCGATAAGCGAGTAGTCGTCGAGGTCATGATGCGGATCATCGACGCCCGCGGCGGCGATCCGCACGGGCCCGACCTGGAACTCCAGACGCTGATGCGTGGCGTCCTGCCAGCCGCGTTCGATGAAGGCGGCGCGCATGTCGCGCCACGGCAGGTCGATGTAGGAGGGGATGCGGCGCAGGCCCACCAGGTAGGAGAACGGGTTGGGCAGCTGCGGCGCCCAGTAGTCGTTGGTGCCGAAGACGAACATGCCCGGGCGGTTGAGCAGCGGGCCCAGGGCGCGGAGGACGTCGGGGACGGCGCGCTCGTCGGAGAGGTTGTCGCCGGTGTTGACCACCAGATCCGGTTGCAGGGCGTCGAGCGCGGAGACCCACGCTTCCTTTGTCTCCTGGCCGGGGATCATGTGCAGGTCGGAGAGGTGGAGCAGGCGGAATTCCCCGCGTCCGCGCAGCGTGCCGGGCGGCAGCAGGGGCACGGTGATGTCCTTGAGCTCGAAGCGACGCAGCTCGGTGTTGCCCCACACGGCGAGGCCGATCCCGGCGAGGGCGGCGGTGCCGGCGGCACTGATCAGCGAGAAGATGGTCTTGTTCACCCGCACCACCTTAGCGGCAGAGTAGCGTGGTCCCCATGAGTGAGCTGAAGGACAAGATCCGCGCCGACCTGAAGACCGCGATGCTGGCCAAGGACAAGGGCCGCACCGGCACCATCCGGATGCTGCTGGCCGCCATCCAGGGGGAGGAGACCACCGGCGCCAAGCACGAGGCGAGCGACGAGGAGATCCTCAAGGTCATCGCCCGGGAGATCAAGAAGCGCCGCGAATCGGCGCAGATCTACACCGACAACAACCGCCCGGAACTGGCCGAGACCGAGCTCGCCGAGATCGCGGTGCTCGAGGACTACCAGCCGGCGCAGCTCGATGACGCCGCTGTCGCCGCGCTTGTCGACGCCGCCGTGGCCACCGTCGCCGCCGACGCCGGCGTCGCGCCCGCCGAGGTGTCCATGAAGCAGATGGGGCAGGTCATGAAGGTCGCCACCGAGTCCGCCGCCGGTCAGGTCGACGGCAAGCGCCTGTCGACGGCCGTGCGCGCGGCGCTGGGCTGATCGCCTGGCTGATCAGAGCCCGAGGGCGTCACGCAGCTGGTTGGTCATCTCGTCGATGTCCTCCTGCGAGATCTCGGGCAGCGGGAGGGGGGCCCGCGGGGTGGGGGCCGGGGTGTAGCCCCGGGAAATATCCAGGATGACGGTGCCGCCCGGCTGGAGCAGTCCGTCGGGGCGGGCCTGCTCGACGCGGCCCCGCGGCTGGGAGCCGTCGACCGTGCTCACCTGGACCCGGTAGCCCTGCCCCTCGAGGGTCTGGCGGGCCTGGGTCTCGGTCATGCCCACCACCTGCGCCAGGACGGCGTGGGTGGTGCCGAGGTCGTAGCGCGCGTCGTGTCCGGAGAGGCCCCCGTTGAGGGCGGCGGGTACCTGGTTGGCGGTCTGGAACCAGGAGTAGGCGGCCTCGCTGCCGCCGAAGAGATCGCCGTAGCCGCACTGGCGCACCGGCGCGGTGCACAGCGGGGAGGAGGAGGTGCCGTCGTTGTAGATGTAGGGCGCCGCCGCGAAACCGCTGTTGAAACCGAGGAATGCGGAGGACAGATGGGACTCCGTGGTGCCGGTCTTGGCGGCGGCCTGCCCGCCCCACCCGTTCGCGGCGGCCGCACGGGCGCCGGTGCCGGTGATGAGGTCCTCGGACATGCCGTCGGCCAGGGCGTGGGCGACGCCCTCCTCCATGACCTGCTCACAGGCGGGCCTCTCGAGGAAGATTTCCTGGCCGTCGCGGTCGGTCACCGAGACGATGGGATTCGGCTCGCACCAGCGGCCGCCGGAGGCGAGGGTGGCGCCGACGTTGGAGAGCTCGAGCGGGTTCACGGCGGTGGGGCCCAGGGTGTAGGAACCGAGGTTGGCGTTTTTCATGTAGTCCGCGATGGAGCTTTCGCCGTCGTAGGTGCCCGGGGTCTCGTAGCTGCGCAGGCCCAGCTTGACGGACATGTCCACCACGGCCGGGACCCCGACCTGCTCGATGAGCTGGATGAAGGTGGTGTTGGGGGAGTGGGCCAGCGCCTCCCGCAGGGTCATCTGCTCCTTGTAGGTACCGGAGTTCTCCACGCAGTAGGTGTTGGGCGGGCAGTTCCGCGCGCCGCCGGTGCCCAGGCCGCGGGCCTCGTAGCGGGTGGGGACGGGCAGGACCGTCTCCAGGCCCATGCCCTCCTCGAGGGCGGCTGCGGCGGTGAAGATCTTGAACACGGAGCCCGCGCCGTTGCCCACCAGGGAGCTGGGCTGGGGCAGGACGGTCTCGCCGGCCTCGAGGTGCAGGCCGTAGTTGCGGGAGGACGTCATGGCGAGAATGTTGCGGGACTCCTGGCCCGGCTCCACGACGTTGATCACCTCCGCCACGCCGACGGTCATGGGGTCGACGTTGCGGCTGGCGGCCGCGCGGGCGGCGTCCTGCACCTGCGGATCGAGGGTGGTGGTGATGGTGTAGCCGCCCTCCATCAGGCGCTCCTTCTCCACCCCCTTGGACTCGAGGTACGTGAGGGCGTAATCGCAGAAGAAACCGCGGTCCCCGGCGGCGATGCAGCCGTTGGGCAGGGTGGCGGGGGAGTCGAGCACGCCGAGCGGCTCGGCGATGTAGGCCTCCGCCTCCTCCGCGGTGATGATCCCCTGGGCGGCCATGGCCTGCAGCACGGTGTCCCGGCGCTGGGTGGCGCCTTCGAGGTTGGTGTACGGATTGAGGTACTCCGAGGACTGGACCATGCCGGCCAGCAGCGCGGACTGCGGGACGCTGAGCTCGGCGGCGCTGATGCCGAAGTAGGTGCGGGCGGCGGCCTCGATGCCGAAGGAGCGGTTACCGAAGGGCACCAGGTTGAGGTAGCGGGTGAGGATGTCGTCCTTGGACAGGTTGCGGTCCAGGTCGGAGGCCATGCGCATCTCCCGCAGTTTGCGGGGGATGGACTGCTCGACGGCCGCGGCCTGTTCGGCCTCGTTCTCCGCCTCGATGAACAGCAGGTAGTTCTTCACGTACTGCTGGTTGATGGTCGACGCACCCTGCTCGACGCCGCCGGCGAGGACGTTGGTGGCCATAGCGCGCACGGTGCCCTGCATATCGACGCCGTCGTGCTCGTAGAAACGGTGATCCTCGATGGCGACGATCGCGTCCTTCATGTGCTGGGAGATCGCGTCGTTGGCCACGGGGTAGCGGCGCTGGTTGTACAACCACGCCATCGGCTGCCCGGTGGCGTCGGTGATGGTGGTCACCCCGGGGGTGGTGCCGTCGGTGAGGTCCGCGAGGTTCGACTGCATGGTCTCGTTGGTTCGGGCGACCCCCACGCCGGTGATACCCGCGACGGGGGCGAGGGCGACGGCACCCGCTACACCTGCGACGATGGCGGCGGCGGTGATATTGGCCAGGGATTTCCACACAGACACGCCTCTTACCCTACGCAGTGGAGGGGGGTGGTGGGAACTAATGATTGCCCCTGGAAGTGTGACGTATTCGACTTAGTGTGAAGACTGTGAATACACTTACACGCAGAAAGACCACGCCACTTCCGGCCTGTCTGATTGGAGAGCATGATGGCAACCCCGCTTGCAGGAGAGACCCTCCGTTCCCCGTTCGAGCAGCAGTCCGTCTGTTACGAGCGCGGAGAGTGGATCACTCACGCCAAGTGCCGGGCCGGTGACCCGGACGCCCTGTTCGTCCGCGGTGCGGAACAGCGCAAGGCCGCCGTCATCTGCCGGCACTGCCCGGTGGTCACCGAATGCCGCGCGGATGCCCTCGACAACAAGGTGGAGTTCGGCGTCTGGGGCGGGCTGACCGAGCGGCAGCGTCGCGCTCTGCTGCGCAAGAACCCGCACATCACCAACTGGGCCGAGTACCTGTCCTCCGGTGGAGAACTCAACGGCATCTGAGACCGCCGCGGGTAGTGTGGTGCCATGACCAATTGGGAATACGCCACTGTTCCGCTGCTCAGCCACGCCACGAAGCAGATCCTCGACACCTGGGGCGAGGACGGCTGGGAGCTCGTCACCGTCATCCCGGGACCGAACCCGGAGAATGTCGTCGCCTACATGAAGCGGGAGAAGAACTGATGTCTTCCGTCTCGCAGCGCCTCTCCGAGCTGGGCATCGAGCTGCCCGCCGTCGCCGCGCCCGTCGCCGCCTACGTGCCCGCCATCCGCACCGGTAACCAGGTGTGGACCTCCGGCCAGCTGCCTTTCGTCGACGGCCAGCTCGCCGCCACCGGCAAGGTCGGCGCGGATGTCACGTCCGAGGAGGCCGCCCGTCTGGCCCGCTCCGCCGCCCTCAACGCCCTCGCCGCGGTGGATGCGCTCGTCGGCATCGACAAGGTGACCCGCGTGCTGCGCATCGTCGGCTTCGTCGCCTCCGCCGAGGGTTTCACCGCCCAGCCGGTCGTGGTCAACGGCGCCTCCGACCTCATGGGGGAGATCTTCGGGGAGGCCGGAGAGCACGCACGGTCCGCCGTGGGCGTCGCGGAACTGCCGCTGGGTTCCCCCGTGGAGATCGAGCTCATCGTCGAGGTCGCGGACTGATCCACCCCGGGTCTTTCTCCGGCATTCGGTTCGGCAGGCCGGGGCAAGCGGGCTAAGCTGGTGCGCATGGAGCATCCTGCCTACAGCCAGCTTCGACCGGTCTCTGAGTCCGTGTCCGTCGTCCTGTGCCCGAACCCGGGTTACGCCTCACTGGAGGGTACGAATTCCTGGGTCATCCGTGCTGAGGGGGACACCCACAGCATCGTCATCGATCCCGGCCCGGAGGACGAAGGCCACCTCAACGTCCTCGGCGCGAAGGCGGACAAGGTCGGCCTCGTCCTGCTCACCCACCACCATCCGGATCATGCGGACGGCGCCCACCGCTTCCGTCAGCTCACCGGCGCCCCCATCCGGGCCTTCGACCCGACCATGTGCGCCGGCGAGGGCACCCCGCTTGCCGACGGCGACATCATCTCCGTCGACGGCGTCACCCCGCAGGTCGAGGTCGTGCACACCCCCGGCCACACCGCGGATTCGCTGTGCTTCTTCATCTGGTCCGGCAGGCCGGGAGAGTCCACCCTCGAGGGCATCATCACCGGCGACACCATCGCCGGCCGCCACACGACGATGATCTCCGAGACCGACGGTGACCTGGGCCAGTACCTGGACACCCTGCGCCTGCTCGAGGAGCGCGGCCAGGGCGTCACCCTGCTCCCCGGCCACGGCCCCGAGGGGGAGGACGTGTCCGCCTTCGCCCGCAAGTACCTCGACCGCCGTGAGCACCGCCTGGAGCAGATCCGCGAGGTGCACGAGCGCCTGGGCGCGGACGTCGACCTCAAGACCCTCATCGACGAGATGTACGACGACGTCGACCCGGTCCTGCGCCACGCCGCCGAGCAGTCCACCCGCGTGGCCCTGCGCTACCTGGCTGCCCAGCAGTAACCCCCTCAACGACAGAACCCGCCGCACCCCCTGGGAGGGGCTGCGGCGGGTTCTGTGGATTCTCTAGCGGGCGCGCTTGGCCAGCGACTCGGTGTCCACGATGAGGACGGACTTGCCCTCGAGCCGGATCCAGCCGCGGTGGGCGAAGGTGGCCAGGGCCTTGTTCACGGTCTCACGGGAGGCGCCGACGAGCTGGGCGATCTCCTCCTGGGTGAGGTCGTGGTTGACGCGCAGCGCGCCGCCCTCCTGGGAACCGAAACGGTTCGCCAGCTGCAGGAGCGTCTTGGCCACGCGACCGGGGACATCGGTGAAGATGAGGTCGGCGAGGGAGGCGTTGGTGCGGCGCAGGCGGCGGGCCAGCACGCGGAGCAGCTGCTGGGCGATCTCCGGGTGGTCGGAGACCCACTGCTTGAGCATGTCCGAGTTCATCGTCGCGGCCTGCACCTCGGTGACGCACACGGCGGAGGAGGTGCGCGGGCCCGGGTCGAAGATGGACAGCTCGCCGAACATGTCGGAGGGGCCCATGACGGTGAGCAGATTCTCGCGGCCGTCGGAGGCGTGGCGGGCGAGCTTCACCTTGCCGGCGGTGATGATGTACAGGCGGTCGCCCGGCTCACCTTCCTCGAAGATGGTTGTTCCACGGGGGAAACGGACGGTCTCCATGTCCTTGATCAGGTTGTTCACGGCAACCGGATCAACCCCCTGAAAGATTCCGGCGCGGGACAGGATCTCCTGTACACCTTCCACTTGACGCTCCTCGGTCCTCTCGACGGCACGCCGGGAGGCCCCACGAAAACTGTGGCGGGGCCCTGTTGAGGGCACGGGTGTGTCTCTCGGCGCGGTGTGTTCCTCACCACCCTACCGTGGAATTGGTCACGTGCGAGGAGCCTCAGGGAAATTTGTCACATTTCTTCTGCCGCGGCGTCGGCGGCGGCGCTCCCCGCAGCAGCCGCAGGCGCCGACGGCAGGATCCACGACTCCAGCTTCTCCATCTGCATGGCGAAGAGGGCGAGGATGATCGGTGCTGCGACGACGAGAACGACGGTCATGAGTGTTCATCGTAGTGGCTAAGCTGTCCGGTATGCCGGTCAGATCCCCACGTTCCCACCCCGCCGCCCGCGGCACCGAGACTGACCTGGGCCGTACCCGCCGCGCCCGCCGCATCAACCGGCAACTGGCGGCGGAGTACCCGGACGCCCACTGCGAGCTCGACTTCGCCGACGCCTTCCAGCTCACGGTGGCCACGGTGCTCTCCGCCCAGACCACCGACGTCCGCGTCAACCAGGTCACCCCGGAGCTCTTCGAGCGTTTCCCCACCCCCGCGGCGCTGGCCGCCGCCGGCACCGCCGAGCTGGAGGAGATCCTCCGCCCGCTCGGCTTCTTCCGCGCCAAGGCGAAGAGCCTGCTGGGCCTGGGGGAGTCCCTGGTGGCCCGTTTCGGGGGACAGGTGCCCGAGGTTCTCGACGATCTGGTGTCACTGCCCGGGGTGGGCCGCAAGACCGCCCTCGTCGTGCGCGGCAACGCCTTCGGGCTGCCCGGGCTGGCGGTGGACACCCACGTCGCCCGGCTGGCGCAGCGGCTCCGGCTCAGCGAGTCAGCAGATGTGCGGCGGATCGAGGAGGATCTCACCGCGCTCATCGAGAAGAAGGAATGGACCATGTTCTCCCACCGGATGATCTTCCACGGGCGCCGCGTGTGCCATGCGCGCCGCCCCGCCTGCGCGGAGTGCGTCATCGCGCGGGACTGCCCCTCCCGGGAGGTGGCCGCATGAGTCGCCCGGCGCTGTGGAGCGTGCTCGTCGCGGTCCTGCTCACCCTCGCGGTGGGCGCAGGGGCCTTCGCCATGCTCCGCACCATCAACAACCCCGGCGAGCCGACGCCGACGGCGGGCCCGGAGGAGACGGTGACGGAGGGGGCGTCGATAAGCGGGCGACCGGACTGCCCCGCGAGCGGGGCCGGCGGAGTGGACCTCGACTGCCTCGGCGGCGCCGGCAGCGACGCCGCGCCGACGGGGATCACCGTGGTCAACGTGTGGGCCTGGTGGTGCGGGCCGTGCCGCGATGAGCTGCCCTTCTTCGATGAGCTGGCCGCCGCGCACCCGGAATACACCGTGGTGGGCGTGCACGCCGACCGCAATCCGGGCAACGGGGCGGCGCTGCTCGCTGAGCTGGGGATCTCCCTGCCCAGCTACCAGGATCTGGACAACCGTTTCGCCGGCACCCTCGGGCTGCCCGGGGTCATCCCGCTCACGGTGGTCTTCGACGGCGAGGAGCAGATCGCCCTGTTCCCGCGCACCTTCGCCTCGCTCGCGGAGCTGCAGGACGCCGTGGCGGGGGCGGTGGCCAGCCGATGAGGATGGATTTCGGTACCGACCGCCCCGGAGAGAACACGCGGCTTGCGCCGGAGCGCGCGCCGGGCTGGATGCGCCACCTGGTGAGCCGGGTGGAGGGCGCCAGCGAGCACCCGGACGTGCGCCGGGTGGACGCCCGCGGAAGGACGGGCCCGGTCCAACCGGGTCGCTCCGCGGCGGTGCTCATGCTTTTTTCCGGGGCCGACCACCTCCGCTCCGACCCGCCGCGCGACGCTGCCGTCCTGCTCACGCACCGCTCGCCGACGATGCGTTCGCACTCCGGGCAGATCGCCTTCCCCGGCGGGCGCATCGACACCACCGACCTCAACCCCGTCGACGCCGCGCTCCGCGAGGCCTGGGAGGAGACGGGACTCGACCGCAGCAGTGTCACCCCCGTCGCGGAGTTGGAACCGGTGCACATCCAGGCGTCCGGCTACCCCGTGCACCCAGTGCTCGGGCACTGGCACACCCCCGGCGAGGTCGGGGTGGCCAGCCCCGCGGAGGCCGACGACGTTTTCCCGGCCTACCTCGCGGACCTGGTGGACCCGCGCAACCGCCTCATGGTCGGCTGGTCCGGCTGGACGGGGCCCGCCTTCACCATCAACGACTACCTCGTGTGGGGTTTCACCGCGGGGCTGCTCTCCGCGCTGCTTCACCAGGGCGGCTGGGAGGAGGACTGGGACCGGGAGACCACCCTCGACCTGCAGGACACGCTGGCGAAATCGCGGAACAACGAGCCTCACTATTCCGAGCCGGGGAACCGGGTAAGATTCCTGCGATAACCGACGCACCACTGATTGGATCCCCTGCCCCGTGACCCCCGCCCTCTTCGTCGACGGTCTCATCCTGCTGGCCCTGCTCGCGGCGATCGTCATCGGTTGGCGGCAGGGTGCTTTCGCCTCCGTCCTCTCGACGGTGGGCGTGGTCGCAGGGCTCATCCTCGGCGCGGTTCTGGCGCCCCCGGTCATGCAGCTGACCGAATCGGTGGCGCTGCGTTTCCTGCTCGGCCTGGGCACGATCATCCTCCTCGTGGGCTTGGGCAACCTCATCGGCGGCATCCTGGGATCCTCGCTGCGGGAGCGGATGCGGATGCGCTCCTCCCAGACCATCGACTCGGCGATCGGGGCGCTGTTCACCACCGCGGCCACGCTCATCGTCATCTGGCTCATCTCGATTCCGCTGGCCACCGGCCTGACCGGCACGTTCAGCCAGGGCATCCGCGGTTCCGCGGTGCTCGGCTTCGTCGACCGCAGCACCCCGCCCGGGCTGGAGCAGCTGCCCGCCCGGATCACCGTGCTTCTCGACGAATCGGGCCTCCCGCCCATCTTCGCCCCCTTCGACGAACCACCCGCCCGGGAGGTCGCCGCCCCCAACATCCAGATCGAGGACCACGCCCTGGTCGAGCGGGTGCGCCCCTCGGTGGTGCACATCCAGGGTGACTCGGATCAGTGCTCCCGCCGCCTCATGGGCTCCGGATTCGTCACCGACACCGACTACGTGATCACCAATGCGCACGTCGTCGCCGGCACCCAGTCCGTGCGGCTGGACACCGTCCTCGGGGTCAAGGACGCTGAGGTCGTCTACTACAACCCGGGCGTGGACATCGCCGTCCTGCACTCCCCGGGCCTCAACCTCCCGGCGCTGAACTGGGCCGCGCATCCGGCGGGCTCGGGCGAGGACGCCATCGTCATGGGCTTCCCCGAGTCCGGCCCCTTCGAGGCCGCCCCCGCCCGCGTCCGCGAGCAGCTGCTCATCGCGGGGCCCGACATCTACGCCGCGGGTCGCGTCGAGCGTGACGCCTACACCGTCCGTGGGACCATCCGCCAGGGCAACTCCGGCGGGCCCCTGCTGGATACCGACGGCGCGGTGCTCGGAGTCGTCTTCGGCGCCAGCGTCGATCAGACCGACACCGGCTACGTCCTCACCGCCGCCGAGGTGCGCCGCCAGGTCGGCGACGTCACCGCCCTGCGCGCGCCGGTGGGAACGCAGGAGTGCGTGGCCCGTTAGAGGTGCCGCTCCGCGAACTCCGCGACCGCCTCCACGAAGGCCGGGGGATTCTCCAGGTGCGGCAGGTCCCGGGTGCGGGCCACGTGCCTTACGTTGAGATCCCCCGTCACCCGGGCCGCGGAACGGCGGCCCAGGTGCCGCCACACCGGCAGCGGGGGCTGCAGGAGCAGCGTGGGGGCCGACACCTGCGTATGCAGCCAGCGCGCCGAAACGGGCGCGGTGAGCAGGCGGTTGGTGCGCAGCCTCCAAGGGCGGGTGTTGCTGATCCGCCCCGCCCGCACGCGCAGCGCCACCTCCTCCCCGAACCCGGGCGAGTGCCGGAAGTCGGGGGTGGTGGAGGAGTGCAGGTGGCGTCGATAAGCTGCGGCGCCGAGCAGCGGCCACAGGGGCCGGGACAGGGTGCCCACGTGCCGCCAGGGGCGCGCCACGCTGGCCCGGCGCAGGTCGACCGGGTGCGCGGCGCTGACCGAGACGAGGCCCGTGACCATCTCCGGATAGTGGGAGGCCAGGGCCCAGGCGACCGTGCCGCCGGTGTCCGCTCCGACGATGAGGGCGGTGTCGTGGCCCAGCGCGCGGATGAGCCCTGCGATGTCACCGGCGGCCGTGCGCAGCGCATCGCCCGCGGTGGAGGGGGGCCGGTCGCTGAGGCCGTAGCCCCGGAAATCGACGGCCGCGACACGGAAACCACGGGCCGCCAGCGGGGCGATGACCCGGCGGAACTCGAACCAGCCGCCGAACGTCCCGTGGAGCAGCAGCACCAGCGGATCCTCCGGCCGGCCGGCGGTGGCCACGTGCAGACGGATCCCCCGCGTGTGCACGAGCTCATGGGAGAAGGGGCCGTCGAGTTCCACGACGGACGGCGGCAGCGGGCGACGACGCAGGAACATACGGGGACTCCTCTCCGGGACAGGGCTGCGGACGGGGCTGCGGACGGGGCTGCGGACGGGCAAAGAAAAATCCGCCCTCGCGGTGGGCGCGCGGGCGGAGGAGGGGAAGGAACTAGCTGTACAGGCCGCGGTTGCGGGCCTCGAGCTTCTGCGTGGCCTGCCCCGGGACCAGGTTCTTCAGCTCGGTGACCGAGTCGATGGTCTTCTGCGGGGCGCTGATCTTCTTCACCTTCTGCCAGCCGAAGAGCGCCAGCAGCGCGGCCAGCAGCAGCATGACCAGGAAGACGATGAGGAAGGAGGCCCAGCGCTCAAGCCAGGTGCTCAGCAGCTCCGCGGCGAAGAAAAAGAAGAAGAAGGAGGAGTAGAGCGCGATGACCCCGGCGACGCCGAACAGGCCGCCGCCGATGGCGCCCTTCTTCGCCTCGCCCGCCAGCTCGGTCTTGGCCAGCTCCAGCTCGGCGCGGAAAAGGGAGGACATCTGGGCGGTGGCGTTGGAGACCAGATCGCCGATGGAGCCCTCACCTGCGCGCGTCGTGTCAACGTCGCTCAGCGGAATCGAGCTGACCCGCGGAGTGAAGTCCTTCGGTCCGTCGGTGAAAAGTCCCTTGTTGCTCACGATGTGCCTTCCTGCTGCTTTGTCATAAGGGTCATGCGTCGTTGACTATTCCCGACCATGGTGCCACGGATTCACGGTGAATGTGCAACCCTTCCGCAGCTATCGTAGTGGATATGTCCGCGGCTGACCCCCTGCAACCTCTCCTTCGACTCGGCGACGTCGCCGCGCTCGCCGACTCCGCCCGGCAGGCCATCGCCGCCGTGCATCGGCGGCCGGTGTCTCTGCGCCGCGCGGAGGTCACCGGATCCGAGTCCGTGCTGCGGGGTGCCCGCACCTCCGCGCTTCTCGACGATCCCTCGATCCGCCTCGGCGATGAGCCCACGGGAGTACTCGGACTGTCGATCTCGGTGTCGAGCATGTTGGCGCCGGACTCACTGCAGTCCTCCGCGCGGGTCTTCGGGCGCGCCCCGCTGCAGATCCTGGCGCGCATGTCTGTCCTCGCCGGGGGTGGGGGGCGTCCGGAGGGGTCACCGGAGCGTCTGCAGAGGCTGGCGGCGCTGCTCACCGGGGACGCGCACGACGTGCTGCTACCCCAGGTCGTGCACGCGGAGATCCTGGCGCATGCGTTGCTCGGCGAGCACTCCGGGCTGGTGGCCCGGGCGGCCGGCCGGTTGGCGGCGGTGTCGACGGGCTTCGACCCCCGCGGGCTGGCCGTCCCCGAGACCTATCTGCTGCGGCACCGCACGGAGTACCTGGCGGCGGCGCAGGCCTGGGCGGAGGGTAGTGCGGTGGAGTTCCTCGAGCTGTCCCTGCGGTCGTGGATCGCCGGTGCAGAGGAAGCGGAGGCCATTGCCCGGGCGCTGTAGGCGCTTATTCGCTTTAGGCGCTGCCGCGGCGACCGCGCTGCGCCCACCAGATGCCGCCCGCCGCGGCGGCGGAGATGACGGCGACGATGGAGGCGCCGATGCTGATCTCGCGGGGTGAGGGCATCTGGAATAGGGGCACCGGGTCGCGGAAGGTGCGGATCTCCCACCCGTTCTCCAGCGCGGTCTTCTTCATGGCGCGGTCCGGGTTGACGGCGACGGGGTTGCCGACGGCCTGCAGCATGGGGATGTCCGTGGCGGAATCGGAGTAGGCGTAGCTCACCGTGAGGTCGTAGTTGTTCTGGGCGGCCAGGTCGGTGATGGCCTGCGCCTTGGCATCGCCCTTGCAGTAGAAGAGGATCTCGCCGGTGAAGTGGCCGTCCTCGACCTCGAGCTCGGTGGCGACGACCTGGTCGATGCCCAGCTCCTCCGCGATGAGATCCACCAGGTGGGAGGCTGAGGCCGAGATGATGATGACGTCATGGCCCGCGTTGCGGTGGAAGGAGATGAGTTCGCGGGCTTCCGCGTAGATGGCCGGGGTGACCACGTTGTGCATCGTCTCGGAGGCGATGGTGCGGACCTGTTCCACGGACCAGCCGGCCACCAGGGCGGCGAGCTGGTCGCGGGTGGAGTCCATCTGCTCGCTCGACTGCCCCGCGATCATGTACGTCGCTTTCGCCAGGGACATCTGCAGCGCCTCGGCGGTGGTGATGAGGCCGTTGTGCATGAACTCGCGGCCGAAGGCGAAGGCAGAGGAGGTGGCGATGATCGTTTTGTCCAGGTCGAAGAAGGCCGCCACGCGCGGATGCTGCGTGGGGGACTGCTCGCGAACAGAGGACCGGGGGCTCATGAGGACACAGTGTAGACCCCCTCCCTGTGAAAAGTAAGGGGCGTGTGGTGCGGGTGATACTGGTGGGACTGATGTGGTCAACGGATGGGCACTCCTGGGCACGGCTGGGCGGCATAGAATGCCTTTGCGATTGGACTGTCGTGCCGGTGTTGTCATGTGCGGAAAGATGTGCCATAATTTCCCTTGCAAGGCCCCGATATACAGTGTGGCCTGCCCCGGTTATCCCCCCCGATACCGGGTTACAGACGGCCCGCGCACACCCCCCCCGAGGCGCGGGCCGTCCCTTATTTTCCGGGTCCGCCGGGGCGCTCTCACTGTCTCCCGTCGGCGGAGTCTTGGCCAGCGTGGGACGCCAGCTGTCCACAGATTCGTGATGATCCGTCACTGATCTCCGGGGTTATCCACAGGGGGCCCGGCCGGCCCTTGTCCGGACCGCCCCCACCGGCGATGGTGGGGCCATGACCAGCACCTTCGTCCTCGTGGCCGTCAGCGACCCCGTCATCCACCCGGAGGCCACCCACGTTGCGGCGGCCACCGGCCACGACGTCATCGACACCATCGACCCCCGCGAGATCACCCGCCTGCTGCCCCGCGCCCACGCCGCGCTCGTCGACGCCGACATCGCCCGGCACATCGCCACCCTGCCGCGCCGGGCCGGCGTCCACGTGCTCGCCGCCGACCCCGGGCCGGTGGACTGGCAGGCCGCGATGCAGGCCCATGCCGAGAACGCCTGGGTCGTCCCCGCCCAGGCGCCGGAGCTGCTCGGGGCCCTGGGGCATGCGCGGGCTCCGGCCGATCCCGCCGCAGCCCCCGCGTCGGCGGCGGGCACCGTCATCGCCGTGTGCGGGGCCGCGGGTGGGGCGGGCGCCTCCACCCTGGCGGCGGCACTGGCCCGCGTGGCTACCCGCTCCCACCCGACCACCCTCCTCGATGCGGTCGACCACTCCGGGGGCCTCGACCTGCTTCTGGGCGTTGAGGAGACCCCCGGTATCCGCTGGCCTGAGCTCCGCCTGGGGGAGGGCACCGTCGACGCCGTCGACCTCCGGGCCGCCTTGCCCGTCACGCCGGACGGCATCACCTGCCTGTCCGCCGCCCGCAGCACCATCGCCGACCCCTTTTCGCTCACCCCGGAGCTGGTGCGCCCGGTACTGCAGGCCCTGCAGGACAGCGCGGGCGTGACCATCGTGGATACCCCATCCCACGGGCCGGTCGCCGATGCCGTGGCCGACTCCTGCGATCACGTGGTCCTGCTCATCCCCGCCGAAGTACGTGCCGCCGCCGCGGCCGCGGGGCTGGTCTCCGGCTTCGGGGCGCGGCGTTGCACGGTCGCCGGTGTCCTCCGCCACCGCAGCTGGTCCGGGCTGAGCCGCGCGGATGTGGAGAAGATCACCCGCTGCGAGATCCTCAGCACCCTGGGCACGGTGTCCCGGCTGTCGCGCAGCGTCGAACTCGGGGGACTCCCGCAGCGGCTGCCCGCCCCGCTGGCCACCACCGCCCGGCTGGTGCTGGAAAGCGCCGGGGTCGCGCTGTGAACGAGCTCTTCGAGAAGGTGCAACGCCGCCTGGTGGATACCCCGGCGACCGAGGAGGTCGCCGATCTCGCCCGCCTCATCCGGGAGGAGGCTGGCGTCATCTCCGATGTCGACGTCCTGGAACTTCTGCGCCGCCTGCGGCACGACTCCACCGGCATCGGCCCCCTCGAAACCCTGCTGAGCACGGAAGGGGTCACCGACATCGTGGTCAACGGCCCCACCGAGGTGTGGTTCGACCGGGGGTGCGGCCTGGAACGCTCCGACGTGAGCTTCCCCGACGACGCGGCCGTCCGGCAGCTGGCCACCCGGCTGGCCACCTCCTGCGGGCGCCGCCTCGACGACGCCCAGCCCTTCGCCGACGGCCGGCTCACCCGCGACGACGGCTCCCTCATCCGCCTCCACGCCCTGCTGTCCCCGCCATCGGCGCGCTCCACCTGCCTCAGCCTGCGGGTGCTGCGCCCGGCCACCACCACTCTCCACGAGCTCATCTCCCGCGGCACACTCAGCGAGGAGATCGCCGCGCTCCTGCGCGGAGTCATCCGACAGCGCCGGGCCTTCCTCGTGGTGGGCGGCACCGGCACGGGCAAGACCACCCTGCTCGCCGCCCTGCTGGCGGAGGTCAGTCCCCGGGAACGCATCCTGTGCATCGAGGACACCGCCGAGCTGCAGCCCCGCCACCCCCACGTGCTCAACCTGGTGGCCCGCGGCCACAACGTCGAGGGCTCCGGCGCGATCACCATGGCGGACCTGCTCAAACAGGCCCTGCGCATGCGACCCGACCGCATCGTCATCGGCGAGATCCGCGGCGCGGAGGTGGTGGATCTGCTGGCCGCCCTCAACACCGGCCACGAAGGCGGTGCCGGGACCATCCACGCCAACGCCCTCCACGAGGTGCCCGCCCGGATGGAAGCCCTGGCGGCGCTCGGCGGGCTGTCGCGCTCGGCCCTGCACTCGCAGCTGGCGGCGGCGATGGACGTGGTCATCGTCATGCGCCGCGGGGTCGACGGGGCCCGCCGGGTGCACCAGATCGGGCTGCTCCGGGGCATTCCCGTCGAGGTGCACCCGGTGTGGGACTCCGAGCGCGGCGCCCTCGACGGTTTCCGGGAGCTGCAGGCACAGCTGGGGGTCACCGCATGACCCCGCTCCTGCTGCTGGTGGCCCACCTCATCCTGCCCACCCCTTCCCCGCGGGGGCGGGTGTGCCCGGCGACGCCGGAGCCGCACCTGCTCGTGGTGCCCGCCCTCGGCCTCGGGCTGTTGCTCTTCCTGCTCCTCGGCAGCGCCGCGGTCACCACCGCGCTGCTGCTCATCGGGGGAACCGCCTGGTGGGTGGTCCGGGACATCCGGGAACGGGGGAGAAGAGGGAGCCGGGAGAAGCACACAGCCGGTTTCCTCGGGCTGCTGGACGGGGAATTGCGCGCCGGGCACACCATCGCCGTGGCGATGGACCACGCGACCGAGGCGCTGCCCGCCGATACCCCGCCCGAACTCGCGGCGGCCCTCGCGCAGGTGCGCACCCGGGTAGCACGCGGACTCTCCGGGGCGGGAGCCCTGCTCGCCGGGCCCGCGGAGCTGGCTTCCCTGGGCACGTTGTGGCAGCTCTCCGAGCGGCACGGCCTGCCGCTGGCCCCACTGGTGGAACAGGCGCGCCGACGGATCGACACCCGCCTGCGGCACCGCGCCGCCACCACGGCCACGCTGCAGGGCCCGCAGGCCACCGCGGTCATCCTCACCCTTCTGCCCCTGGCCGGGATGGCCATGGGTACGGCGATGGGGGCGGACCCCCTCGGCTTCCTCAGCGGCGGGGGACTGGGCGGGGTGCTGCTGGTCACGGGTACCGCTCTGGGTGCCGGGGGCTTCCTGTGGTCCCGGCACATCATCGGGAGGGCCGCGGCTTGATCCTGCTCCTCGTGGCCGCCGTCCTGCTCATTCCACCTCCCCGGCTCCTCCTGCGACTGCGTGACCTCGGGCCGAAGACGCCGCGGGACGGTCCGCGGCGCCACCGGGACCCCGATCCGCTGGCGGTGGCCGCCGACCTCGACCTCTACGCCGCATGTCTGCTGGCCGGACTCACGCCGGCCGCCGCGGCCGCGGCGCTCGTGGAGGCCGGGGCCGATACCACCACCCGGGAAGAGTGGCGCACCATCGCGGCGTTGCTCGCCCTCGGGGTCCCCGCCCAGCGCGCCTGGGCGGAGGTCGCCGGGCTGCCGGGGCTCGGGGAGCTGGCCACCCCGGCCATCGTCTCCGGCCGCTCCGGCGCCGCCCTGTCCACCGCCGCCGGCCGCATCGCCACCACCCTGCGTGATGATGCAGCCGCCCGGGCCACCGCCCGGGCCGAACGGGCGGGAGTGCTCATCGCGCTGCCGCTCACCCTCTGTTTCCTGCCCGCCTTCCTCATCCTGGGCCTGGCCCCCGTGGTCATCAGCCTGGGCACCCAACTACTCACCTAGGAGAATCATCATGTCCCTGCTCACCCATCTCACCACCACCCTCCGCGACGACAAGGGAATGTCGACGGTGGAGTACGCCATGGGCTCGCTCGCGGCCGCCGCCCTGGCCGCCGTTCTCTACGGCGTCATCAACGCCCAGGCCGTCGTCTCCGCGATCGAGGGCATCATCACCGAGGCCCTCAGCTCCGCACCGTGACCACCATCGAGACCGCCTTCGGCATCGGCAGCCTGGTCACGGTGTGCGGGATCATCGTGGCGGGAATCGCCACGATGTCCGCGCACCTGGTCGCCGTCGACACCGCCGGAGCTGCCGCCCGGGCGTATGCCATCGGGCTGAGCTACACCCCGCCCCGGGGCGAGATCCGCGTGAGCGAGCACGCGGGCCTGGCCACGGCGGAGGCGAGCGTGCCCTCCCCGCTGGGCACCCGGCGCCACGCGGCCGTCTTTCCCGTCGAGGTGCCCTGATGCCGACCATCGTCACCGCGGGGGCCGCCGCCGCCCTTTTCAGCCTGGGGCTGGTGGTCATCGCCGCGGCCGCCCAGGTCGACGCCCACCACCGGGCCCGGGTGGCGGCGGATCTCGCGGCCGTGGCCGGTGCCTTCGCCGTCTACCGGGGCGAGGACGGCTGCGCCGTCGCCGCTGAGGTGGCGGGGCGGAACGGGGCGTCGATAAGCGGGTGCGCGGTGCGGGGCGCCGATCTCAGCGTCGCCGCGCACGTGCGCGGAAGGGAGGTCACGGCGACGGCGGGCCCGGTATAGCGCCCGTCATGGTCACCAGGGCGCCGAGCAGTTTGAGCGCTCCGGCCTTGTCGAGGGGGTTGTTTCCGTTGCCGCACTTGGGGGACTGCACACAGGAGGGGCAGCCGGATTCGCAGGCGCACGAGCGCACGGCGTCGAAGGTGGCCGCGATCCACTCCGGGAAGCGGGCGAAACCCTCGTCGGCGAAGCCGGCCCCGCCGGGGTGGCCGTCGTAGACGAAGACGGTCGGCAGCATCGTGTCCGGGTGCAGCGCGGTGGAGACCCCGCCGATGTCCCAGCGGTCACACGTGGCGATGAGCGGCAGCAGTCCGATCGCCGCGTGCTCCGCCGCGTGCAGCGTGCCCGGGACCTCTCCGGCGGTGATCCCCATCGCCTCCAGCGCCAGCGGGTCGATGGTGTAGGCCACCGCGCGGGTGAGCAGGCGTTGTTCCGGCATGTCCAGGGGAACGTGGTCGGCGGTGGTGCCGTCGGGAAGCTTGACGATGTACCCCGTCACCCGATCCGTCACCTCCACCTCGACGTTGGCCACCCACAGGCCAGGGGAGTAGTTGAGCAGCTGCTCCGGCTCCCCGCGGAGGCGGATGTCGGTCTCGGAACGGGCGATCGTCGAGTGCTCCGGCTCCTCCGGGCGGGCCAGGGCGATGCGGTCGGCGAAGTCGAGCTCCTCGATGACGAAGCTCTCCCCCTGGTGCAGGTACACCGCGCCCGGGTGGACCTGCGCGGCGGCGCGGGCGGCGTCAATCGTTCCCAGCAGGCGCCCGTCGGACACGTCGACGATGAGCACCTCCTCGCCGCTGCCCCCGCGCAGCTGCACCGCAGCGTGGGCGGTCTCGGGGGTCAGCGGGGCATCGATGAGCGGGGTGGGGAACCAGCCGCGCGGGCGGCGGCGCAGGAGGCCGGCGGCCTCCAGCTCGGTGACCACGTCGTGGGCGCCCAGCGCCGCGACGTCCGCCTCCGACAGCGGCTTCTCGACGGCCGCGCAATAGACGTGCCCCCGCAGGACATAGGGGTTACGCGGATTGAACACCGCGCGTTCCACCGGACGCCCGAGCAGCGCCTCGGGGTGGTGGACGAGGTAGGTGTCCATCGGTTCGTCCCGCGCGACGAGCACCACCACCGACCCCTGTCCGCGGCGGCCCGCGCGGCCGGCCTGCTGCCAGAAGCTGGCCACCGTGCCGGGGAAGCCGGCGGTGACGACGGCGTCGAGGCCCCCGACGTCGATACCGAGCTCGAGGGCGTTCGTCGTGGCCACGCCGAGCAGGGTGCCGTCATCGAGCTGGCGTTCCAGGCGGCGGCGGTCCTCCGCCAGGTAGCCGGCGCGGTAGGCGGCGATGCGGCGGGCGAAGTCGGGGCGCCCCAGCGAGGACAGCTCCTCCATGGTGCGCAGGGAGACCAGCTCGGCGGAGCGGCGGGAACGGACGAAGGTGAGCGTCCGGGCGCCCTCCGCGACGAAGGCGGCCATGATGCCCGCGGCCTCCGTGGTGGCGGCCCGGCGGACCGGGGCCCCGTTCTCCCCCTCGACGCCCTCGAGGAAACCCGGCTCCCACAGCAGGACGGTGCGCGCGCCGGTGGGGGCGCCGTCCTCGGTGACGGCCACGACGGGGCGGCCGATGAGGGTGGTGGCGTGCGCGGCGGGATCGTTGGCCGTGGCGGAGGCGAGGATGACCGTCGGGCGGGAACCGTAGTGTTCCGCCAGCCGGAGCAGTCGGCGCAGGACCAGGGCGACGTGCGCGCCGAAGACCCCGCGGTAGGTGTGGCACTCGTCGACGACGATGTAGCGCAGCCGCCGCAGGAGCCGGGCCCAGCGGGCGTGGTGGGCGAGGATCGACAGGTGCAGCATGTCCGGGTTGGTGAACACGAAGCGGGTGGCGTCGCGGATGCCGCTGCGGGCCTCGAGGGGGGTGTCGCCGTCGTAGGGGGCCGGGTGGATGCCGCCCAGGCCCTCGACGGCGCGGGTGAGCGCGGTGACGGCCTGCAGCTGATCTGAGCCCAGCGCCTTCGTCGGGGTGAGGTAGAGGGCGCAGGCGGTGGGGTCGGCGGCGAGATCGCTGAGGATCGGCAGGAGGTAGCCGAGGGACTTGCCGGAGGAGGTGCCGGTGGCGACGACGACATCCGTTCCCGCGTGGGCGAGGTTCGCGGTCTCGGTCTGGTGGGTGAACAGCGTGGGGATGCCTTCGTCGGCCAAATACCCCCGCAGGCCGGGGTGCACCCATTCCGGCCAGGGGGCGTGGCGCGCCGGGCGGGCCTCCTGGACGGTGGAATACGTGCAGGTGGAGGCGGGGAAACGGCGGATAATCGCGGCGCTGAGCTCGGAGCCGAGGGAGGCTCCCGGAGAGTGCGGAATGGTCATTGTGATCACCCCTGTATGTGGGAGAACGAAGGGCTGTTTCCCGCCCGGAAATGTCGTCAGACTATCGCGCCGGGCTAATCCGTGACACACTGGGTGCCGGTCGCTGTTTCTGTGCGTTACGTTTACGTGCTCGCAAGGGATTTATACGCGAGCACCCGAATCACCGCTCCAGTCTGGGGGTGGTGGTCCATCGGGGGTTCGATACGACCCGGCTGTCGGCATATGTCGGCGCCGTACCACCTCCACATCAAGAAATAGGTTTAAAACATGGCACAGGGAACTGTGAAGTGGTTCAACGCTGAGAAGGGCTTCGGCTTCATCGCTCCGGCCGACGGCTCCGCGGATGTCTTCGTCCACTACTCCGAGATCCAGGGCTCCGGCTTCCGTACCCTCGAGGAGAACCAGCAGGTTGAGTTCGAGATCGGTGAGGGCGCCAAGGGCCCGCAGGCGCAGGCTGTTCGCCCGCTCTAAGCCTCACACCGAGCACTTCAAGAAAACTCTCGGCCCACCAGGTTCGACATAGTTTTCTCGCAGGACCGTCCACCCGTGTCACGGGAGGGCGGTCATTGTTGTTTCTGAGGTTGATTTCGGGGCCGGGTAGGGGCCGGGGCCGGGGCCGGACAGCCTAGCGGCGCCCTGCCCACCGCGCCTGCAGCCGCTGGATGACCATGCCCACCAGCCCGCCGAGCGCGATGCCGACGATGACGGCCAACAGGGGATAGTCCGAGAAGTACCAGCCACCCGCGTAGCCGATGAACACGGCCAGCAGTGCCCA
Organism: Corynebacterium nasicanis; assembly: GCF_042658165.1. Taxonomy (NCBI): domain Bacteria; kingdom Bacillati; phylum Actinomycetota; class Actinomycetes; order Mycobacteriales; family Corynebacteriaceae; genus Corynebacterium; species Corynebacterium nasicanis. Next base: position 348,414 of record NZ_JBHSQE010000009.1, read on the forward strand.
CAGCACCACCCCGATGGTGTCGTAGAGGAAGAACCACCGCCACGGGTAGCGGACGGACCCGAGCATGATCGTCATGAACCACCGGGCCCAGGGGATGAAGCGGGCGATGATGATGGTCGCGGCGGCGTTGCGCCGGATGTTCTCGCGCACCCACGCGATGGCCTGCCCGCGGGCGGTGTCCGCCGGGGTGCGTTCGACGATGCCGATGAGCCGGGTGCCCAGCAGGTAGCAGATGTTGTCGCCCACCACCGCGGCGAGCACGGCCACGCCGATGATCATCGCCAGATCGGGCACACCGCGTGCCCCGGACCAGCTGCCCGCCAGGGTGAGGACGGCCTCGCTGGGGATGGCGGGCAGGAGTGAATCGCTGATGACCAGGGCGGCGAGTACCGGGTAGAAGGCCGGCAGGGTGAGGAGGGTCTCCACCCACGTGATGATCTGCTCGGTCATTCCCGCCACGATAATCAGGGCCCCGGCGGAGCGGGCGCCGGAAAGGCTGGGAGGTTCCTGCGAATGGGTCTGCTCAGGAGGGCCATTAAATACTGTGTAACGTGTTGTGACAGGCCGGGTCTGGGCTAGAGTCTCCCGGAAGGACGGTTAGTTCCGTCAATATTGTGCAGCAGTGTCATCCAGCAGATGAGAGGGAAGATCTCCCAGTGGCAGAAGCGAAGGGATCAGGGAAGAAGACCCTGGTCATTGTGGAGTCGTCGACCAAGGCGAAGAAGATCCAGCCTTACCTGGGCAACGACTACATCGTCGAGGCCTCGGTCGGACACATCCGTGACCTCCCGCGCGGTGCCGCTGACGTGCCCACGAAGTACAAGAAGGAACCGTGGGCGCGCCTCGGCGTCGACACGGAGAACGGTTTCGCGCCCCTCTACGTCGTCAGCCCCGACAAGAAGAAGAAGGTCGCGGACCTCAAGGCGAAGCTCAAGCTGTGCGACGAGCTGCTGCTGGCCACAGACCCCGACCGTGAGGGCGAGGCCATCGCCTGGCACCTGCTCGAGGTGCTCAAGCCGACGGTGCCGGTGCGGCGCATGGTGTTCAACGAGATCACCAAGCCCGCCATCCTGGCCGCCGCGGAGAACACCCGCGAGCTCGACGAGAACCTCGTCGACGCCCAGGAGACCCGCCGCATCCTCGACCGTCTCTACGGTTACGAGGTGTCCCCGGTGCTGTGGAAGAAGGTCATGCCCCGCCTGTCCGCGGGTCGCGTGCAGTCGGTGGCCACCCGCGTCATCGTCGAGCGGGAGCGCGAGCGCATGGCGTTCATCTCCGCGGAGTACTGGGATCTCTCCGCCGACCTCGACACCGGCCGGGACGGCGATGACCCGGAGAACCCCCGCAACTTCCAGGCCAAGCTGGCCACCATCGACGGTCGACGCGTCGCCCAGGGACGTGACTTCGACGACCGAGGCCGTCTCAAGGGGGAGGCGGTGGTCGTCGGCAAGCAGCAGGCCGAGGCGCTGGCCGAGGCCCTGCAGGGCGTCGACATGCAGGTCTCCGGGGTGGAGGAGAAGCCCTACACCCGGCGCCCCTACGCGCCGTTCATGACCTCGACCCTCCAGCAGGAGGCCGGCCGCAAGCTGCACTACACCTCGGACCGGACGATGCGTATCGCGCAGCGTCTCTACGAGAACGGCCACATCACCTACATGCGTACTGACTCGACCTCGCTGTCCGAGCAAGGTCTGAGCGCCGCGCGCCAGCAGGCGAAGGAGCTCTACGGGGACTCCTTCGTCACGGACTCCCCGCGCCGCTACGACCGTAAGTCGAAGAACTCCCAGGAGGCGCACGAGGCGATCCGCCCCGCGGGTGAGCGCTTCGCCACCCCGGGTGAGCTGCACGGACAGCTCGACGCCGAGGAGTTCAAGCTCTACGAGCTCATCTGGCAGCGGACCGTCGCATCCCAGATGGCTGACGCGAAGGGCACCTCCCTCAAGGTGACCATCGCCGGCACCGCGCGCACCGGGGAGCGGATCGAGTTCTCCGCTACCGGCCGCACCATCACCTTCCCGGGCTTCCTGCGCGCCTACGTGGAGACCACCCGCCAGGCCGACGGTCGCGATGTCGCCGACAACGCGGAGAAGCGCCTGCCCAACCTCGCGGAGGGCGACGCCCTTACCGCGACGGAGATCACCGCGGACGGTCACTCCACCAACCCGCCGGCCCGCTACACCGAGGCCAGCCTGGTGAAGAAGATGGAGGACCTGGGGATCGGTCGTCCGTCGACGTACGCGTCGATCATCAAGACGATCCAGGACCGCGGCTACGTCGTCCCGCGCGGCAACGCGCTGGTGCCCAGCTGGGTGGCCTTCGCCGTCGTCGGGCTGCTGGAGAACAACTTCACCCCGCTCGTCGACTACGACTTCACCTCCTCCATGGAGGATGAGCTGGACAACATCGCCGCCGGTGAGGAGGACGGCACCCAGTGGCTGACCGGCTTCTACTTCGGTGACGCCGAGGCCGACGACAACACCGCCGAGTCCATCGCCCGCCACGGCGGCCTCAAGGCCCTCGTCGGCGAGAACCTCGAGCACATCGACGCCCGCGCCGTGAACTCCCTCCACCTCTACGACGACGAGGAGGGGCGACCCGTCTTCGTCCGCGTCGGCCGCTACGGCCCCTACATCGAGCGCAAGGTCGGCGAGCAGGACGGCGAGCCGCAGTACCAGCGCGCCAACCTCCCCGAGACGACCACCCCGGACGAGCTCAACCTCGAACTGGCGGAGAAGCTCTTCGCCACCCCGCAGGGCGGCCGTGAGCTGGGTGAGAACCCCGCCAACGGGCGCATGATCGTGGCCAAGGAAGGCCGCTACGGCCCCTACGTCACCGAGGTCGTGCGTGACGACGAGCGCGTCACCGCCGAAGCCGCCGCCGAGGAGATCGTCGCGCAGGAACGCGCCGCCGAGGACGCCCAGCGCGCCGCCGACGGGATGCGGGCGAAGAACTGGGGCACCAAGACCGCAGCCTCGCAGAAGGAGAAGCGCATCAGCGCTCTCGTCGAGGAGAACCTCAAGCCGGGCACCGCCTCGCTGTTCTCCTCGATGGAGCCCGCCAGCGTCACCCTCGAGGAGGCGCTCCAGCTGCTCAGCCTGCCGCGCGAGGTCGGCGTCGACCCGGCGGACAACGAGGTCATCACCGCCCAGAACGGCCGCTACGGCCCGTACCTGAAGAAGGGCACGGACTCCCGCTCCCTGGCCAGCGAGGACCAGATCTTCTCCATCACCCTCGACGAGGCCCGCCGCATCTACGCGGAGCCGAAGCGGCGCGGGCGGGCGGCCGCGCAGCCGCCGCTGAAGATGCTCGGGGACAATGACGTCTCCGGCAAGCCGATGTCCGTCAAGGACGGCCGTTTCGGCCCCTACGTCACCGACGGCACCACCAACGCCTCGCTGCGTAAGGGTGACAGCCCGGAGACGATCACCGACGCCCGCGCCAACGAGCTGCTCTCCGAGCGCCGCGCCAAGGAGGCGGCCGACGGCGGGACCCCGGCGAAGAAGACCACCCGGAAGGCCACGAAGAAGACGGCCAAGAAGACGGTGAAGAAGACCACCCGCAAGGCGCCCTCTCCGGGGACCAAGCGCGTGGTCAAGGCCGGTACCCGCAAGAAGTAGCCCGTGAGGATGCGGCTGCAGCGCCTGGCCTACTGGGTGGCCGGCGGCGCCTACGTCGCCTCCCGGGGCCTCGGTTCGCGCCGTCTCCTGCTGGCGTCGAAGCCGCTGGTGGTCCCCCTGCTTATCGACGCCCCCCTCACCTCCCGCCCCATCACCCACCTCGGGCTGGCCGGAGGGTGGATCGGTGACCTGCTGCTCATGCGCGAGGGCAGGCTCGCTGCGGGCGCGACGGCCTTCGCCGTGAATCAGGCCGCCTACCAGTGGGTGCTGTGGCGGGCAGGCGCACGGGTGCGCCCCCTGCCACTGGTGCTGCACGCGGTGCCGTTCACGGCGGCCGCCTGGTGGGGGCGGCGGCACCTGGGCCTCGTCCTGCTCTACGGCGGGATGGTGACGGCGACCTCCACGCTGGCGGCCGACCCGGTGCTGCGTGGTCGGGGAGTGGCGACGGGTGGGCATCTCTTCCTGCTCTCGGACTCGTTGATCCTGGCCCGGACGTTGTTGCCGTCGCGGGATACCGTGCTGGCGCGGGGGCTGGATGTGGCGGTGGCGGCCACCTACGTGGTGGCGCAACGGCTGCTCGTGGACGGACTGCGCGGCGGTGAATCCGGGGACCTGGCTACGCTGGGGCCATGACTTCCCCCGTGAATGAATTGGTCAGCCGGACCCGCGAAGGCGTGGAGGCGCTGCGAGCCTCGCTCGTCGCCGCCGCCCAGGAGCCGGAGCGCGTCGCCTATCTGACGGCCGGGGAGGTGGGCATCTGGTCCCGCCTGTTCGGGTGGCGGAAGCCCAACACTGCCGCCACCGTGGCGACGATGCCGCTGTTGGCGGCCACCGCCCTGCGCCATGATCCTTCCCCGGTGCTGCTCGCCGGGATGGCGGGAGGGCTGGTGGGGGATGTCGCGAAGCTGCGGGCCCCGGACCGGACCCCGGTGCTGGGGATGTTCGGCGTCGCGGCGCAGAACGCCGCCTATTCGGCGCAGCTCTACGACCGGGGCGCCCGCCCCTCTCCGACGCGCGTCGGCCTGCGTGCGGCCGCCTGGGCCACGGGTGTCGGCCTGGCCGTGTGGAAGAAGCCGACCCTCATCGCGCCGGCCGCCTTCGCGGGACTGTTCGTCGCCGCCACCTCGGTCCTCGCCGATGACCGCGCGATCCAGGACGGCCGGACCGTCCGCCAGGGTCTCGGGCACGGCGGGAACCTGCTCCTTGCCGCGGAGGGCGTCACCCTCCTGCGCGAGACTGTGCTCAGCGGGGACTCTCTCGGCCTGCGGGCGGTCGACGCCGGTGCGCGGGCTGCGCAGGTGATCGGCAACATGCTCCTCATCGACGGACTCACCCGGGATTAGCCTGCTCAGACGGCCACCGGGACCGGCGGGCCGGCGTGGACCCGGGTGGCGATGATCCCGTCCCGCGTCCACCCCGGGTGGACCGCATTGGCCAGTCCGTACTCGGCCGCCGATCGGGCCACGCTCAGGGCGACGTCCACGGTGGGGATCTCGCCGGGCCAGAAGGCCCACAGGGTGCCCTCCCGCATCTGGAAGGCCGACGCCCCCTCCGCCCGCAGATCCTCCATGGCCTCGTCGATGAACTCGGCGGAATGCTGGGGGCAGAACACCCCCGCCACCAGGGTGCGGCTGATGGTCCCGGAACGGGGCTCCTCGAGGCCGGCGAAGTAACGGCGACCGTCCGCACCCGAGAGGCACCACACCACATCACCCGGGACGATGCCGAGGTCGAGCGCGCCGTCGACGATGACGAAGTCCTCCCCGCGACGGCGGGCGCGCAACTTCCGCGGGCGCGGGATGGTGGAGGAGTCACGGGTGGGCTGGGGGCGGACGCTGACGGTCGTGGTGGAGGCGGTTTTTGTCTGCTTCTTCTTTGCCATGCCCCCACCCTCGCACCATTGTTCGACGCGGAAAAGGGGGCCGGCCCGGCCCTGTGGATAACTCCCCATTCAGGTGATGTGTCAGCAGAAATCTGTGGATAAGTGCCGGAAAGCGCGCACGTGCGCGGTTCACGGGGGCGTCGATAAGCGAAAAATCAGCGACGGAAACGCTCGAGAGGCGGCCCGAGCACGGGCTGGAGGCGTTTGACGAAGAAGCCGATGAGCAACGCCGCCGCCACGGTGCCCTCCCGGACACCGACCACCTGCCCGGCGAACGCCAGGCCCAGCGCCACGGCGGAGAGGACGAGGATGATGTCGAAGGCGATCTTGACGTAGCCGAAGACGAAGAGGCGCCGTTCGCCGAAGACGCGCGCCAGCTCCGTGGCGATGGTGAGCACGGTCGCCTCGCCGGCGAGCATGATCGACTTGCCTGCGATCTGGAAGATGATGCCCACCGCCAGCACCACGATGCCGAGGAGCACCAGCGCCCACTGCTGCCAGTAGGCCGTGTAGGTCACCCACGAGGTGGCCCACAGGGCGATGTCGTTGAGCACGCCGAACAGCAGTAGCACCGGGATCTGCAGCAGCTGCAGCGGGTGGAAACGGCGGCGCAGAATGAGGAACTGCAGGAGCACCAAGGAGCTGTTGACCAGGATCGACGCCATCCCCAGGCTGAGCGGGGAGATGATGCTCAACACATAGGGAGGGGAGGAGATGGTGGTGGTGCCGAGGTCGGAACGCACCGACAACGCGATGCCCAGAGCCATGATGACGAGCCCGACGAAGAGGAGGAACAGCCGCCGGGGAGCGAGCAGCGCCATGTCAGGAACGGTCCGCCATCGTGGCGCGGATCGGGCGGGCCAGCTGGGTCATCTCGCGGCGCCCGCGCAGCTCGACCGACTTCATCACGGTCCAGCGCGCCTGCTCCGCCTCGTTGGCGCTGCGCAGCGTGGCGGCGTTGGTGAGCACCCGGCCGTCGGTGTCCTTGGCCAGCTCGGTGAGGCGGGCGGCGGAGTTCACGGCGTCGCCGATGACGGTGTACTCGAAGCGGTCGGATCCACCGATGTGACCGGCGACGACATGCCCCGCGGCGACCCCGATGCCGGCCTGCAGCGCCATGCCCTTGAGCTCCTGGCGCAGTTCCCGCGCCGCGGTCAGCGCATGGGAGGTCGAATCCGGCAGCGAGATCGGGGCGCCGAAGACAGCGAGCGCGGCATCGCCCTGGAACTTGTTGATGATGCCCTTGTTGCGGTGCACCACCTCGACGACGTGCTCGAAGAACTGGTTGAGGGCCTCGACGACCTCCTCCGGCGTGTGGTTGACCGCGAAGGTGGTCGAGCCGATGACGTCGACGAACAGGACCGCGACCTTGCGGTCCTCGCCGCCGAGAGTGGGGCGTTCCTCGAGGGCCCGCTTGGCCACCTCCGCGCCGACGTAGCGGCCGAAGATGTCACGCACCCGCTGGCGTTCCTTCAGGCCGCGCATCATCTCGTTGAAGCCGGCCTGCAGGACGCCCATCTCCGAGCCGTCGTAGATGTCGACCTGCACGTTGGTGTCGCCGCGCCGCACCCGGTTGATGGCCTCCTGGAGCTCCAGGACCGGGTCGACGACACTCATGATGGCGAAGGTCGTGCCCACGAAACCCGTCACCAGGGCCGTGAGCGACAGCGCCACGATCCCCGGAATGAGCTCGCCCGCGTTGCCCATGAAGAAGTCCGCCCGCTGCCCGGCCGCCAGCAGCAGGATGCCCAGGACGGGCACCGCCGTGGTCATGATCCACGTCAGGCGCAGGCGCTGCGTGATAGGCGGTTCCAGGGTCGAATCCTCGAAACGGCGGGCCAGCGCGGAGGCCGCCACGGGCCGCACGAGACGCTCGGCCAGCAGGTAGGTGATGAGGACCACCACCATGCCCGCCAGGGCCGTAGCCAAGCCGATGACCAGCGCCAACCTGCCGCTTGCCGACGCCGCCGTCGCCACCGCGATCGCAATACCGATCACCCACACCGCCGCGCACACCACCGCCTGATACACCGGCAGGCGCATGACCAGGTTGCGCACCATGTTCGGGTCATGCGCCTCCGGATGCCGCTGCCAGTCGAGCACCGGCCGGAACAGCAGCAGCGTGGCCACCACGCCGACGATCACCGCGAAAGCGAGATACGTCAGGCCGATGACCTCCAGGTGCGGCACCTCCGAGGTGAAACTGCGCACCTCCGGCATGGGCACCAGGAAACGGATGAACGCCATGATCGCCAGCGCGCCGATGAGGTTGGCCGCGAGCACCAGGGCGGCATAGAGGGGCCACGAGGTGCCCCACAGCCACTTCAGGGCCCGCAACAGTCGACTCATGGTTCACTACTTTAACTGCCCCGACGCTCCCGCGGGGGCACCACATGGCCAGGGTGAATAGGGTGGGTGAGGTGAACAGCGTCGCCGAACGACTCTCCGACTCCCCGACCGTCCGGGACACCGTCCTGCAGGCCGCCTCCGCCGCCCGCGCCTTCGCCCGCGGGCAGGCCGGCCTCGGCAGCGCCATGGCGCACGCGTGGATCATCACCGGCCCGCCCGGCTCCGGTCGTTCCGTCGCCGCCGTGGCCTTCGCCGCGGCCCTCCAGTGCTCCGACCCCGACGAGGTCGGATGCGGGCGGTGCCGCGACTGCCGGGACGTCGTCGCCGGCGCCCACACCGACGTCCTCCACATCGTGCCCGCCGGGCTGTCCATCGGCATCGACGACATGCGGGACATGCGCAGCGAGGCCGCCAAGCTGCCCACCGTCGCCCCCTGGCGGATCATCATCATCGAGGACGCCGACCGCCTCACCGGCCCGGCTGCCGACGCCATCCTCAAGGTCGTCGAGGAACCGCCGGAGCGCACCGTCATCCTGCTCTGCGCCCCGTCCATCGACCCGGAGGACTTCTCCCCGACGCTGCGCTCCCGCTGCCGCCACCTCTACGTCCCCTATCCGTCGGTGGACAAGATTGTCGCCCTGCTTATCGACGACACCGGCGCCTCCCCCGAGAACGCCCGCCTCGCCGCCATCGCCTCCGGCCGCCACATCGGCCGCGCCCGCCGCCTGGTCAGCGACCCTGCCGCCCAACAGCGCCGCGCCGCCGCCCTCAACCTCGCCGAGATGGTCTTCCACCGCGACGAGGCCTTCAAGGCCGCCACCGGATTCCTCAAGAACGTGGACAAACAGGTCAAGGAGATGAGCGACGACGAGGACGCCACCGAGCTCACCACCCTCGAGCGCTCCCTGGGCAAGGGCGGTCGCGGCAAGGGCACCCAGAAGGCCATGGACGGATCCGCCGGCGCCCTCTCCGACCTGGAGAAAGCCCAGAAGACCCGCCGCAACCGCCGCAAGCGCGACTTCATCGACCTCGCCCTCGTCGACCTCACCGGCCTCTACCGCGACGCCCTCATGATCTCCACCGGCGCCGCCGTCGACCTCACCCACCCCGACTTCGAGGGCCTCTCCCGCGAACTCGCCGAGAAGGTCGGCATGCCCGGACTCGTCGAATGCCTCGACGCCGTCAGCGCCGCCCGTCACCACATCAGCGTCAACGTCACCCCGACCATCGCCGTCGACGGCATGCTCGGCCGCATCCGCCTCGCCTGCCAGGTGTCCTGAGCAGCGATTTCTCCGCGTGCGGGGCGTGCGCTAAAATGACGCATCGGTGCTGTTTCCGCAGTGCCACGCCGCCTTAGCTCAGTCGGTAGAGCGTCTCACTCGTAATGAGAAGGTCGCGAGTTCGATTCTCGCAGGCGGCTCCGCGAAGAAGGCCCTGACCAGCGTTGATGTTCCGCCGGTCGGGGCCTTCGCTGTCGAATGCACCGCGGGAGGTGGGCTCAAGAATGGCTGACATTGGACTCCACGATTTGGCCGACGACGAGGTACCCGTCGAGGCCGCCATGCTTCGCTACTCCGACGACCCGGCGTGGGCATACAGTGTCTCCGGTTCCATGTGCGGCGGGGAGTACGACGACGGCCGCGATGACCTGCTTGACCTGTTCGACCTCCGTCAGGTCACCCCCGTCCCCGACGACGTGGTGGAAGCAGTCCGCACACTGTTTACGGACCCGGAGATGTGGTCGGACGTCGAGATCGAGAAGGCGAACCGCGTCCTCGACAAGGTGAAGGCGCTCGGCAACCCCGCAGACACCGCGGGGCAGTGACATTCACTCCGCAACCGGCGCCCGCGGCGGCCGGGAAGGCAGGTTCCGGAGCGATCCTCACGCGAGGGCACCGGGGATCCCTTAGTCTCGGGGCATGAACACCACCCACCGCCGCCCCGGCGAGCCGCTGCCCGTCCCGGCGCAGGAACTGGTCGCGCGCGCCAACGCCCGCGTCCGCACGCTCAGCCTCGAGGAGGCCCGTGAGCTTGTCGACGACCCGGGCCACCTCTTCGTCGATATCCGCGACCCCCGCGAATGGGAGGCCCACGGCATCATTCCCGGGGCGTTCCGGGCACCGCGCGGCATGCTCGAGTTCTGGGTGGATCCGCAGAGTCCGTACTTCAAGCCGGCGCTCGACGACGGCCGCACGCTCGTGCTCTACTGCGGATCAGCCTGGCGTTCCGCGCTCTCGGCCGCCGCACTCCACGACATGGGGCGCACCGACGTCACGCACCTCGCGGGTGCGTTCAGCGCCTGGAACAAGGCGGGCCTGCCGACGGAGCAATACCCGGCGACGTAAATACGCCGCCCGGGCGGTTTAGAACATTCCGGTGACGGATGAGGCGTCGATAAGCTGTCCGGCGAGGGACATGAACGCCCAGTCCGGAAGGTGCAGGGTCTCGTTGATGAAGAGATTCCAGAAAAGGATGCTGGACACAGTGTTCTCCTGTGGTTGAGGGATACCGGCCGCCGAGCGGTGACCGGGGACGACATCATGTCGACCTCCCACACACTAGGCCCCGGCGCGGACACGACCCCGCCGGGAGTAGAACGCCTGCGCTAATCCTCCAGCCTGGGGAGGAAACGGGGCATGACCTTGCCCGTCGGGTTGCGGGGCAGTTCGTCGAGGAAGTGGACGTCGCGGGGGATGGAGTGCTCGGCGAGGTTGTCGCGGACGAAGGCGCGGACGTCGTCCTCCGTCAGTGCCTGACCGGCCAGGCTGTCGTCGCGGACGATCCAGGAGGCGACGCGGCGGAAGGTGTCGGGGTCTGCGACGCCGTGGGAGTAGACCTCGCTGACGCCGGGGAGGGCGTCGAGAATTTCGTCTACGGAGGAGGGGTGGACGTTTTCGCCGCCGACGATGATCATGTCGTCGATGCGCCCGAGGACACGGAGGTGGCCGTCCTCGTCGAGATAGCCGAGGTCGCCGATGCGGACGAGGTCGCCGGCGGTGTCGAGGGGGATGTCCGGGTTGGTGTAGCCGGTGAGGGTGGTGGAGTTGCGCAGGTGGATCTGGCCGACGGTGCCGGTGGGGACTTCCATGCCGTTATCGTCGAGAATGCGCAGGTCAGTGCCCAGGGCGACGGGGCCGGAGGTGGTGGGGTCGGCGGCGAGGTCCTCGGCGGAGGCCACCGACGCCAGGGTGAGTTCGGTGGAGCCGTAGACGTTGCACAGGATGGGGCCGAAGCGGTCGATGGTGTGCTCGACGAGGGTGGGGGTGAGCGCGTGGCCGGAGGAGACGATGAATTCGAGGTGGGAGGTGTCGTAGCGTTCGTTGTCCGGGACCTCGAGGATCTGCTTGAGGAAGATGGGGGAGGTCACCATCGCCTCGAGCTGGTGGGTGTCGATGTCGCGGAGGACCTGCTCGGCGTCGAAAATGCGGTGGCACACGATGGTGGCGCGGGCGGCCAGCGCGATGTTGACGGCGCTCCAGCCCCAGGTGTGGAAGATGGAGGCGTGCATCTGCACGCGGATGTCCGCCCGCCACGGCACCTTCTTCAGCATGCCCGCCAGCACCAGCGGCAGCTTCGGCTCCGGGCGCATGACGCCCTTGGGGATGCCGGTGGTGCCCGAGGACATGAGCACGATCGGTCCGTGCTTCGGCAGCGTGGGCAGCGCGATGTCGCCGCTCACCCAGGGGCGTTCGACGATGTCGCGCAGCGTGATGTGCTCGGGATGCTCGCGGGTCTGGTGGCCGATGATGACGTGGACACCCTGCTTCTCGACGACTCCCGGGTCCAGCCGGTCGAGGAACTCGTCGTCGATCACCAGGACGTTGATGCCGTTCTCCTCGATGCAGCCGCTGAGCTGCTCGGGGGAGGAGGCCACGTTGAGCAGGTAGATGCCGGCTCCGACGTAACCCTTGGCGGCCAGGGGGTAGAGGATGCCGCGGCCGTTGCGGGCCATGACGCCGAGGCGGACATCGGCAAGCTCGAGGCCGACGATGTGGCGGGCCAGGGTCTGGGAGTTCTCGCGCAGCTGGCGGTAGGTGAGCTCCCCGTCGTCGTCGATAATGGCGACCCGGTGCGGCGCGGCCAGGTTGCCCTGCTCGACCTCGCGGGCGGTGGTGAACCAGTAGCGGCCGAGGGCGGCCCCCTGGCCGAGTCCCCCGCGGGTGGAGAGGATGCCGGTGCGGAGCACGGCGGGCAGGAACTCCCCGAGGGCACGGGCGGTGATGGCGGGGTAGCGGAAGCGGGCGGCAAGGGACACGGGTGCGGACTCCTTCGGCGGTGTTCTGTACCACCATAGTTTCACACGGCTAAACACATTCCCTGATGTGCACCTGCTTCCGGGCAGGGCGTTAGAGTGGCGGTATGCACACTCTCGTCACCGGCGGCGCCGGTTTCATCGGCTCGCACCTGGTAGATCTGCTCATCGCCGAAGGGCACGACGTCGTGGTGGTGGACAACCTCTCCCACGGTCGCCTGGAGAACCTGGCGCAGGCGCAGGAGAGCGGGCGGCTGACCTTCCTGGAGGCGGATGTGCTCGAGGTGGATTTCGACGCGCTCGTGGAGAAGCACCGGCCCGAGGTGATCTTCCACCTGGCCGCGCAGATCGACGTCCGTGAGTCCGTCGCCGATCCGCTGCACGACGCGGAGACCAACATCCTGGCCACCATCCGCCTGGCCGACGCCGCGCGGAAGCACGGCGTGCGCAAGATCGTCCACACCTCCTCCGGCGGCTCGATCTACGGCACCCCGGACACCTTCCCGGTGGGGGAGGACACCCCCGTCGACCCGCATTCCCCCTACGCGGCCAGCAAGTACGCGGGTGAGGTGTACCTCAACACCTTCCGCCACCTCTACGGCCTCGACTGCTCCCACATCGCCCCCGCCAACGTCTACGGCCCGCGCCAGGATCCGCACGGCGAGGCCGGCGTGGTGGCCATCTTCGCGCAGCGCCTGCTCGCCGGCGAGCCGACCCGCGTGTTCGGCGACGGCGGCAACACCCGCGACTACGTCTTCGTCGGCGACGTCGTCCGCGCCTTCTGGCTCGCGTCCGGGGAGGCGGGTTCGGGGCTGCGCTTCAACATCGGCACCTCGGTGGAGACCTCCGACCGGCAGCTGCACACCCTGGTGGCCGAGGCCGTCGGCGCCCCGGACGACCCGGAGTACGCCCCCGCCCGCCTGGGCGACGTGCCGCGTTCCGCGCTCTCCTTCGAGCGGGCCCGCGAGGTCCTCGGCTGGGAGCCCCTCACCCCCATCACCGAGGGCGTGGCGCAGACCGTCGAGTACTTCCGGCGAGCCGCCACCCGCTGAGCACGGTGCCCGCCAGGGACACCCAGAACCAGAACGCGACGTCGCTGACCGTCCCGGTGACGCGCTGCGCCCACGCCTGGACCTCGTAGCTGGCGTCCATGCTGAGTAGGCCCGGCAGATTCGCCGTGCCGTGGGAGGCGATGAACAGCCAGCCGATGGCGATGAACAACCCACCCGAGACCAGCGCCCACACGGTGGTGCGCAACGGGCCGAGGCGCACCGCGCGCGGCCGCAGCCACGCCCTGGTGCCCAGCTCGAGGCGGTCCCACAGCAACGCCAGCACGAACAGCGGCAGGGCCATCCCCACCGCGTACATGCCCAGCACCAGCCCGCCGTAGAGCGGGGAACCGGTGACGGCCGCCGTGGTGAGCACCGCCCCGAGCAGCGGACCCGCGCAGAAACCGGCGAGTCCGTAGACCGTGCCCAGCGCGAACACCTGCGCCCGGCCCGTACCCCGCGCCCCGCCGCGCGCCCCCGGCAGGCGGAAACCCCCGCCCAGGGCCGTGAACACTCCGAGTCCGATGAGGACCCACCCGCCGAGCAGGATGAGCAGGCCGCGGTGCTCGGTGAGCAGCGCGCCGAGCGACCCGGCGCCCGCGCCCAGCGGCACCAGCACGGCGGCCATCCCGGCGAGGAAGAGGAGGGTGCGCCCCACCAGCGCGCTTAACGACGAAAAAGCGTAGGCGAAGAACGCCGGCAACAGCAGCGCCGAGCAGGGGCTGAGCAGGGAGAGAATCCCGGCGACGAGGGCGCCGAAGAGGCCGATGGTCGCCATGTCAGAAGGCCTGCCCCAGCAGGAAGCCCCCGAGGCCGGCGCTGAGGGTGGCGCAGGCCGCGAACACCCAGAAAGTCAGCGGCGGCCAGTCACCGCCTGTCACGAGACAGCGGGCACAGCGGGCACAGTGACGTCACCGCGGGCGACCTTGGCCAGCTCCTCCGCGATGACCTGCTGGAACACCTCGGAGGGCTGGGCGCCGGAGACGTAGCTCTCGCCGATGAAGAAACTCGGGGTGCCGTTGACGCCGATCGTCGCGCCATAACTCTTGGCTTCCGCGACGGCCGCATCGAAGGTGCCGTCGGTGGCGTCGGCGCGGAATCGCTCGAGATCGGGCACCCCGGCCTCCGTGGCGAAGCGGACGAAGTCCTCGATGGTGTGCTCCGGGTGGCCCGAGATGTCCTTCGTGGCGGAGTAGAGGGCGTGCTTGTACTCGCGGAACTTGCCCTGCGCGGCGGCGGCCCGGCCGGCCTTGGCGGCGTCCTCGGCCCGGGGGCCGTTGACGGGCAGGTCGTTCCACTCGAGGCGGACGAGGCCTCGGGCGACGTAGTCGTCGAGAAGCATCTGTTCCGTGGTGTTGGCGAAGCGGGAGCAGAAGGGGCACTCGAAGTCGGAGAATTCGGAGATGACCACCGGGGCGTCGAGCGCGCCGACGGCGAAGGGGTCATCGGCGGCGCGGCGGTGCACCTTGAGCACGTCGTCCGCGGAGGTGATCTCCGCACCGGGGCCGACGAGGGTGGCGTTGAAGCGGCCGTCCGCACCCGGGCGGGGCGCCGCGGTGTGCGTGCCCGGGGTGGCTTCGGCCGTCGCGGTCGGCGCGGTCGCCGTGGTCTCCTGCGCGACAACCGGCGCCTCCGCGCCGGGCACGCTCTGCCGCCCCAGCAGGTAGCCGATGATGAACGCCATCACCACGATGACGGCGACCAGCACCCAGGCGAGGGCCGGAATCCTGGCGGCGGGAGCACTGGACACGGGCTATCGCTCCTGGTCGGGCAGCACCGGGGACTGCAGCGCGACGGCCCGGGCCAGGCGGGCGTAGCGCAACTCCTGCTCACGGAAACGGATCCACGTGGACATGGTGGTGAACAGGAACGCGATGACCAGCAGGTAGAGCAGCAGATCGGTGCCGCGGTCGACCCCGATGAGGTTGGCCAGCACCGTGAGGTCATCCGGGCGCAGCACGGCCCACACCGCCGCGATGATAAACACCACGAAACCGAGCTTGACGCCGGCCTTGGCGCGCGCCTTGCGGCGGTGCGTGAGGAAGTAGAACGCCAGCACCAGCGTGGCGGCGAGCAGCAGGAACTGAACGATGGTCCCGATCATCTAGAGCCTCCTGGCCAGCAGTCCGTCGGCGAGGATGTTCACGCCGTTGATGAGCGACTGACCCTTGCTCATCGAATACTCCGTGTACAGGATGTCCACCGGTTCCTCGGCGACGCGCCAGCCGCGGTCGGCGATCATGCTCACCAGCTCCGAGGCGTGCGACATCCCGTTCATGCGGATGTTCATTTCATCCGCCACCTTCTTGTTGAACACGCGCAGACCGTTGTGTGCATCCGACAGCCCCAGCTTGCGCGTGGTGGGGGAGAGGAACACCACCGTCTTGAGCACGACGCGCTTGATCCACGGCACCTGGTCACCCTCCGCGCGGGGGCGCCCGAAGCGGGTGCCCACGATGATGTCCACGGGCTCCTCCCGCAACCGCCCCACCATGCGGACGACGTCCTTGACCTGGTGCTGGCCGTCGGCGTCGAAGGTGACGAAGTACTTCGCCCCCGGCTGCGCGCGGGCGTACTCGACACCCGTCTGGATGCCCGCGCCCTGCCCCAGGTTCACCGGATGGTTGACCAGGTGGGCGCCCCCGGCGTGGATGCGGGCAGCGGAGTCATCGGCGGAGCCGTCGTTGACGGCCACGATGTTCGGGAAGGTCTGGCGGGCGTTCTCGATGACCTCCTGGATGACCTGCCCCTCGTTGTAGCAGGGGATGATCAACCAGGTGTCCCGGAAATCGGGCTGGTCGGGGTGGGAGGATTCCATAATGTTCCTCATGCTAACCCCTGCGGGTGCTCAACGGTGGAACAACCTCGCGTACGCGGCGGTGAGCAGGCCGGTCGGTAGGAGTCGGTAGGCGGTCCGCACCACCAGATTGAGCACTGCCCGCGGCCGGGACACCAGACCATAAGAGACGAGGTTGCGCTGCATCTGCCGCTCCGCCGCGAACATCCCCTTACCTGTGCGCCGCTGGAATTGCGCCGGTGACGTGCGGAAATAGGTCAGCGGCTCCGGGAGGTTGTGGAAGCGGGCGCCGGTGGACAGCAGGCGGGCGTAGAGGTCGTAGTCCTCCATGTGGTGCACCGCGCGGTAGCCACCGGCGCGCTCCACTGCTTCCCGACGCAGCATGACCGAGGGATTGTTCACCGGTGAGTTGATCTTCGCGTAGCGGGCGATCTCCGCGTGCCTCTCCGGCAGGGAGCGCACCGCCACGACCTCGGCCGGGTCCGCGGTGAACTCGGCCAGCGCGGTGCCCAGCACGTCGGTGTCCGGGTGCGCCGCGAACCAGTCGAGCTGCCGCTCGAAACGGGTCGGGGCGGCGATGTCGTCGGCGTCGAGACGCGCGACCAGCTCGGCGTCGATGGTGGCCATCCCCGCCGCCGACGCCGGCCCGGCGCCCTGGTTGCGGGCCAGCACGACGGTGCGTGCCTCGCCATGCTTATCGACGAACCCGTCAATCACCGCCCGCAACTCCGGCCCGACCGGCCCGTCCTCGACGATGACGATCTCCTCTGCCCGACGGGTCTGGGCGGCCAAAGACTCCAGGGCGGCGGAGAGTTCCTCCGGCACGATGCGGTGGTAGACGGTGACGAGGGCGGCGAGCGTCGGCATGGGTTCAGATCCTAGCCTTCCCGCGCCGCGGCCAGCAGGTACTCCCCGTAGCCGGACTTGAGCAGCGGCTGTGCCAGCTTGCCCAGGGCGTCCGCGTCGATGAAGCCCTCCCGGAAGGCGGCGACCTCGGGGGAGCCGATCACCTGACCGGTACGTTTCTGGATGACCTCGACGTAGGAGCTGGCCTCGCTCATCGAATCGAAGGTGCCGGTGTCCAGCCACACGTCGCCGCGCTGCAGGCGCTGAACTTGCAGGTCACCGGCGCGCAGGTAGGCGTCGTTGACGGCGGTGATCTCCAGTTCCCCGCGCTCGCTGGGCCGGATGCCCTTCGCGATGTCCACCACCCGGTTGTCGTAGAAGTACAGCCCCACCACGGCGTAATTCGATTTCGGCCGGGTCGGCTTCTCCTCGATGCTCAGGGCGCGCCCGTCGGCGGAGAATTCGACGACGCCGTAGCGCTCCGGGTCGGAGACCTCGTAGGCGAAGACGGTGCCGCCGGCGGGGCGTCGGCAATCGGCCAGGGTGGTGGTGAAGTGGTAGCCGTCGAAGACGTTGTCGCCGAGCGCGAGGGCCACGTCGTCGTCGCCGATGAAGTCCTCACCGATGAGGAAGGCCTGCGCCAGCCCGTCGGGGGAGGGCTGGTGGGCGTAGTCGATCATGAGGCCCCACTGGGAGCCGTCGCCGAGGAGGCGTCGAAAAGCGGGCGAGTCCTCCGGCGTCGTGATGACCAGGATCTCCCGGATCCCCGCCTGAATGAGCGTGGACAGCGGGTAATAGATCATCGGCTTGTCGTAGATCGGCATGAGCTGCTTCGAAATGCCCTGCGTGATCGGATACAGCCGCGTCCCGGAACCGCCGGCGAGGATGATGCCCTTCATAGGAGATACAGTGCCAGACCGACCCGCCAGTTCTGCGGCACGAAACCGGTTGCCTCGATCTTCGCCGTGTCCAACGTGCTTCTCGACGGCCGCCTCGCGTGCGCCTTCCCCTCAAAGTACTGCTCGCTCGTCACCGGCTGCACCATGTCCGGATCGCGGTGCAGGCCGGTGTAGACGGCCATCGCGAGCTCGTCGAAACCAACCTCGTCGCCGGAGTTGCTCAGGTGGTAGATGCCGTACTCCGGCTGCGTGGTGAGCAGGTGCGCGATGCCCTTGGCCAGCTCGGAGGCGAAGGTGGGCCGCCCCTTCTGGTCGTGGACCACCTGCGGGCGGATGTCGCGTTCGGCCAGGCCCCGCATGGTGTCGACGAAGTTCTTCCCCTCGCCGACGACCCAGCTGGTACGCACGATGTAGTGCCGGGGTGCCGTACCCGCGGCCACCTCCCCGGCTGCTTTCGACGCCCCGTAGACGTTGAGTGGCGCGACCGGGTCATCCTCCCGGTACGCGCGTTCGGAGGCGCCGTCGAAGACGTAATCCGTCGACAGGTGCACGAGCGTGAGGTTGTTCTCCGCGGCGATGCGCGCCAGGTGCGCGGGGCCCTGCGCGTTGACGGCCCACGCCCGAGCTGGGTCGGTCTCGGCGTCATCGACGGCGGTGTAGGCGGCGCAGTTGATGATCGCCTGATACTGCCGCCAGTTCCGCTCCGGCGGAGCGGTGATGTCGAAGTCGGCGCTGGTGGTGAACTCGGCGTCGGGAAGCACCTTCCGCAACGCCCGGCCGACCTGTCCTCCCGAGCCGGTGACCAGGATCTTGCGCGGGGGCACCGGCTGCAGCTCGGTGCTGAGGTTGCGGTCCTTCTCCGAGAGGTTGCGCGGCGTCAGGGGCCAGTCGATGAGCTTGTGGGAGACGTTGACGTAGCCGGCGTCCGGGGACCAGTGGTCATTGACCAGGTAGAGGTAGGTCGTCGCGTCCTCCAGCACCTGGTAGCCATTGGCCACCCCGCGGGGCACGAACACCGCGGTGCCCGGGCCGATCTCCACCGTCTGCGTCTGCCCGTAGGTGGGTGAGCCCTCCCGCAGGTCGCACCAGCCGCCCTGCACCCGGCCGGTGCCCACGGTGATGAGCTTGTCCCAGGGCTCCGCATGCAGCCCGCGTGTGGTGCCCTTCTCCGAGTTGAAGGCGACATTCGCCTGCACCGGGCGGAAATCCGGCAGGCCTTCGGCGGTCATCCGGGCGCGCTGCCAGGACTCCTTGAACCAGCCGCGCTCGTCTACCAGGACCTTGAGTTCCAGAACCAGCAGTCCTTCGATCATCACTGACCCCTCTCCGCATAAGCCGCCTCGACCTGCTGTTTCGCCGGCCGCCACCAGTCCTCGTTGTGCCGGTACCAGTCGATGGTCTGCTCCAGGCCCGCGCGCATCCCGGTGTCGGTGTCGGTGTACTCGGGGGCCCATCCGAGCTCGGTGCGCAGTTTGGTCGAATCCATGGCGTAGCGCTGGTCGTGGCCGGGACGGTCAGCCACGTGCTCATAGCCCGGCGCGCCCATGAGCTCACAGATGAGCTCGATGACCTGCCGATTGTTCACGTGATCGTTGTCCGCGCCGATGTTGTAGGTCTCACCCGAGCGGCCGCGCTCGAGGATGAGGTGCACCGCCGCGTTGTGATCGTCGACGTGGATCCAGTCCCGCACCTGCTCGCCCGTGCCGTAGAGCTTCGGGGTCTGACCGGCGATGATGTTGGTGATCTGCCGCGGAATGAATTTCTCGATGTGCTGGTACGGCCCGTAGTTGTTCGAGCAGTTCGAAATCGTGGCGTCGATACCGAAGCTGCGCACCCACGCCCGCACCAGGTGATCCGAGCCCGCCTTCGTCGCCGAATACGGCGAGCTCGGCTCATAGGGCGTCGTCTCCGTGAATCGCGCCGGGTCGTTCAGGCCCAGGTCGCCGAACACCTCGTCCGTCGAGATGTGGTGCAGACGATTCCCGTGCCTCCGGATCGCCTCCAGAATGGTGAATGTCCCCACGACATTCGTATCGACGAAGGGCCGCGGGTCACGCAGAGAATTGTCATTGTGACTCTCCGCGGCGAAATGGACGGTGACGTCGGCGCGGGCGACCGCGGCGTCGATAAGCGGCGCATCACAGATGTCCCCCTCGAGGAACTCCACGTCCGTGCCCGCGAGATTCGCCCGGTTGCCAGCGTACGTCAACTTATCGACGACAATGATGTGGTCCTCCGGATACCGCTCCCGCGTCATGCGCACGAAATTCGCCCCGATGAACCCGGCGCCCCCGGTGACCAGCAGTGTTCTCATGACAGCCCACTATACGTCGGCCGCAGGGAACCTTTCGGCCGGTCCCGCGGTCTAAGTGGAGTATGACGACCCTGCATTCGCTCCCCGACCTCATTCACCGCTACTCCGTGCATCACCGCATCTCCCCGGACGACCCCCGGATCATGCAGGCCATCCTGCAGACGCACACGCTCGCAGGCCCGGGCTTCGTCGTCCCGGTGTCAGACCTGCGCTCCGAACAGTTCGCGCTTCTCGACGCCCGCTACCACCCGCGTTCACTCACCTACCGGGTACCCATGAGGGAGAGAGCACTTGCTCACCACTGGTCGCGGGCCGGATCGGTCCTGGCGGAGTGGTCGGCCCTCGACCTGCTCGGACTCCGCGAATTCTCCGCTGGTGCCGACGTCACCCTCTTGTGCTCCTCCAACCACCGGATGGCCACCGACAGCGACGCCGCCACGGTGCGCCGGCGGCGCGCGCACCACGACACGAGCCTGCTCTTCGTCGCCGAGCGCCCGGTGCTGGTCACCGACCGGATGCAGACCCTTTCTGCATGTCTCCGCTCCCTGCAGAAGAAGGAACACTCGTGGGACACCCTCGCGGCTCTCGACCTGGATCCGGTCACCGTGATGTCCGTCCAGCTCATCGATCGCTTCTGTCAGGTGTTCCGGGTGAGCCATGACGAGATCCGGCAGGGGCTGGCGAAACAGTTCTCCGCGCGGGAGTTGCGCACGCTGCTCGCGCTGAGCAACCCGCGTGCCGAATCCAAACCCGAGACCATCCTCCGCCTGGTCGCGGAGGAGGCGGTGCGCGACCTACCGGGCATCCGCCTGGAGACGCAGGTGCCGATCTACACGGACGGCAGCATCGGCGAATCCGGGGTCATCGACAAGGGGAAGACGATCCTCACCGTGTTCGACACGGCGGAACGGACGCACAAGGTGGGGTTCCAGCATGACGGGGAGCATCATCTCCAGCGCAGTCAGCGGGACAAGGATGCCGAGATCAGCGCAGACGTCATGGCTCTCGGCTGGAACCAGATCCGCACGTCCGCGGGAATGCTCCGCAAGACGGCCGAACTGAAGCAGCGGATACGGCGCGCGATGGTGGCGGCGATCTCCCGGGCCGACGGAGCAGCGTGATGGTGGCATGTCGTGTCGGAAGTGACGAGGGGTCGTCATGACGATCGCTCGCCAGGGCAACAAGAAGCAGCGACCTGGGCTTATAAAGTGACGATTACGTGTCAGAAGTGACAAGTGACGACGCCTCGTCACCCGCCGCCCGCTCGCCCCGCAGCGCCGCGGCATGCACCAGCCCACCAACGACCGGCCCGGCGACCAGCGCCAGGCAGACCCCGACCTCCAGCGACAGCGGCGCCAGCCAGAGGACGCCGAACGCCACCACGGACGCGGCGACCCAGCCTGCGACGTACGCCCGGTGCAGCTCGGACGCCAGGGTCGCGGCGCCCGTCACCATGAGCGAGCCGGTGCAGGCGGACGCGAACGTCAGCACCGCCAGCAGCAGCCCGGGCACGTACAGGTCGGGCTGGAACAACGTCGCCAGGATCCAGGGCCCGAGCAGCCACGCCAGCAGCGCCCCGACGACACCGACGCCGAGTACCGCCGCCACCGGCCCGAGCAGCGCCCGGTACAGCGCAGCACGCTGCTCGACGAAACGCACGATGAGCGCCGACTGGAAGCGCTGCAGCGGCACCAGAATAGGTGCGCGCGTGAGCGTCACGGCGTTGATGATGCCGGCGACAGTCACCAGTTCCCCCGCGCCGGGCTCATACGTCGACTGCACGAAGACCGGGAAGCCGGTGATGAGCGCGGCAGAGGCGCCTGTTGCGAGCATGGCGGAGCCGACGCGGCGGGTGAGGGCGGAGCGGGAGACGTCGATAAGCACGCCGCGGGGCACCCCCCGGAGCACGAACAACCAGCTCAGCGCACCGACCACGGTGATGAACAGGAACGCCGGCATGCCCCAGCCCAGCTGCCACGCCGCCAGGGCGAGCAGCAGGCGCACGCCGGAATCGAGTGCGACCAGGCCGGCGTAGCGCCGCCACAGGCCCAGGCCCGACAGGATGCCGGAGAGGACGGCCTGGAAGGCATACGTCAGCAGGCCGCAGGCGAGGAAGCCCGCGGCGATGCCGACCGGCGCCGAGCCGCGCAGCAGCACCGGCAGCCACAGCACACCGATCACCAGCGCCAGCACCAGCACGGCGCCGCCGATCCAGGCGCCGAGACGCCAGGGGCGGCCGTCGCCGGTGCGGCCGGTGTCGCGGGCGGCGGACACTCCCCGGGTGGTCTCCTGCATGATGCCGTCGAGGAAGCCGGTGGCGGCGAAGAACAGGCCCCAATAAGCCTGGAAGGCGGCGAAACCCTCCGTAGGAAGCGTCCACGACGCGAGGTAGATGACGACGAAGCCGGAGAGTGCGGCGAAGACGGTCGCCAGACTCAGGGCGCGCACGGGAACTCCGGCAGCGCCTCCCGGTGCAGCCATGCCTGCCACAGGGACTCCACGGCGGACTCGGGGACCCCGACGGCGCGGGCTTCGGCCAGCACCTCGCGCTTGAGGTCCACGGGCTCGACGACGGAGTGGCGGCCGGCGGCGACGTAGCGGCGGAGCATGCGGAAGAAGGCGTCGTCGCCGAGCAGCACGCGCAGGGCGTGCACGGTCAGGGCCCCGCGCTTGTACACGCGGTCGTCGAACATGTCGCGGGTGCCGGGGTCGGACAGCAGCAGATCCTGCGGCTTCGACAGCAGCTCGTCGTAGTGGTGGCGGGCCGACTCGGCGGCGGGGCGCCCGGCGGAGTGCTCGAACCACAGCCATTCGGCGTAGCAGGCGAAGCCCTCGTTGAGCCAGATGTCGTTCCACTGGGCCAGGCCGAGGGAGTTGCCGAACCACTGGTGGGAGAGCTCGTGCGCGATGAGGCGCTCCCACGCGTGGTCGCCCCGGATGTGGTTGGCGCCGAAGATGGACAGGCCCTGGGCCTCGAGGGGAATCTCCAGGTCATCCTCCGTGACCACGACGGAGTAGGAGTTGAAGGGGTACGGGCCGAACAGCTCGGTGTAGAGCGCTAGCATGCGGGCCTGGTCGGCGAATTCCTCGCGGGCCGAATCGCGCAGCGCGGGCGGCACCCAGGCGCGGACGGGCACGGCGTCGCCCTCGGCGGAGAGCAGGAGCGGCAGGTAGTCGCCGATCTGCACGGTGGCCAGGTAGGTGGCCATGGGGTTGCCCACCCGGTAGTGCCAGGTGGTGCGGGAGCCGGCGGGCTTCTTCGACAGCAGCGTGCCGTTGACGGCCACCACGTACGGGTTGTCGGCGGTGACGATGATCTCGTAGTGCGCCTTTTCGTCGGGGGTGTCGTCGCAGGGGAACCAGCTGGGGGCGCCGTTGGGCTGCGAGGCGACGAGCGCGCCGTTCTCCAGCTCCTCCCAGCCGAGGTTGCCCCACGGCGTGCGGACGGGGCGGGGGGTGCCGCCGTAGCGGATGCTCAGGGTGAATTCGGTGTCCACCGGCACTTCCCGTGCGAAGGTGAGGCGCAGTTTGCCGCCGGACTGGCGGAAGCGGGCGACCTGGACATCGACACCCGCGGAACCCTGCGCGCTCACCCGGGACACGCGCAGCGAGGGGGAGAGGTCGAGGGTCATGGTGGTGAGCGGCGTCCAGTTATCCAGACGCAGGGTGGCGGTGCCGTCGAGGCGGTTGGGGCCGACCCGGTAGCTGAGGTCCAGGTGGTAGGCGCGGACGTGGAAGCCGAGGTTGAAGTCGATGCCGGTGTAGTCGTCGCGGGTGCCGGGGACGGGGGTGGAGCGCAGCCTGTTTCTGGTCATGATGCCGAAGATGTTACCTGCTGGTTCAACCACTGGAAGATGAGCGCCTCCACCCGCGCGACCTGAGCGTTGTCGGCGGCTCCCGCGTGCCCTCCCTCCATGTTCTCGAAGTAGTCGATCGGCTGCCCGGCCGCGCGCAGGGCCTGCGCGAAGAGGCGGGCGTGCGCGGGGTGGACGCGGTCGTCCCGCGTCGAGGTGGTCACCAGGGCCGGGGGGTAGTGCTTATCGACGCCCGCCGTGATGTTGTGCAGCGGCGACCACCTCGCAATCGCGGCGCGTTCCACCGGATCCTCCGGGTCCCCGTACTCCGCCATCCACGAGGCTCCCGCCGACCAGGTGTGGTAACGCAGCATGTCGGTCAGCGGCACCTGGATGACGGCGGCGCCGAAGAGCTCCGGGTACTGCACCAGGGCGCCGGCGGTGAGCAGCCCGCCGTTGGAGCCGCCGCGCACGGCGATCTGCGAGGGGCGGGCGTAGCCGCGTTCCACCAGGTCGGCGAGGACGGCGGCGTGGTCCTCCCACACCTTGTGACGGTTGGTCTTGACCACCTGACTGTGCCATTCGGGGCCGAATTCCCCGCCGCCGCGCAGGTTGGGCTGGACGAAGTGGTGGCCCTGTTCCAGCCAGCCGATGCCGCGCACGGCGGAGTAGCCGGGGGTCAGCGACACCTCGAAGCCGCCGTAGCCGCCGACGAGCGTGGGCCGCGGGCCGCGGCTGAAGTCGCCGGTGATGAAGTAGGGGACGCGGGTGCCGTCGGCGGAGGTGACCCAGTGTTGGCGGGTGGTCAGGCCGGTGGCGTCGAAAAGCGCGGGGGAGCGGCGCACCACCTGGGGGGTGAGTTCCGAGCCGAGGTCGAGGCGGTAGAGGGTGGTGGGTTCGGTGAAGGAGGAGGTGGTCAGCCACACCTCGTTGCCGTCGAGGGGGCTGGTGGCCACGACGGAGGCGGTGACCAGCGGCGGGAGGTCCAGGTCGCGGCCGGGCTGGGTGGGGTCGTCGAGGGGGTGGGCGGTGAGGCGGGTGCTCACGTCGTCGAGAAGCGTGAGCAGCAGGTGATCGGCGGTGAAGGCGGTCGACTGCAGGGAGACGTGCGGCGTGGGCAGGAAGACGGGACGGATGTTGCGGGCCCCGTCGAGGAAGCGGCGCAGCTCGATGCAGCCCAGGCCGCCGGAGGGGATGCCGGCGAAGGCTTCGCGCGGGGCGAGGAAGAGCCATTCCCGGTGGATGATGGTGTCGCAGTCCTCGGGAATCTCGAGGACCTGGAGGGAGGCCGACGGGTCGAGCGGGGCGACGGACTGGCGGGTGCGGTAGAAGTCGAGGGCGCGGGAGACGACGATCCGCTCGTGGCCGGGGGTGGTGTCGGCCCAGGCGCCGACGGCGACGTCGGCGTGGCGGCCGGAGGTGTAGACGGGGGCGTCGAGAAGCGGGGTGCCGCGGCGCCACACCCGGACCTGGGCGGGGTAACCGGAGGCGGTGAGGGAGCCGGCGCCGGTGTCGGTGCCCACGAGCAGGGTGTCCAGGTCGAGCCAGCTGACGTCGGTCTTGGCCTCCGGGATCTCAAAGCCGCCCGGGACGAATTCGCCGCTGAGCAGGTCGAACTCGCGGACCGCGGTGGCGTCGGCGCCGCCGCGGGAGAGGCGGACCAGGGCCCGGTCGACGCCGGGGGTGCGCACGTGCGCGCCCTTCCACACCCAGTTCTCGTCCTCGGCGGCGGCGAGGGCGTCGACGTCGATGAGCACCTCCCACTCCGTGGCGTCCGAGAGGTAGGACTCGAGCGTGGTGCGCCGCCACACGCCGCGCACCTGGCGGGCGTCGCGCCAGAAGTTGTACAGGTGCTCGCCGCGCCGCAGGACGAAGGGGATGCGGTCATCGGTGTCGAGGGCCGCGCGGATCCGCTCCTGCAGCGGGGGGTTGAGAAGCCCG
The DNA here is from genome assembly GCF_042658165.1 of Corynebacterium nasicanis. NCBI lineage: Bacteria > Bacillati > Actinomycetota > Actinomycetes > Mycobacteriales > Corynebacteriaceae > Corynebacterium > Corynebacterium nasicanis. The sequence continues at coordinate 374,154 of NZ_JBHSQE010000009.1, forward strand.
GCCTCGGTGGCGGCGGACCATTCCCGGGCCCAGGCCAGGGCCTCCGGGGCGTCGATGGACTCCAGAAAGCTCATGTCCCCAGGCTACGCGGGGTGCCCGGGGCACAAGAAAACACCGCCCACCAGGTAGTGGACGGTGCTGTCAGGGGTGGAGACTAGCGGCCGAGGGCCGGGCCCAGGGTGCGCCAGGAGGTCTGGACGTCTTCGATCCAGTACTGCCAGGAGTGGGTGCCGGTGGGACGCAGGTTCCAGTCGGCGCCGATGCCCAGGTTGTCGAGCTTGGCCTTGAGGTTGTGGGTGCAGACGTTGGTGGCGGCCTCGATGGCACCGCCCTCGACGATGAGAGTGGCAGCGCCGGCGGAAGCCTGGGCCGGGTTGACACCCTGCGCCACGTAGTGGCCCGGCATGTCGTACTGCCCGGCCAGGCCGGTGGCGTTGGAGATGTACAGCGCGGTGCCGCGCAGACCCTCGGCGTGGACGAGGGCGTCGTTGGCCAGGTTGTGCGGGGAACCCTGCGGGCCGAGCATGTTGACCACGTTGGCGCCGGCACGGTTGACGGTCAGCTCAGCGGACTTGTAGCCCAGCGGGGAGGCGGTCTCGGCGCAGCCGGAGAAGGAGCCGACGCCGTCGTAGAAGCCCGGGGCCTTCTCGGCGAGCAGCAGCGAGGAGGTGGCCGACATGGAGAAGCCGGCGATGGCGCGCTTGTCGTTGGCCTGCAGGTACGGCTCGATGCCGCCAGGCAGCTCGCGCAGCAGGAAGTCCTCCCACAGCTGCTTGCCCTCGAGGAAGCCCTTGCCGCCGTTGATCGGCTCGCGGTTGGCCCAGTTGATGTAGTAGGAGAACGCGCCCTCCTGCGGGATGACGACGTTGACTCCGCGGGAGTGGTAGAAGTCGATCAGATCCGGGTAGCGGGTGATCCAGTCCATGTTCTGCTCGGCGCCGCCGGCACCGTTGAGCAGGTAGAGGGTCGGGGCGTTGGCACCGGCGCGGATGACGGCCAGCGGGATCTCGCGGCCCATGGCGGTGGAGTACGCATTGACGTGCTCGACGCGGTTGTCGTCCTTGATCACCTGGCGCCAGGTGCGGGAGTTCTCGCCTGCGCGGCTCTTGTCCTGGACGGTGATCTTCGAGGCGGTGTGGCCGTGGGAGATCGCGGCGGGGGTGACCGGGGAGGCGCCAGCAACCGGAGTCGCGAGTGCGGAGGCACCGATGGCGAGGGCCGCGATCGGTGCGGCAATCGTGCGGAGGAACTTCATGGAGTGGCTTCCTTGATCGAGGTACTACCGGATTCTACGATGCGCGCCGGACAGCACTGACGGCATTCACAGAGGTACATCGTAGCGGTTGACGGGAATGTTATCGGCCCACCCCCGAAAGTGCTGGGCGCGGGGGTGACTGGACATGTGCGGCGTGTATCCCAAAGTTACCTGCGTTAAGGATGGTGGGCAAGTGCTTCATATGTCATAATGCCAGGCAGGTGGACGGCAGGTCCGTAACGTTTCGCGTTCCCGGTCCGCTAGTTCACACTGGAAGCCAGACTCATCCCCGCCTCCCAACGCAAAGGATCCCCCGCATGTCCATCTTCGAGCAGATCATCGTCGCCATCAACACCTTCCTCGGCCCGGGCCTCCACGCCATGTCCTCGGCCTCCTCCCAGGCCGCCCTGCTGGCCGGCCTGTTCTAACAGCCGTTTTCGCGCTTATCGACGCCCCGGTGACCACCGCGGCGTCGTTTTTCCTTTGGTGGGGGCACTCACCGGTGACACCGGCGGAACCGTCACCTATCCTGGTGGGCGTGACTGAACATTATGACGTTGTAGTTCTCGGCGCGGGCCCCGGTGGCTACGTCGCCGCCATCCGCGCAGCCCAGCTCGGCAAGAAGGTTGCGGTCGTCGAGAAGCAGTACTGGGGCGGAGTCTGCCTCAATGTGGGATGTATCCCCTCGAAGGCCCTGATCAAGAACGCCGAGGTCGCCCACATCTTCAACCATGAGAAGAAGGTGTTCGGCATCAACGGTGACGTCTCCTTCAACTACGAGGACGCCCACAAGCGTTCCCGCGGCGTCTCCGACAAGATCGTCGGCGGTGTCCACTACCTCATGAAGAAGAACAAGATCACCGAGATCGACGGCTTCGGCACTTTCAAGGACGCCAAGACCATCGAGGTGTCCGAGGGCAAGGACGCCGGCAAGGTCATCACCTTCGACGACTGCATCATCGCCACCGGCTCCGTGGTCAACAGCCTCCGCGGCGTCGAGTTCTCCGAGAACGTCGTCTCCTTCGAGGAGCAGATCCTCAACCCGGTCGCCCCGGAGAAGATGGTCATCGTCGGCGCCGGCGCCATCGGCATGGAGTTCGCCTACGTGCTGGCCAACTACGGCGTCGACATCACCGTCATCGAGTACATGGACCGCGTCCTGCCGAACGAGGACGAGGAGGTGTCCAAGGTCATCGCCAAGGCGTACAAGAAGCTGGGCGTCACCCTGCTTCCGGGCCACGCCACCACCGCCGTGCGCGACAACGGTGACTCCGTCGAGGTCGACTACCAGAAGAAGGGCTCGGACAAGACCGAGACCATCACCGCCGACCGCGTCCTGGTCTCCGTCGGTTTCCGCCCGCGCGTCGAGGGCTTCGGCCTGGAGAACACCGGCGTCGAGCTCACCGAGCGCGGTGCCATCGCCATCGACGACTTCATGCGCACCAACGTCGAGCACATCTACGCCATCGGTGACGTCACCGCCAAGCTGCAGCTGGCCCACGTCGCCGAGGCCCAGGGCATTGTCGCCGCCGAGACCATCGCCGGCGCCGAGACCCACGAGCTCGGTGACTACATGATGATGCCGCGCGCCACCTTCTGTAACCCGCAGGTCGCGTCCTTCGGCTACACCGAGGCGCAGGCCAAGGAGAAGTGGCCGGACCGCGAGATCAAGGTCGCCTCCTTCCCGTTCTCCGCGAACGGCAAGGCTGTCGGCCTGGCCGAGACCGACGGTTTCGCCAAGATCGTCGCCGACGCCGAGTTCGGCGAGCTGCTCGGCGGCCACGTCGTCGGCCCGAACGCCTCCGAGCTCATCAACGAGCTGGTCCTCGCGCAGAACTACGACCTCACCACCGAGGAAATCTCCCGCGCGGTCCACATCCACCCGACCCTGTCGGAGGCCGTCAAGGAAGCCGCCCACGGCATCTCCGGCCACATGATCAACTTCTAGTCCGACCACAGCGCAGGGGCCTCCTCGGAGGCCCCTTTCCTGTTCCCCGGGAGGGAGCCACATGACACCCATCGGGATCCTGGCCGACTCCGGCCAGCCCATCGCCGACGTCACCCGAATCCTGCGGTCCGTGCTTATCGACGCCCACCGGGACCACGACGCCCTCCGGGGCACCTGGCCGGGGCTCGGCACCGTGGAACTGCGGGAGGGCACCGTCCCCATGTCCCCTGCCGGTCAGGTGGAGCTCAACGAGCACGCCGGGCAGCTGCTGTCGCAGCACGGCTGGTCGCGGCTGGTCTACGTGACGGATCTGCCGCTCTCCGCGGGCGACCAGCCGGTGCTCAGCCAGCGGGCGGCCGACCACGAGGCCGCCCTGCTCTGCCTGCCGGCGCTCGGCGCCTGGCGGGTGCGGCGGCGGCTGCGCCGGGAGCTGGGTGAGCTGGTGGAGGGCGGGGAGCAGCAGACGCGCGTCCTGCACCACCCCGGGCTGACCCTGCGCATGGTGCTGGGCATGATCCGCAGCAACGGGCCCGGCCGCCTGTTGCCGGTGCTCTCCTCCGCGCTGGCCGCCATGGTGGCCACGGGTGGTTTCGGCATCTTCTACGGCTCCATCTGGCAGCTCGCGGAGGAACTGACCTGGGGGCGGCTGCTGCTCATCAGCGTCTTCGCCGTGGTGGCCTTCACCGCCTGGCTCATCGTGCACAACCGCCTGTGGCAGCGGCGGCACACGCAGGAGTCCCGCTGGCGGGAGAACGTGGACAACCTGGCGACCATCGGCACCATCGGCCTGACGGCGCTCATCCTGCACGCCGCGGTGTGGCTGGTGCTGCTGCTCGCCTCGGTCGTCGTCATCCCGCGGGCCTACCTCGAGGGCGAGCTGGAACGGGACGTCGGCATGCTGACGTACTGCTCCATCGCCTGGCTCAGCGCCTCCCTCGGGGCGATGGCCGGGGCGCTGGGCTCCAACTTCGACCGTGACGTGGAGATCCGCTCCGCCACCTACAACCTGCGCGAGCACGAGAGGCGTCGGCAGTCCTGGGCGGGACGTCAGTTGTAGGGCGCGACCGAGGAGCGGTGGGCGTCGATGGTGATCTCCTCGTGGATCGGCGGGAACGCCCGCTGCGCGCATTTCTCGCGCGGGCACACCCGGCAGCCGGCCCCGATGGGGGTGGCCCCGGAGAGGTCGTCGAGGTTGAGACCCTGCGCGTAGACGGTGCGGTCCGCGTGGCGGGCCTCGCAGCCCAGGCCGATGGCGAAGAGCTTCCCGGTGTCCCCGAAACGCCCCCGGTGATGGCGCACGGTGCGGGCGATCCACAGGTAGTTGCGGCCGTCCGGCATCTGGGCCAGCTGGCGCAGGATGGTGCCGGGGTTGGTGAACGTCTCGTAGATGTTCCACAGCGGGCAGGTGCCGCCGGAGTTGGCCAGGTGGAAGCCGGTCGCCGACTGCCGCTTGGACATGTTGCCGGCCCGGTCGACGCGGACGAAGGTGAAGGGGATGCCGCGCAGGTTGGGCCGCTGCAGCGTCGACAGGCGGGAGGCCACCGTCTCGTAGCCGACGCCGAAGACGTGGCAGAGGAAGTCGACGTCGTAGCCCGAGCGCTCGGCCTCCGAATGAATCCCCTGGTAGGGGAGCAGGACGGCGGCGGCGAAGTAGCTCGCGATGCCGCGGCGGGCGAGGTTGGCCGAGGCGTCCGAGGTGAAGCTCTCCGCCGAGATGAGCGCCTCGATGTCGTCCCCGGCCTCGAGGTAGGCCAGCTCCATGCCCATGCGGAAGGCGCGCTGGCCGGTGTTGAGGCGGCTGGCCAGCTGCAGGTGCCCGGTCCCGCGGTCGAGGGTGTGCAGGGTGCCGTCGAGATTCTCCGAGGTGGAGATCTCGATGCCGTGGCGTTCGCGCAGCCGCTCGGCCAGGGATTCCTCGGCGGTGCGGATGGAGAAGCGCTGGATGTCCAGGTCCGCGGAGATGGATTCGGCGCTGGTGTCCAGGTCGTCGAGGTAGTTCTGGCGGGCGTAGAAGAAGTCGCGGACCTCGTCGTGCGGCATGGACAGGGCCTGCGGGCCTGCGGCGTTGAGCGGTCCGGCGTGGCGGCGTGTGTCCGTGGCGATGGAGAGCTTGTCGCGGACGTTGCGGTAGCGCCGGTGCATGTCCACCATCGTCCGGGCGATGGCCGGGTGGTTGTAGACCAGTTCCGAAAGTTCCTGGAGCTCCACCGGGCTGGGGCAGAGCTCCTTGTCCAGGACGACGTCCTGGATCTCGGCCAGCAGCCGGGAGTCATCGTCCCGGGAGAAGAAGGTGGCGTCCACACCGAAGGCCTCGGTGATGCGCAGGAGGACGGGCACCGTCAGCGGGCGGACGTCATGCTCGATCTGGTTGACGTAGCTGGCTGAGAGCCCGAGGGTCGCGGCGAGCGACGCCTGGCTGAGATCGCGTTCGCGGCGCAGCTGACGCAGGCGCGAACCGACATAGGTCTTTCCCATGTCCGACATAGTAGCGTGACGGGACTCACTCATACGCAAGATTGCGAACTTTGCGTGGGAAGATGTTCGCGGAAGGTGAATGCACCCTCCCGAGGGGGGCCCGCGGGAGTGTTTAGCCGAAAGTTTGATATCTAACGGGGTGGGATGCGTCGGGTGCCGGTGAGGGCGTGATCAACCTCACAAGTTGCTGTGAATCTAAGTCCTGCCGGGCCGGGAGGGCGGTCGCCGACGGTCGGGACCATGGCTGGCGACGTTTTATGCACATTTGTTTCGTGGCAGCCTGAGGTTAGCCTGGCCTAAGGAGTCGCGTGGTGCGGGTGTGACAACGGGGGGAAGGGCGCGGCCGGGTTGCCCGAAAGTGGTCGCGACCGGGGGAGTCGCCGTAAAGTATGAGCGACACTGGAGGTGCCATGACTGTTAAGAACGCAGACCGGGACGCAATCGTCCACGGCAAAATCACTGAGAAGCCGCTGCGCGAGCGGCCGTCCTACCCGACCTGGGCCATCAAGCTCGTAATGGCCATCACTGGCCTGATCTTCGGACTCTATGTCCTGGTCCACATGGTCGGTAACCTGAAGATCTACATGCCGGACCATGACGGCGTCGTCGCCATCAACGAGTACGGCGAGTTCCTGCGCACCATGGGTGCCCCGATCTTCCCGCGCGAAGGGTTCCTGTGGATCTTCCGCATCGTGCTGCTGGTGGCCGTCGTGCTCCACATCCACGGTGCCTTCGCACTGCACGGCCGTTCCCGCGTCTCCCGCGGCAAGTTCGCCCGTACCAACCTGGTCGGTGGCCTGAACACCTTCTCCAGCCGGACGATGCTGATCACCGGCATCATTCTGCTGCTGTTCATCGTCTTCCACATCCTGGACCTGACCATGGGTGTCACCCCGGCTGCGCCGGAGGCCTTCGCCCACGGTGAGATCTACGCGAACCTCATCGCCAGCTTCTCCCGCTGGCCCGTCGCGATCTTCTACATCCTCGCCATGGTCGTCCTGTTCCTGCACCTGTCTCACGGCATCTGGCTGGCAGTCTCCGATCTCGGTATCACCGGCCTGCGCTGGCGCAAGGTCCTGCTCGTCGTCGCCTACCTGGTGCCGGCGATCGTCATGATCGGCAACATTTCGATGCCGCTGTCCATCGCTCTGGGCTGGCTCAGCTAGGTCCTGAAGGGAAGTTCTGAAAAATATGAGCAACACCGAAACCGCTTCTCGTCCTGAGTTCCGTCACCCCGCCTCCATCGTGGAGGGCGTCGTGCCGGGCACCGTCCTCGACAACGCGGAGCCGCAGGGCGTTCCGACCAAGGAAATGTGGGACTACCAGAAGGAGCACATGAACCTTGTGTCTCCCCTGAACCGCCGCAAGTTCCAGGTCCTCGTCGTCGGCACCGGCCTGTCCGGTGGCGCCGCTGCCGCCGCACTCGGCGAGCTGGGCTACGACGTCAAGGTCTTCACCTACCACGACGCCCCGCGCCGTGCGCACTCCATCGCCGCCCAGGGTGGCGTGAACTCCGCCCGCGGCAAGAAGGTCGACAACGACGGCGCCTACCGCCACGTCAAGGACACCGTCAAGGGCGGCGACTACCGCTGCCGCGAGTCCGACTGCTGGCGTCTGGCCATCGAGTCCGGCCGCGTCATCGACCACATGAACGCCATCGGCGCCCCCTTCGCCCGCGAGTACGGCGGCACCCTGGCCACCCGTTCCTTCGGTGGTGTGCAGGTCTCCCGCACCTACTACACCCGTGGTCAGACGGGCCAGCAGCTCCAGCTGTCCACCGCTTCTGCGCTCACCCGCCAGATCGGCCTGGGCAACGTGGAGATCTTCACCCACGCCGACGTCGTCGACCTCATCGTCACCAACAAGGACGGCAACAAGCGTTGCGAGGGCATCGTCACCCGCAACCTCATCACCGGTGAGCTGACCGCCCACACCGGCCACGCCGTCATCCTGGCGACCGGTGGCTACGGCAACGTGTACCACATGTCCACGCTGGCCAAGAACTCCAACGCAGGCGCCCTCATGCGCGCCTACGAGCAGGGTGCCTACTTCGCCTCCCCGGCCTTCATCCAGTTCCACCCGACCGGCCTGCCGGTCAACGCGACCTGGCAGTCGAAGACCATCCTCATGTCCGAGTCGCTGCGTAACGACGGCCGCATCTGGTCCCCCAAGGAGCCCAAGGACGACCGCGATCCGAACACGATCCCGGAGGACGAGCGCGACTACTTCCTGGAGCGCCGCTACCCGGCCTTCGGCAACCTGGTCCCGCGCGACGTCGCCTCCCGTGCGATCTCCCAGCAGATCAACGCCGGCCTCGGCGTCGGACCGCTGCTGAACTCGGCCTTCCTCGACTTCCGCGACGCCATCGAGCGCCTCGGCAAGGACACCATCCGCGAGCGTTACTCCAACCTCTTCGAGATGTACGAGGACGCCATCGGTGAGGATCCCTACACCACCCCGATGCGTATCGCCCCGACCTGCCACTTCACCATGGGTGGCCTGTGGACCGACTTCAACGAGATGACCTCCATCAACGGCCTCTTCGCCGCCGGTGAGGCCTCCTGGACCTACCATGGTGCGAACCGTCTGGGCGCCAACTCGCTGCTGTCCGCGTCGGTCGACGGCTGGTTCACCCTGCCGTTCACCATCCCGAACTACCTGGCCAACCACCTCGGCGAGGACGTTCTGCCGGCTGACTCCCCGGAGGCCGCCGAGGCCGTCGAGCGCGCCCAGGCACGCATCGACCGCCTGCTCAACATCAAGGGCCCGAACCCGCACGGTGCCGAGTACTACCACCGCCAGCTCGGCGAGCTGCTGTACTTCGCCTGCGGCGTCTCCCGTAACGTCCCGGACCTGCAGGACGCGATCGTCAAGATCCGCGCCATCCGCGAGGACTTCTGGACCAACGTCCAGATCCCGGGCGAGCAGAACTACATGAACCAGGCCCTCGAGTACGCGGCGCGCGTCGCCGACTACATCGACCTGGGCGAGCTCATGTGCGTCGACGCTCTCGACCGCGATGAGTCCTGTGGTGCCCACTTCCGTGACGACCACCTGTCCGAGGACGGCGAGGCCGAGCGCGACGATGAGAACTGGTGCTTCGTCTCCGCGTGGGAGCCGGCCGGCGAGGGCAAGTTCATCCGCCACGCTGACCCGCTCTACTTCGAATCGATCCCGCTGCAGACAAGGAACTACAAGTAATGAAGCTGACACTTGAGATCTGGCGTCAGGCCGGACCGACCCACGAGGGCGCCTTCGAGACCGTCGAGGTCCCGGACGCCGTGCCGCAGATGTCGGTGCTGGAGCTGCTCGATCACGTGAACAACCGCCTGATCGAGGCGAACAAGGAACCCTACATGTTCGCCTCGGACTGCCGCGAAGGCATCTGTGGCACCTGTGGCCTCCTGGTCAACGGCCGCCCGCACGGCCCGGGGCAGAACACCCCGGCCTGCCAGCAGCGTCTGACCGGCTACAACGACGGTGACGTGCTCAAGCTGGAGCCGCTGCGCTCCGCCGCCTTCCCGGTCATCAAGGACATGGTCGTCGACCGTTCCTCCCTGGACCGTGTCATGGAGAAGGGTGGCTACGTCTCCATCAATGCCGGTACCGCACCGGACGCCGACACCCTGCACCTCAACCACGAGACCGCGGAGTTCGCGCTCGATCACGCCGCCTGCATCGGCTGTGGCGCCTGCGTCGCGGCCTGCCCGAACGGTGCTGCGCACCTGTTCACCGGCGCGAAGCTGGTCCACCTCTCCCTCATGCCGCTGGGCAAGGAGGAGCGCGGCAAGCGCGCCCGTCAGATGGTCGACGAGCTCGAGACCAACTTCGGTCACTGCAGCCTCTTCGGTGAGTGCGCCGACGTCTGCCCGGCGGGTATCCCGCTGACCGCCGTCGCCGCCGTCACCAAGGAGCGCGCACGTGCCGCCTTCCGCGGCAAGGACGACTAAGCTCGGGGTCACCCGAGTCACGAGAGACGAAAGCGAGTAAGCAATGGCTTCCCACAACTTTGCGGTCGCCGATCAGGCTTCCGAGAGCTTCCCGGACTACGCTCCGCAGCTCCACGACTCCTACATCGACGGCTACGACCCGGTGTCCCTGGGTGCGCCGCACTCCTCCCTGGAGCGCGCCTCCACCTGGATCGGCATGGGCCTGGTGCTCACCTCCCTGGCGGGCTTCGGCATCATGATCTGGATGGCCGCGACCCTCCTCTGGGGTCAGGGCGTCACCGTCGCCGAGTACGACACCACGATGTACATCATCATCGGTGCCGTCATCGCGGCCGTCTGCCTGGTCGCAGGCTTCGGCCTCATCCACCGCGGTCGTCGTTTCTACCGCGAGTACCGCGACACCACCGGTCGTCGGAACTAACGTTTTCAGCTGACGTCTTTCGGCCCGACAGGCCCGTCCCCTTCGTGGGGGCGGGCCTTCGTCGTTGCCGCCCCCGTAGTCTTGGGGTGTGCGCCGGAACATCATCATCGTCCTCATCACGCTGATCACCATTCTCACGTCGATCAACATCCTCATGCTCGCGTTCGAGCTGCTGTGAGGATAATGGGCGACATGGGAAAGCACAGCCAGCTCGAGCTTATCGACGCCCGCACGGTCCCCGGCCCCAGCCCGGAGGTCGAGGCGCAGCGTCGGCGGACGCTGCGGAACCACAAGATCTTCGTCACCGGGCTGCTCGTCGTCGCGGCGGTCATCTTCCTGGCGTGCAGCTGGTGGCAGAACCAGCCGGGCGGGGCCCCGGTGTGGGTGGGCTACGTCCGGGCGGGCGCGGAGGCCGGCATGGTGGGTGGCCTGGCGGACTGGTTCGCGGTCACCGCCCTGTTCCGCCACCCGATGCGCATCCCGATCCCGCACACGGCGCTCATCCCGAAGAAGAAGGACCAGCTCGGCCAGGCGCTGTCGGAGTTCGTGGGGGAGAACTTCCTCAACGCGGAGTTGATCACGGAGAAGGTGTCCGCGGCGAACATCCCGGAGAAGCTCGGTTCCTGGCTCGCCCGTCCCGCCAACGCCGAGAAGGTCTCCCGGGAGGCGGGTCGGCTCACCGCCAACGCCATCCGGGCCTTCGACCCGCGGGACGCGGAGATGCTCATTCAGTCCCAGCTCATCGACCGCTTCACCGAGCCGCAGTGGGGGCCGCCCGCGGGTCGCCTGCTGGCGGACCTCCTCGCCGACGGGCGGACCGAGCCCGTGGTGCAGGAGGTGGTGACGTGGGCGCACCGGAAGGTCCTGGGGATGGAGGAGACGGTGGTCAGCCTCATCGACGAGCGGATGCCGCAGTGGGCGCCGAAGTTCGCGAAGGATCTCGTCGGGGCCCGCGTCTACAAGGAGCTGGTGGGCTTCACGGCGGCGGTGGCCAATGACCCGGAGCATGAGGCCCGCTACGCCATCCGGCGTTTCCTCGGGGAGCTGGCGGAGGATCTGCAGCACGATCCGACGATGATCGCCCGCATCGAGGGCATGAAGCACGACCTGCTCGGTTCGACGCCGGTGCGGGGGGCGGCGGCCGCCATCTGGGCGAACGCCTCGGTCTCCCTCATCGAGGCCGCCGAGGATGAGACCTCGCTCCTGCGGACCAAGATCACCGACCTGTGCATCACGTGGGGCACCAACATCCAGACCGACCCGCAGCTGCGGGCCAGCCTCGACCGCCGCATCACCGGGGCCGCGGCCTTCCTGGCGGACAATTATGCGGGGGAAGTTACGGACATCATCTCGGAGACCGTGGAGCGGTGGGACGCGGCCGAGGCCAGCGACAAGATCGAACTGATGGTGGGCAAGGACCTCCAGTTCATCCGCCTCAACGGAACAATTGTTGGTGCGCTCGCGGGCATTGCTATTTACACTGTGAATCACCTGCTCTTCGGAGCGTGACCGCCACAGGAAAGGGATAGTGCCATGACCAACCCCACCCCCGAGCCGAACAACTCCCTGCTGGACAACCTGCGCGAGCCCGTCCAGGCGTGGGTGTCCGCCGGTGCCCGCCTCGGAGATGTCGTCTCCGATTTCGCCGAGCGCTTCCGCGCCGACCGGGAGCGCACCGACGCCCCCACCGACGTGCACAGCGTCTACTCCGGCGAGTCCGCCCTGGCCGGCGAGGAGTCCGCCGCCGAGCGTTTCCGCACCGCCGCCCAGGAGGCACGCACCGGGCTGGCCGGGGCGAAGTCGACCGAGGACTACAAGAACGTCTCCCTCGCCTTCGCCGGCCGCGCCGAGGACATCATCCGTGACCTCGCGGGGTCCGTGCGCCGCGCCGCGGGTGAGACGAAGGACTCGGCCTCCGCCGCGGAGGCCCGCTCCGCCTTCAGCAGTGCGGTGGCGTCGGTGCGCACCACCTTCGACGAGACCGTCGAGCAGGCGCGTGCCCGCCGCGGGGAGACCGCCGGCGAGCAGTCCTTCATCGATGATCTGCGCCGTCGCCTCGACGACCTCATCGCGCGCGCCGGCACCGTCGGGGACAAGGACGCCCCGGCCCCGGCCCCGACCCCCGAGGACGGTCCGGTGCCGCATATGATTGACGGCGAGGTCGTCCACACGGACGACGTGCCCCCGACGAAGTAAGGACACTCCACCTCCGCCATGAGCATCCTCGACGGTTTCACGTATTTCGAGTTCGCACTGTTCAGCCTCATCGCCCTCTGCGGCGTCGTGGGTGCTGTGTTTGCTCTGCTGACCCGCGATGATGCTTATGCGGCCGGTGACCGGCAGTCGAAGTGGATCTGGGTGGCCATCCTCATCGGCTCCGCCTTCGTGGTGGTCACCCGGGTGCCGTTCCTCTCCTGGGCCGGCATCGTGGCCATCGGCGTCTACTGGTTCGATGTGCGTCCGCACCTCAAGTCCATCGTCAACGGCAATTACGGCTGGTGAGCAGTGATGCAGCGTGGCTTGCGGGCCACGCTTTTCTCATGCTTATCGACGCCCCGGTGGTCCGGGACGGCGTCGACCGGGCCCGCTCCGCGGGCCTGCGGGGTGTGGTGCTCGCCCCCTCCACCCTGCCATCGGCGGGGGACACGGCCGGCCTGACGGTGGCGGCGGTCGTGGGCTGGCCCACCGGGCGCCACCACACGCTGGTGAAGGCGGCGGAGGCGCGACTGGCGGTCGCGCAGGGGGCGACGGAGATCTGGCTGGCCACCGACCCCCACGTCACTGACCCGAACGCCCTGCTCGCCGAGATCGTCGCCGTGCGGGAGGCCGTTCCTCCCCCGGTCACCCTGGCGGTGTACCGGCACCCGGATGCCTCCCCCGCCCTGGCGGAGATGGCCGCGCTGGCGGGGGCGGAGCGGATGGTGGGGGCGTCGATAAGCGGGGACCTGCCGCACACCCTCCGGGCCGATTCCCTCGATGAGGTCATCGCGGCCCTGGAACAGGGCGCGGACCGGGTCGCGGTCAGCGACGCGGCAGCTGTGTGTCCGCCACCTGACTGAGGGCGACATTGTCGCCGCTGAGCTGCAGGCGGGCGCCGCCGTCGATGACCTCGAAGGTGTCGATGCGCAGATCACCCGCCTGCTCCTGCAGCCCCTGCTGGAGCCCCTGGGTGATCAGGGCGGTGACCTGCGCGGGCAGGGCGAAACCGAAGAGGGAGCCGCCGGCCGCCTCGAAGGTGAGCACCCCGTCGACGGGGTGGGGGATGAGATTGAGGGTGGCCATCCCGCCGTTGAATTCGACGTCGAGGGTGCCTGCGTCGGGGGAGGCGGTGAGGTCGGAGACCTGGACGAGGCCGCCGTCGGCACCCTCCTCGCGCATGGCCTTCTGGACCGTGGCCAGGAGGAACTCGCTGGGCAGCTCCGTGACGGTGACCATGTGGGCGGCCACCGGGTCACTCGTGTCCGAGATGTCCAGGTCCGTGAGCGTGACGTGCACCCCCGGCTGGCCGAGGATCTCCTGGCCGGTGACCTGCAGGGTGGAGGGGGTGGTGACCTCGACGTTCGGCACCGTGCGGCTCACCGCGGAGAACACCAGCGGGGTGGGTCCGAAGGAGATGGTCGGGTCCTGTTCCATCGTCACGCCGTCGGCGGCGGCCTGCTCGCGGAAACTCGCGCGCAGTTCCGAGCCGATGAACCAGCGCAACCCGAACTCCGCCACCAGCAGGACGATGAGCAGTGCGACGAGGACGCCGACGAGGAACTTCCACATTTTTGCCATGACAGACAGTGTGGCGCAGCCTAGGGGGTGGGGGCAACCGCAGCCCAGGGGATCGTCAGCAGGTTGTCACGCAACGTGCGGCGGACGGGGGTGAGGGGCCACCCTTCGTCGATGAGCATCTGCCGGGCCTGGCGCCACCGCACCCGCGGGCCGAAGGGCTCCCACCCGGCCGCCCGCTCCCAGGCGCTGTCCGCGGCGGCGAGCAGCGCGTGGATCGGCTCGCCCGGCACGTTGCGGTGGATGAGGATCTTCGGCAGGCGCTCCGCCACGTCCGAGGGCTTCTCGACGTCCCACGGGTCCCACGCCAGCGTCAACGTCCGCGGTCCGGTGCGGTCAAGCAGCAGCCACGCGGCGCGGCGGCCCAGCTCGTCGCAGGTGCCCTCGATGAACAATCCGCCCGGGGCCAGCCGCTCCAGCACGGAACGCCAGGCGTCCTCCACCTGGTCGACGTCGTATTGGCGCAGCACGTTGAAGGCTCGCACGAGGTGGGGCCGGTAGCCGGCGAGCTCGAAACCCCCGAGCTCGAAGCGCACGCCCGCCCGCGGGGGCAGAATGCGCTCCGGGTCGATCTCCAGGCCCACGACCGAAAGGTCCGGGCGCACCGTGCGCAGGCGGGTCGCCCATTCGACGGTGGTGGCGTGGGAGGCGCCGTAGCCGACGTCGACGGCGAGGGGGGAGGGGGCGTCGAGAAGCAGCGCCCGGATGCGCGGATGATGCACCGCCCACCGGTCGGAGCGACGCAGGCGGTTGAATCCGGTGGTGCCGCGGGTGATCACCCCGAAAGGCCGACCACGGCCCGCCTCCGCGCGGAGATTATGGGCGTGATCGGCCATGGGTGGAGCAGTGGGAAACGCGGAACGCCTAGGCGTTCTCGCCGATCCAACGGTTGGTCAGTTCACCCTCGGTGGCGAACAGGTCCCCGAGAGCCTCGGCGACCTTGGGCTCGATGGCCGGGCCCATGAAGGGGATCTTCACCGAGACGTCGTTGGCGTAGGTGAGGGTGGTGGTGGCGTCATCGCCGGAGACGTTGATGTCGCCGGAGAAGTCGACCGGGGTGCCCTTGACGTCGGCGACGTAGGTGACGGCGGCGGCGTTGTCGACCAGCGGGCCGACGGTGACGACACGCTTGACCTTCAGCGCCTGGGAGATCATCGCGCGGACGGCCTCCGGGAGGATGTCCAGCGGCAGGACCTCGAAGAGGGTGGCGATGGCGCCGCCCTCGGTCTGCTCGAACTCATTGACCTCGCCCGGCTCGGGGGAGAGGGTCTGTGCGATGAACGCCCAGTAGTCGGGGTTCGTCAGCGCGGCGTGGACCTTCTCGACCGGCTGATTGATGGTTACGGTGTTCTCACTGCGGGTTGCCATAGCTAACAGACTACCGTTAAGAACGTGAGCGACACATCTCTGACCCCGGACATTCAGTCACGTCTCAGCGAGCTGGCAGACGTGACCCTCGATGAGCGTCTGACCTTCGCCGATCTGACCACCCTGCACCTCGGCGGCCGGCCGTCGATGGTCGTGCGGTGCGCCACCGCCGGGGCGGTGGCCGAGGTGGTCACGCTTCTCGACGCCCACGCGATCCCCCTCCTCGTCGTCGCCGGGGGCTCCAACCTCGTCGTCGCCGACGGGGACCTTGACCTGGTCGTGGTGCTGCTGGCCGATGACTCCTTGACGGTCGACGTGTCGACGGGGCGCGTGGTGGCCGGAGCCGGTGCCGTGTGGGACGACGTCGTGGCGGCCAGCGTGGCGGCCGGCCTCGGGGGCATCGAGTGCCTCTCGGGCATCCCCGGTTCCGCCGGGGCCACCCCCGTGCAGAACGTCGGGGCCTACGGCGCGGAGATCGCCGACGTCCTCGTGCGGGTGCAGCTGCTCGACCGCGCGACCGGGGAGGTCGCCTGGGTGCCGGCCGCAGATCTCGAGCTGGCCTACCGCTACTCCAACCTCAAGTTCACCTCCCGCGGCGTGGTGCTGGCGATCGAACTGCAGTTGAACGTGGACGGGTTGTCCGCGCCCCTGCGCTTCGGGGAGCTGGCCCGCCGCCTCGGGGGTGCCGAGCGCTGGCCCGTGGCCGCCGTCCGCGAAGCCGTCCTCGAACTGCGCCACGGCAAGGGCATGGTCGTCGTGGAATCGGACCATGACACCTGGTCGGCCGGTTCCTTCTTCACCAACCCCGTGGTGCCGGTGGACGTGGCCGACTCGGTGCAGGAGGCGGTGCGGGCGTCCCGCGGGGACGCCGACGCCGACCGCATGCCGCGTTTCGACGCCCCGGGCGGCCAGAAGCTCTCCGCCGCCTGGCTCATCGAGCGGGCAGGCTTCGCCAAGGGTCATCCGGGGGAGGGCGCGCCGGTGCGCCTGTCCACCAAACACACCCTGGCACTGACCAACCGGGGTGCCGCTACCACCGCTGACCTCGTCGCCCTGGCCCGCGAGGTCCGCGACGGCGTGCGCTCGGCCTTCGGCGTGGATCTCGTGCCGGAGCCGGTGTGGGTCGGGGTGTCCATTGACTGAGTTTGTCAACCGGTAGTGTGACCGGAAAGGGCGTTTCTGTGGATAACGGGTAGTTATCCACAGGCCGCGTTGCGTGCTTCTCGACGGCTGCGTGTTTCCGGTTTAGTGTCCGGGGCATGAACACCCTCGACGCGCTGGCAGCCCTGCGGGCAATGACCGTCCTGGAGGACCTTTCCTCCCAGGCGGTCACCCGCGCGCAGCTTGATGCCCTCGGGGTTCGCGATGCGTTGTTGTGGGAGAAGCTGGCGGCCACCTACTACGGGGCCACCAGGTACAAGAAACTCCAGCAGGCAGCGCGGGTGGCGGCAGCGGAGTTGTCGTTGGATGCGGTGATCGTCATCGAAAAACACCTCCGCTCCCTGCTCCGCGGTGCCTCGGTGTCGGTGGAGGAACTGCGCGTGCAGCTGTGTGGTTTGCGCGGCACCGTCGCGGAGATCGACCGGGCCGCAGCCACGAAGGTCCGCGATCTCAACCGCACGGTGAAGGATGCCGCAGCGAAGGCCTACGGGAAACGCGCGTTGCGGGGTGGCAAGAACACCGACGGCCACGGCATGCGAACCTTCACCGTGACCCGCCCGGAACGCGAAATCTCGGCCATGCTCTCCCACCTCACCCCTACGGCTTCTGCATTGCGGGCCGCGGATAAGGGGTTGAGCCACGAGCAGGCCATGGCCGATGCCCTCTACTCCCACATCATGGGCAGCACTGGGGAGGCCGCCAACCAGCCCTTGGCCCCGCATGTCGTCATGGCCCTGCCCGACTACGCCACAGTGCTGCGCCGGGAGGGGGATGACACGGTCTTCGGGCTGACTGATGGCACCACCATCACCGGTGCGGAGCTGGTGGCCCATGAGATGGCCACCCACGGGTTCGTCGGGATCTACGACCCGGTCGAAGGCCCGGTGGATCTCTACCGGGACCAACGCAGCGCGACTTTCAAGCAGCGCATGCTGTTGGCTGCGGAGACGATCCTGTGCCCCGTGCCGGGTTGTACGACGGCGGCGGATTTCTGCCAGGTGCATCACCTGGAGGCCTGGAAGGAAGGTGGGGAGACCAACATCAAGAACATGTCGATGGCCTGCAAGGTGCATAACGCGCGTAACGATGATGACCCGGACGCCCCTCCCCGCCATGGACGCCTGGAACGCCACCCGGGTGGGGTGTTGCATCACCCACCTGATGGTGGGCCACCACGGGCCAACATCCACCCCATCCGGAAACTCTCCGCCATGGGGCTCCTCAACAACGCCTAAGCCAGGGAGAGGAACATCCTCTCGAGCTTCTTCTCGTCGAGTTCGGAACCTTCCTCGGCGAAGCACTTCTTCATGCCCGTGGAGACGATGAGGTAACCGGCGCGGTCAATGGCCTTCGCCACGGCGGAGAGCTGCATGACGGCGTCCTCGCACTCCTGGCCCTCCTCGAGCATGCGGATGACAGCCTCGAGCTGGCCCTTCGCCCGCTTGAGGCGGGTGACGGACGGCTTGGCTTCTTCGGGTGTGAGCTGCATGTCGCCCATCCTACTGTCGAGACAACTGGCCATGACCCCACGTCACGTATCCGCCGTCGAGGTTGGCCACCTCGACGCCGAGATTGCTCAGCAGGGAGCACGCCACGTGGCCGCGGAGGCCGACCTGGCAGTGCACGAGGACCTTCTGGTCGCGGAGCTCGTCGATACGCGCGCGCAGCTCGTCGACCGGGATGTTGACGGCGCCCGGGATCTGGCCGCGGCCGAACTCCTTGGCGGTGCGGACGTCGACGAGCGTCCAGCCGTCGGCGAGGGCCTCGTCGAGTTCGTGCCACTGGAAGGTGCGCTCGCCGGCGACCATGTTGTCGTTGATGAACCCGACCATGTTGATGGGGTCCTTCGCGGAACCGAACTGCGGGGCGTAGGCCAGTTCCAGATCGGCGAGGTCGGTGGCGGTGAGGCCGGCGCGCATGGCGGTGGCGAGGACGTCGATACGCTTGTCGACACCCTGGCCGCCCACCGCCTGGGCGCCGAGGATGAGGTCGGTGTCCGCGT
Organism: Corynebacterium nasicanis; assembly: GCF_042658165.1. Classification (NCBI taxonomy): domain Bacteria; kingdom Bacillati; phylum Actinomycetota; class Actinomycetes; order Mycobacteriales; family Corynebacteriaceae; genus Corynebacterium; species Corynebacterium nasicanis. The sequence continues at coordinate 392,508 of NZ_JBHSQE010000009.1, forward strand.
CGACGATGACCTTGAGATGGATGGTCTCGGCGCCCGGGTAGTAGCCGGCGTGGTTGGCGGGGTGGAGGTGGATGACGCGCAGGTTCTTGCCCGCGGCGCGGGCGCGGCGTTCGTTCCAGCCGACGGATCCGGCGGAGAGTCCGAAGACGCCGACAATGGCGGTGCCCAGCGTGGGCGTGCGTGCGACGTCGCGGCCGGTGATGATGTCGGCGACGAGGCGGCCGTGGCGGTTGGCGGTCTGCGCCAGCGGCACGAGGGTGTCCTCGCCGGAGACGTGGTCGGCCTTCTCGGCGGCGTCGCCGAGGGCGAAGATGCGCGGGTCGGAGGTGCGCTGGTGCTCGTCGACCTTGATGCCGCCGCGCTCGCCGACCGCCAGGCCCGCGGCGACGGCGAGCTCGTTGGCGGGGCGGACGCCGATGCTGGCGATGACGAGGTCGGCGGGGACGACGCGGGCGTCGGCAAGCGTGAGCGAGTCGGCGCCGACGGAGACGGTCTCGGCGTCGGTGAGCACGGTGATGTCGTTGTCGACGAGACGCTTCTCGACGATCGCCGCCATCTCCTCATCCAACGGCGCCAGGATCTGCGGGGCCCGCTCGATGACGGTGACCGCGAGGCCGCGGTGGCGCATGTTCTCCGCCACCTCGAGGCCGATGAAGCCGCCGCCGATGATCGCCACGGAGGCCACGTCCTCGCTCAGGGCCGCGACGATCGCGTCGACGTCCTCGATGGTGCGCAGGTGCAGCGCGCGCTCGATGCCGGGGATCTCCGGGATGATCGGGGTGGCGCCGGGGGAGAGCACGAGGTGGTCGTAGGTGATGGTGTCGCCGGTGTCGGTGGTGACGGTCCGGTTCTCCCTGTCGACGGCGACCGCGCGCGTGTTGACGCGCACGTCGAGGTTGAAGCGCGCCGCCAACGAGGCGGGGGTCTGCAGGAGCAGCGAGCGACGCTCGGGGATGACGCCGGAGACGTGGTAGGGGAGTCCGCAGTTGGCGAAGGAGACGTGGCCGGAGGCTTCGAGGACGATGATGTTCATGTCTTCGTCGCGGCGGCGCAGGCGGGCGGCGGTGGACATGCCGCCGGCGACGCCGCCGACGATCACGGTGGTCTGGGTGCTCATTGTGTGGATGCTACTGCAGGGTGTCTAGCGGCCGAAGAGTCCGGCGAAGAGGCCCGGCTTCTTCTCGACGGGGGTGTCCTGGCAGACGCACCACTGGTTGTCGGGGACGGTGGCCTTGACCTGGTCGATGTGCTGGCCACAGCCGCTCCAGGTGGTCTTGTGGCAGGTGGGGCAGGGGACGGGGCGGCACATGGGGGCTCCTCGGGGGGTGGGTGAATATTACGGCACCCACTATACCCCCCAGGGTATACCCCGGCGCAAGTCTCTACTTCTCCAGCAGGCGCAGCAGGTCCGCCTGCACCTCGCGACGCCGGATCTTGCCCATCTGGTCGCGGGCCAGCTCCTCGAAGTGGTAGAAGGTGCGCGGGACCTTGTAGCGGGTGAGGCGCTCGCGGGCGAAGGCCTTGAGCCCCTCGGGGTCCATCGCGGCACCGTCGCGCAGGGTGACGCAGGCGACGACATCCTCGGAACCGTCCTCGCGGGGGCGGCCCACCACCGCCAGATCGACGATGTCCCGGTGATCGCGCATGGCCTCCTCGACCTCCGCCGGGTAGACGTTGAAGCCGCCGGTGATGATGACCTCCTTGATGCGGGCGACGAGGCGGATGAAGCCGTCCTCCTCCATGACGCCGATGTCACCCGTGCGGTACCAGTCGCCGTGGAAGCTCTTCTCGGTGGCCTCGGGCTGGTTGAGGTAGCCGGGGAACACCTGCGGGCCGCGGACGAGGATCTCGCCCTCGGTGCCGTCGGGCTGGGTCTCGTCGAGGTTGTCCGGGTTGGCGATGCGCACCTCGGTGTCCGGGAAGGGGATGCCGACGTAGCCGGGGCGGCGGTCGTCGTTCATGGGGTTACCCACGATGACGGGCGACGTCTCCGTGAGGCCGTAGCCCTCGACGAGGCGGCCGCCGGTGAAGCGCTCCCACTTCTCCACGGTGGACACCGGCAGCGTCGCCGCCCCGCAGAAGGCGTTGCGCACGCCGGAGATGTCGATGTTGTCGGCCTCGGCGGCCTCGACGATCTTCTCGTAGAGGGTGGGCACGCCCGGCAGCCAGGTGGGGGTGTGCTTCTTCATCACGTCCATGATGAGGGGGATCCGCGGCGCCGGCAGGAGGATCATCTCGCCGCCGATGTAGAAGGACAGCGTGCCCACCATGGTGAGGCCGTAGGCGTGGAACATGGGCAGCGCTGCGAGCATCCGCTCGTGCTGCTCGCCGAGCCCCGGCACCCAGTTCTTGCCCTGCAGGCAGTTGGCGAAGAGGCTGCCGTGCGTGAGCATCGCGCCCTTCGGCGTGCCCGTCGTGCCCGAGGTGTAGAGGATGAGCGCGATGGTGTCCTTGGTGACACCGGGCTCCGAGACGATGTCGTCCCCCTCGCCGCCGATGGCCGAGCCGATGAGCGCCTCCCACGGCACCGTGTTGGGGGCCGGGGCGGACAGGGCCTCGCGCTGCTCCTTGACCTTCTTGATCGGCAGTTTGAGCGCCAGCTGCTTGATCGCCGGCATCGCCTCGATCATGTTGACCGAGATGATCGTCTCCAGCGACGTCGTGCCGCGCAGCTTCTCCAGGGTGGGGGCCGCCTTGTCCCAGGCGATGACCACCCGGGCGCCGTGGTCGGCGAAGGGCCCCTCCAGCTCGTGGGCGGTGTAGAGCGGGTTGTGCTCCACCACGGTGGCGCCCAGCTTGAGCACGGCGTAGAAGGCGGCGATGTGCTGCGGGCAGTTCGGCAGGATGATGGCGACCTTGTCGCCCGGGCGGACACCGAAGGCGCGGAGGCCGGCGGCGGCGCGGCGGACCTGGCGGTCGAGCTCGCCGTAGGTCTGCGACTTACCGAAGAACCAGGTGGCGGGCTTGTCGGCGTTGATGGCCAGGTTGTTGTCGTAGACGTCGAGCAGGGTCGTGTCGTCGTAGTCGAGGGAGTGGGGGGTCCACTCGGGGTAGTACTTCAACCAGGCCTTGGTCTCGAATGCCGACATGGGGTGCCTTCCGCTGCTGAGGGGTGTGACGAAGTGCGCCCTAGTATACGGACCGACGCCGCACCTACTATGGGGCCATGCGCGTCGCCATGATCTCCATGCACACCTCGCCGCTGCAGCAGCCCGGGACCGGGGATGCGGGGGGCATGAACGTCTACGTCCTCAACACCGCCCGCCAGCTCGCGCGCCAGGGGGTCGAGGTGGACATCTTCACCCGGGCCACCCGCCCCAGCCAGGGGGAGGTCGTCGAGGTGGAGGCCGGCCTCCGGGTGATCAACATCGTCGCCGGCCCCTACGACGGCCTGGAGAAGGAGTCCCTGCCCACCCAGCTGGCGGCCTTCGCCGGCGGGATGGTGCAGTTCCACCGCTGCAACGACATCAGCTACGACCTCATCCATTCCCACTACTGGCTCTCCGGGCAGGTGGGCTGGCTGCTGCGGGATCTGTGGGAGGTGCCGCTGGTCCACACCGCGCACACCCTGGCGGCGGTGAAGAACGCGCACCGCAGCGACGAGGACTCCCCGGAGTCGGAGGCCCGCCGGATCTGCGAGCAGCAGCTCGTCGATAATGCGGACGTCCTCGTGGTGAACACCCCGGAGGAGACCAACGACCTCGTCGAACATTACGACGCCGACCCGGACCGCATCGTCGTCGTCTCCCCGGGCACGGACATCGAGCTGTTCACCCCGGGCACCGACCGCAACACCGAGCGGTCCCGCCGCCTGCTGGGCATTCCACTCGACGCCGAGCTCATCGCCTTCGTCGGGCGCCTCCAGCTGTTCAAGGGCCCGCAGGTGCTCATCCGGGCGGCCGCGGAGATGATGCGGCGCAACCCGGAGCGCAAGCTGCGCGTCATCATCTGCGGCGGGGCGTCGGGGGCCGCGACGACGGAGAGCCAGTTCGTGGAATTGGCCCGGGAGCTGGGCGTCGCCCGCCGCATCCGCTTCCTCGACCCCCGTCCGCCGGAGGAGCTGGTCACCATCTACCAGGCCGCGGACCTCGTCGCCGTCCCCAGCTACAACGAGTCCTTCGGCCTGGTCGCCATGGAGGCCCAGGCCTGCGGCACCCCGGTCGTCGCCGCCCGCGTGGGTGGTCTGCCCGTCGCCGTCGCGGAGGGCGAGACCGGGTTGCTTGTCGACGGCCACGGCACCGCCGACTGGGCCGACGCCCTGGAGTCCCTCCTCGACGACGATGACACCCGCCTGCGGATGGCGGAGGAGGCGGTGCAGCAGGCGGCGAACTTCTCGTGGTCGGCCTCGGCCGCGCAGTTGGCGTCGGTGTACAACGAGGCGCTGGCGATCGAGACCACGGACTGCGCCCCGCGTCGGGACCGCGCCCAAGGGCTGTGAGCCGGGGGTATATATCCCCACATGAGCGGCGTGATCGTGGCATATTGGAGGCATGACCAACGGAAAGCTCATTCTTCTTCGCCACGGCCAGAGCCAGTGGAACAAATCGAACCAGTTCACCGGCTGGGTGGACGTTGACCTGACCGAGCAGGGCGTCGCCGAGGCCATCCGGGGCGGCGAGATGCTCAAGGAGACCGGCAACCTGCCGGACATCGTCTACACCTCCCTCCTGCGTCGTGCCATCCGCACCGCGAACATCGCCCTCAACGCCGCTGACCGGCACTGGATCCCCGTCGTGCGCGACTGGCGCCTCAACGAGCGTCACTACGGTGCGCTGCAGGGCCTGAACAAGGCCGAGACCAAGGACAAGTACGGCGACGAGCAGTTCATGGCATGGCGCCGTTCCTACGACACCCCGCCGCCGGAGCTGGCCGACGACTCCGAGTACTCGCAGTCCGACGACGTGCGCTACCACCACCTGGACACCGTGCCGCGCACAGAGTGCCTGCTCGACGTGGTCAAGCGCTTCATCCCCTACTACCAGGAGGAGATCGAGCCCCGCGTCAAGCGCGGTGAGACCGTCCTCGTCGCCGCGCACGGCAACTCGCTGCGCGCCCTGGTCAAGCACCTCGACGGCATCTCCGACGAGGACATCGCGGCCCTCAACATCCCCACCGGTATCCCGCTGGTCTACGAGCTGGACGCCGAGGGCACCGTTCTCACCCCGGGCGGCAACTACCTCGATCCGGAGGCAGCCGCGGCCGGTGCGGCCGCTGTGGCCGCGCAGGGCGGCAAGTAGCCTGTAAGGCGTGTCAGCCTTTCTCGCGTTCCTGTTGGGCGTCGCCGTCACCGGCGTCGCCCTTCCGGCGTTGAACTGGGCCCGCCGCCGGATCATCCGGCACCGTTCCTCCGCCACCCTGGAGGACAATCAGGTCACCACCGTGGGCCAGGTCCTCCACCTGGCCATACAGGGTTCGCCGACGGGGGTCACCGTCCTCGACCGGGGTGGGGAGGTCATCCTCTCCAACGCCCGCGCCCACGAGATGGCCCTCGTCCACGACCGCACCGTCAACGAGCAGGTGTGGCGCGTCGCCGGCGAGGTGTACGCGGACAAGGAGGCCCGCACCCTCGACCTGACGATGCCGTACCGGCGCACCGGTAACCGTGTGTCGTCGGTACGCGCCCTCATCAAACCGCTCACGCTTATCGACGACCGCTTCGTCATCGTCTACGGCACCGACGAAAGCGAAAACGTCCGCATGGAGTCCGCCCGCCGCGACTTCGTGGCCAATGTCTCCCACGAGCTCAAGACCCCCGTCGGCGGCATGGCCCTGCTGGCGGAGGCCCTCATGGAGGAGGCGCAGGACCCGGAGCACGTCGCCTACTTCGGCGAGCGCATCCACAAGGAGGCCCACCGCATGGCGGGCATGATCAACGAACTCATCTCCCTGTCGAAGCTGCAGGGCGCCGAGCCCCTGCCGGAGATGGAGCCGGTGTCCGTCGACGACGTCATCGAGGAAGCTTTTCGACGCAACCAGGTCGCCGCCGACAACGCCGACATCACCCTCACCAAGGGGGCGGAGTCCGGGGTGCTCGTCATGGGGGACCGCTCGCTGCTGGTCACCGCCGTGTCGAACCTCATCTCCAACGCGATCAACTACTCCCCGCAGTCCGTTCCGGTGTCGGTGTCGCAGAAGGTGGCCGACGAGGACGTCGTGCTCATCCGGGTGACCGACCGCGGGATCGGCATTTCCCCGGAAGACCAGAAGCGGGTGTTCGAGCGCTTCTTCCGCGTCGACAAGGCGCGCTCCCGCTCGACGGGCGGCACCGGGCTGGGGCTGGCGATTGTCAAGCATGTCGTCGCCAACCACGGCGGTAACATCAAGGTATGGTCCCGACCTGGAACGGGATCAACGTTCACCATTGAACTTCCGATCCATCATCCCTCCCCCGAGATGTCGGCGGGGCAGGATGAAGAGTCAGGCTCCACCGGGGCACTGCGCCAGGCCGTGACCCGGGTGGCGACACGTCGAAAGGACAAAGCATCATGACGACGACCATCCTCATCGTCGAGGACGAGGAGTCACTCGCGGATCCCTTGGCATTCCTCCTGCGCAAGGAGGGCTTCGAGGTGATCATCGCCGGCGACGGTCCCACCGCACTCGTGGAGTTCGACCGCAACGACATCGACATCGTCCTGCTCGACCTCATGCTCCCGGGCATGTCCGGCACCGACGTGTGCAAGCAGCTGCGCACCACCTCCAGCGTGCCGGTCATCATGGTCACGGCGCGTGACTCGGAGATCGACAAGGTGGTGGGCCTGGAGCTCGGCGCCGACGACTACGTCACCAAGCCCTACTCCTCCCGCGAGCTCATCGCCCGCATCCGGGCCGTCCTGCGGCGCGGTAACGACGCCGAGCCGCTCCTGGAGGAGATCGAGGAGCAGATCCTCGAGGGCGGACGGGTACGCATGGACGTCGAGAGGCACACCGTCACCGTCGCCGGCGAGCCCGTCCCCATGCCGCTCAAGGAATTCGACCTCCTCGAATACCTGCTGCGCAACGCCGGCCGCGTGCTCACCCGCGGGCAGCTCATCGACCGGATCTGGGGCGCGGACTACGTCGGCGACACCAAGACCCTCGACGTGCACGTCAAGCGGCTGCGCTCCAAGATCGAGGAGGAGCCCTCCCGGCCGAAGCACCTGGTCACCGTCCGCGGCCTGGGTTACAAGTTCGAGGCCTAGGAGTTCCAACTTTTCGACGCCGGGTGCACCGCGGTCAGTCCGGCGGTGGCCCGGCGGGCGCAGTGGGCGGCGAGAATGTCGTAGGACGGCTGCCCCATGAGCGCGATGAGCTCGGTGCGCATCGACTTCCACAGCGGCTCGGGGTGCGTGTGGCAGGCGCTGGCGCTGGAGCACCACCAGTCGAAGTCCTCGCCGCCGTTGCCCCAGGCGCGGCGGTCGTACTCGCCGATGGTGGTGCGCAGGATCTCGACGCCGTCGGTGCGCTCCTCGTAGTCCTCGTAGCGACGCAGCGGCACCTGCCAGCACACCTCCGGCTTCTCGACGGTCAACTCACGGCCCTCCGCCACCGCCCACTGGTGGATCGCGCAGCCCGTCCCGGTCGGCCACCCCGCGCGGTTGGCGAAGATACACGCGCCGCCGAGGGTCTTCGTCTTGAGGGAGGGTTCCTCGTCATCGTCGTCCCACTCCAGCCACGGTTCCAGGTCGACGGCCTCGTCGGTGGCGAAGTACTCGTCCACCCCCTTAGGGCGGTGCTGCCAGTACTTCGCGGGCATGTCGTGGACGGCGTTGTAAAGCTGGTCGCGATCGGTCTCATCGGCCAGGTAGGCGCCGTGGACGCAGCACCCGATGTCGGTCTGGGCGAAGTCGATCCCCTGGCACGCGTCCTGCCCGAAATGGCACGTGTAGTGCGACTCCACCCAGGTCAGGTCGATCTGGAAGGTGTGCAGCGGATCCTCGGGATTGACGAACTCGTACCACTCGCGAGGGAAATCAGGGGCTTCCTCGGCGCCGGCCCGGATCTGCAGACCGGCGGGGGAGCTGTCGGGGAAGCCGAGAAAAACCGGGGAGGAAGGTGGTCGATTCACACTTGGCCACGTTAGACCGTCTACCCTTGATCATGTGCGACTAGGTGTATTGGACGTGGGCAGCAACACTGTCCACATGGTGGCGGTCGATGCCCGCAATGGCGGGCACCCGACCCCGATGAGCGACTGGAAGACGAGCCTGCGCCTCGTCGAACTTATCGACGGCGACGGTGCCATCGGCGACAAGGGAGTCAAGCGACTCACGAAGGCGGTCGCCGAGGCGGCCGACCTCGCGTCGACGCTGGGCTGCTCCGAGGTCATGTCGTTCGCGACCTCCGCGGTGCGCTCGGCGACGAACTCGGCCGAGGTCCTCGACGGCGTCGAGAAGGAGACCGGCGTCCGCCTCGAGGTCCTCTCCGGCGAGGACGAGGCGAAGCTGACCTTCCTGGCGGTGCGCCGCTGGTACGGCTGGTCCGCCGGACGCATCACCAACCTCGACATCGGCGGCGGCTCCCTCGAGCTGTCGACAGGGTCGGACGAGACCCCCGACGTGGCCATCTCCCTCGACCTGGGTGCCGGCCGCCTCACCCACCAGTGGTTCGACACCGATCCGCCGGAGCGGAAGAAGATCAACCTCCTCCGCGACTACATCGACGCCGAACTCACCGAACCGGCCCGTCAGATGCGCGCCTACGGGGCCGCCGGCCTGGCCGTGGGCACGTCGAAGACCTTCCGCACGCTGGCACGCCTCACCGGTGCCGCCCCCAGCGCCGAGGGCCCGTACATCAAGCGCACGCTCACCGCACCGGGTCTGCGCCAGCTCATCGCCTTCATCTCGCGGATGACCGCCGCGGACCGCGCGGAACTGGAGGGCATCAGCTCGGACCGTTCGCACCAGATCGTCGCCGGCGCCCTCGTCGCCGAGGCGAGCATGCGCGCCCTGGGTCTGGAGAGCATCGAGATCTGCCCGTGGGCACTGCGCGAGGGAGTCATTCTCCGTCGTATCGACAAGGGGCTGGATCCCGCCCCTGAGGAAAGGATGTGACCATGAGCGATGACAACAAACAGTTGACGGTCGCCGAGTTGCTCGCCCGCGCCAACCGCGACACGGGCGAGGAGGCCCCCCGTCGTCGACGGCGGCGCAGCCTGGAGGAGGGCGGCATCTCCGTCGCCGAACTCACCGGGTCCATTCCGGCGGTCAAGGAGAAGCCGGCCGAGGCGCGGCATTCCTCCGTGCCCATCGACGAGCCGGAGGCTCCGGTCGCTCCGGCGCCGAAGCCTGACGAGCCGGAGACCCCCGCCGCGCCGACCCCCGCGACCGACGAGACCGCCGTCCTGGAGAAGGTGACGGTCGAGGCGGAGCCGGAGCTGGAGCCGGAGCCGGAGATCGCCGTCGAGGAGCCTGCCGTCGAGGAGAAGACCTCGATCACCGGCGTCATCCTCATGGCGCTCATCGGGGTGGTCCTCGGTGTCGTCGTGTTCAAGGGCTTCGAGATGCTGTGGGAGAACCTGTCCCGGCCGATCGTGGCGGGCCTGGCGATCCTGGTGACGGTGGGTATCGTCGGCGTCGTCAAGGCGCTGCGCACCGCGAACGATGGGCTGTCGATGTTCCTGGCGGCGCTGGTCGGCATCGTCATGACGTTCGGGCCGCTGGCGGTCGTGCTCCTCTGACCTTGTGTGGCACTCTGGGGACCATGACGAAAATTGTGGTTATCGGAGGCGGCAAGATCGGCGAGGCGCTGATCTCGGGTCTTGTCAACGCGGGCGTCGACCCGCAGTCGATCACGGTCACGGGCCGCCGCCCGGAGCGTGGCGAGGTGCTGCGCGAGCGCTACGGCGTCCGCGACAGCACCGACAACCGGCTGGCCGCCGAGGACGCCGACGTGGTGTTCCTGTGTGTGAAGCCGAAGAAGATCGTCGCTGTGCTGGGGGAGATCAGCGAGGCGATCGAGGAGAACGACGTCACCACCATCCTCGTGTCCATGGCCGCGGGCATCCCGCTGTCCGCCATGGAGGACGCCGTGGTGGCCGGCACCCCGATCGTGCGGGTCATGCCGAACACGCCGATGCTCGTCGGCCGGGGCATGAACGCCGTCGCCACGGGACGTTTCGTCACCGAGGAACAGCTGGCCGAGGTCACCGAGCTTCTGTCCGTGGTGGGGGAGGTCCTGCCCGTCGCGGAGACCGACATGGACGCCGTCACCGCGCTCGCGGGCTCCTCGCCCGCCTATTTCTTCCTCGTCGCCGAATCGCTTATCGACGCCGGCGTCTCCCTCGGCCTCACCCGCGACGTCGCCGAGAAGCTGGTCGTCACCTCGGCGGCGGGCGCGGGGATCATGCTCTCCGAGTCCGGCCAGGACCCGGCGACCCTGCGGGCCAACGTCTCCTCGCCGGCGGGCACCACGGTGGCCGCCCTGCGGGAACTCGAGGAATCCGGCATCCGCGGCGCCTTCTTCCGGGCCACCGAGGCGTGCGCGCGCCGTTCGGCCGAGCTCGGGGGAGCATCCTCATGACGGGACTCACAAAAAAAGAGGCACTTAAGTCGCAGTAGTCACACAATTCACGCTAAGCTGTTCCAAGCACGTGCGTGTCCGTCCTGCGGGAGGGGAAGCCTGCAGCGCGCCACATGCTGAAGGGTTGAATGAATATGACTAATGCAGACAAGGGTACTTTTCTGACGGTCGCGGAGGTCGCGGAGATCATGCGCGTTTCCAAGATGACCGTCTACCGGCTGGTTCACTCCGGTGACCTGCCGGCGGTACGCGTGGGCCGCTCTTTCCGTGTACACGAGAAGGCGGTCAACGATTACCTCGATTCCTCGTACTACGAGGTCGGTTAGGCCCGTCTCCGTTCCTGCGGCGCCGATCACTCCCCCGAGTGGTCGGCGCCGCAGGCTTTTTTGGTCGCCTGGCAGGGCGCCGGTATGATGGTGCCCATTCGTGCCGACGGTACCTTCCCGCGCAGCCAGCGTGGTCGAGAGTGCACCTCGAGGTGAAGTCGGCAGGTTACGTACGTACTCACTCAACTATCTGAGGAGACCCCATGGGTTCTGTCATCAAGAAGCGCCGCAAGCGCATGTCCAAGAAGAAGCACCGCAAGATGCTGCGCCGTACCCGCGTGC